>DBTS01000138.1 GCA_002307175.1 Rhodocyclaceae bacterium UBA1310
GACGAAATTTCGGGGGAAGCTCACCCCTGAACTCAGACGTTGAAAGTCCGCTTTACTAAAATCTGATCGTCGCCTTTGGGTCGAAAACTGCCATTCAACGCAGCTTGGCCTAGCGCAAGCTGGACGACTTTCTGATCGTGAATAGAGCATCTCAGACAAACCGCCCGCCCGCAGCCACCTTTACGCTGGTGATGTAGCGCCGCCGTTTGCTGCGCGGGATGGCGCCGCGCCGTGTCAGGGGGTGGCCGAAGAAGCCGTGCGGGCTTTTTTTGCCGGCGGCCTGCGTGCGCGGTTTTGTGCTGCCTGCGGCGGCTTCGGGCTGGTTGGGGCCTTCCTCGGCGGTGGCCGAAGTGTGCGAATACAGGGGGGGGCAGAATGGAATCGCCATGGTGGCTCCAGTGTTGTCAGTGCCCTTCTCATCAGGCAGTGCTTCCCCCGGCAGGTGCACCGGGGTCGGGCACATGCAGCATCGGCTGATTGGCAATAGTGCTTGAGCCATTGTGCACCTATGGACACGGCCATGCCTGCCCCGAGGGGCCGCCCTTCCCTTTTGCGCAGGCGCGCTGGCAGGGCCTTGGTGGTTCGGCAAAGCCTGTCTGCGGCTCAGCCCTGGGGGGACTCTGGGGCCTTTTTGCTGGAGATTTCGCCGCTGGTTTCGGTGTATGCCCGGATGCGCGGCCGCAGAAGCGCGGCCCGCGCCAGGCTCTCGGCGGGCCAGTAGTGCTGCATGTCGTAATACTCCGGTACGGCCGGAACGCCTTCGGGCAGCACGACCCAGGGCTGTTTCGACGCCGTGTAGATGTGGATGTCCGGGGGTAGAAGATCGGGCTGGTCGAGGGTGCCTACACGGATGAATTTCACGAATGGCCCACTGCCGGCGTAGTGACTCCACACCGCGACATGGCAGACCGGGCAGCGCGCAATGATCTGCCCCTTGCCGCTCGCCGAGGGGGTGCGCACAAGCTCCGGTTCCCGCTCCAGGCTTGTGACCTGATCAGATTCGATGAGCGCATTGAGCGCAAAAGACGCCCCCGATTCCCGCTGACACCAATGGCAGTGGCAACAGCTTACAAACAGCGGGGAAGTCTCAAGGCGATAACGCACCGCGCCGCAGGCGCATCCGCCTTCCAGGGGGTAATGGCTGGCTGGTGGCATATTCTCTCCCATCGAGGAAATTGAGGCGCCGCATTGCGATATTTCGCTGCCATGCCCGCTTTCCCGCACTGCAATTCTGGCGCAATGTGCCAGAGATTTCCTGTTCATGCAGCTCTGCGTAAAGTATTCTTGCTACATAATCAGGGCTGGCGCCTGCGGAGCGGGAGGTTCGCAGGGCTAGCCAGAAAATTGTACTCCGGTTTTTCAGAATGAATAAAAAAGACGGTCGGTTTGCTGCCATCTTTCTGGCAATTGCAGTTCCCGTGGGCTTCTGGCTTGGCATGGAATATCTCAACCGGCCTGTTGCGCCGGTTGCCGATGTGGCGCCCCCTGCTCCGCTGGTGCAGCAAGTGCCGTCCGCCGATCCGCCACAACAGGAAGAGCTGCCAGCGCCCCAGCAATCTGCCGTGCTGGCTGCGGAGCCTGCTCCCGGTGGGCTCTACAAGTGCCAGCACAACGGGCACACGGCGTATACCGACAAGCCCGGGCAGCAGTGCGATAACGCCGGGCAGGCCACGCGCATGGCGCCTGCGGTGACAAGTGCAGGAATTGCCCCGGATAAACCGTATCAGCAGCAGTTGGCTGAGCTGGAGCAGGCGCAGGCACAGGCACAGGCACAGGCCAGAGAGCGGGCGCTTGCCGTGAGTGATCAGGGCAATGAGGCGCGGCGCAACGCCGAGCGGGCGGCGCACGACCAGCTCTGCCGCAATCTGGCCGACGAGATCCGCTGGCTGGACAGCGCCTTGCGCCAGCCACATGACGCACATATGGGGGACTTCTGGACAGAAAAGCGCCGCAACGCAACCGATCGCCGCTATTCGGAGCATTGCTGAGCGGCAACCGAAAACAGGCTGCTTGACCCGCCACCGCCCCTCGCAGATGATAGCCACATGCGCGGCGTGCGCGCTTTGATGAGGGAGACAGTCATGCGCCTGCAATACCCCGTGGTTGCCTGTGCTCTGGTGCTGGCCGCACAATCGGCACTGGCAGCGAATATTGTTGAGGAGTGGTCCCAGGTCAAGGCGCCCCCTGCCCCCATCCTGACCGGGGTTACCGTGAAGGCGGCTGACACTGCACTTCTGCTGCTGGATATCGAGGAAGCCACCTGCAACCCGACGGCTCGCCCCCGCTGTGTGGAAGCGGTGCCGGGCATTGCCACCTTCCTGGCACGTGCGCGGGAGGCGCATCTGCCGGTGTTCTACAGCAATACCCGGAATGGCACGCGGGAGACCATGCTCAAGCCGGTGGCGCCCAGGGATGACGAGCCCATCGTCAAAGCCAGCGTCAACAAATTCTTCGGTACCCAGCTTGATGAACTGCTCAAGGCCAAAGGCATCAAGACCGTGATCGTTTGCGGCACCACTGCGGCTGGCGCTGTGCTGCACACCGCGACGGCAGCCGCACAGTATGGCTACAGGATCATCCAGCCCGTCGATTGCATGCCGGCTGCCAGCCAGTACGAGGAGCAGGCCTCGCTATGGAGCTTGATCAACGGCCCGGCCACCCGCCCGGTGCTGACCCCGACCGCCCTGCCCGCGATCCGCATCGAATAACGCGGAACAGTTGTTGGCCGGTATCACTCAGGGGGTGCCAGGCACGCGCTAGGAGTCTGTCGGACTTGAGGT
>DBTS01000101.1:0-2060 GCA_002307175.1 Rhodocyclaceae bacterium UBA1310
CGGTAGGCTTACACCTACGCCTGATTTCGAGTCAGGTACATTCGACCACTCTGCCACCTCTCCGCGAGCCACGCATTATATGGGGTTGGCCCCGATTTGCCAAGGCTTTTGCAAAAAACTTTCGGCTGCCGCCTTGTTTCATGCGGGTTTTCAGCCGGGGTGCTGCAAAACTGTGTGGATTCAGGTGACTGCCGTGCTTCTGGCACGGCAGTGGCTGCTTTTGCGATGCAGCGATCAGGGCTGCTTGAGCAGGGCCTTGCCGTTTTCGAGCTTTTCGACCTGGGCCAGGGTGATGACGGGCACGCCGGCTTCCTTCATCAGTGCGTGGCCGTTCTTGAAGCACTTTTCGACGAGGAAGGCTGCGGCGATGGGTTCGCAGCCGGCTTCTCGGGCGATTTCCACGAGGGCGAGCGCGGTGCGGCCGTTGGAGAGGAAGTCGTCAACGATGGCGATGCGCTGGCCGGCGGTGAGGTAGCGCTGGCTGACGACCATGCGTACCTGGCCGCCCTTGGTGGGCGAAGAGATCAGGCGGGAGAGCATGGGGGTTTCGACTTCGGGGTGATACTTCTTGCCGAACACCATGGGGATGTTCAGTTCAAGGGCAACCATGAGGCCGGGGGCGATGCCGCTGGCTTCGGCGGTGAGGATCATTTCGGGCTTGAAGGGGCGCAGGCGTTCGGCGATTTCGTGGGCCATGATCTGCATGAACGCGGGTTCGATGCGGTGGTTCAGGAAATGGTCGATCTTGAGGATTTCACTGCCCTGGACGATGGCTTCCTGCTCGATGCGGGTAACCAGTTGCGGAAGCGGCTTGTTGAGTGTGTCGGTCATGGTGGGACGGATAAAAAAAGTGCAGCCAGGCTGCGATGATTAAGTTTACCGGTGGTCGTTGATTCTGTGTGTATTTTTGGCACCGTCGCAAAAGGCGCCGGAGCGCCTTTTGCTATGAATCAACGATAATAGTCGTCACGCTGGCTGCCATCGAAAGCCTCCTTTCGCGAGGCAGCAGCGCTTGAAAGCACTTCCCGGAGCCACAGGGGCAGGGGTCGTTGCGACCAAGTTTTTCGAGCAGTTCCTTGTCGCCATGGACATAGCGGAAGCCTTTACGGACCTGGGTTTCGGAGGGGAAACCGCGGCGTCGTTTACTGCTGGGCTCGAAAGGAAGCGAGTTGTTCTTCGGGTTTGGTGCGCATGATGAACTCCTGTGTTGGCTCAGAAACAAAACGGCGTGCCATGCTGTTGTGACAGGACTGCTCGCCGTTGATAAAAAGCCCGGCATCGGAGGATGCCGGGCCGGGTGCTGCAATGGTTTGCCTGCTTATTCCGGGCGCATCTGCGGGAAAAGAATCACATCGCGGATCGCGGGGCTGTCGGTGAGGAGCATCACGAGGCGGTCGATCCCGATGCCGCAGCCGCCGGTGGGGGGCAGGCCGGTTTCGAGGGTACGGATGTAGTCAGCGTCGTAGTACATGGCTTCGTCATCGCCGGCATCCTTGGCCTTGGCCTGGGAGAGGAAGCGCTGGGCCTGATCTTCGGGGTCGTTGAGCTCGGAGAAGGCGTTGGCGTGTTCGCGGCCAACGATGAAGAGTTCGAAGCGTTCCGTGATCTGCGGATTGGCATCCGAAGCACGGGCCAGCGGGGAGACTTCCACCGGGTAGTCGATGATGAAGGTGGGGTTCCAGAGCTGGGTTTCGGTGGTTTCTTCAAAGAAGGCGAGCTGCATTGCGCCGATACCCGGCGTGCCCTTGGGCATGGCTTTGCGGGTTTCGAGCTGGGTGCGCACCCAGGCTTCATCGTTGAGCTGCTCTTCGCTGTATTGCGGGCAGTACTTGCGGATGGCCTGGACGACGGTGAGGCGGTCGAAAGGCTTCGAGAGATCCAGCTCACGGCCCTGGTAGATGAAGGTTTCGGCACCGGTGGCTTCGCGTGCGGAGTAGCGCAGGAGGCTTTCGACGAAATCCATCAGGGTGTTGTAGTCGGCATACGCGTCATAGAATTCGATCATCGTGAATTCGGGGTTGTGACGCGGGGAGAGCCCTTCGTTGCGGAAGTTGCGGTTG
>DBTS01000101.1:2317-18938 GCA_002307175.1 Rhodocyclaceae bacterium UBA1310
AGTTGCGGTTGATCTCGTAGACCTTTTCCATGCCGCCGACCACGAGGCGCTTCAGATACAGTTCCGGCGCGATGCGCAGGTACATGTCCTGATCCAGGGCGTTGTGGTGGGTGACGAAGGGCTTGGCCGAAGCGCCGCCGGGGATGGGGTGCATCATCGGGGTTTCGACTTCGAGGAAGCCGTGTTCGTCCATATAGCGACGGATCGCGGAGATCAGCTTGCTACGCGTGACGAAGGTCTTGCGCGAGGCGTCGTCGGTGATCAGGTCGAGATGGCGCTGGCGATAGCGGGTTTCCACGTCGGCCATGCCGTGGAACTTGTCGGGCAGCGGGCGCAGGCACTTGGAGAGCAGGCGGATCGTGCTGGAGTGCACGGAGAGTTCGCCAGACTTGGTCTTGAACAGATTGCCGGTGGTGCCGACGATGTCGCCGATATCCCAGGTCTTGAACGAGGCGTAGAGTTCTTCGCCGACGGAATCGCGGGTCACGTACAGCTGGATGCGGCCGGACATGTCCTGGATCGTGAGGAAGCTTGCCTTGCCCATGACACGTTTGAGCATGATGCGGCCTGCCACGACGACGGGGACCGGATTGGCTTCGAGGTCTTCAGTCGTTTTTTCGTCGAATCCGGCGTGCAGTTTGCCGGCAAAGTGTTCGCGACGAAAATCGTTAGGATAGGCTTTGCCAGTGGTACGCCATTCGGCGAGCTTGGCGCGGCGTTCCGCAATCAGCTGGTTGGTGTCTGTAACTTGGGTTTCTTCTGACATGGTGGCGATTACCGGGATAGTGGCCCGCAGCCGGGCACAGCCGTAAAACCGCTATTTTGACTGATCGCGGCGGCGGTGTCACATCATGTCAGTGATACGCAAGGAAAAAACCGCAGAAAACAGGCCGCAAAAGGCGAAAATTCCCCGTTTTGGTGCTGGTGCTACCGTTCCTCTGGCGATTTTTAATCGAAGAGGGCGTCGATATCGGCCTGTACATCGGCGTGATTGACTTCGGCAGCCACCGGCGGCGCGATGAGACCCTTCTCCACCAGCGTTTCGTAGCGCTGGATCTGGTTGCGGCCATTGGCCTTGCAGTAGTAGAGGGCTTCGTCGGCGCGGCTGAGGATTTCGCCGGGCGTGAGTACCGGATCAATCTGCACGTAGCCCAGTGAGCAGGTGACCTGCCCGACCTGCGGGAATTCGTGCTGTTCAACGGCGATGCGGAAACGCTCGAAGATCATGATGGCGTGTTCCGCCGTCACAAAACGCAGCAGCACAACGAATTCTTCGCCACCGAAGCGGAAGAGCTTGTCGTTGCTGCGGAAGCTCTTCTTCATGAGGTCGGCGATGCGGATCAGTACTTCGTCGCCAAAAAGGTGGCCGAAGTTGTCGTTGATGCGCTTGAATTTATCGATATCCACCACGCCGAGCCAGCAGAAGCGGCCATCCGAGGCGTTCTGGCCGCTGCCTTCCTCTTCACGGATACGCGCCTGTTCAGCCAGGCCGATGAAGCGGTCAAAATTCTCGTCGAAGGTTTTGCGGTTATGCAGCCGGGTGAGGGTGTCGAGTTCGGCGTAGTCGAGCAGGCCGAGGTGTTCGGAATAGATGCTCAGGAGTTCGTGCACGCAGCTACGCAGGGCCGGGTTGGGAGGTTCGTCGCAGTGCACTTCGACCATTGCCACGGGGGCGCCAAAGGGCCCAATCGAGAAAGCCAGCACATGGTGGCCGTCGATATCTTCGCAGGCATAGCCTTCGGGGGTCAGGATGGCCTGCTCGAAGATGGGCTGGGCATCAAGGTGGGATTCTTCGAAATCGAGATGGTCGAGGTTGGTGGTGGCAGATTCGGTGGGGGAAACCGCCCATGCCAGCGGTGTTGCGCCATAGCCTTCGGCGGTGGCACGAAAGCCATGCAGGATCGCAAATTTCGCTTCAAGAATCTCCAGCGCGGCAATGACAACCGATTCGGCGATTTTCAAGCGATCACGCGAGGCTTCCAGTGACTGAAGCTTTTTGAGGAGATGCAGCAGTGCATGCTCTGTGCTCATGGATCTGGCCTGGATCAGAATTTCAACGGGTTCCGAATCTCTAACGGCGTGGTCACGACAATCTTTATGCCGCCCTAAAGCCCATCTGCACAAAGTAACAATCGGACACGCATGTCGGCGTGATTATTCCTGCCGGGAGATTCACTGTCTGAGGCACTGTCCGCCTGACGGGCACCTGTTTTCAGCGGTGGCACAGGGGGCAAATCTGCCTTCAGGACGCTGGAGTCACTGACTATCCCCTTCGCAGCAACACCGGGATCAAATTCCCGTGCCGGGTGAAAAAACAGGGCTTCAAGAGCCCTGTTGTCTTCACTTCCCAAACGGCGTTCAGTCTATCTGACGGCGCAGCACTCCGATCGGAGGTGCCCAAGTGTCCGATGGTTTCTTCTTGCGTGTGACCAGCGTCAGCTGCGCCGGCTGGAACACATTGGCGTTGTGCGTGACCGGTGTGGTGATCAGATACTGGGCCCGTGTGGCGCGCAGGAAGGCGCCGACGCGGTCGATGTTGGCCACGTCGAGGTGGGCGAAAGGCTCGTCGATGAAAACAAACCCACCCGGTCGGGCATCGTCCATGAGCAGGCCGATCAGCAGGATCAGCGATTTCATGACCTGCTGGCCGCCGGAGGCCTCGCCATCGTTGAGGCTTTGTGCCCCCTTCTGGTCGAAATCGAAGACCACTTCCAGGCCGGCACCGGCCAGTGTAGTGTCTTCGTTATCGAGCATGGGCATCGGGCATTCCACGTTGATGCCGGCCAGTTCGCCGAGTGCGCGCAGGTTCTTGCCGTATTGCCGCACAGTGGCACGCAGGCGCGCAATGTAGGCGGCGCGGGCTTCGTTCACCATCGTCTTGGTGCGCTCGGAGTAGGCCATGCGCTGATTGAAGTCGCCCTGGCGCTGGTTAAGTTCGAGCGCGAGTTTTTCCTTCACGATGAGCACGCTTTCATCCTGCGGCCATTCGTTTTCGGTGAGGCGTTTCTTCAGGCGCGAAAGCTCGTTGCGGGCGCCGGCCAGCCCGCCGTAGTGCTCGGCGAGGCTGACGAGGCTTGCGGCATCCAGCCAGTCGCGGGGCATGCCGCGCCGTTTGGCTCGCAGCTTGAGGAGGCGGGTGGCCTGCTCGGTACGCTGCGGGCGCGATTCGGTGGTGATGCGGTTGAGTGCTTCGCGGGCGGTGGCCAGGTCACGGTTGCGCCGGTCGGTTTCGATGGCGATGCCGGAGAGGCGTTCCTTGGAGCGGTCCACATCGGCACGGGCGGCTTCAAGGCCCTGTTCGGCGCGCTGCAGGGCGAGCGTGAGTTGCTGTTTGTCCTGCTCGGCAGCTTCAAATTCGGCGGCACGCGTGAGCAGAAGTTCGGCGGCCTGCATACCGAGCAGCTTTTCGCGGGCAGACTGCATCAGGGATTCGACTTCGTCCTGCTTCTTGCGGGCCCAGGCAAGCTGCTTGTCGAGTTCCGAGACTTCCTTCTGTAAACCTTCCAGGCGGGCCGTACGGGCCATTTCGCCAAACCAGAAATCGTGCGGCACGCCCAGATGGCGGGCGCCACGGCGCTCGCGGTGGTAGCCCTCGCGGGTGATCCAGTCCTGCTCGCGGGGTAGCTTGGCCGCAGTGGCGGCGTTATCCACGCGACGGATGCGGTTGAGCAGCTCGGCCAGCCATTGTGGCGGGTCGCCAGCGAAATTCACGACTTCCAGCAGGCTGCCGGGCTTGGCGTCCGGGCTTGGGGTGCGATCCGACACGATGAAGTGGCGGAAGCGTTCGCGCTCGCCAAGCGCCCAGGCAGCGTGGCGGTCGCTCTCGTTTTCGAGCAGCACGAGCGAGCGATACGGGCGCAGGATGGCTTCCAGTGCGCCCTGCCAGCTTTCGTCGGTAACTTCGGTAATCTCGGCGAGGAGCTTGTGCGGGATGCCTTCGGCTTCCAGCGCGGCGCGGAAGCGCTGCACTTCCTGATCCTGCGGGGCGGATTTGGCGCCCTGGGCTTCGCGCAGCTGGGAGGTGACCTCTTCGAAGCGGGCGGTGAGCTCGCGCACCTTGGCGCGGGCGGCCTGCCAATCGCCATACGCCTGGGTGGCGGCAGCTTCGGAATCAAGGGCCGCTTCGCCATGCTCGGTGGCGACGCGTTCGCGCAGTGCGGTGCGCTCAGCGAGCTTGCGCTCCACATCGCGCATGGCATCGCGGGCAGAGAGCCAGAGGCTTTCGGCCTCCTTGTGGCGTGCCTTGGCTTCGGTCTGCCAGACTTCGGCCTGGGTTTTTTCAGTGGCCAGGGCCGCCACGCGTTCTTCAGACTGCTGGCGTACCTGGATGGCTTCGAGGATATCGGTGCGGGCGCGCTGCAGGCGGTTGTGCCAGTCAGCAGCATCCTTCTGCAGTTCGCTGATTTCCAGGCGCGGGATGGCCTCGGCTTCGAGCCCCACGGCCTCGGCATGCAGATCGCGCCATTCCAGGAAGCGCTCGGCCTCCAGGCTGCGGCTTTCCACCTGGGCCTTGAGGCGTTCCAGATCAAGTGCCAGGCTTTCGAGTTCGCGCTGCGCGGTTTTCTGCTCCTCGCGGGCGGCCTGGTAGTTGTCGAGCACTTCCTTGTCGCCAAACACGTCGAACACCAGATCGAGCAGGGCGCGCGGCGAGTATTCGCACAGCTTGTCAGTGTCACCCTGTTCGAGCGAGAGCACCTTGGTGATGGCCGGCGTGAGCCCGGCGTAAGCCAGGCGCTGCTGGTAGTCGCGCAGGCCGACGAACTCGGCCGAGGCTTCAAGCTGCTCGACGCTGACCACTCCATCCTCGATGCAGTATTCGCGTGTCCAGTCGCCCCCGGCGCGCTTGATACGGCAGGCCAGCGTCACCTCGTCCTTGAGGCAGGGGAAGAAAGGGCGTTTGCCGGTGGCGCCGGGTTCGTTGGAGATTATTGAGCGTATCCACGCAAAGCCGGCGTTGGCACGGCGCACGTAGCGGCGGAAATCGCGTTTACCCGAGCAGCGCAGGGCGAACAGGGTGCGCAGGGCATCCAGCAAGGTTGTCTTGCCCGAGCCATTCGGGCCGACAATGGTGATGATCTGCGCATCCAGCGGCAGCGTGAAGCGCCGCCAGAAATCCCAGTGCACGAGTTCAATGTTGCGGATATGGAACATCTGGTCAAAGCTTCCTGTCTTATTTAGTGATCGGCGGCGGTATCGACATCTTCGTCGAGTTCGTCGAGATCTTCTTCTTCAATCATCTGCGGCACGTTGCGGCCGGCTGCGGCGAGCACATCGGCCAGCGTGCCGTTGATGATGCGGTCGGCGAGCACGCGGTAGTCGAGCAGCACGTCGAGCAGAGGACCTTCGTGGATGTAGCCGGCACGGCGTTCGATAAAGCCCAGGCGGGCGAGTTTGCCCAGCGCGAAATTGCGGATTTTCGTCTTGCCGCCCAACTGTGCGCCAAAGTCGGCAAGCAGTGAGGCTTCGAGAATGGCGCTGGAGACTTCGTCGCCGTGTACGATGGGCTTGTCTTGTCCGAACATGTCGTTCTGGCCGTCGTCTTCCACGCTTTTGCGGCCGAGCTGGCGTTCGCGCTTGGGCAGGATGATGAGCGCCCAGATCACGATGAGCAGGGCGATTTCGTCACGCGTGAGGCCCATGGTGCTGGGCTGGTAATCGCGCCCGCCGAAAACGGCGTCGGTGACATCCTCCTGCAGCCCGATGGCAACGTGGGCGGCAAAGGGGTTGTCGAGCAATTGCAGGCCGACCGAGGCGAGCCGGTTTTCGAGTTCGGCACGGAAGGCTTCGTCAATGAGTGCGCGGCGCACCTGCGCGTCAGAGCGTGGCAGCCAGCGATGCGCCATGAGGCGCGCGATCAGGGCTGTGATGTCTTGATTCATTCTTTGCCTTGCTTGGTATGGAGATCGCGATAGACGACGCTGCCCGCAGAAATGTGCGAGATTTCGTCTTCCATCACGACCACCTGATAGTCTTCGAGCTGCAGGTCATAGGGCATCTGGGTGAGGTCTGCCACCGGCCCTTCGGCCTGGGCTTCTTCATTGCCCAGCAGCGCAAGCAGTGACAGACGATAACTCGCCGGGCCAAAGCCGCCGCCGAGTACGAGCTTCTGGACAGGAGCACCCGAGGGAATGTTCGACAGGCGCTCGGTGAGCCGCACGAGCAGGCTGAGGTCTTCCGAAGGCGGTGCCTCGTCAGTGGGAACCTCGGATTCCGGCGGCAGGGCACTGTCAGCCTCCATCTGCCGGACTTCCTCGGAGAGTGTTGATTCGGCGCGGTCCAGCAGTTCGTGACCACCGGCGAGGAACTGTGTCTGCGGCCCGGCGCCAAGCGCGCCCACGGCCAGTGCGGCAATGCGCGGCACATCGAGGCTGCGCAGCCAGGCCACGGCATCCGAGGAGGAAACGCCGGAGGCGCCGAGCGTGACGCGCTGCGACTCGATCTTGTTGAGTGCCCGCTGGAAGGCGGCATCCACACGGGCCAGACGGCTTTGCGCGAGGCCGATGGCCAGTGCCACCTGGCTGGTTTCGTTGCTGACCTCTTCATCGGCGAGGAGGTTGCGCAGGATTTCCGTGCCTTTTTCAAGCCAGCGCACGTTCCCCGAAAGGTGGGCGCGTGCGGCCACGATGCGGAATTCGGAGCCCGAGGCGATGGCCTCTTCGAAAGAGGCGGTGAGTGCGTTGAGCTTGGCGAGCAGATGCTGCAGCAGTTCCGGCGTCAGTGTGCCGGTGGATTGCATGCCGGCAAGCTGGGTGGTGAGGAAGCCCAGTTCGGCATCCTCGTTTTCGCCAAAGCGCAGCAGCATGGCCATGGCCGCCACGGCGTTGCGCCCGCTGTCGGAGAACTGGTAGGCCCCGTCCTCGCCGTAGACCAGCAGGTTGTTGCCACGCAGGCGGCCAAGCACGGTTTCGAGCTTGATCGGGTCGATGTAGCTGAAGTGGCGGCGCAGTTCTTCAGGCTGCCAGCGCGGGTGATCCGCACGGCCGCCGATTTCGCGCAGCACGTGCAGGCGGATGAAGACTTCCTCTTCACCGCCACGAAACAGCGTGATGAAGGTGTTGATCAGCTCGCGTGAGCGCAGCAGCGACCACAGGGCCGGTACTTCATCAGGCATGACGCCGGGTATGAGAAACCCGGCGAGGTCAAATTCAGGCAGTTCGGTCATCAGGCAGAGCTTTCCGGGCCTGGTGGCAGGGTGGTCAGCGTGGTATCCGCCAGGCTGTCCCAGTGGTCATGACGTTCCCGGCGTTCAAGCCGGAAATTGGTGATTTCAAGGCGCAGGCCATCCGGGTCGGTAAAGAAGGTGGCCACGTAATCCGCTGCGTATTCGGGGTAGACACGTGCAGTGCTGGCAGCGATGCCGAGCAACTGCAGGCGCGAGGCCGCGTACTCCACTTCGGCAGCGGTGGCCACCCGCAGGCACAGATGGTGCAGGCCGGGGGTGTAGGGATCATGCAGGGCGGAGCTGCGCGCCGGGCGCAGCACATAACCGAAATGCCGGTTGAAGTACTGCACGTGAGGCTCGCCTGCCAGCGCGAAATGCTTCCTGCGAAAGCCCAGTACGCCAAAGACCTTGTCGTAAAAGGCTTCGGCGCGGGCGAGATCGGACACCGCCACATAAATGTGGTCGATGCCGATCACCTCACACCCGGCTGTGCCGGGCGTTGCGCTCATTCCGCTCTGCATGGATTGTTGCACGCCCTTTATACGCCCTGTTTCAGGCTGGCTTCGATGAAGGCATCCAGATCGCCGTCGAGCACGGCTTGGGTGTTACCGACTTCGTAGTTGGTGCGCAGATCCTTGATACGGCCCGAATCGAGCACGTAGGAGCGGATCTGGTGACCCCAGCCGATGTCGCTCTTCGATTCCTCCAGCTTCTGCTGCTCGGCCATGCGCTTGCGCAGTTCCAGCTCATACAGGCGGGCGCGCAGCATCTGCCACGCTTCATCGCGGTTGCGGTGCTGCGAGCGGTCGTTCTGGCACTGCACCACGATGCCGGTGGGCACGTGGGTGAGACGCACAGCGGAGTCGGTCTTGTTGATGTGCTGGCCGCCCGCGCCAGAGGCACGATAGGTGTCGGTGCGCACGTCGGCAGGGTTGATTGCGATCTCGATCGAATCATCCACTTCCGGGTACACAAACACCGAGGCAAAGCTCGTCTGCCGCTTGTCGTTGGCGTTGAACGGGCTCTTGCGCACCAGGCGGTGCACGCCGGTTTCGGTGCGCAGGAAGCCAAAGGCGTATTCACCGTTGACCTTGATCGTACAGCCCTTGATGCCCGCCACTTCGCCTTCAGATTCTTCCATCAACTCAGCCTGGAAGCCCTTGCGTTCGCAATAGCGCAGGTACATGCGTTCAAGCATCTGGGCCCAGTCCTGGGCTTCCGTGCCGCCCACGCCAGACTGGATTTCGATGAAGGCCGGGCGCGGGTCCATCGGATTGCTGAACATGCGGCGGAATTCGAGCTGGGCAACGCGCGTTTCGGTGTCCGTCACATCGGTTTCAACGGCGCCGAAGGTGTCTTCGTCGTCTTCGGAGGTGGCCAGATCGAACAATTCGGTGCAGTCGTCGAGGCTTTTGGATATGCCCTCAAGGGTATAAACGATGGTCTCGAGTTCCTTCTTTTCGCGGCCAAGGTCTTGAGCACGCTTGGGATCGTTCCAGACGGCCGGATCTTCCAGCTGCTTGCTGACTTCTACGAGTTTTTCAGCTTTGTTATCGTAGTCAAAGATACCTCCGAAGATCTTGACCCCTGGCGCGGAGTTCGGAGATCTTGTTGCTGACGGCGTTCAGGCGTTCTGCTTCCATGATGGACTTTCTTCAATGCGGTTGATGTTCTGACCACCGATTATACCTGCTGGGCTTGGGTTTCTCTGCCTTTGGGCGATCTGCATGTGCAATGCAGGGGAACTTGCTGGCAACAATTCAGCCTGTATCTGGAGAATCATGGGTTTCCGCTCTCTCGGGTTGCGCGCAAAACTGGTCCTGATCTTCGTCGCCATCAAGGTGATTCCCTTGATCATGCTGGCCTGGCTGGCATGGAGCGCCGCTGATCGGCTGGCCCAGGCGCTCGGAGGCCGGGCTACCCATATGGCCGATGATATGGCCGTGGCCATCCACGAAGTTGGCAACAAGGCCACTGGAGATGCCATTCACGCGCTTGATGACCGCTCGCGCGAAGCCATCGAGCGCCTGACTACTGATATTGCCCATTCCCTGGCGAGTTTTCTCTACGACCGCGACAACGATATCCGTGTGGCGGCCCAGCTTGAGCCGGACGAGGCGGTCTACCGCAATTTCATTCGTGGGCAGGTGCGTGAGTATTATCAGCACGCCCGCTGGAAGCTCTCCGCCGACCAGACGCACTGGGAGCCTGAGGCTGCCGCGTCGACGCCGCTGACGCAGGCCGACCCTAAGCAGGCCTTGCCTGACAACGCACGCTCCTTCAGCGCCCGCCCGCCGGAATATCTGGGCGAGCGCTCACTGCGGCCGCTTTACCTGGAGATCAGCTTTATCGGGCTGGATGGGCGGGAGCGGGTGAAGGTGGGTGGTGGCCAGGGGAGTGGCCTGGAGGGGGGCGGGCTGCGTGACATCAGCCGGCGCGAGAACACCTTTGTGAAGGCCGAAACCTACTGGCCGCAGCTCCGGCGCCTGAAGCCCGGCGAAATCTATGTGTCTGATGTGATCGGTGCCTATGTGCCGAGCCGGGTGATCGGGCCGTATACGCCGGAATCGGCGAAAAAAGCCGGTGAGGCTTTCGAGCCGGAGAAATCTGCCTATGCTGGTACCGAAAATCCTGTCGGCAAACGCTTCAAGGGGATTGTGCGCTGGGCTACGCCGGTGGTGCGTAACGGGCACATCATCGGTTACGTGACGCTGGCGCTCGATCACGAGCATATCCGCCAGTTTACCGACCGGGTGGTGCCCACTGATCAACGCTATACGCCGATCATTGATGCCCGCGAAGGAAATTATGCCTTCATCTGGGATCACAAGAGCCGCGCGATTGCCCATCCGCGTGATTACATGATCCTGGGCTACGATTCGGCCACCGGTGAACAGGTGCCACCCTGGATGGACGAGGATCTGTACCGCGAGTGGCAGGCTTCGCATCTGCCCTGGGCTCAGTTCTCAAGCAGCGTGCCGCCTTTCCGGGCGCAGTCCCTGAAGCTGAGGCCAGCCGTTGAGATGACTCAGCGCGGCATGCTCGGGCTGGATTGCCGTTACCTGAATTTTTCACCGCAGTGCTCGGGCTGGAATCAGCTTACCGAGCATGGTGGCTCAGGTTCTTTTGAAATCAACTTTACCGGGCTGCACAAGCTGACCACCGCAGCGGCGATTCCGTATTACACCGGGCAGTATGCGCAGAGCCCGCAGGGCTTTGGCTTTGTAACCATCGGGGCGAATGTCGAGGCTTTCCATCGTGCCGCCACCGAATCGGCACGCCAGATCAATGGCATGCTGGAGCAGAAGAACCGGTTTTTCCGCGATGAGCGCCAGAGCATGCTGGATACTGTGGCGCAGCGCATGCGTGCGATGACAACATCGCTGGCTTCAACCACGCTGCTGATGATTGCACTGGTGATCGGCGTGGCATTCTGGATAGCAGGTTTCATGAGCCGCAAAATTGCCGGGTATGTGAATGGCATAATGCGGTTTGAGTCTGGTGATATGAGTAGCCGTTTCCCGGTGCGCAGCCATGATGAGATGGGTGCGCTCTCGGAGGCCTTGAATCGCATGGCCGACAGCATGGAAGCGTCATTTCGCATGTCGGAGGAGGCGCGTGAGCAGGCCGAGGATGCCAATCGCGCCAAGACAGAATTCCTGGCGAACGTGTCGCATGAGCTGCGCACGCCGCTCAACGGTATCCTCGGGTTCGCCGAGTTGCTTGAAATGGATCTGAAGGACCCCACGTTGCGCGATCATGCCACCACCATCAAGAGTTCTGGGCGACATCTGCTTGGGGTGGTCAATGATCTGCTGGATGTGGCGAAATCCGAATCCGGCAAGATGCTGCTGCATCCGGAGCAGATTGATCTGAACGCTTTTGTGCCGGATGTCGTGCATGTGCACCGCTCGCACGCTGCGGCCAAGCATCTGGCGTTTCATCTCGAACTCGGCAGGAATGGCCCGCTGCCCCTCATCGAAGCTGATTCGATGCGCCTGCGGCAGATGATCAACAATCTCGTCAACAATGCCATCAAGTACACCGATGCCGGCAGCATCTGGGTGAGGGTGGAGAGTCTTGGTGAGGAAGTCTGTCTGGAGGTTTCAGATACCGGCTGTGGGATTGCGAAGGGCGATTTCGACGCCATCTTCGAGAAATTCGGCACAGTGGGCGGCAAGATTCAGCGCGACAAGGGCGGCTCCGGCCTGGGGCTCTCGCTGGTGCGCAATCTGGCGCACATGATGGGTGGGCGTATTTCGCTCGAAAGCGAACCGGGCAAGGGTTCGATCTTTACCCTGATGATCCCGGTGAAGCCACAGGCAGTCGGTACCCCGGAGAATCGGCGAAATCGCGCTGCGGCCTGAATGCAGCAGCGGCGCAAGCTCTCCGCGTTCCAGGGGAACGGGAAGGTTTGCGCGGCCGGGGCTGGGTCTTGAAGCTGTTTAGTAGATCTCGCGGGTTTCCAGGAACTTCACGTTGGGGTGGCGTTCCTGTGCCATCTGCAGATTCACACGGTTCGGGGCGAGGTAGACGTAGTCGCCTGCGCCGTCGAGTGCCATGTTGGCGGGGGCCTTGTCGAGCAGGGCACGGATATCTTCATCCTTGCCGCGCAGCCAGCGGGCAGTGGCCCAGGAGCAGGGCTCGAAAACGACGTCCACACCGTATTCATTCTCAAGGCGGCTGGTGACCACGTCGAACTGCAGCATCCCGACTGCACCGAGGATCAGATCGTTGCTTGAGAGCGGCTTGAAGAGCTGGGTGGCACCTTCTTCGGCGAGCTGTTGCAGGCCCTTCTGGAGCTGCTTCATCTTCAGCGGGTTTTTGATCTGGGCGCGGCGGAAGAGTTCCGGGGCGAAAGAGGGGATGCCCGTGAACTTCAGATCTTCGCCTTCGGTGAAAGCGTCACCAAGGCGGATCGTGCCGTGGTTGGGAATCCCGATGATGTCGCCCGGCCAGGCTTCGTCGGTGGTGTTGCGGTCCTGCGCCATGAAGGTGATGGCGTTGTTGACGGCCAGTGTCTTGCCCTGCGAGACCTGCTTGAGCTTCATGCCGCGCTCGAAATGGCCCGAACAGACGCGCAGGAAGGCAATGCGGTCACGGTGCTTGGGGTCCATATTGGCCTGGATCTTGAAGATGAAACCAGAGAACTTGGGCTCTTCGGGCTTCACTTCCCGGCTCTCAGACGGTCGGGCGAGCGGCATTGGAGAGAGATCCACGATGGCATCAAGCACCGATTGCACGCCGAAATTGTTGATCCCGGAGCCAAAGAACACCGGCGTCTGCCTGCCTGTGAGATAGGCGTTCTTGTCGAACGGGTGGGAGGCGCCACGTACCAGTTCCACATCCATGCGCAGTTCTTCGGCCTGATCACCGAGGAGTTCGTCGAGCCGGGGGTTGTCCAGTCCCTTGATGATCTCGGAGGTGCCCTTTTCGGCCTGCGGATCGAAGAAGGAGATGGTGTCGTCGTAGAGGTGATACACGCCACGGAAGCGTTTGCCCTGGCCAATCGGCCAGGTCATCGGGGCGCAGTTGATCTCCAGTACGGATTCGATTTCATCGAGCAGGTCGACCGGGTTCTTGCCTTCGCGGTCGAGCTTGTTGATGAAGGTGAGAATGGGGGTGTCGCGCAGACGGCAGACGTTCAGCAGCTTGATCGTCTGGGCTTCCACACCGTTGACCGAGTCGATCACCATCACGGCGGAGTCGACAGCGGTCAGGGTGCGGTAGGTATCTTCGGAGAAGTCCTGGTGCCCCGGGGTGTCGAGCAGATTGACGATCGCGTCACGATACGGAAACTGCATCACCGAGGACGTCACAGAAATGCCGCGCTGCTTTTCCATCTCCATCCAGTCCGAGGTGGCGAAGCGGGCCGCCTTGCGGGCGCGCACTTCACCGGCCACCTGGATGGCACCGCCGAACCAGAGGAGTTTCTCGGTCAGCGTGGTTTTACCGGCATCAGGGTGGGAGATGATCGCAAATGTGCGGCGGCGGGAGAGTTCGTGCTGGAGCGTGGTCATGGGTTCCGGACTTTCATGCAAGCGGCGGATTATACGTGACTAAAGCCCGCCTTGACTTGATCCATGAATTTGCACTGCCATTCATCGCAGGCCTACCATGTCTTCTTACCTCCAGATAGAAAGGCAGGCGTGGCATGCGGGTGGTCGCAAATCCCCATCAGGCGGAACATTGTCCGGAATTTGAATATTTTCGTGGGCGCAAGGTACCGTGCTTTGAAATGCCCTCACGTGCCGAATTCGTGCAGCAGGCTCTGGCCGGGGCCGGCTATCGCATTGAGGCGCCGGAATCTTTCCCCGATGAAGTGCTGTATGCCGTGCATTCACGGCGCTATGTGGATTTTCTGCGTGGCGCCTGGGCAGAATGGCAGGGCAGCGGCAACGAGGGGGATGCTTTCGCGAGTGTCTGGCCGATCCGGGGCATGCGGGTTGATCGCACACCACAGAACTTTGCGGCCCGGCTCGGCATGTTTTCCTTTGATACGGGCACGCCTTTGTGTGCCGGCACCTGGCAGGCTGCCCGTGCCGGGGCAGATTGTGCAGCGACGGCCGCATCCTGGCTCTCGGCGGGCGAATCCTCGGCTTTCGTGCTGACCCGGCCCCCCGGCCATCATGCCGGCCCGGAGTTCTTTGGCGGCTATTGTTTCCTCAATAATGCGGCGATTGCCGCGCAGGCGCTGCGTGAGCGGGGAGCAGCACGCGTAGCGGTGCTGGATGTGGATTTTCATCACGGCAATGGCACGCAGGAGATTTTCTATCAGCGTGGCGATGTGCTGTATGCCAGCATTCACGGTGATCCCGCCACCGAATACCCGTTCTTCCTTGGGCATGGGGATGAAACCGGAGCCGGTGCCGGGTTCGGCTGCAATCTGAATCTGCCCCTGCCGGCGGGCTCCTCAACGGCCAACTGGTTTGCCGCGCTGGAAGTGGCCCTGCGGCGGATTGCGGAGTTTGGTGCGGAAGCCCTTGTGGTGTCGCTCGGGCTGGATGCTGCCGAAGTTGATCCGATCAGCAAGTTTAAGCTGCAGACTGCCGACTTCACGCAGTTGGGCCGGCGCCTGCGTGCGGCGGGGTTGCCGACACTTTTCGTGCTCGAAGGTGGCTATGCCGTGGCGGCAATCGGGGAGAATGCGCGGGCAAGCGTGGAGGGGTTTGAAGCGGGTTAGGATCGGATGACGGTAGCTATAGCGAAAACGCAGCGAACGCCAGGTGGGAAAAGCGGAAAACGTTTTGGTGCTTAAAATGATGTTAAGTTTTAATTCGTTTAACAAGTGTGACGCTTAGCCGGGGCGGGCAGTGGCCGTTATTAAAGACACAAGGGCGTTGTGGGAATCAGCCTTGATCCTGCTGCAGAAAAGCCTCCAGCCTTTTTCTGGCAAGGCCTTCGCCATAGATCCTGGAAAATTCCTGAGCCCGTATAGCGCATTGAAAGGAGTCTTATCATGGTCAGCGCCGTCAGTGCAGTTACCAGTTCGTCCGGCACAACGTCGGCGAGCAGCGTTCAGGCAACGATCAGCCGCCTTGAAAAACAGCTGACATCCGTGGAAAAGGAATTGTCGTCCGCTGAGAAATCGGGTGGTTCGCAGCAGGAAGTGCAGCTGCTTGAAGCGCAGATCTCTTCGATTGAGGAGCAGATTGCGCGGCTTGAACAGCAGGCCACACAGTCAGCTCAGGCCCAGACCAGCAGCACATCCAGTACCCAGTCGGCGAACACCAGTAGTTCCAGTTCATCCAGTGTTGGCAATAGTGTGGATGTGATGGCCTGAGACCGTACGAGAACCCCGTGGGGTTCCCGATGGTATCGCGCAACGGGTCGCTAACAGGTGCCGAATACTCGTGAGTGTGTCTCCCGAGCGCGTATTAAGTGCTTGCCGGGGCTTTTACTCAATTGCCCCACTCACTTACCACCCAGCTGCTTGAGTACATTGCGCACCTTATTGCCGCGTTCCTGCAGGGATGCGGCAGTGATGTTGATGGTCAGCTTGTCCTGCCCGGCGAGTTTCCAGTTGCGGTTGCTCTGGATGAGCTTGATGATGGTGATCGGCTCAATCGGCGGGTTCGGCTCGAACTGCAGATGGATTCGCGAGTCGCTGGCGTCGATCTTGATGATGCCCAGTGCGCGGGCAGCAATCCGCAGACGGTGGGTTTCCATCAGGGCCTGCGTCTGCGGCGGCATTTCGCCGAAGCGGTCGATCAGCTCTTCCTGGATGCCCTGCAGTTCCTCGGCATCCTCGCAGTTGGCCATGCGCTTGTAGAGAGTGAGGCGTTCCTGGATGTCGCTGCAATAGGCATCCGGCAGCAGCGCCGGGGAATGCAGATTGATTTCCGAGGCCACTTCCAGTGGCTCGGCCAGATTCACTTCCTTGCCTGACTGTAGTGCCTTGACGGCGCGCTTGAGCATTTCCGTATAGAGCGAGAAACCGACCTGCTGGATTTCGCCGGATTGTGATTCGCCAAGCACTTCGCCGGCACCACGGATTTCCAGATCGTGCATCGCCAGATAGAAGCCCGAGCCCAGCTCGTCCATCATGGTGATGGCTTCCAGGCGCTTCTGTGCATTGCTGCTGGGCTTGGCATTGGCATCCGTGAGCAGATAGGCATAGGCCTGGTGATGCGAACGGCCTACGCGGCCACGCAACTGGTGCAGCTGGGCCAGCCCGAAGCGATCCGCCCGGTTGATGACGATGGTGTTGGCCGTGGGGATGTTGATCCCCGTCTCGATGATCGTTGTACACAACAGCAGGTTGGCACGTTGCGTGGTGAAATCGCGCATCACGCGCTCCAGCTCACGCTCGCCCAGCTGGCCGTGGCCGACAACGATGCGTGCCTCGGGCAGCAGCTCGGTGAGCGTGTTGCGCATGTTCTCGATGGTATCGACTTCGTTATGCAGGAAGTACACCTGCCCGCCGCGCTTGAATTCGCGCAGCACGGCTTCGCGCACGATGCCCTTGCTCCAGCTTTGCACAAAGGTCTTGATCGCCAGGCGTTTCTGCGGTGCGGTGGCAATCACCGAGAATTCGCGCAGCCCTTCCATCGCCATGCCCAGCGTGCGCGGGATCGGTGTGGCGGTGAGGGTGAGGATGTCGACTTCGCTGCGCAGGGATTTGAGGGCTTCCTTCTGGCGCACTCCGAAGCGGTGTTCCTCGTCGATGATCACCAGCCCCAGGCGCTTGAACACCACATCCTTCTGCAGCAGGCGATGTGTGCCGATGATGATGTCGACCTGGCCCTTTTCAAGCGCCAGCAGCGCTTCCTTCTGCTCGGCGGCAGAGCGGAAACGCGAGAGTTCGACAATCTTGATCGGCCAGTCGGCAAAGCGATCCGAGAAGGTCTGGAAGTGCTGCTCGGCGAGAAGGGTGGTGGGGCACAGCACCACCACCTGTTTGCTGTCGGCGATGGCGATGAAGGCTGCGCGCAGCGCCACTTCGGTCTTGCCGAAGCC
>DBTS01000101.1:19190-25176 GCA_002307175.1 Rhodocyclaceae bacterium UBA1310
TTGCCGAAGCCTACGTCGCCGCAGACGAGGCGGTCCATCGGGCGGCCCGAGCGCATGTCGGTGACCACGGCCTCGATGGCAGCCATCTGATCCGGGGTTTCCTCGAAACCAAAACCTTCTGCAAACGCTTCCAGGTCGCGCTGCTTGAAATCGAATTTGTGGCCGGGGCGGGCGGCACGCTTGGCGTACAGCGAGAGCAGTTCCACGGCAGTGTCGCGCACCTGCTGGGCAGCCTTGCGCTTGGCTTTTTCCCACTGGCCCGAACCGAGCTTGTGCAGCGCGATGCCTTCGGGATCGGCCCCGGCGTAGCGGGTGATGACATGCAGCTGTGAGACGGGTACGTAGAGCTTGGTGTCTTCGGCATATTCCAGATCCAGGAATTCCGTATCGCCTTCGCCCAGATCCATGTGCACGAGGCCCAGATAGCGGCCGATACCGTGGCTGGCATGTACCACCGGGTCACCCACCTTGAGCTCGGAGAGATCCTTGAGCCAGCCTTCCACCGTGCTGCGCTTGCCTTCGCGGCCACGCCCGCGTGGGCGCGCCTGGCTGGCATACAGTTCGTTCTCGGTGATGATGGCGAGCCCTGCCTCGGGCAGCACAAAGCCCGTGGAGAGCGGCCCCACGCACAGGCCGAGGCGCGTATCGGTGGCGAGAAAGCCGGCAAGAT
The DNA here is from genome assembly GCA_002307175.1 of Rhodocyclaceae bacterium UBA1310. Taxonomy (GTDB): domain Bacteria; phylum Pseudomonadota; class Gammaproteobacteria; order Burkholderiales; family Rhodocyclaceae; genus Uliginosibacterium. Next base: position 19,861 of record DBTS01000101.1, read on the forward strand.
CCGCGCTGGTGGCAGCCTTCAGGTCGTACTCGCTGAAAAATTCGCTGATTGTCTGGGCGCGCCCGGCAGATTCGGCCATCACCATGATGCGGCCGGAGAAGTCCTTCAGGTATTGTTTCAGGCGTGAGAGTGGATCGGCCGCCTTGCGCTCCACTCCCAGCTCGGGCAAGGGCAGTGTCGGTGCCTGGGGCAGTTCGCCAACGGCTTCGCCGATGGTCAGGCGTGGCAGTTCACGGGCGGCAAGAAAGAAGTCCTCGGCCTGGATGAACAGTTTGGCCGGGGGCAGCAGCGGGCGGGCGCGGTCGCCCGCCATCATCTTGTAGCGGTTGCTGGCTTCACCCCAGAAAGTGTTGATGGCCGCCGGCACATCGTTATGCGTGACGAGCATGACGTTTTTCGGCAGATAGTCGAAAAGCGTGGCGGTCTTGTCGAAGAACAGCGGCAGGTAGTATTCGATACCGGGCGAGGCGATGCCGCTGGAAATATCCTTGTAGATGACAGACTTCGTCGGGTCGCCCTCGAAGGCTTCGCGGAAGCGGGCACGGGCTTCCGAGCGGGCCTTCTCGTCCATCGGGAATTCGCGTGCCGGCAGCAGGTCGATGGACTGCACTGGGAAAACAGTGCGCTGGGTGTCCGGGTCGAAGGTGCGGATGGTGTCGACCTCGTCATCGAACAGATCGATGCGGTAGGGCAGTTGCGAGCCCATCGGAAAGAGGTCGATCAGCCCGCCGCGCACTGAAAATTCGCCGGGGCGTACTACCTGGGTGACGTGCTCGTAGCCGGCCTGCGCCATCTGCATGCGCAACTGTTCGAGATCGAGGTGTTCCTTGGTCTTGAGGAAGAAAGTGTGCGCCGCCAGATACGAAGGCGGCGCCATGCGGTAGAGCGCCGTGACCGCCGGGGCTATGGTGATGTCGGAGGCCCCCTTCTGAATCGCATACAGCGTTGCGAGGCGCTCCGAGATCAGATCCTGGTGCGGTGAGAAGGCGTCATACGGCAGGGTTTCCCAGTCTGGCAGCAGGTGCACGCGCAAGCCCGGTGCAAACCAGTGGATTTCCTCGGTGAGGCGCTGGGCATCAAGCGGGTTGGCGGTGATCACCAGCAGCTTGTTGCCGGTGCCGGCCAGCTGCGCCAGCGCGGCGGCGTCTGCCGAGCCATGCAGGCGGGGCAGGTCGAGACGCTGGCCGGTTTTCGGCACAGTGATGCGGGGCAGTGGGTGAAGCGGGCAGTCAGTTGGGGTCTGATTCGGCATGGCGGAATTTCTTCTACAAAGCACGGCACCGCATGGCGGGCTCCCGGCATGCGGCGGAGCGGGGATTATACCGGCAGGGGGAAGCAACGGGCAGAAACGTTGCCGACGGCAGGCATGTTAATATTGAGGGCTGGAACAAGACTGATCGGATCTCGCTCATGGCTGGCAGTACCCTCGGCACGCTGTTTACCGTTACCTCTTTCGGCGAATCGCATGGCGCAGCCATTGGCTGCGTGGTGGATGGCTGCCCGCCCGGATTGTCGCTGTGCGAGGCGGATATCCAGATCGAACTGGATCGCCGCAAACCCGGCACCTCGCGGCATGTCACGCAGCGCAAAGAGCCCGATACGGTCGAAATCCTCTCCGGAGTCTTTGAAGGCAAGACCACCGGCACGCCGATTGCCCTGCTGATCCGCAATCAGGATCAGCGCAGCGGTGACTATTCCAAGATTGCCAATACTTACCGCCCTGGCCATGCGGACTATGCCTACGAACACAAGTTCGGGGTGCGCGATTACCGTGGTGGTGGCCGTTCGTCGGCGCGTGAAACTGCCGTACGCGTAGCGGCTGGCGCAGTCGCCAAGAAGTGGCTGGCCGAGCGCTTTGGCATCGTGATCCGCGGCTTCATGAGCCAGCTTGGCGAGATCGAAATCCCCTTCAAGAGCTGGGATGCGGTGCGCGAGAATGCCTTTTTTGCTCCGAACGCCGAGATTCTGCCGCAGCTCGAAGCCTATATGGACGAGATCCGCGCCGAACGTGATTCGATTGGCGCCAAAATTGATGTGATCGCTACCGGTGTGCCACCGGGTTGGGGTGAGCCTGTTTTTGACCGGCTGGATGCCGACATTGCCTATGCAATGATGAGCATCAACGCCGTAAAGGGCGTGGAAATCGGTGATGGTTTCGCGGTGGTGAGCCAGCGTGGCAGCATCCACGGCGATGAACTCACGCCGCAGGGATTCCTCTCGAACCATGCAGGCGGCGTGCTGGGCGGGATTTCTTCCGGGCAGGATATCCGCGTATCGCTGGCGGTGAAGCCGACTTCCTCGATTCCGCAGGATCGCCGCTCCATCGACCGCGACGGGAATCCGGTGCTGATGCAGACCACCGGGCGCCATGACCCCTGCGTGGCGATCCGTGCCACGCCGGTGGCTGAAGCCATGCTGGCGATTGTGCTGATGGATCATGCACTGCGCCAGCGTGGGCAGAATGCCGACGTGCAGCCGGCTGTGCCGCGCATTGCCGGGCTTGCGCCCGAAGGTGAGCAGGGTATTCCTTCTCCCAGGGAGTGAGGCCATCCGGCCAATCATGTTCTCCGCACATGGCGTGACCGGGTTTTCTCTCAATGGCTAAGCTGCCGGCAGATGCGCGCGCCATGCCTGCGCTGCCCGCAGTGCCTGCAGTTCCCTTTGTCCGCCTGTCTTCCTATTATTTCTTCTATTACGCCTTCATGGGCGTATTCATGCCGTATTTCGCGTTGTATCTGCAGAAATGCGGATTTTTGGCAATCGAGATCGGCCTGCTGATGTCCATTCAGCAGGGCATGCGCCTGCTGGCGCCGAATCTTTGGGGATGGCTCGCGGATTCCCTGGGGCGGCGCCTGCTCATCATGCGCGTGGCAGCCGTGCTGTCACTCGCGGGGTTTGCCAGTATCGGGCTGAGCCAAGGCTTCTGGAGCATGGCGGCAGCGATCAGCATGATGAGCTTCTTCTGGACGGCCCAGGGGCCGCTGGCCGAGGCCACAGTGTTTGCGCATCTGCGCGGCCGCCATGGTTACGGGGCGGTGCGTGCGTGTGGTTCCTTCGGGTTCATCGTCTGTGTGCTGGGTATGGGCTGGTGGCTGCAGCATGCGGATATCCATTGGGTCTATGAAGGCGGAATCATTGCGGCGCTGGCACTGGTGGGCGCGGGGCTGTTTGTACCGGAGGGGCCGCTGAGCCACGAGAAAGTGCATCGCGCCGGCTTCTGGAAGATTGTGCGCGAGCCCAATGTATTAACGCTGCTTGGTACCTGCATGCTGATGACGGCAGCACACGGCGCATTCAACGTGTTTTTCTCGGTGCATCTGGTGCAGGCCGGGTATGCGAAAGGGCAGGTCGGCATGCTGTGGACGCTGGGCGTGCTGGCCGAGATTCTTGTGTTTCTGGAAGCGCCGCGCCTGATGACACGTTTCTCGCTCAAACATCTGCAGATTTTCGCGCTGGTCTGTGCGCTGTTGCGCTTTGTGGCCGCCGGCTGGTGGATAGACTGGGTGGTGGTGGCGCTGGTCACGCAATGCATGCACGGCATCACTTTCGGGGTGAATCACGTGGCGGCCATCTCGGCGATCAGCCGCCGCTTTGCCGGCCCGCATCAGGCGCAGGGGCAAGCACTTTATGGTAGCGTGACTGCCGGGGCGGGCGGTATTCTGGGCAGCGTGGCCTCGGGCTGGGTGTGGGATGCCGCAGGCCCAGCCTGGGCCTTCACCTGCTGTGCGGGCTTTGCCGCGCTCGGGCTGCTGGTGATGGGGCTGGGCTATCGCGAACGTGCTACACCGGCATCGGGCGCAGCATCACCAGCTTGATGTGCTCGTGCTCGCCGGGCCGCAGGGTGACCTGCTGGTAGTGGATAAGCCCGCGCACGGGATGCTGGAAACTGCGTTGCCCACCCTGGCGTTCGAGCACATCGTGTTGCTGCCAGAAATGGGTGAAATCTGCACTACCGGCACTCAGTTCGTCGATCAGGCGCAACAGTGGCGGCTCTTCCAGACGGGTGCGGCTGTCGGCGCGGAATTCCGCCGTGATGCGGCGCGCGCGGACTTCCCAATCGACCAGAAAATTCCGCGTCGGCGGGTGCAGAAAGACGAAGCGCAGCATATTGGGGGGAATGGTTTCCGTTTCCCGTGGCTGATCCAGCCAGCCGGCAAAGAGCTCTGCGGCCTGGGCGTTCCAGCCCAGAATGTCCCAGTAGCGCCCCATCAGATAGGCAGGTACAGAGATGTCGGCCAGCAACTGCAGGAGTATCGGCGGCGCCTGATCATCATCCGGCAGGCTGGCCTCGGGGTCGCGCCGGCCTGCAATCTCGAACAGATAGGCGCGTTCGCTGCGGGTGAGGCGTAGCGAGCCGGCGAGATTCCCCAGGGTTTCGGCCGACACATTCACTTCGCGCCCCTGCTCGATCCAGGTGTACCACGTCGGGCTGATGCCGATCAGCTGCGCGATTTCCTCGCGGCGCAGCCCTTTCGTACGGCGCCGGTTACCTGCCGGGAAACCGTAATCGGCAGGCTGGCTGCGACTGCGAATGATCTGCAGGAATTCTCCGAGTTCTTTGCGTCTGGCGTCCATGAGACCTATCTTGTGTGAATTGCAATGCGCGATGAATCCGCGAAGGCGAAGCTGTTAGTTTTAATACTAGTATAGGCACTCGTCTTGTTCGGGTATAGATCGCGCATTAGTATCCCTCCCACACATCGGGGCAAACAACCCCGAACCCCGGTTTTTCTTGGCGCTGCGGCGCCTTTGGCAAGGAGCAAGAATTCATGGCCGGCAAGACCCTTTACGACAAGTTGTGGGACAGCCACGTCGTCCGTCAGGAAGAGGATGGCACCTGTCTTCTCTATATCGACCGTCACCTTATGCACGAAGTGACCAGCCCGCAGGCTTTCGAAGGTCTGCGTCTGGCAGGCCGCAAGGCCTGGCGCAGCAGTTCCATCGTGGCTGTGCCCGACCACAACACGCCGACCAACCACTGGGATCGCGACATCGAAGACCCGGTATCGAAGACCCAGGTTGAAACGCTGGATGCCAATATCAAGGAATTCGGTGCACTGGTGTACTTCCCGTTCAAGCATGCCAATCAGGGCATCATCCACGTGATTGCCCCGGAAAACGGTGCCACCCTGCCGGGCATGACGGTGGTGTGCGGCGACAGCCACACCGCTACGCACGGCGCCTTTGGCGCGCTGGCGCACGGCATTGGCACTTCGGAAGTGGAGCACGTGCTGGCCACCCAGACCCTGGTGCAGAAGAAGTCCAAGGCGATGCTGGTGCGGGTAGAAGGCGCGCTGGGCGCGGGCGTGGGCGCCA
>DBTS01000041.1:0-35698 GCA_002307175.1 Rhodocyclaceae bacterium UBA1310
GTCCAAGTGACCGGAGCCAGCTCTAGCGAAGGCTACCTGCCCGCCATAGGTGGAGATCTGGATGATGCGGCCGCCACCCTGTTTGCGTAGGTGAGGCAGTACGGTGCGGATGAGTTGTATTGACCCCGTGAGGTTGGTGGCGATGATGTCATCGACCTGCACATCGGTGAGTTCTTCTGCTGCGCCGAAGAGGCCGTAGCCGGCATTGCTGATGACCACATCGATTCGGAAGAAACGTGCGAACGCTGCTGTCACTGTGCGCTTGATTGCGGGTACATCGGTAAGGTCGAGCAACGCGGCCTGAAAGGTTTGCGGATAGCGGGTCGAGAGGTCGGCAACCTTGTCGAGATTGCGGACGGTGCCGAGCACGCGATCGCCCCGCTCAAGAAGCTGTTCCGTGATGTGCCGTCCAAAACCGCTGCTGACGCCGGTGATGAGCCAGGTGCGTTGTGCCATGAATGTATTCTCCAAGGAAGATCAATGTGTATCTGCAATTCACGCCAGTTTGCGGCGGCTTCCGGAAGCCTTGTGGCTGGATGAGTGCAGTACATCGTATCGGTTGAGGCCGATGAGATTAAGCGTGCCAGATCGCAAGCACTTATTTGTTTCTTGCATGAATCTCCGATCCTGTGCATAGCTGCTTGCGGATTAAGTGGTGTGGCTCATCAACACATGCTGGATATGGGGGCTAATCAATCCAGTTGTCTGCGGCTACAGTCTGTTCATTACCAAATGTTGGGCCAGGGTGGATCGCCTTCGGCGCTGATGAGACTGTATGGAAATCTTGATGACAAATGTTCTGATTCTTGGCGCCAACGGGCAGTTGGCCCGCAATACCATTCCCTGTTTCCTTGCTCAGGAAAATGTTCAGCTGAGCCTCTATTTGCGTCGCGCCAGGCGGCTAGGCAATCCGGATGCCACGCGCGTGAAGATTTTTGAAGGCGATGTGCTGGATATGCCTGCGCTGTGTGCCGCAATGCGCGGACAGGAGGTGGTTTACGCCAATCTGGCTGGGCCGCTGGTGCAGCAGGCAAGGTCAATTGTCGAGGCCATGCACACCGAAGGCCTGAAACGCCTCATCTTTATCAGTTCGATGGGTATTTATGGTGAGGTGCCTGGAGTGCGCTATCGCAGCGTGCTTGACCCTTATCGTGATTCCGCCATGCTGATCGAGGCTTCTGATCTGGACTATACAATCCTGCGGCCGGGCTGGTTTACACACAATCCAGAGGTCAGCTACCAGCTCACGCACAAGGGGGAACCCTTTATCGGGCATGATGTGTCTCTCAACAGTCTCTCTGATTTGATTGTCAGGCTGGCACTGACGCCGGGCCTGGAGAGCCGCCAAAGTCTGGGAGTGTCGGAGGCATGATAAAGCAAAGGTCTGGCCTGCAGGCCGGCATGGTTTCTCCAGTGGGGGCTGATCTGCAGAAGTCAGCTGCCTCGGTCAGAGGCCGCTGGCTAGACTTGGGCTGGGCGGTAGCGTAGCGCTTCGACAAATCTCGTGAAGGCTGGAGAGTGCTGACGCCGGCTTGGATAGTAGAGGTGATAGCCCGAATAGGGCTGGCACCAGTCGTCCAGCACACGCACCAGTCGACTTGCGTCGATGTGCGGTTGGCAGACGTCTTCTGGCAGGAAAACCAGCCCGAATCCGGCAAGCGCAGCGCGCAGCATCGCTGTGCCGCTGTTGAAGATCAACTGGCCTTCGGTGCGCACATTCAGCCGCTCGCCATCCTTCTCGAAATCCCATATCAACAGGCCGCCATAAGTAGGCAGGCGCAGGTTGATACAACGATGAGTGGTGAGGTCGTGCGGGGTAACTGGAGCCGGATGCTGCGTAAAATAGGCAGGCGAGCCAACAACGGAAATACGTTGGTCAGGGCTTATACGCACGGCGATCATGTCCTTGGCCACCTGGTCGCCTAGCCGAACCCCAGCATCGAAGCGATCGGCGACGATATCGGTGAGGCCATAGTCGATCACCACCTCCACCCTGATATCCGGATATTGCGGCAGAAAGCGTTCCAGCGCTGGCCACAGTACCGTATTGGCGGGATGTTCCGAGGTCGTGATGCGGATTGTGCCGGCGGGTCTCTCGCGCATGTCACCGAGCGCCGCAAGCCCGGCCTCGATTTCTTCGAAGTGCGGGCCGATGTTGTTGGCGAGACGCTCGCCAGCTTCCGTGAGCGACACACTGCGGGTGGTACGGGTGAGCAGGCGGATTCCCAGCCGTGTTTCAAGTCCGCGGATGGTGTGGCTCAGGGCTGACTGGGAGATCCCCAACTGGGCAGCCGCACGCGTGAAACTGCCTTCGCGGGCAACTGCCAGGAAAGCAATCAGATCATTGAAGTTCTCATGCGACATTGATGAATCCTGTTCATGTGAGCATGTTGATTGTAGCCGCTAATCTTTGCGAACTGCATCCGGTAGAGTAATGAACCTGTTCAAATGCGTGTGTCCTTCCCAAAAGGATTTGCCATGCGTCACATCTGTTTTGCATGAATGGAAAGGAATCTGAATGACTACAAATGTGCGTTCTTATGCTGCAACTTCCGCGACCAGCCCGCTCGGGCCGTATACGCTGGCGCGGCGTTCCACGCGCAAGGACGATGTGGTGATCGACATCCTGTATTGCGGTGTTTGCCACTCTGATCTGCATACGGCACGCAATGACTGGGGCTGGTCGAGTTATCCGGTCGTTCCTGGGCACGAAATTGTTGGTCGTGTGCTCAGTGTCGGCAGCGATGTGAAAAAATTCAAGGCTGGCGACATCGTTGGTGTTGGCTGTATGGTGGATTCCTGCGGACACTGTGAAGCCTGCGATGAAGGCCACGAACAGTTTTGTACCGAGGGAATGACGGTTACCTATGGCGGTGTGGATCGTATAGACGGGACACAGACTCATGGCGGCTATTCCGAGAAGATCGTGGTCAAGGAAGGCTTTGTCGTGCGCATTCCGGAGACACTGGATCTGAAGGCCACCGCCCCGCTGCTATGTGCCGGCATCACCACCTGGTCGCCGCTGCGCAACTGGGGGGCTGGCCCGGGCAAGAAAGTGGCCGTCGTTGGTCTGGGCGGTCTTGGACATATGGCGCTCAAGCTCGCCAAGGCAATGGGCGCGGAAGTCACGCTATTTACGCGTTCCAAGGGCAAGGAAGAAGATGCCCGTCGTTTGGGGGCCGATCACGTGGTGATTTCCAGCAATCCGGCCGGGATGGCAGCAGTGGCTGGCCAGTTTCATCTGATCGTGGATACCGTGCCTTACGTGCACGATCTCAATCCGTACATTCCGACACTGCATTACAAGGGAGCGCTGGTGCTGGTGGGCTACCTGGGGCCGCTGGACCCGATGCTCAACACCGTGCCGATGATACTGGGTGACAAGGTTGTGGCCGGATCACTGATTGGTGGTATTGCGCGCTACGCAGGAAATGCTCGATTTCTGTGGCGCACATGGCATCACTTCGGACGTTGAAGTGATCAAGATGCAGGAGATCAATGAGGCCTATGAGCGCATGCTCAAGAGCGATGTGAAATACAGATTTGTGATCGACATGGCTTCTCTGAAAGCCTGAGTATTCAGGGGTGAGGCTGTAGCGATGGCAGTATCATGAAGCAGCCATTTTGGGCTGTTTCATGATACTGATTTTTGATCTTGATTACCCACGGCAATCTGTACGGTAAGGCTGGGGAGGGCTTCATGCGCATCAACATTGCCTGCCCGCGTGCCACGCTGGAGGAGGGGTTGCGCCGCCTTGTGCAAGGCTTGAAGCAGCTAGCCTGATCGATCCGGGCGTTGATTGCCCGGATCTTGTTGAACGTCAGGTTTCGGCTATTTGCCGGCACGGGCGTTGAGCATCTTCAGATAGTCCAGATCGAACAGATCCGGGTCCGGGCCGGCGCGGTTGCCGTTATCCAGCGCGTCGATGGCATCCATATCCGGCTGGCTCAGGGCGAAATCAAAGACTGCCGCATTGGCCGCAATGCGCTCCGGATTGGATGATTTCGGAATGACGGAGAGCCCGTGCTGCACATGCCAGCGCACGATGACCTGCGCCGTGGTCTTGCCATGTGCTTTCGCAATGGCGGCGATCACCGGATGTTCCAGCAGCGGTGTGATCGGTTTTTCCAGTGGGCGATAGCCGTATGCGCCACCCAGCGGCGACCAGGATTGCGTGATGATGCCCAGGCGCGCATTGGTCTGGCGCTGGTCGAGCTGGTTGAAATAGGGATGCAGCTCCACCTGATTCACGGCAGGCACAATTTCCGTGCGGCCCATCAGCACTTCCAGGTGCGTCTGCGTGAAATTGCACACACCGATGGCACGTACGCGGCCCTGATACAGAAGATTCTCGAGTGCACGCCAGGATTCCAGCGTGGCAGCGAAGTTTCCCGGCACCGGCCAGTGCAGCAGATACAGGTCGACGTAGTCCAGTCCCAGGCGCCCAAGGCTTGCATCGAATGCCCGTAGCGCCGCATCGTAGCCATACTCGTTGAGCCACAGTTTGGTGGTGACGAAGAGTTCCTCGCGTGCCACGCCGCTGGCGGCAATCCCACGGCCTACCTGATCTTCGTTCTGGTAGGCCGAAGCGGTATCGATGAGGCGGTAGCCACTGGCAATCGCGGCTTGCACAGCCAGTGAAGCTTCGTCCCCGGCAGCGCGGAAGACGCCCAATCCAATGGCGGGCATCTTGACCTTGTTGTTGAGGGTGAGCAGGGGAGAGTTATTCATTATTTCAGTCCTCGAATGGATCGCTGTGGGCGTATTTTACGTCATTGTTCCGCGTCTGCAGAGGTTTGCCAAGAGAGCGGGAATCTGCAGGGCGGCTACCCGGGAAATCATCGCTGGCGACGTAACAGAAAATCCGGGTGCAAAAAAGCAGCGGCGTGTATTCAAATAGAATATGCGATTGCGTCGCATTCCTTGCGCTGCCTGCGGGATAATGGCGCCCGGAAGTCTATTGTCATGGTGCTTAAGTGTGGTTGTTCTACACTGACTGTATTGGATATCGTCCCCGCACCAGGATAAATAATGGAAACTGAATTCCGCAAGGGGTTGAAATCACCCGAGGCTCAGGCCCGTCTGGCAGAAGAAGGGCTAAACGAATTGGGGGTCAGCCAGCGGCGCACGCTGTTTGTGATGATAGCCGAGGTGGTGCGTGAGCCGATGTTTCTCCTGCTGCTGGGAGCGGGAGCGATTTATGCAGTAATGGGCGACCTGCATGAGGCGGCGATCCTGATGGGCTTCGTGCTCCTTATCATGGGCGTGACGGTGCTGCAGGAGCGGCGTACGGAAAATGCGCTGGAAGCGCTACGTGACCTCTCCAGCCCGCGCGCGCTGGTGATTCGTGATGGCGAACCGATTCGCATTCCAGGTCGTGAGGTGGTGCGGGAAGATATCATTATCCTTGCCGAAGGGGATCGCGTACCGGCCGACGGTAAAGTGCTGCAGGCGCACGAGTTGGCCGTCGATGAATCGATGCTCACGGGGGAGTCCGAAGCGGTGGCGAAATTCGCCGAGGCCGACGGGGTGTTCGCTGGTACCCTGGTGGTGCGCGGACAGGGGCTGATGCAGGCAAGCGCGACTGGTGGGCGAACGCGCCTGGGCCTCATCGGGAAGTCTTTGCAGGACATTCAGATCGAAGCTTCCCCGCTGCGTGACGAGGTGGGTTTGCTGACACAGCGTCTGGCAGTGATCGGTGTTTGCCTGTGTGTGGTGCTGACGTTGATCTACTGGGCGATCCGGGGCGGCTGGCTAGACGGAATTCTCGCCGGAATCACGCTCGCGATGGGGATTCTGCCGCAGGAATTTCCGGTCATCATGATCGTTTTTCTTGCCCTGGGGGCACGCCGCATTGCCAGCCAGCGGGTTCTCACGAGGCGCCTCAACGCCATCGAAACGCTCGGCGAGACGACTGTGCTGTGTGTTGACAAGACAGGCACACTGACTGAAAACAGAATGACATTGGCGTCTCTTGCGGTGGAAGGGGAAGTGCTGGATGTCTCGCAGATCAGCAGCGCGGAACTTCCTGAGGCGTACCACGAGCTACTGGAGTTCGCCGTACTGGCAAGCGAAATCGAACCGCACGATCCGATGGAGCAGGCCTTCCACAAGTTTGCCCATCGCTATCTGGCCAACACCGAACATCTGCATCCGGATTGGTCACTGGCACGCGAGTACGAACTCTCCCCCGGGCTGCTGGCAATGTCCCACCTGTGGCAGGAGCCGTCGGGCGAGCGCGACGTGGTTGCCGCAAAAGGCGCTGCCGAGGCGATTGCCGATCTGTGCCATATGAGTGCGGAGGCGCAACGCACGCTGATGCTGCAGGTGGATTCTCTCGCCGACCTGGGGCAACGCGTGCTGGGTGTGGCCAAGGCGCATCACAAGGCGGATACAGGTTGGCCCGCTATTCAGCATGATTTTGATTTCGAGTTCCTCGGACTGCTTGGATTGGCCGACCCCCTGCGTGCAGAAGTGCCGGAGGCCATTGCGGAATGCCGCCGTGCAGGTATTCGCGTGGTGATGATCACCGGGGATCATCCGCGCACAGCGCTCGCCATTGCGCGGGCTGCGGGGCTGGATACAGCAAAGGTGCTGACTGGTGCTGAGTTGGAAAATGTGGCGCAGGATGATCCGGCTTCAGATATGTCGCACGCAAATGTATTTGCGCGGGTGACGCCACAGCAGAAGCTCTCCATTGTTGATGCCCTGAAATCCCACGGTGAAGTGGTGGCGATGACGGGCGATGGCGTCAATGACGCTCCGGCGCTGAAATCTGCGCACATTGGCATTGCCATGGGCAAACGCGGTACCGACGTGGCGCGTGAAGCTGCTTCCCTGGTGCTGCTTGAAGATGACTTCAGCGCTATCGTGGCTGCCGTCCGGTTGGGTCGCCGCATCTTTGCGAATCTGCGTCAGGCATTGGTGTATACGCTGGCGGTGCATATACCGATCATTGGGCTGTCGGTTTTGCCTCTGTTGTCAGGATTGCCATTGGTACTGATGCCAATCCATATTGCATTTCTTGAGCTGATCATCGATCCGGCCTGTTCGATTGTCTTTGAGGCGGAGCAGGGGAGTGCCGCATTGATGCGCGTGCCACCACGCTCGGTGAATGAAAGACTGGTGTCGGGCCGCCAGATCCTTCTGAGCATGCTCCAAGGTCTTCTCTCGACAGCGGTCGTGATCGGCTTCTATTGGTCTCTGGTGAAGTCTGGCACGCCGGTGGAGCAGGCTCGCGCCCTGGCGTTCATTACACTGGTGGCGGCAAATGCCGTGCTTATCCTGCCGTGTCGCTCTGCAGGTGTCGGGCTGAAAGAGATGTTTGTGGGCTTTTCGCTGGTCGGGGGTATCGTGTTGCTGTGCACCTTTGCCAGTCTGGCCGCCATCACAATGATTCCAATGCTTGCCGGTGCATTCGGATTCCAGCCGCCGTCGCTGGCCATGTGGGGCCTGGCATTCCTTTGTGGCCTGGGCACCCTGGTGCTGTTCGAAGCGGCCAAACTGGCCTTGCGTGGCTGGCCGCGCCGCTAGGTTGGCTCGCCCTCTATGCGGTAGCGCAGCCACACCGTGCCATCATCGAGTGTTTCGGTGGTCAGATGGCGTAGCGCTTTGCCCGCAGTGGGTGCTCATCGGGCCTTTGGCCGATTGCCCTGCGTGGCGGCCAGTGCAGCGAAAATGGCAGCAATAGCCAGAACCGTGGCACTGGCGCCAAAGGTGGCCCGGAACCCATAGGCGTCAAACAGGAAGCCACCGAGCGTTGAGCCACTGCCGATCGCGAGCTGAATGACGGCAACCATGAGCCCGCCACCAGCCTCAGAGTCTTGAGGCAATGCCTTGGTCAGCCATGTCCACCATGCCACGGGAGCTGCTGTGGCAATGAGCCCCCAGGCTCCCAGCAGGAGGGTGGTTATTCCTCGCTCCGGACCTGCGCTAATGAGTGCAGCAGCAATCAACGCCATCAATATCGGAATGATAATCAGCGTGCGATGCAGACTCTTTTTGAGGAAGGCTCCGATCAGGGTGGTTCCGGCAAAACCGGCCATTCCCATGATGAGCAGCATGAGTGAGAGCACGGAAGGGCTGACCCCGGTGACTGTTTCAAGAAAGGGGCGCAGGTAGGTGAAGAGGGTGAATTGCCCGAGAAATAATAAAGCCACAGCGGCCATGCCGAGTGCCATCGTACGGTTCTTCAGCAATACGAAAACGTTTTTCGACCTTGCTTTGTCAGCTGTCTGCATCGGGGGCATGCTCACCCACTTCCAGCATAAGGCAAGCGCTGCAATCGGCACCACACTGAAGAATGCCCATCTCCAGCCGACGAGAGCTCCAAGGTAACTCCCCAGTGGTGCTGCAATCACAGACGCCAGTGCGTTGCCTCCATTGACGATGGCAAGCGCTCTCGGAACATGATGAATAGATACGAGACGGATTGCAGTGGCGGCAGACATTGACCAGAATCCCCCAATGGCAATCCCGATGATGGCGCGGGCGATGATGAATACCGCATAGCCGGGAGCAAAGGCGGCAACGCTTCCCGAGATGATCATCAGAAGCGTGAGGGACATCAGAAGGGTCTTCCGGTCGAGCTTACCCGCCAGAGAAGAAATGCACAGGCTGGTCAGCAGGGCGAATGCGCCTGAAACGGAAATGGCCTGACCGGCGATCCCTTCGCTGACGTGCAGGTCTGCCGCAATGGGTGTCAGCAGGCTGACAGGCATGAATTCTGAGGCAACCAGGGCGAATGCGCCGAGAGCCATGGCAATAACGCCGCCCCAGTATTCGTGGCTTGTCGGGGGATGGGATGTGGTGGTTGAAGTCATTTTATGAATAGCCTGCCGCTGCTGTTTGCCATGATCAGTTTCCGCCCTGTAAGCGGGCGCGGGGTCTGGTTGTCGGTAAACAGGCGCGTGATTCTGGGGGAGGGAAGCCCTGCCGGACGGCAGGGCGGTGTTGCAAGTGGAAGGCGCTCAATTACTTCAGGTTGGTCTTGAAAAAATCAGCCAGCTTGCCAAACGGAATGAGATTGACACGGTCGTAGAGATCCACATGACCCGCTCCGGGAACGATGTAAAGCTCCTTTGGTTCGCCAGCAAGCTTATAGGCATCTTCACTGAACTCGCGGGAATGAGCATTCTCCCCGGCAATGAAGAGCATTGGGCGAGGGGAGATTGTCTCGATGTCGTCGAACGGATAGAAGTTCATGAACTTGACATTGCTCGTCAGCGTCGGGTGAGTCGTTAGTGCGCGCGATGAGCCCTTTGGCGTGTACTCGCCACGCGGCGTGCGGTAGAAGTCATAGAACTCTTGCTGAATCGGGTGAGTATCGGCAGTCAGCTGGTTGTCGGTGCCGCTGGTGTACTTCTTTTCGCCGCCGGAAAATTCCACATAGCGCTGTTCTGCTGCGTCGGCGATGATCTGCTTGCGTTGCTCAAGGGTAAGTGAGTGTTGCAGGGCGTTGCGGTTGGCCGCCCCCATGTCATACATGCTGACGGTTGCAATCGCCTTCATGCGCGGGTCGATCTTCGCTGCGCTGATCACGAAGCTGCCGCTGCCGCAGATGCCGAGAACACCGATGCGGTTCCTGTCGATGTACTGGCGGGTGCCCAGGTAATCCCCTGCTGCGCTGAAGTCTTCGGCGTACACATCCGGCAGCACGGCGTTTCGAGGCTGGCCTTCACTTTCCCCCCAGAAGGCGATGTCGATTGCCAGGGTGACAAAGCCTTGTTCGGCAAGTTTCTGGGCATACAGGTTGGAACTCTGTTCCTTGACTGCGCCCATCGGGTGGCCAACGATGATGGCCGGGTTTTTTGCATGGCGGTCAAGCGATTTAGGGAAGAACAGATTGCCTATAACCTTCATCTGGTACAGATTCTTGAAGCTCACCTTTTGTACGGTGACTGTGTCGCTCTTGTAGAAGTTGTCCGCTCCGTTGGACATGTCAGCTGCCATTGCAGAGAATGAGCAGGTCAGCAGAGCGATTAAATATAGAAGTCTCTTCATGGTGATTTCCTCAGGCCTGGAATGTGTGTCCGGAACCACCAAAGAGCAGGCTTTCCCGGAGGCGGGAGTGCCTGCGCACTTGTCCTGGCGTTTCCTGGAATTGATTATCCCGAGGGTGATCAACCGGGCGATAACATGATCCGGGGGAGTTATTGCCCGATCCTGCGGAGCTTGCTCAGGCCAGGCACCAGGGCTCCCAGCCGCAGGTTTTCAATGTCGCGTTTGGGCGGAGTGCCGAAAAGGCGGCTGTATTCGCGGCTGAATTGTGAGGGGCTTTCGTAGCCAACCTGGAAGGCCGAGCTTGCAGCGTCCAGGTCTTCGTTGAGCATCAGCCGGCGGGCTTCGGTGAGGCGCATCCACTTTTGGTACTGCAGCGGGCTCATGCCTGTCAGCTGGCGAAAATGGTGGTGCAGCGACGAAGCACTCATCTGCACCCGATCGGCCAGCTCTTCGACACGAAATGGCAGCCTGTAGTTGGTCTTCAGCCAGTCGATAGCGCGGGCAATGCGCTGGCCCTGACTGCCGGAAGAGGCGATCTGGCGTAGCCGTGCTGCCTGATCGCCCGTTAGCAGCCGGTAGCAGATTTCCCTTTGAATCAGCGGGGCCAGTACTTCGATTGCGGAGGGGTCATCCAGCAGATTTGCCATTCGCCTGAAACCATCCAGTATGGATGGCGTGACTTTGCCAATGCCGATGCCGACACCCGTATCTGCCGGCTGTTCGCGTGAAATCGGGAATCCTCCGTGGGAAAGCAGTTCTGCAATCGTCTGCAGCTCGATTTTCATTGTCAGCCCGAGACAGGGTTTTTCTGGCGAAGCGGTAATCACTTCCGAATTGGCAGGCAGATCAAGGGAGGTGATCAGAAAATGGCCACTGTCGTAGGGGTAGGCCTGGCCTCCCAGCCACATCTGTTTGGCACCCTGAACCACGACGACGATGCTTTGCTCGACCAGACAGACGACCGGTTTAGCCGGATTTTCACGTCGAAAGAAGGTGAGATTGGGGATAGGTGTCAGGCAATCGCAGTCATGCAACTCCCTGGTCCATCGATCAATGGTGCTGACGAGCGCCATGAGAAGTTCGTTGGACTGGCGCTCATCGGTGCGCTGAAGGGGGCCTAAGGAATGCATGGGGACTCCGTGTGTGTGCTGATGGGAACTTTAGATCAAGTGCTTCGCCTTGTTTCATGAAAGTATGAAGGTTCGGGGGATCAGGCAAGATTTCTGCAGGATTGTGCTAGAGGACCGCCAGGCTATTCCATAGCATCGTGGGGCAAATCTGGCTGTCTGCGGGGGGCCTTCCTTTGTTGTGAAGTGCTTTCTCCGGGCTTTTGTGCTTTCCGACAGTTGTACCTAAAAATCATCATGCGCGAAAATTTTAACGATCTGCAGGCGTTTCTCATCGTGGCCAGGGAGCAGAGTTTTACCAAAGCCGCCGCCCAGTTGGGTGTATCGCCCTCGGCACTGAGCCACTCCATGCGGGCTCTGGAAGAGCGTCTGAAGCTTCGCCTGCTGACGCGCACGACGCGCAGCGTGACACTGACCGATGCAGGCGAGCGCCTGTTCACCGCGCTGGCGCCGAAATTTGACGAGATCGATGCGGATCTGGCCGCTCTGGCAGACATGCGTGACAAGCCGGCGGGGACCGTGCGCATTTCGGCAACCGATCATTCGATCAATACGGTGTTGTGGCCCAGGCTTGGCCCAGTGCTGCATGACTATCCGGATATCCGTATCGAACTGGTCAGCGATTATCGGCTGGTGGATATTGTTGCCGAGCGGTATGACGCTGGAGTTAGGTCGGGCTCGCAGGTCGGTGCAAACATGATTGCGATGCGCATCGGGCCGGATATCCGCATGGTGGTGGTTGGTGCGCCAGCCTATCTGGCAGAGCATCCGGCGCCTCAAACGCCGCAGGATCTGGCCAGCCATCAGTGCATCAACCTGCGTCTGCCAACACATGGCACCTTGATGAGCTGGGATTTTCAGAAGCTTGACCAGGTCGTGAAGGCGCGTGTTGAAGGGCAGTGGGTCTTCAGTGATACATATGCCATGCTTGACGCGGCTCTTGCTGGCTACGGTCTGGCTTATCTGCCAGCAGACGTTGTCACACCGCATGTGAAAGCCGGTGCGTTGCGCATGGTGATGGAAGACTGGGCGCCAGTCTACCCTGGCTACCATCTGTATTATCCCAGTCGCCGGCATTCCTCATCTGCCTTTGCCGTGATACTCGACGCTTTGCGCTATTCTTCCGCATCTGCCGCTCAACGCGGCTGACGCCCTTCCACCGGGTAACCCGGATCAGTATAGCCGTAAGTGGAGGCGTGTCCCGGCGGAACGAGCGAGTCGACGAACTTTTCGTCTTCTGCCGTCAGTTGGGCAGACAAGGCTGCAATGTAGCCATCCCAATGTGCTTCGGTGCGCGGGCCGCCAATCGTGGCGGTCAGCAGGCGGTTGTGCAGCACCCAGGCCAGGGCAAAAGCCACCGGAGTCATGCCGCGTGAGGTGGCGTGAGCCGCTACCTTCTGCGCGATGGCAAGTGATTCGGTGCGCCATTCGGTCTGCTGGATGCGGCGGTCGCCACGCCCGGCACGGCTATCTGCCGGGGGCGCTGCATCCACTGCATATTTTCCGCTGAGCACGCCGCGCGCGAGCGGGCTGTAAGAGGTGACACCCAGGCCGTAGTGCGCTGTGGCGGGAAGATGCTCCAGTTCCACCTGGCGATCCACGATGCTGTAGACCGGCTGACTCACTGTGGGGCGCTGCATCCCGAGCTGATCGGCCAGGCGGGCCATTTCGCCAATCTGCCAGGCACGGAAGTTGGAAACGCCGTAATAGCGTAGCTTGCCCTGGCGGATCAGATCATCAATGGCACGCAGGCTTTCGTCCAGTGGCAGGCCGGGGATGGCGCGGTGGTAGTAGATGATATCGAGATAATCGGTGCCCAGGCGCTTGAGGCTGGCTTCCACACTCTGCATAACCCACTTGCGCGACTGCCCCTGTTCATTAGGGCCCTGGGTGGCAGAAGCCGGGAAACCGAACTTGGTGGCGACAACCCATTTATCCCGCTGAGCGGCAATCGCCCGGCCAGTGACTTCCTCGGTGCGACCGGCATGGTACACGTCGGCCGTATCAAGGAAGTTTACGCCCTGCTCGAAAGCCTTGTCGATAATGCGGCGTGCCGTAAGTTCGTCGGTCTCGCCGCCAAACATCATGGTGCCCAGACACAAAGGCGATACTTTCAAGGCGCTGCGGCCAAGGTAGCGGTAATCCATATTCGATCTCCAGTCGGTTGTTTGCGGGAAGGCCATGAAGCCTGGCGAATCCGGCAATGCAGGTGGGCATCGTAGGGCTCGCGCAGCGGGAGAGTAAGCCGGGTCGACTGCAAGCTGTCGTGAAATCCATTCAGTAATCCTGCGTCAGATTGATGAGTGCAACTCATGACTGTTTGTCACCCGGAGGGCTTACTGCGATCGGTTCGGCGCCGCAAAATCGTTCCGCATCATTGTAGGACTGACCGGCTGCCCCTTGGGGGTTTGCACCGGATATGCCCCATTAGGGAAAGGAGCAGGTATGAGACTGGCCGGTTTTCTTGGCGCATTTGGTATTGCGCTAGCGTTGCAGCAGGGCGTGGCGCAGGCTGCAGATGATAGGGTGGCTGTGCATCAGGTGATTAACCCGGTACAGGCACAGAAAACGGTGAAAGGGTCTGCGGACTTCTTTACCGGAGATGTGTGGGTGACAATGAATTTCCTGGGTGACAAGGCAGTTGACTATTCTGCCGGTACCGTAACTTTTGCGCCCGGAGCCCGCTCTGCCTGGCACATTCATCCCAAAGGGCAACTGCTCCTGGTGACAGCTGGAACGGGATGGACCCAGGAGGAAGGCGGGGCTGTGCAGGAAGTGCATGCCGGTGATGTGATCTGGTGCCCGCCCGGTGTTAAGCATTGGCACGGCGCCACACCGACGACGAGCATGACTCACATCTCCATCACAAGTGCGTACGAGGGGAAGGTGGTCGAGTGGCTCGAAAAAGTCAGCGAAGCACAGTATCACCGTTGAATGGCCTGGTGCCTATAAACACGGTTAGAGTTCCATGAAAAAATTCATCGTAATGGTTGTGCTGCCGGTGGTGCTGATGGCATCACCGGTATTCGCAGCTTCGCAGAAAGAGGTAAAAATCATGTCCGAGAGTGTTTCCATTGACCACGTGCGCGAGGTTTCTCCGGCGCTGGCCCGCTACATGCAGCTGACCTTGCAGGATGACGTCTGGAAGCGACCCGGCCTGAGTGCGCGTGATCGCAGCATCGTGACCGTGTCCGCCGTTATCGCGCGCAATCAGTTCGATGCGATGCACGGGGAATTCTCCCGTGCGCTCGACAATGGCGTGAAGCCTTCCGAACTCTCTGAGATTATCACGCATATGGCATTCTATTCGGGCTGGAACAATGCCATGTCTGCCGTGGCCGCCGCGCACGATGTGTATGCTGAACGTGGCATCCAGGCGTCGGCTCTGGCTCCAGCCAATGACAAGCCTTTGCCACTCAACGAGGCCGCCGAGGCACAGCGCGCTACAATGGTCGAGGGGAGCTTCGGCAATGTGTCCCCCGGCGTGGTGAAGTACACCACCGAAGCCCTGTTTCTTGATCTGTGGTTGCGCCCGGCTCTCGCCCCGCGTGACCGTAGTCTCGTGACTTTCAGTGCATTGGCTGCCGCCGGGCAGGTGGCGCAGATTCCATACCATCTGGGGCGTGCCATGGATAATGGATTGACTCAGGAAGAGGCCGGTGAAGCGCTTACCCAGCTGGCCTTCTATGCCGGCTGGCCGAATGTGTTTTCTGCGCTGCCTGTGGTCAAGGGCGTGTTTGAGGCACGTCAGAAGTAGTCGTGTGTGAGTCGCGTGTAGCGATGTTGAATTTATACAGCATATTTCCGGAGCTTTTCCTGATCGGCATGCAGATTCTCGTTGCTGCGTAGTGCGTCGATCAGGAAATCCGCTGTAGCGCGTACCCGTGGTGCCAGGAAGGAACGATGCGGGTACTGCAGCATCAGTTGGAACGGGCCAGGATCGTGACTGTCGTTGAGCACGAGTTTGAGCTCCCCGCTTTGCAGATAGGGCAGGGCCAGATAGATGCCTGCCTCGGCAATGCCCAGGCCGGCCAGGGCTGCTTGCACCATGGCATCCGGATCGGAGAGAGTGAGTGCTGAACCGACGGGTTCGTGCAGATAAACTTCGCCATCGGGCTGGTGAAATTTCCAGGGTGACAGTCGTCCGCCGAGAAAGCGGCGCGTGATCAGCCGATGCTGCGAAAGTTCGAGTGGGTGTCGTGGCACGCCGTGTTTCTGCAGATATCCGGGAGAGGCGAGCAAACCAAGCCGCAATGGGCCTAGCGGCAGGGAGATCATTGAAGAATCCGGTGTGTTCCCGCCACGCACCACCAGATCGTAGCCTTCCTGCACGAAATCAACGATCCGGTCATCAAAATCCAACTCCACACTGAGTGCCGGATGTCGCTCCAGCAAAGCGGGCAACGCCGGCATGATGAGCCGGCGCCCGATCACGTTGGGGACAGACATGCGTACCAGTCCGCTGGGATTGGCCGGGCTGCTCGTCAGGTTTTCCATGGCCTGATCCAGAGTGTCGAGTGCCGTATTGGCCTGTGCCAGAAATTGTGCCCCCTCGGCGGTGAGGCTCAGGCTGCGTGTGGTGCGGTTCATCAGGCGCACACCAAGGCTCGATTCCAGCGCGGCCACGCTCTTGCTGATGGCTGCTGGTGTGATCCCCAGCGCACGGGCTGCGGCAGTGAAACTGCCATGGCGTGCGGCCTGGGTGAATGCAATGACACCGCTGAGTCGGCTGGTGGATTCCATGATCTGATCTTTAACTATGGGTATAAGGTGTTTATAGCATTACATGGTTTTTGTAACAAATAGGGCTTGCTACGATGCTCTCCATCAACAACATCCGGAGACCTGTCATGGCAAACCCTGCCTATTTCATCATCGACGTAAAAATCAACGACCCTGAGGGCATGAAGCCCTATCAGGCCCGTGTTGAAGAAACTTTCAGTGCCTTTGGGGGCGAGCGCATCGTTGCCGGTGGCAAGCCCGAAGTGCTTGAAGGCCAGGGGCCTCAGGGCAGGATCGTTATCGTCAAATTTCCCAGCCTGGAGCAGGCTCATGCATGGCATGAATCGCCAGCGTATCAGGCAATTATCGGCTATCGCCATGCAGCAGCCCAAAGTCATGCGTATCTGGTCGAGGGTGCCGCCTGAGGCAAGGCTAATTGAAAGCAGTGCTCAGTGTTGCGCTTTCTCCATTGAATCCATTCATTCAACTATCCAAAAGGAAAACCTATGAAAACCCTGGTGATCGTTTCCCACCCCTATGCTACAAAATCAACTGCGATAAAGGCGCTACAGCAAGCCGCCGAGGCTACCGAAGGCGTCGTGGTGCGAAATCTTGAAGCGCTCTACGGCAATGATGTCGGCGCCTTTGATGTCGCCGCAGAACAGCAGGCGCAGGAACAGGCCGATCGCGTTGTGTACCTGTTCCCGATTCACTGGTTCAACCTTACGCCGATGCTCAAGGCCTACCTCAATGAAGTGTGGACCTACGGTTGGGCCTTTGGCACGGAAGGAAAGGCTTTGCGCGGGAAGGAAATGCAGGTCGTGGTGACGGCTGGTGCCAAACCCCATACCTATTCTGCTGAAGGCCTGGTGCACAGCACCATGGATGAAGTGCTGACGCCAATGAAAGCCAGTGCCTACTACGTTGGCATGAAATATAACCAGCCGCTGGCGTTTTATGAAGCCATGGGTCTTGGCGAAGATGCCATCACGGGAGTTCAGAAGGCTTTTTCTGAACGCCTGCTTGCGCCCCTCGGAAGTCTCTTGCAGGAATGATCTGGTCCCCGAGGCTGTGGGTCTGTGCCGGTTGATCGCTAGGGCGATAGTTCGGAGGATCGGGCAAGTAATCGGCAGGATCTGGATACCGCCAGAGTGGGAAGAGAAGCGAAAATTGCAACATGCGGATCCTGGGACTCTTCCAGGCACAGCGTGAGATCGTAAGCGTTGAGCGTGCCTTGGCCGGTTGTTGTCAGGCTGTAGGCGCCGCAGAACCACTTTCCATGAAACAAGGAATTGATATGAACAACTTTAGTTATCACAACACCACCAGGATTCACTTCGGTCAGGGGCAGATCGCCAAAATCCGTGATGAAATTCCAGCTGGCGCGCGGGTGCTCATCACTTATGGCGGTGGCAGCATCAAGAAGAATGGTGTGCTCGACCAGGTACATGCTGCGCTCGGCGGTGTTACCTATTTCGAATTCGGCGGTATCGAACCAAACCCGCATTTCGAGACGCTGATGAAGGCAGTCGAGCTGGTGCGCCAGGAAAAGATCGACTTCATTCTCGCCGTGGGTGGGGGTTCCGTGATTGACGGTACCAAGTTCATTGCAGCGGCTGCCCTGTATCCGGCGGATCCATGGGAAATTGTCCAGACCTATGGAGCCAAAGTGACCCAGGCTTTGCCCTTTGGCAGCGTGCTGACGCTGGCGGCAACAGGCTCCGAAATGAACAACGGTGCAGTGGTGACGCGTGCTGCCACGCAGGATAAGCTGTTCTTCTTCTCCGATCACGTGTATCCGAAATTCTCGGTGCTTGATCCGGCGACGACTTTCTCACTGCCGGCACGCCAGACAGGCAATGGTGTGGTGGACGCTTTTGTGCATGTGGTCGAGCAGTACGTCACCTATCCGGTGAATGCCAAGGTGCAGGATCGCTTTGCAGAAAGTCTGCTGCTGACACTGCTGGAAGAGGGGCCGAAAGCGCTCGCCAACGCATCCGACTATGATGCACGTGCCAATCTGATGTGGGCGGCCACGATGGCGCTGAACGGTCTCATTGCTACCGGTGTACCGGCAGACTGGGCTACGCACTTGATCGGCCAGGAAATCACCGGTCTGTATGGCCTGGATCATGGGCAAACGTTGGCTGTTGTGCAGCCCGCGGCATGGATGTTCCGCAAAGCCGAAAAGCGCGAAAAACTTCTGCAGTATGCTGAACGCGTGTGGGGGCTGACTGCGGGAACTGAAGATGCGCGTATCGATGCGGCTATCGAGAATACGCGCCAGTTCTTTGAGAAGATGGGGGTGAAGACCCGCCTGAGTGACTATGGTCTGGATCGTTCGGTGATTCCGGCTGTCATCCAGAAGCTCAACGAGCACGGCCACGTAAAGCTGGGCGAGCATGCAAACATTACGCCTGCAGAAGTCAGTTCCATTCTCGAACTTGCGCTGTAACCCTCGAGCCCTGGAAGTGGTGATGTAAAAACTGATCGCAAGCCATGCCACTGTGGCTTGCGATCAGATGGCGTATGGATTAAATACGGCCCCACATGACGACTGGGTGAGTGGTTTTTCGTCAGGATGTGCTGTGCGGCTTTCCTGAGGTTTTTGTGGCATGACGCTCTTCAATGCTCCGAAGGTAGGCCGCCTGTGCCACAGTCATTTCACGTGTCCACTCTGTCTTGTTGATGCCGATTGCGTGATTGAAGTTCTGCGAGGTGCCGATGATGATTGATTCAAGCATATGTGCATACATAAAGCGTTGCTTGGCCACAATGCCAGGCTGACGCAGCTTGAGGATCTTGTCGAAGAGATTGCGCAGTGTTGGTTCGTCTTTGTGGTCGCGGCCACAGTCCAGATGAAAGATTTCCGGATGGGCGTTGGCGTAGCTGAAGAATGGTTCGAACACACGGTTTATCACTTCTTGTGTGTTGAGTGGTAGCCATTCGGCGTCGGGCAGTAGCGCGAGATCGCCGACGATCCGGGTGAACGCCAGAGAGTGTTTTTCCTCCAGCGCCGCGATAACGCAATCCTTGTCGGGGAAAAAATGATACAGCGAGCCAATTGAGGTCTGCGCCGCTTCTGCGAGCTTGTGCATGGTCAGTCCGCTGACAGAGCCTTCTGCGGCAACCAGCGCTCCGGCGGCTTCCAGAATGGCTTCCACACGCTGCAGCCCACGGGCCTGGCAAGGCTTGCGGGAGGTGGCGCGGGCAACGGGTTTGTCGGCACTATCCTGTTTCATTTTGTCGAGCAAAAGTCCGGGTAGGGGCTGATTAATTTTGATCGCGGTCAGACCATATCACATGTCACGGTATGGTAGACAAACTAGACAAAAGAGTCTAGTCTTTAGGAAATAGACAAATAATTCTACTATTCAGGTGGGGTTATTGGTCATGATTGCCACCTTGTGGTGTATCTCCGACCCAAAATAGAGAGAAAGCCTGCTCGCCATGCCAAACACAAATATTGCCCGCCAAACCACTCGTATCACAGTCTCTGACAGGCATATCACCCAGGCCGAGCTGGAGGCTTTTGCGGCTGGCGGCGAATTGCTCGATTTCGATGGTTGCAGTTTTATCGGAACGCGTTTCGATGGGCTGTGTGTATCGGGATGGCATTTCTATGGTTGCGATTTCGATGCGGTGTCTTTTGCCCAGAGCAAGCTCTCGGATGTCCGCTGGTTTGGTTGTCAGGGGCGTAATGCCAGTTTTCGGGGAGCCCGTCTAGAGCGTGCCCGTTTCAAGGATTCACTTTTTGCGATGACAGACTGGGATGAGTCTGTGTTGCAGGATGGTGTCTTTGATGCCGTGGATTTGCGCGATGCCTGGTTTGCCGGTGCAAGCCTGCAGGATGTCGCAATGTTTGAGACTGTTGGCGTCGATCTCACACATGCCCAGGTCAACTTCACGCAGTTTCACGCCACGCGTCAGCAGGATTGCGAGGTTGAAGACAGCTCCGTGCCGGAGGGTGTGGCATCGCACCGTTTGCCTGCAGGAGCCTGCTGTTTCAGCCGCCTGCTCGGCAGTTCTGTTTGAGTAGGCAGAAGCGGCGCAGTCAGTGGCTGGCGAGGCTGGATAAGGAATGAACACCTTTCGCGAGCTTGTCGTCTGCGAGCATTGTGACCACGTGTATCGCCGGGTCGCGCTACAGCGTGGTGATGTGGTCCGCTGTTCGGTGTGCGGCGCGATTCTGTACCGTGCTGAGAAACTCAGTATTGATCAGCGGCTTGCGCTTGCCGTGGCTGCTGCCGTACTGTTTGTGCTGGTGAATGTCTGCCCGGTGATGCAGATCGGCCTGGGTGGGCAGCATAATGCCGCCACCTTGTGGCAGGCAGTGCTGGCACTGGGGCAGGGCGCTGCTGCTCCTATCGCGTTGCCCGCGGCGGCTGCGGCGGTGATCGTGCCCGGCCTGCAGATCATGCTTTTACTCTGGGTATTGAGTTTTGCGCGTGCCAGGCGCAGCGCGCCGGGGTTGGCATGGTGTCTGCGGGTGCTGGGTCATCTGCGGCCCTGGAGCATGATGGAAGTCTGCCTGTTTGCCGCACTCGTGGCAATTGTCAAACTCTCAGGTTTTCTGCAAGTGACACCGGAACCCGGAATCTGGGCTGTCGGCGGGCTCACGCTGCTGATTCCCCTGCTTACGGGCAGTGATGTGTATTGGCTATGGGGCTTGCTCAATGAGCCTGAGGAGACCAGTGCATGAAGCAGATTCCGAGAGCTGATGAGCTGGGTTTGCTGGCGTGCCATGCCTGTAGTCTGGTGGTGGAGCGGGCTACCGCGCCGATGCATTGCCCCCGCTGCCACACGCGTCTGCATGGGCGCCGCCCGGCCAGTGTGCAACGCAGTGCTGCCTTTCTGCTTGCAGCCCTGGTGCTGTATATTCCGGCGAATCTGCTCCCTGTAATGTTTACGAGCCGCTTGGGCAGTGGAGAGGCGAGCACCATCCTGACGGGTGTCATCGAGTTCTGGCACGCCGGGGCCTGGGATATCGCCCTGATCATTTTTACCGCGAGTGTGGCTGTGCCGTGCTCCAAGTTCCTTGTGCTTGGTCTGTTGCTGGTGAGCGCCGGCACTCACAGCCGCTGGGCACAGGTAGAGCGGGCAAGGCTGTATCGCTTTGTGGAGCTCATCGGCTACTGGTCGATGCTCGATGTGCTTGTCGTGGCCATCGTGGCCGCGCTTGTCCAGTTCCACGCGCTCTCCTATGTAGAGCCACGCGTGGGGATTCTATTCTTCGGCATGGTGGTGATTTTTACCATGCTTTCAGCCATGAGTTTCGATCCCCGCCTGATATGGGATACCCAAGATCATGACAAATGACATCAGAGACGTACCCTCACCGCAAGTGAAATCTGCCCGCCATCATCCGTCGCTGGTGTGGCTGGTGCCTGCGCTTGCCGTGCTCGTCGGGCTTTCCATGCTCATTCATGCGTGGTTTGCCAAAGGGCCGGTGATTACCATCAGCTTTCAGGCAGCAACAGGCCTGGAAGCAGGCAAGACAGCGGTCAAATACAAGGACGTGGTGATCGGGAACGTGACCGCCATTGCCTTGAGTTCAGACAATACGCGGGTGCTTGCCACCGTGGAACTGCAGAAAAGTGCTGCCGGTTTTGCGCGTGAGGATTCGCGTTTCTGGGTGGTGCGCCCGCGTATTGGCGCTGGTGGCGTCTCAGGCGTCGAAACGGTGCTTTCAGGCTCCTATATCGGGGTGGATGCGGGAAAATCGACAAACCTGAAACAGGATTTCGTGGGGCTGGAAACGCCACCGAGCGTGGTGAGCGACACCCCCGGGAAGAGCTTTCTGTTGCATACCGAGGATCTTGGCTCGCTGGAGATCGGCTCTCCTGTTTACTACCGCCACATCAATGTGGGGCAGGTTGCTGCCTACCATCTTGATGACGATGGCAAGGGCGTGATGGTGCAGGTTTTCATCCAGGCGCCGAATGACCGGTTTGTCACTGCCAACACACGATTCTGGAACGCCAGCGGTGTAGATCTCTCATTTGGCAGTGACGGGCTCAAGCTCAACACCCAGTCGCTGGCAACCATCGTTGCTGGCGGAATTGCTTTTGCCAACCCGCCCGGCGGAGCGGATACGGCTGCCTCCGGGCAGACCCGCTTCGTGCTCGCACACGATGAGCAGACTGCCATGGCCGATCCGGATGGTGAGCCGATAGTGATGCGGCTGCGCTTTGATCAGTCGCTGCGCGGGCTGGCTGTTGGCGCGCCGGTAGAGTTTCTTGGCAAAGATGTCGGGCGGGTGACTGCCATCGATGTGGATTATGACGCTGCAACACAGAGCTTCCCGGTGATCGTCGACGTAGTGGTATTTTCGCGGCGTCTGCCGCTCGTGGAAAACAAGGTGCGCAGCACCACTGGTGATGTTCCCATTCAGTTTCAGGGGTTCATGCGTGGCCTGGTGGCACGCGGCCTGCGGGCGCAGCCGCGCCCAGGCAATCTGCTGACCGGCCAGCTCTACATCGCCCTGGATTTCATTCCGCATGCCAGGCCGGCAAGTTTCGATGTCAGCGGCCAGCCCTGGATCATGCCAACGGTGCGGGCAGATTTCTCGCGTTTGCAGGAACAGGTGGCAAGCATTGTCGACAAGCTCGATCACGTACCTTTCGATGCCATTGGTCAGCATCTGGATGCGGATCTTGTGACACTCGACAAGACACTCAGGCAGGCCGGGCAGACGCTTGATCAGGTCAACACCCAGGTGCTGCCGGAACTCCACGGTACGCTGCAGGATACGCGCAGCACCCTGGGCAATTTCAATGGCGTGCTGGCACCTGATGCGCAGCTGCCGCAAAACATCAATCAAACCATGCTGGAGCTGCAACGTAGTGCGCGTTCGCTGCGCACGCTCACCGACATGCTCGGCCGCCACCCCGAGTCTCTGGTGCGTGGGCGCGCTGCGGATAGCGCCGAAGCAGGCGCACCGAAAAAGGAGAAATCCACACCATGAAAAATTCCCTCCGTAATCTTTTGCTGGTGGGCTTGCTGACAGCTCTGGCAGGCTGTGCTTCCTCTGAAATCCATTACCACACGCTGACGCCTGTTGGCGGCGTGGGCTCTCTGCTGCCGCCTGCGCGTAATTCGGCGCCGGCAGCCTATGCGCTGGAGGTGCTGCCCGTCGGCTTGCCGGCACTGGTAGACCGGCAGGAGCTCGTGGTGCGCCAGGACGAGAAGATCGTCATTCTGGAAGGCGAACGGTGGGCCGGTGCGCTGGGTGACGAGCTGCACGACACGCTCTCCGCGCTGCTTCAGCAGCGTCTGGTGACTCAGGATGTGAGCGGCCTCGTGGCGCCCCCGAAGACGCCGGTCCTGCGGGTCAAGGTGATGGTGCGGGATTTTCAGTCTGCTCCCGGTTATTATGCGCTGCTGGACGCCGACTGGAGTTTGACGCGCAGCGACAGTCCCTTGCTGGCCCACCCAGTCTGTCACAGCCGCTTTTCGGTTTCCCCGCAGAAGCCGGGGTATGGCGCTTTGGCCTTAGCTCATCAAGAGGTTCTCAGTGCCATGTCGCAGCAGATTGCCGACACTGCACGCAGCTGGATGATCAATGGCGAGGCGGCCTGCGCCCATACGCAGGAAGGTTGATACCGGTCTTCCGTAAGCGCTCCTGATTCGGGGGCAGGCAGGTGTGTGTCTGTGTTGGTTTATGGCGAGGAGACGTGGGTGTTGCAGCGGTTTTGTGCTGTGAAACGGATTATTGCTTTTTCATGACAAGGCTCCGCCCGATTGGGTGTGTTCTGCAGGAGTGCTTCTTGCTCTACCGAACGCATCACAAAGGAGACCCCTCATGGCCAATACCCTCAACACCCCCCGTCTGCCCGATCATCCACGGGGCATTCTGATTGATCTGGCTGGCGTGCTGCACACTGGCGATGCGCCCCTGGCAGGCGCCCAGGCGGCATTGATGCGCCTGCGTGAAGCCGGCATCCCCCTGCGTTTCCTGACCAATACCACGCGTACTCCCCGCGCCACTATCGTGCATAAGCTGCACAAAATGGGGCTTGGCGTTGGCGAGGATGAAGTGATCACGGCGGTGCATGCCACCCGAAAGTACGTGCAAATGCATGGCCTGCACCCTTATTGGCTGGTGCACCCCTCGATTGAATCCGAATTGCCAGCCCCCACCGGAATGCAGCCCGATGCAGTGGTGGTGGGCGATGCCGGACCGTATTTCAGTTCTGGATCCATGAACGCAGCGTTTCGCCATCTCGTGCGCGGTGTGCCGCTCATCGCAATGGCCCGTAACCGCTATTTCGAGGAGCCGGATGGGTTGAGCATCGACATGGGCGCCTACGTGGTAGCGCTGGAATATGCTGCCGGCGTTCAGGCCACGATCATCGGCAAGCCTTCCCCGGCTTTCTTTGATGCAGCGCTGGCCGACCTGGGTATCGATGCTGCCGATGCCATCATGGTGGGAGACGATCTGCGCGATGATATTCTCGGTGCACAGGCGTCCGGGATTGCCGGCGTGCTGGTGCGTACAGGAAAATATCGTAGCGGGGATGAGGCGACTGAAGAGGGTTCCCCCTCGCTGATTGCCGATGATTTTGCGTCCGCTGTGGAGGCTATTCTTGCGCATCTGGAGTTTCCCATGGCTGGTGTCATGCAGAGTGCATCGGGAAATGCTGTGAATGCCTCTACCGTTTTGGCGAGGGTGTAGTGCCGCGTTGTTGGCAAACCCGTATTTCGAGCCTGCCAGCCAGTTTTTACCTCATCCAAATTTAACAATCCTGAATGTAATATGTGCTTGTCTGGAAAGGTAGGTGCCGTCAGTTTTGCCCGGTAAACGTTGGGAATTGGCCCAGTTTTGGTGCGTTCGTCCAGGCAGGCCAGCCTTAGATTGGCGCAACCGGAAATTTGCAGGTTGCCGGGTTATACTTTGTGCCTTTGCCGGTCAGTAGCAGGCAGGTGTTTCCTGCGTTGCCGGGGTGCTTCATTCAGAGCGCATCTTCGCCCGGATACCTGGCGTAGCGCGTGGATACCACCCCGCGGAGTCACTGTTTTGCAGGGGCCATATCAGGCAGAAGTTTCCCTTTTCAATCTTTGAATCGTATTCCCAGTCATGGCCAAAGGCACTTCGCATAGCTCTACCATCCTCGATAATATTGCCCGCCTGCTTGGCATGGCGCTAGTGATCGGGATGCTTTACTACGGGCGCGAGGTGCTTGTCCCGATCACGCTGGCGGTGTTTCTGAGCTTTGCCGTGGCGCCCTGTGTGTGGGCGATCCAGCGTACCGGGCTGGGCCGGGCTCCGGCAGTGGCAATTGTGGTCGGCCTGTTTTGCCTGCTTCTCTGCGGAGCCACGCTGTTGCTGGGAAGCCAGCTCGTACGCATGGCCAGCTCCATGCCACAGTATGAAACGACCATCCGTAGCAAGCTCCAGGCGCTCGATGAGCTTACTCTGGGGCGGATGAATGTCTTTATCGATCACGCTGACAAGATGGTGCGCAAGCTCTCCACGTCGACACAGGAATCACTGCCGAAACCGACGCCACGGCCCTCCACGCGCTCATCTTCAAGGCAGCGCGCGGTTGCCCCCGATGTGGGGGGGGATAATCTCGAAGCCTATGGCGAAAGCACCAATCAGGCGCTGCTTGTGCGCGTGGTGCAGCCGCCCCCCTCACCACAGCAGATCATTTTCGCTGTGCTGGATGCCATCAGCGGGCCACTTGCAACGGCCGGAATCGTGCTGGTGGTGCTGATCTTCCTGCTGCTTGATTATGAATCGCTGCGCGACCGCACTATCCGTCTTCTGGGTGGGGACAATCTGCGTGGCACCACCACTGCAGTCAATGATGCCGGCGCGCGTTTGGCGCGCTATTTCATTTCGCAGCTCACCGTCAATACCGCGACTGGTGTGTTCATGGCGATCCTGCTCTTTTTTTGCGGTCTGCCGGGCGCCCTGTTCTGGGGGGGCATCACCACCGCTTCGCGCTTCATCCCCTACGTAGGTGCATGGTTGGCGATGATTGGCGCCACGCTGTTTGCTGCAGCGATTTCACCAGACTGGTTGCTGTGCGTGGAAACGGCAGCCCTGTATATCACTGTCGAACTCATTGTTTCGCAGCTGATCGAGCCAAAACTCTACGGCCATACCACCGGGCTTTCAGCTCTTTCCGTGGTGATTGCCACGATTTTCTGGAGCTCTCTGTGGGGTGGCGTGGGGCTGTTTCTCGCCACTCCATTGACCTTGTGTCTGGTGGTGATCGGGCATTACGTGCCGTCCCTGCATTTTCTCGAACTCTTGCTGGGTGATATCAGCGGCCTCACCGTAGTACAGAATTTCTACCAGCGCGCGCTTTCCGGCGATTCTTCCGAACTGATTCGCGGGTTGCGCAAATTTCTCAAGCAAAATACCCTGAGCCAGTATTGCGACCAGGTGCTGCATCCGTCGATGGCGCTGGCCAACCGGGAGTTTTCTTCCTCCGATATTACTGCTGTCGAGCTTGCCAACATGCGGCGCGCCATCCATGCGCTCATTGACGTGCTGGAAGCCCAGCGTGTGCTGCGGCGGCGCAGAAACAAGCCTTCTGTGCTGAAAACGCTGCAGCAGGGGCCACGTGCGCATTCCAAGATGATGAAATCGTTCTTCCGGGCTGTAGGTTGCCCGGTGGAAGAGGCTGTCAGCATTCCCGTAAGCAGCATGCCCGGGGCTTTCGGCGAGATCTCTGGCGCGGTGCTTGCAGCAGTCTTGCGTTCCGAGAGCATGCATGGCTACAAGCTTGCGCCCAACATGCTTGAAGCGGAGACCGCCCACCATCAGCCGGCTGCCCTGGTGGCCTGTGTGGCGGCATCGGTGCCAGACACCAACCCCGACTACCTGGCCCGCCATATTGCTGTCCTGCGCGAGCGTACTGGCGCAAAGCAGGTTTTCGTACTCCTGTTACTTGCCTCTCCGATGGACGTGGAGATGTTCCATGCCCAGTTGCTGGGTGCCGAAGGGGTGGCAACCTCGTACCAGGAACTGGCCGAGATGTGCCGGGCCATCGTTTCGCCGACCGTTTCGGCCTTGGCCTGAAGCAGAGCAGAGGCAACTGTCAGGCTGTAGCTGCCGGGCGGAATGGCTGTGTCCTGCGTGCTGGTCGTCCCAGAC
Source organism: Rhodocyclaceae bacterium UBA1310 (assembly GCA_002307175.1). GTDB lineage: Bacteria > Pseudomonadota > Gammaproteobacteria > Burkholderiales > Rhodocyclaceae > Uliginosibacterium. The sequence continues at coordinate 26,963 of DBTS01000041.1, forward strand.
TTTTACGAGACCCCATCAGTCTGATGTTCCTGGTTCAGACGCCTTCCCCCAGTTTGCCATTCCCCGGGCCCTCAAAAAAACCCCCGCCGTAGACTTCGGCGGGGAGCGTCTTGAGTACCGGATGGATAGCTCAAGCCAAGGGTGGAGGACATCTGTTCCAGAATGCACGCGGTGCGCCGTGTCGGGCGGCATCACGCGGATTCAGGTGGATTCAACGGGCTTCCAGATTGATGGCGTCGTACATGAAGGAGCCGCCATAATTGCGCAGGGTGATCACGTTATCGCCCTTCTTGAGAAGCCCGGCCGGGATGTCGAGACTGGCATTGCGATACTGTCCGTTTTTCATGCCGCCGCGATAGATGGTCTTGTCATTCGGCCAGGCCAGTTCGCCAATCGTCTCGCCGTTGACCAATACACTCATCTTCGGCTGGGTTGGCTTCTGCATGTTGGAAGCGCTGGTTGCGGCGAACGCCAGATTCAAGCGGCGGGCGGCTTCCGGATGCGCTTCCGTGTAGGTGATGGTCCAGTCGCCGGGCTTGGTCTGGGCATAGCACCAGTCTGCCTCGGTCTGGGTGCCGATATGGAAATCAAGCGTTGCCGGCATCTTGCCTGGCCAATCAGAATTACGCGGCTGATCCGAGAATTTGAAGCCTGTCGAGGTACGATCCGCAAAACCCAGATGCCACAGATAATTGCCGGCGGGCGGCAGCGTGACACTCGCGAGCTTTTGCGTGGAAGCCTCGATCTTCACTTCCTGCTGATACAGCGTACCCTGATCGTAGCCATTGGCTGAGTACACCGTCAGCCAATAATTTCCCGGGCGCACTGCGTCAAAGTGGTAGCTGCCGTTTGCTTCGCTCTGCGTGGCATAGGCGTAGCCCAGGGTTTGCTGCTCGGGGTCACCCTCCTGCTGTGTCAGTGTGACATTGAAAGTCTCTTTGCCACGCCCGCCAATGCTGCCTGCCACGTTGGCGCGCTTGAGCGGGTAAGCGGCTTCATCATTCACCCAGGTCAGAGGCCAGAGCTTCTGCTGGGTCTTGGCCTGTGCAGCCGCATCCCGGATAAGGGTTTCGTCATTCCCCTTGTTGAGGTAGACGAACCATGGCCCGTACACCTTGCTCCAGCCGGAAGGCGCGATCATGTCACCAGTGCCCATGTGCGCACCCGTCATGTAGTTCAGAATGATGGCATCCTGATGCACCATCAGATCCTGCTTGAGAGGGCCGCCAGAATAGTAATCGTGGTTGATGGGGATGAACCATACCCCATAGCCGTTGCCATACGAACCCCAGAAATCATTGTGGCGCAGATAGTCGACGAGATTGTATTTGGTGTAGGCAAAACCGTCTGGCAGGCGCCAGGTTTCATCCTGCACGAAAGGCATTTTTTCGAGCTCACCGTACAGCGGCGGTTTGCTGGCGCCTTGTGCCGTGTAAAGGTGATCCATCCGTTGGGCATTAAACCGATAGATCGTGCGCAGCTCGCTGACAAGCAGTGGTGACGGGTTGGCATTGTGCGCCACAACATACGAGTACAGGCCCGGCGCATCACTGACCATTACAAGATGGTATTCCAGATCCAGCTTGCCCTGGCGCTGCACCCAGCGAATGTGTGCACGTGCCGGAGTCTGCTCAAGAACCTCAAGTGTTTCGGGTTTGAATTCAGTCACGCCGCCGGCGTGGTAGTCCAGATAGAAACTGCGGAAGCGGCTTGGGTCACGCCCGGTACCGGAGAGTGCGTCGACGAGGTTGGTGGCATCGCTGCCCACCACTTTTGCGCTGGCATCCTCGGCGAAGCTGAAGTGTGCCAGTCCGTTGTCGAGTGTGATTGCCTTGCCGTCTACCTTGAGTGTGACGTCCTTGGCCTGAACCCAGGCTGACAGGGAACACAGCGTCAGCGCAATGGCGGCTGTGCGATAGAGCTTTTTGTTCATGTTGTGACTGTCCTTGAGTGTGGAAGGCTTCCGGGGTACCAGTCGTCGTCCGGTGGCAGCCAATCTAGCGCAGGGCAAGAACGGGCACCTTCAATATTCTGCCAAAGGCGCTGCTGCCTGGCACGAAATCAAGGAATCGTAAAAACAGAGTCGTGATGTGCTGCCCCGGAAGACCACCGCTGTTTTTCTGGTGGTGTTCCGGCGAGGGCGGTGGTGAAGTTCCGGCTGTTGCTGGTGGCCCGGATCAGCTCGGCTTGACAGCGTGTTTTGCGCGGTACTTGCTCGGAGAGAGCGAGTATTCCTGGCGGAATACGGTGGAGAAATAGTTGCTATCCTCAAAGCCGCAGGCAAAGGCAATATCGGTGATGCTCTGGCGCGTATGCACGAGGCAGTCCACGGCATGCGTCAGGCGCAGCTGGCTGAGATAACGCACAGGCGTGAGCCCCGTTTGATCCACGATCTTGCGGTGCATGGTGCGTGCCGACAAATCGAACTTGCCGGCCAGTGCGTCCCAGTCGATCTGCTCGGTGAAGTTGCCGCGCAGGTAAGTGACAAGTTCGCGCGCGCGCATATCTAGTGAATGCCCGGCGCTACAGGTGTAGCGGGCCTGACAGAGCAGGGCCACGAGCTGCAGGAATACCCCTTCCATGAAGCAGCTGCGGGCCAGCCCCAGAGAGAAGGTGCCGGGCTCTGCACTCAGTGAGGCAAGCAGGTGTTCCACCTGGCGCCTTGTGGCGTTGCCGATTTCCCAGGGCGTATCGTTTTCGTGGGGGCCAGCTGCGCAGAGTAGTGGCTGATAGCGTTCGGGCATCTTGAAGAGCACGTTGGTCAGGCCAAGGCCGTTGACCTCTTCGAAGGCATGGCGGTCGTCCGGCATCAGATAGAACACCGAGCCTGCGCAGACGCGCCGTGCGCGGTCATTCACCACGTTGTAGCCACCTCCCTGGGTAACGATGACTATTTCGCCGAAATCATGGGAGTGTTCTTCCATGTCTTCTTGCGGATTCTGACGAATCACGGCTACCTGATCGGCCGGGGAGTGAAAGTAGTCTTTTGCTTGCAGGGTCAGCATGGTGGGCAATCCAGTGTAGCTGTCGGCTGCTCGCAAGCTAAAGATGCCCTGTAGTGACGTCCATCAGGGCTTTCCCTTGTGTTGTTGAGCTGCACTGCTGTGCGTGCAGGCTGGTTCCGTAGTGCCATGTCTGTCTCCATATTTATTTGCCGGGAGCGCCAGACCCGCCTGCAAGCCAGATCTGGCGTGCGTGAAGCGGCTTTCGTCGGGCGGCAGCCCAGATTTTGTTTGCACGAATATTAACAGTACAACCTGCCTGCAATCTTGGCTTTTTTGCCAAGAGAAGTTTTTTTTGGCATTTGCATTAAGGCTTGCGCGAACCTCCTTGCGTATTGTTTTGCCGACCCTGTTGGCTGTTTACCGCAAGGGCGGGCCGGCCTCAGGGGGATCACAGCAGAAGTGGAAAGCTGAGTCCGGCTGTGATGCGGGGGACGTGCAAAACAAATCAAGAGGAGACTTTGACGATGCATACAAGGGAGAAGCTGCTTGTTGCAGCAATTGCGGCAATGCTGGCGAATGGGGTAATGGCAGCCACCACGGTGTCTGTCGGTGGGGTGTACGACGTTGGCTACATCTTCAAGCGTACGGCCAATGTTGATAATTCCGACGGTACCAGCAAAGGTGGCGTCACGACCGCAACTCTTGGTGACGGTGCCGGGCAGGGCTCACGCATCCTGGTCAATGCCTCCGAGGATCTCGCCCCTGGTTGGCGTGCTGCGTTGCAGCTGGATCTGCGATTCGGGGTGGTGGAAGAAGGTTCCAGCCCGACTACCACGGGGGGGCTCAATAGCAACGACCGCAAGGCACTGTGGCTGTTCTCACCCTACGGCAACCTGCGCTGGGGCGTGCAGAATCTCTCCGTCTGGCAGTTCTGGGATTTTGAAGAGAAGCCTTACATGGTGAACATTCAGGATCTTGAAGTCGTCAAATACGGCGTTTCGACGAGGCGTGACGAGGGCCTTACCTCCCGTAATACGGAATATGACACGCCGATTCTTACGCTTGGCCCGGTGCAATCCCGCCTGAAGATGAACTATGCTTTTGGCGATAACCGCAAGAGCGGTTCCAATGATATTGACAATACGGGGTCGGGCGATCAATGGTCGATTGCTGCCACTGGCGCCTACAATCCGAGCTGGCGCAGTGGCAACCTGATTAACTGGGGCTTCAGTACCAGTACCCGTGCCGAGACTGTTGAAGGCGTGGCACCAGGTTTGCGTACCGGCATGCACTGGTCGGAAAACTATATCAACTTTCACCCGACGGATTACCTGAAGGTGGCCTTCTCGTACAACTTGTACAAGGGTTTCGGCGATACCGCCAGCACAACTGACAATGGCATCTACAAGGAAAAGAACACCAATCTTGTGGTGGCCTACAACTACGGCAAGCTCTGGCAGATTGGTGTCGGGCGTGCCCACCTCAACGATCTGGGGACGACGCGCAACAGCGGCAAGAGCTGGATGATCGGGGGGACCTACTTTGTATCGCCTTCTTTCATGTTGTTCTTCGGGTGGGAAAAGGATGACTTTGCCCGTAACGAAGGCGGCTACAAGAAGTTCCTGGGCACCTATTCCGGGTTTTCCAGCACCTGGACCAAGCAGGACATGGTGTATACACGTATTGGCGTCGTCAAGACTTTCTGAGAAGCTAACAACATTCCGGCGTAACTGGGCCAAGCCTGAGAGATTGCGGGATCTACAGGCACAATGGAACTTTTGCAGATCGGGAGACTCTAGTAGGGAGTTCCTGGTGTTGGCGGGTGTGGCAGAAAGGGTATAAGTACTGCCCTGCAGTCATCCCGGCATTAATATCAGAAATGAATTCTCTAGCGTGTGCGCTCACACACAGGGGGCAACCCCAGCAAATACGCCCTTTGCGGAGGGCGTATTTTTTTTCCCGTAATATTTTGATTCATCCGGGCTTAGCGTGGATCTAAGGCGAGAGACCCAATTTTTCCTGGGCGTTTTGTACAGGTGCTCCCCCGGTTCGGATGCAGCTTCTTTGTGGATGCCGTACGGGCTATTCAGACAGGCGTTTCACTGAGCCACCATTCTTCATGTGGCGAAATTCCGCTTACGTTCTATTGCCGCCCAACGAAAGACGTTTGGCATACACGCCCATCGTCCTGCAAAACGTTTGCCTGGGCAAACGTGGCAGTTTGCCGTGGATACCGTCTAGCCTGTCAATGTCATGAAACTTCCGGATTGGCTTGTGCGACGCAAAAACCACGCGGAAGGTGCAATTCGCTTCGCTCATTGTCACCTACGAAAAACGCGGCGCCAGGGCCTGTCAATAGTGCAAGGGTGGGTTTGGTGCGCAGATACTCCCCACCAACCGGTTTGCGTAGGGCGCGGCGGAGCCGGAACAATGCAGCGCAGCGTCATTGCGTCAATCAAGCCTCCGCCGGAGGGCGCAAACAGATTCTCAGGCTTTGGCGGGTGAAAAGTGCCTGCGCACGCAATCGATGAAGCGCAGCACCACCGGTTCCTGCTCGGCTTCCCAGTGCAGCAGGGAGACATCCATCTCGCCGGGGGCATCGGCCAGCGGGCGGAATTCCACGCCGTGCGTGGGCGCCACCTTGTTGAGCAGATTGGCCACGATTGCAATGCCCTGGCCGGCACCCACGAGCGCCAGGATTGCCATCGGGGAGTTTGTGCGGTGCGCAATGTGCGGTTCGAAGCCCCCCAGGGCGCGGATGAAATCGCGCCCGTCATGGCTATCCGCACCGCCATAGACGACAAAATCTTCTCTTGTCAGCGAGCCTATGGTGATCCGGGATTTACGCGTGAGCGGGTGCTTTTCCGGCAGTGCCACGGAAAGCGGCAGGTCTGCCAGCTGGATTCTGGCAAAGGTGGAGGGAACTTCCAGCGTCAGGGCCGTCAGGAATCCCGCGTCGATTTGCAGCGTTTTGAGGGCATGCATCTGGCTGCGGGGGTCCATCTCCAGCAGTTGCAGTTCCACTCCCGGCTGCTCGGCCTTGAACGCCTGCAGTGCCTCTGCCAGCACGCCTGAATATGCGGCATTCCCCGAATACCCGATGCGTACCAGCCCCAGCTCACCGCGCAGTGCCCGGTTCGCCGTAGTGCGGAAGTGCTCCACCTGAGCCAGCACCGCACGGGCTTCCTCCAGCAGCAGGCGCCCGGCATCCGTCAGCGTCACATTGCGGTTGTTGCGCCGGAAGAGCTTGCCGCCAAGTTTTGTTTCCAGATCCTTGATCTGCACCGATAGCGCCGGCTGCGCAATGTGCAGGCGCTCGGCGGCGCGACCGAAGTGCAGCGTTTCGGCGACCGTCACGAAATAGCGGAGGTGTCTGAGTTCCATCGGGGTTCCGGCAGGGCCGCATGCAGTGTGCAATGCGGGTGGGGCGTTGCGCATGATAACCGGAATGTACGGTCTTCGAACTTAGTGAATATCAAGCTCGGTGACGAAAAACATCTGGGTAGGGCGGAGAGAGCGAAGCGAATTCCGCCGGACGCGTGCCACCCGGTCAGGGTGATGATTGCCGCCCGGACTATGCCAGAATTCTAAAGGCATAAGTTTTGTCGCCGAATGGAATCCGACGCGTTCGACCGGCGGGTTGCGGCGGAAATCGCTGCGCTCCCTTCGCCCTACGGAATGAGCCGGCATGTTCCACGCCGCAATGCGTGGCACATGTCTTTGGCAAGCATTCAGGCATGCGCCGGAATGGCATCCTCCTCGCCCGGTGCAAAGCGCGTGAGCACATGCTCGGCCATGCCGCGTGCGAGTTCTTCCTCGCCAAAAAACACACGGCCGATATTCTCGTTGCGCAGCAGGGTGGATTCATCCTCGCTGTGCGTGCGCAGCACCACCTCGATGGCCGGGTTCAGCGTGTGGGCGGTTTCGGCAATCTGGCGCACATTCAGTGCGTCAGGTGTTGCCACCACCAGCATTGCCGCCTTGGCAATATGCGCCTGCACCAGCACCGTGGGGTCTGCCGCATCGCCGGAAACCGCCGCCTTGCCCGCCTTGCGCAGGTCTTCCACCATTTCGCGGTGGATTTCCACCACCACATACGGAATACCGCGCCCCTCCAGGGCTGCGGCAATCCGTTTGCCCACGCGCCCAAAGCCCACCAGCACCACCTGGCCTTCCAGATACTGGCGCTCGGTGCTCATGGGCAGCTCGGCGAAGGGGTCTTGGCGCTGCTCCATTTCGCGCGCCCATTCCGAGCGTGCCAGCAGCCAGCGGCGCATAGGCGCCACGGCCTTGAGCAGGAAAGAGTTTGCCGCAATCGTGATCAGCACGGCAGCCACGATCAGGCTCATGCCTTCGGCCGGCAGCAGCCCAAGGGATAGCCCCAGGCCCCCCAGAATGATAGAGAATTCACCCACCTGGCCCAGGCTGGCCGCCACGCGCAAAGCGGTGTTCAGCGGATAGCGCAGTGTCACGATGAGCAGCATCGAAACCAGTGCATTGCCCAGGATCGCCACTGCCACCGCGCCGAGCACGTGCACTGGCTGCTGGATCAATATGGCTGGCTTGAACACCATGCCGACCGATACGAAGAACAGCACCGAGAAAGCATCGCGTAGGGGCAGCGAATCCTGCGCAGCGCGATGACTGAATTGCGATTCGCGCATCATCGTGCCGGCAAAGAACGCCCCCAGCGCAAACGACACCGAGAAGAGTGCCGAAGCCCCGTAGGCCACGCCAATGGCAATCGCGATCACCGCCAGCGTGAACAGCTCCCGCGAGCCCGTGCGCGCCACCTGCCAGAGCACCCAGGGCAGCAGGCGCCGGCCAGCCACCAGCATCAGCGCAATGAAGGCCGCCACCTGCAGCAGCGTGCGGCCCACCGTCACCCACAGCGGCTGGTTGCCCACTGTCTCCACCACATGCCCGCCCAGTGCGCCCGCCAGCGGCGGCAGCAGCACCAGTACCAGCACCGTCACCAGATCCTGCACCACCAGCCAGCCCACGGCGATGCGCCCATTCATGGTCTCCAGCTGTTTCGAGGCTTCCAGCGATTTGAGCAGCACCACCGTGCTCGCGCAGGCCAGCGCCACCCCCATCACCAGCGCGCCACCGACGGGCCAGCCCCATACCAGCCCCATTCCCATGCCCAAAGCACTGGTCACACCCATCTGTACCAGCGCACCGGGCACGGCAATACGCTTGACGGCCAGCAGATCCCCTGGCGAGAAATGCAGCCCCACGCCAAACATCAGCAGCATCACCCCGATTTCCGAGAGCTGGGATGCTATCTGCATGTCCGCAACAAAACCCGGCGTGGCCGGGCCGATGAGGATGCCGGCGAGGAGATAGCCCACCAGGGCCGGGAGCTTGACACGCTCAGCCAGAAACCCGAGCACCAGCGCGGCGCCAAAGCCGGCCGCCACGGTCGTGATCAGAGAAATGCTGCTGTGGTCCATGCGTTTCTTTCGTTGTTGCGGCAGTGCGAGCCGCCGCTGTTATCGGGTGGACAAGGTATTTGGCAGGCGCCCCTAGCGCACAGACAGTGCAGTGTGCCCTCCAGACGGCAAACCTGACAAAATTCTGACATCTTCTGTGGGCGAGGGTTCAATGGGTGGCCAAAAAAAGTCAGTAACAGCCAAAGCCGGCCAACGCCAGCCAACTTCAGACTCGATTTTGGCGGGCCACAGCAGGGTGTGGGGTCTCCCTCTAAGAAGCTGTTCATGATCTTACTGCGAAGGCGTGATTGGGCCTCCTCATTTGGCACAGCGGCTGCTCGAAATCCTCATGTATT
>DBTS01000041.1:36045-38435 GCA_002307175.1 Rhodocyclaceae bacterium UBA1310
GGCATGGAGCAGTGCTCCATGAAACCCCGGCTTCGGCCCACTGACGCCTTCTCGCTACAGATCGTGAACAGCTTCTGAAAGGTGGCTCGCCCATGAACGTGAATCAATCAATCGCAGGCGTGCCTGCCCGTTCCCGTGCTGTCGAGAACCTCGTGCATGGCAGGGATACCACCGATGGCGCAGGCGTACGCCTGACGCGCGTGCTGACCCACGACCTGCAGCGTCGTCTCGATCCTTTCCTGATGCTGGATGCCTTCCGCAACGAAAACGCGGATGACTACATCGGCGGTTTTCCCGACCATCCGCATCGCGGTTTTGAAACCGTGACCTACATGATCGCAGGCCGCATGCGCCACCACGATAGTGCTGGCAACGCCGGTCTGCTCGAACCGGGTGGCGCGCAGTGGATGACTGCGGGCAGTGGCCTGATCCACTCCGAATTGCCCGAGCAGCAGGAAGGCCTCATGGAAGGCTTTCAGCTGTGGCTGAACCTACCTGCTGCCAAGAAGATGCAGGCGCCGTATTACAAGGATTTTGCGCCAGCGGCCATTCCAGAATTTACAGCCGACAATGGTGTGCATGTACGCGTGATTGCCGGCGCAAGCCACGGCGTTGCGGGTGCCGTGCAGCGGCCGGATACCCTTCCGCTGTATCTGGATATTCATCTGCCAGCCGGTACGCAGTTCGTGCAGCCGCTGGCGGCCGGGCACAATGCATTTGTGTATACCTATCGCGGTGCCGTCGAAGTGGTCGGTACGCAGGTGGTGGACCGCACCATGGCGATCCTCGCCAATGACGGCGCGGAAGCGATTGTGCTGCAGGCGGAAGAGGCTGCACGCGTGATTCTCGTGGCTGGTCAGCCACTCAATGAACCCATCGCACAGTACGGACCATTCGTGATGAACACCGAGGCGGAAATCCGCCAGGCCATGCGGGATTACTCCGCAGGCCTCTTCAGCAACGGGCCGGTGAGGAAAGACTGAACTGGCGAGCCTTCTGAAGAGGCCCGCCAGCAAATACCATCATACCGTGCGTTCGGGCTGGCCGGAGCCCGTTACGGCACGCCCCAGGCGGTCGTGGATGGCCTCCCAGCCCTGCTCATCAGGGAGTGTTTCGACGAGGATTTCACGGGCGCCACTTGTGTCGAGCGCACGCAGGCTGGAATACAGCTCGCGTGCATAACCCTGCGGATCGAACGGTGCATCGATGCACATGGCGTAACGCCCGGCAGGGATTTCCGAGGCGCGGGTGAGCACGGCCACATCGTGAGGCGCGTTGCGGATCTCTTCCCTTGTGGCATAGCGCATTGCCGTGCGCGGGGCGTAGTGGGCGGAAAGGCTGCCGGAGACACGTGGAGCCTTTTCATTGGCCATGCGCATGCGTGGCATGTGGCCCAGTACCGCACCGATGGCGCGCGCACCGATCATGCCGGGGCGCAGGATGACGATTTCATCGCGGGAGAGATCAATGATTGTCGATTCGATCCCCACATCACAAGCATCCCCTTCGAGCACCAAGGCCACGGCATCGCCGAGCTCCTCGCGCACATCGTGCGCGGTGGTCGGGCTGATGCGGCCGAAGCGGTTTGCCGAAGGCGCCGCCACACCGCCACCGAAGGCACTCAGCAGTTCATGCGCCACGGGGTGATCGGGGATGCGCAGGCCGACCGTGTCCTGCCCACCGGTAACAGTGTCGGACACATGTGCCTGCTTCTTCAGGATCAGGGTCATCGGGCCGGGCCAGAAGGCGTTGGCAAGAACCTTCGCTTCTTCGGGGACGTTTAATGCCCAGTCGGCAATCTGTGCGGCATCTGCAAGGTGCACGATCAGTGGGTGATCGGCCGGGCGCTGCTTGGCGGCAAATATTTTTTTGACAGCCTCCGGGTTGGAAGCATCCGCACCCAACCCGTAGACTGTTTCGGTCGGAAAGGCGACCAGCTCACCGGCCCGCAGCAGTGCTACGGCCCGGTCATACGGCAAGTCAATCACGTGTTACTCGATTTCCGGCAGTGACTTGGAGAGCACTTTTTCGGTCTGCGCCGTGCGGAAATCCGCCAGCTTCCTGGCAATGCCCGCATCGTTGAGTGCTAGCATGGCGACCGAGAAGAGCGCAGCGTTGACGGCACCGGCTTCGCCGATGGCGAAGGTGGCTACCGGAATGCCGCCGGGCATCTGCACCATCGAGAGCAGCGAGTCCAGGCCCTGCAGATGTTTGGAGGGCATCGGCACGGCAAGCACCGGCAGATCGGTCTTGGCGGCGAGCACGCCGGCCAGGTGGGCAGCGCCGCCGGCAGCGCCGATCAGCACCTTGATCCCGCGTTCCTTGGCGGTGGCAGCGTAATCAAGCGCAGCGTCCGGCGTGCGGTGGGCCGACAGCACCTTGGCTTCGTA
>DBTS01000031.1 GCA_002307175.1 Rhodocyclaceae bacterium UBA1310
TTCTGGACCAAGGTGATGCGCGACCTGAAGCTGGTGGGCTATCGCGAGCCGTTCCAGCGCCTGCTGACCCAGGGCATGGTGCTCAACCACCTGTTCTCGCGCCGCTCCGACAAGACCGGGATCGAATGGTTCGCGCCGGAAGAAGTGGATCTGAGCCGTGACGAATCAGGCCGCGTCACAGGTGCCACGGCACGCCGCGATGGCGCTCCGGTCGAGTACGGCGGCTTCGGCACAATGTCCAAGAGCAAGCGCAATGGCGTTGATCCGAACGCCATGATCGCCCAGTATGGTGCGGATACCTCTCGCTTCTTCATGATGTTCACGGCGCCCCCGGAACAGACGCTGGAATGGAGTGATGCCGGCGTGGAAGGTTCCAACCGCTTTCTCAGGCGGGTGTGGAACTTTGGCTACGCTTTCGCCAGCCAGATCAAGCCGCTGTTGCCGGCCACCCGCACGCTGGGTTCGGCCAAACTGCCGGAAGATCTCGCCACCCTGCGCCGCGAGACCCATCTGCTGCTCAAGCAGGCCAATTACGACCTTGGCAAACAGCAGTTCAACACCGTGGCCTCGGCCACGATGAAGATGCTCAATGCGCTCGAAAAGGCTCCCCGCACCACTGCACTCGCTGCAGAAGTAGTCGAGGAATGCTTCGGCATCCTGCTGCGCGTGCTCTCGCCAATCACGCCGCACATCACCCATGCGCTGTGGAAGGAGCTGGGTTACGGTGCGGACATCCTCCAGGCCGCTTGGCCGGAACCGCTTGATGCTGCGCTGGTGCAGGATGAAATCGAACTCGTGCTGCAGGTGCTGGGCAAGACGCGTGGCTCCGTGCGTGTTCCCGCTGATGCCGACAAGGCCGCCATCGAACAGCTGGCCATCGCATCGGAAGCGGCTCAGAAATTCATGGACGGCAAACCGGCCAAGAAAATCATTGTGGTGCCGGGTCGCCTGGTCAATATCGTGGTGTGATCCGAGTTGTCATGGAAAAAAGGAGCCTGCGGGCTCCTTTTTGTTTGCTGCAGGCAATTCGTGCTTGACCTTGACGCTACGGCAAGGCCGAAGATGGATCGGAGCTTGAGCGGAGAACATGAATGATTAAAATCGGCCAGATAGCCCATCTGTTCGGCATCACCTCGCGGACACTACGTCATTACGACGCCATCGGCCTGTTTTCACCTGCGTTACTGGATCCAACAAACGGCTATCGTCTCTATCGGGCAGAACAGATTGATGAACTCGCAAGGATTCTGCAGCTGCGCCAGTTGCAAGTGCCTCTTGAGACCATCAGTGCCTTACGCAAGCAGAACGCCCTCAAGGAGGACACTGCCTTCGTAAATTTTCTGCTTCAGCACAGACAAGCATTGGCCGAAGAGATCAATCAACGCACTCTCCTGCTCGAAACACTCAACCAGCTTGTTGCCAGCATCGAGAAAGGAAACACCATGAAACCGGATATTGATATCGTTGATCTGCCCGCCTTTGAGGTCGCGGGTCTGCCCCTGCAGTGCGGAGATGCGTCGGGAATTCCAGACTTGTGGTCAGAACTGTGCCAGAAGCTCAGCTCACGCGGTCGGTTGGGGTCAGACTGGATAGGATATGGCTTGTGTGAGGCAACAGACTCTGGCCGTTTCACCTATATCGCAGCCATCAGTCTGGGCAAGGGTGAGGTAATCCCGGAGGGGTTGCAGCGTTTCTCGGTACCCGCCCGACGCTACGCGCACTTCAGCCACTCAGGGCCACTCTCGGCCCTTCCCGAAACCTCGCGGCAAGTCTGGAGACACCTGGAGTCCGACTGGGGACTATGTCCGGCTGAAGGACCCGAACTGGAACGCTACGGCGACCGTTTCCAAGACAATCCAGACCAGATAGGGATTATTGACGGATTCATCCCGGTTACCCGGTCATAGTTGCAGGCATGGAAGGCCTCTGAGCAGCGACAAACCTCTTCAGTTGAGCTTTGCCGACCGTTCATCCAAAGAGGCCTGCCAGCAAAACGCCAGCACTTTTCCTGAAGAAAAACGGCGGCTACTCTTAAGTTCGTTTTTGATACATTCCTTCCAAAAGAGGTAACATCAAAAGATTCACCCTCGCTGGAGAAGCGTACTGTGCGTTCCATTAAAAAATACACCTCCCCTTTGTTGTTCTGTCTGACTTCCCTGTCTTCAGTCTGTTTCCTGCCTGCCGCGCATGCCGAGGATACGATGGATCGCATCATGAAGACGCATACCGTCAATATCGGTGTGCGCAATGGTGTTGTGCCCTTTTCGTCGCTCGACCCCAGTGGCAAGGCGCAAGGGTATTCGATCGACGTGTGCTACAAGATCGTTGAACTGATGCGCAAGGAAACCAAGGTTCCCGATCTGCATGTCAACGAAGTCCAGGTTTCTGCCGCGAACCGCTTCGAAAAAGTCAAGGATGGCAGCATCGACCTTGAATGCACGATGACTTCCAACGTCAAGTCGCGCGGCAAGGATTTTGATTTCACGTATGCCGTGATGTTTGGCGCACAACGTTTTCTGGCGGAAAAGCAGCTCAACATCTACAGTCAGAACGATCTGGACGGCAAGAATGTGGTTGTCGTCAAAGGCACAGCTGCCGAGAAGATCATGATGACGCTGCAAAAGAAGTCCCTGCCGAACATGAAGCTGATTCACGCTGCCGACAATCTGGAAGCCCTCAAGACACTGGATGCCGGGCAGGCCCAAGCATTCCTGCAGATGGATCTGCTGCTGGAAAACCTCCGTCTGACCAGCAAAAACCCCACACGACTGGCACTCTCGCAATGGCCGCTGACAGTCGAGCCTATCGCATTCCCAATGCGCAAGAATGACGCCCGCTTCCGCGATGCTGTCAATAACGCTCTGCGCACGCTGTACCAGCAAAACGATTACATGGCCATCTACAACCATTGGTTCGATGGAAAGGTCAAGATTCCCCTGTCCGGGCTGATGCGCGAAAACCTGCAACGCCCCGCTGCTGATCCTGGGTTCTCACTGATCGAAGGCGTCGATCTCTGAGAAGCTGTTCACGATCTGTAGCGAGAAGGCGTCAGCGGGCTGAAGAGCAGCGCAGAAGCCGGAGTTTATTCGTATAAATGAGGATTTCGAGCAGCGCATTCGGCCCGATCACGCCTTCGCAGTAAGATCATGAACAGCTTCTGAGAGCCTGTTCAGGATCTGTAGCAAGAGAGCGCGAGGCCGGGGTTTCATGGAGCGCAACGGCTCCATGCCGGCCAAGCCGGTTTGCTGTGCAAAACAAACAATGGATAAGAACAGCGCAGGAACCGGGGTTTAAGTTTGTTTCGAGCGCCGCATGAACCCTGATCACGACCTCGCAGTAAGACGATGAACCAATTCTGAGTCGAGTCGCGGATCACTCCCATAGAGTTAGCAAAAGGATTCCCCATGCAATATTTTTCTCGTAGTGTTCTGGCGCTGGCCCTTGCAGCGATGGGCCATGGCGCTCTGGCGAACGTGACAGAGCTTGAAATTACCAAGATTGAGCCGTTTGCAGAGGGCCACGCTTTCGGTGGTGCCGGAGCTTATGAACGCGTCACGGCAGTCGCCCATGGGGAACTTGATCCTGCTGATCCGCTCAATCGTGGCATTGTCGGGCTGCAGCAGGCCCCCCGCAATGCTCACGGCAAGGTGAACTATCAGACCGAAGTCTTCTTGCTGCGCCCGGCCAAGGCTTCGGCGGGCAACGGCAAGATTCTGTATGAAGTGAATAATCGCGGCGGCAAATTCCTGCTGCACTGGGTGCTTGATGCGCCCGGCAAGGGAGGCTCTTTCTCGAACGATCCACGCGCGCTGGAAGATGCGGGGAACGGCCTGTTCTTCCGCCAGGGTTACACCATCGTCTGGAGCGGCTGGGATGCGGACACTCCAGCCGGTTTCATGCGCATGCAGGTTCCCCCCACGCTGGATGAAAATGGCAAACCTGTCGTCAGAACCATTCGCGAAGAGCTGGTTTCGGGCACGCGTTTCCCTGTTCAGCCGACACTTTCGCTAAGCTTTGCCACCACAGACACCAATCCGGCCCATGCAACGCTGAGCGTCCGGGAACGTGAATCAGATCCCTCGCGCGTCATCCCCGCGACGGAATGGGAATACGTGGGCAACAACAAAGTCCGACTGCTGCCGGAAGGCACAGCGTTCGCTCCCGGCGCGCTCTACGAGCTTCGCTACCTGGCAACCGGTTCAAAGGTACAAGGGATAGGGTTCGCTGCCACACGCGATGTGGTTTCCTTTCTGCGGTACTACAACCAGCCTCGCCCGACAGAAGTCCTTGCTGTCGGTATCTCGCAGAGCGGGCGGTTTCTACGTGACTTTATTGGCCAGGGCTTCAATCAGGATGAAGGTCACCGTATCGTGTTTGACGGTGTGCTCTCGCATATCGCCGGCGTGGGTCGCGTTTTCCTGAACTATGATTTTGCGCAGCCGGGCCGTACCAGCACCCAGCACGAAGATCACTACGCGCCGGAAAACGAGTTTCCGTTCGCCTCGGTGGCAGAAAAAGACCCTGTTACCGGGAAAACCGGTCAGCTACTCCGTGGTGATGGTTTCGATCCTTTACTCATTGAACTGAACACCTCGACGGAATACTGGCAGAAAGGCGCATCGCTGCTGCACACTGACCCACTGGGTCAAAGAGATTTGAAGCTGCCAGACACCACGCGTGTTTATATGATTGCAGGCACCCAGCATGCAGGCCGTGTTGGCCTCTCCACCAAACCCGGTGCATGCGTAAACCCGACCAACCCGCACAGCTCCGCCGCATTGCTGCGCGCACTGGTGACGGATCTGGATCAATGGGTCAGCCATGGCGAACAGCCCCCTGCCAACCACGTTCCAACCCTGGCGGCAGGCACACTCGTAGCCTCTGAGCAGACGGGTTTCCCGGATATTCCGGGCATGACGATCGCCCGCCACAACAACCAGCTGATGATTGGTAGCAATTGGCTGCAACGCCCCGAACCCTTGCCCAAACTTCCGTACCGGACGCTGGTCTCGCGTGTGGATGCGGACGGCAATGAAGTTGGCGGTATCCGCATGCCGGATATCGCCGCTCCGCTGGCAACTTACACCGGGTGGAATGAGTACAACAAGCCCTACCCCATCGGCGAACTATGCGACCGCAACGGCAGTTTCGTGCCTTTCGCTGCAACCCGCGCCCAACGGCTGGAGAAGAAGGACCCGCGCCTCTCGATCGAGGAACGCTACACCGGGCGTGAAGACTATCTGAACAAGGTTCGCGCTGCGGCCAACACGCTGGTCAAAGAACGTTTCCTTCTGACAGAGGATGTGGATGCCTACGTGAACAATGCCGGCAAGCTCTACGACGCGCTGGTCAATGGAAAAACGGCCCCCTGAGAAGCTTCGAATCCCTTTTCGGATCAAATTTCCCCCAAAGCCGGCATTCGCCGGCTTTTTTGCGCTTGCCCGAACAGACCAGGTACAGTTCCATGCGGTCAAACAGGGAAGAAGCCTTATAATGGAGCCCGACCTAATTTACGTGTGGACTTCGTCGATGAGCCTCTCCTTCCTGCGTCGCGGTTTAATACTGACATGCTGCCTGATTCTGGGGGCTTGCGGTTTTCATCTGCGTGGTCCGCAGCCCCTGGCATTTACGAGCATCTACCTGGGCATGAGCCCATCGTCCGAAATGGCTAACGCCATCAAACGCCAGATTGCCATCAATGGCGGCGGTACCCGCGTGACAGCCACTGCAGAAGAGGCAGAAGTGCGCATGATCGTGGTTCGTGACTCCAAGAGTGAAGAGGTTTCCACCATTTCCGGCAGCGGCGTGGTGAACCAGTACGAGTTGCGCCAACGCTTCGCGTTCCGCCTGATTGACGCCAAGGGGCACGAAATCATGCCGCTGAACGAAATCTACGTTTACCGCGATCTGGATTTCACGACCGGCCATGAATTGTCGAAGGAACAGGAAGAAATCGTTCTTTATGCCGACATGCAAAAGGATGTCGTCGCCCAGTTGATGCGCCGCCTGGCTGCAGCCAAGCTTGACTGAGTTGCCCCACGCATGAATCTGGCGCCCGAGCAGCTCTCTTCGCACCTGACCCGTACGCTGGCTGCGCTGTATGTTCTGCACGGCGATGAGCCCTTGCTGGTCATCGAGGCAGCCGATGCCATCCGTGCGGCAGCTCGGAGCCAGGGAGTAAGCGAACGGGAAGTACTGGTTACCCACCAGTACTTCAAGTGGGATGAATTCGGGCTGGCAACCGGCAATCTGTCACTCTTCGGTGATCGCAAGCTCATCGACCTGCGCATCCCCAATGGCAAACCCGGGAAACAGGGCGGCGAAGCACTGATCCGGTTCGCCCATGAATTGGCCCAACAGCCGGGTGACGGGGATATCACGGTGATTACACTGCCCCAGCTTGACTGGGCCGCGCGCAAGACCGCCTGGTTTGCAGCCCTGACAGAAGCCGGCACTGTTCTCGAATGCAACGCACCTGATCTCTCACGCCTACCCCAATGGATTGCAGGACGCCTGGCACACCAGCAACAAAAAACATCTCCCGAGGCTCTTGAATTCATCGCCGGCCATGTAGAGGGTAATCTGCTCGCAGCCCATCAGGAAATCCAGAAACTGGGGCTGTTGTATGAACCCGGGGATATCTCGCTGGAACAGATCAGTGATGCCGTACTGCATGTCGCCCGATACGACACGGAAAAACTGCGCATGGCACTCCTGGAGGGCGACGCACCCCGCTGTGCCCGCCTTCTCGAAGGTCTCAAGGGCGAAGGCGCAGCACCGCCCCTGGTGTTGTGGACCATGGCCAACGAAATCCGCACGCTTACCAATCTGCGCACGGCCATCGACAACGGCCAGAGTACGGATACCGCCTTGCGCAATGAACGGGTGTTCGGACCACGCCAGCCGCTTTGTAAACGTGCCGTACAGCGCCTTAAGGCTGGCACCCTGCGTGCCGCGCTATTGCACGCCGCGCGCGTAGACCGGCTCATCAAGGGCCTGGGCAAGGGGGATGTGTGGGACGAATTCCTGCTACTCGCCCTGCGCGTACGCGCCCGCTGATACAGGCTCCTTTGCTGCGGGCATAAAAACCCTCAGCACAGCGGATACCGAGCGAGAGAGCATCAGCAGTGTGAAGAGCAACACATAAGCCGATCACGGCTTCGCAGCTAAATTATGGCCAAGTTCCTACCGGGCAGTGCTACCCAACACCTGCTGACGCACCACTTCTACATCCAGAGCCTCAATCGCTTTCTTGACATTGGGATACGTGCGCTCATGATAGCCGAAGCCTCCGCGGCGAAGCTCGTCTATCGCATCCGCCTTGCTCCAGCCCTGAATCACGACTCGGTACCCCGCTACAACAAAACCGGTACGGTCGCTTCCATGCCAGCAGTGCACGAGAACCGGCTTGGGCGAACCCTGGATTTCGCGCAACACCGTTACCAGATCTGCGGCGCTCACAGCGCCAGCGGCCATTGCATGACGCCGCAGCACGATACCTGACTTCTGAAAGACCTCGGCATCACTATGGTATTCGCGCAGATTCATCAGTGTCTGGATTCCCAGGGCTTTCAGATCGGGAATATCCGACGTATCTGGCTGCTCAGCCCGATACAGTTCAGGAGAAACCTGATACAGATTGCCCACCTTTGCACCGATCACCGGGCGGGCCCATTTATCCGGCCGCAACTCTGGAGAAGCGGCTGCGGCCTGTATCCCCACTACGAAGCTCAAAACGACGACACAGAATACGCGCACAAAACTCTCCTTGCAGATATCACGCGGATTCTCCCGGGGGATAGGGTCGAGAGTCAATAACCCGTCGTCGCCTGGATTCAAAGGCAAATCTCTGCGTGCGGGCCAAGCTGCCGAGAATCAAGCAATCTGCTGCGAAACGTGGCCCAACGGGTTCTTCAGCCAGCCAAATCTGTCAATATGCCCTGCCAATCCGCATCCAGGGGTGCAGCAAGCGCAATTCCTTTGCGCTAGCGGGCATCCGCCACACTTCGCAACCCTGTGTCCGTTCTATACTTCGCAGCATGAAAACCCCCAGCGAACTCGCCTCCCTGCCTGATGAAGACCTGATGCTGATGGTCGCCAACGGCTTTATCGAGCAACCTGCCACGGAATTGTTCCGCCGTCATAACCGCGCACTCTTCAATTTCATTGCCTGGCAGTGCCGCGGCAACACGCAGGAAGCCGAAGATATCACGCAGCGTACCTGGGAAAAGATCATGACGCGCTGCACAGACTATCAACCCAGCGCCAGCTTTCGTACCTTTCTGTTCCAGATTGCACGCAACCTCTGGCTCGATCTTCGCCGCAGCGCGGCTGAAACCCTGCGCGACGAAATTGGTGACGACGCTCCGGAGCTTCCGGCGGAAGATCTGGACCCGGCCTCAGAACTGGCTCTGCGCCAGCATCTGAATGAGGTTCACAAAGCCTTGCTGGCGCTCCCTACCAAGCAGCGGGAAGTTGTGGTGCTACGCTTTTTCAGTGACATGAGCCTGGAGGAAATTGCCCATACCCTGGGAGAAGGATTCGAAACGGTTAAAAGCCGCCTGCGCTATGCCTTTGCCAATCTGCGCCGCGTTCTGGAGGCTCGCGCATGAGTAGCACGTTCGAACGCTTCCTGGCCGGTGAAGACAGGCTTTCCATCCTGCTACGGGAGTTGCCCCGTTACGAACCCGGTGAAACCCTTGAAAGCCGCTTTGCCGAAACTGCCCGCAAGGCCCAGGCGCAGCATGTGGAGATGCCTGTATTTGAGCCACCAGCCTCGCTGACTGTGAATTTTCAGGCTTTGGCAGGTTCAATAGACGAGGCCCAGCAGACGCGCCGGAATGCTGTACTGCATGAAATAGCCGAGGGCAAACCGGTAAATGCCGTGATCGGAGCGCCTCTCGGTGAAGGCGGCCAGAAATGGCTGCAGCAACAAGTGCCCACCCCCGGTCCCCAGGCAAAACCCCGGCACAAATGGTTTCGCCTGAGCTGGCGTGATATTCAGCTCGTCAGTCTGGCTGCAATCCTGGCCGCCTGGGGCACGCATTTCTATCTGCAACGACGCCCGACCAGCACCGAAACGGCCATGCTGGAAGTGTTCCGACAGGTCTCGGAAGCGACTCTGGACGATGATGATCAGGACGAAGCCAGCTCCATCGCCGCCAAGGCAGAAGAATCCTTCAAGGCAAACCGGCAACACTACGCCACACCGGCAGAGGCGTCCATGCCCGCCATTCCGCGCACAGCCAAAGCCCGATCGGCATCTGCCTCTCCCAGTCGGCCACTTGCCGGCAAGATCGCCGACAAGGCTGCAGCCACCATAGCGCCTCTGCAGGCACCGCTCGCGGAACACAGCACACATCCGGTGGCCCAGGCACCAGATGGCAGCGGAGTGGAGCACTACGCACCTGCCAATGACGACCACAGCCCGGAAGCTTCTCCACAGCTGGCAAGCCGGCTCTCAATAGCTCCCCTGCAGAGGAACAAAGCGCTCCAGAAAGAAGCGGATGAACCAGGCCGGGCGTCTACTCCCGCAGCGCCAGCCCCGGCACAGCCCCCCCTGGCGGCCGTGGCAACAGCAACCACCTCGGCGCCACACGTACTGACCACCACTCTGAGGGAAGATCCTGCCAGCGTTGCGGCACGCCTGCCTGAAGATGCTCCTGGCACTTATACCCTCAGCTGCGAAAACCCGGAAGATCCCGTCGTGCTTGCCTGGGTGGCGGGCTTGCGCCACGCTCTGCAAAGCAGGGATGAGAAGGCCCACGTCACCATCCAGAAAACTGCCGGGCTCGGCGAAGACAACCTGCTCATCAGATTTTCGTCAAAATAGAATCGAGATCAGAATATTGATTTGGCATCATCCAAGCTTAATCTGGCCTCACCTGACAATGGACGCTCAATGTTCCGCCCCCGCACCGTTGGCACACCCCGTCCCAGGAGACACCTCTTGCTGATTCTGTTATTGATTCTGCTGGCAATTTTTCTGCTCTATGCCGGCGTACTCGGGCTGCTCGCATTGAAGCAGGAGTCACTACTCTTCTACCCTGTCAAACTACCGGCGGATTTTGTCTTCAACAAACCCGATGTCATTGAAAGACACATTGAGGTGCCGGGTGCCGAACTCTCGGCCCTGCACTTCCGGCAAGCCAATGCCCGAGGGCTGATCTTCTTCCTGCATGGCAACGCCGGCAATCTGGATCTCTGGCTGCCCGATACGGCGCTCTACCGCAAGGCGGGGTTCGATGTGTTCATGATCGACTACCGTGGATTCGGCAAAAGCACCGGACACATTCAGAATGAAGCCCAGTTGCATGCCGACGTACTGGCCGCCTGGAACAGCGTTGCCGGCGAATACGCGGGCCGCCCTGTAGTGCTTTACGGACGCTCACTCGGTTCCGGGCTGGCAGCCAGACTGGCCACGGAAGTCCGGGCAGATCAGCTGATTCTGGTGTCTCCCTACGCGAGCTTCCTGCGGCTGGGGCACGATCACTTCCCCTGGGCACCTTCCTTTGTCACCCGCTACACGATCCGCACGGATCAATGGCTACCCAAAGTCAGAATGCCGATCCTGATGATAGAAGGTGGGCTGGATAAGTTGGTAGCCCCGGATCACGCAATCTTTTTGCAAACTCTCCGCCCCGACGCCGAGCTGGTGATGATAGACGCCGCTGGGCATAACGACATCCACACTTTTCCGGCGTATACACAGACCATGCTGGAGAAACTTGCACAGCTTGCCGAGGCCCCTGCAGCGCTACATTGAACGCAGCCAAGCCCCGGTTAGTGCTTATTCAACCATGCCACTGCAGCTTCAAACTGGGGGTCACGGCCACTGGCGAGATCCTGCAGACTCGGCTGCACCACATCGTCAGGCTTGATGCCGACGCCTTCAACCTTGCGCCCGTCCTTGAACGCAAAACCAAATTCGCTGTAGGCCAATCCGCCACCGCCAGGAATATTTGCGTAGCCCAGGAAACCTTGCAGGCAGCCGCAGGAAGTATCACCCATCAAATGGGCGCGCCCCGCACTTTGCAAAGCAGCAGCAGCCAACTCGGCAGCCGAGGCGCTGGCAGGGTTGATCAAAATCACCAGAGGCTGCAGCAAAGGCTTCTTCACCGGTTCCAGGGTGAACTCGGGCTTAACCAGATCGACCATGCCAAACAACGCCGTTGCCGGCTTATGGTTGCGGGTCACCACCCGCGCCACATCCACGCGTTTATTCACAAACTGCGAGGCGAACTCCTGCGCAAAGCGCACTGACCCGCCAGGATTGTCGCGCAGATCAAGAATCACTCCCCGGTTGGTCTGCAGTTTATCAAGGGCTTCCAGGGCTTCCTTGCGGATGCTTTCATCAAAGGTCGGCACACGCACATAGCCAAACCCGGAGGCAAGCTGCAAAGTAATGACATGAGGCTGCGAGGCAATCGTATTGCGCGCTATCCGCGTGCTCACTTGCGAACCATCAGCGCGTTCGAACTCCACCGCTACAGATTCCCCGGCTTTCCCGGTATTGAATTCACGGTTGGCAAATATGATCCGGTTCCACGGTGTAGAGCCTTCGCGTGCATTGGCCATGGCCCGATGCCACCATCCCGGCGCAGACACGCCATCAATCTTCAACATCTTCGTGCCTGGCCGCAAACCCGCCAGCCATGCCTCCGAAGTCATCCCGACACGCTCGACGACAATCAGCCCATCACGCTCCTGCAGTAATACCGACAGGCTCACGCCCGCCTTGGCCTTGATTTCCTGGTACTGTTGGGGAGATTCGACGCGGGTGTGGGAATCGTGCAACTCACCGGTCATTTTATCCAGGACAAGCCAGAAATCTTTGTCGTCGGCTGCCACCAGCGCTTTGGGCCGGTAGTGCTTGGCCACGGCATTCCAGTCGACCCCGTTGAATGAGGGATCAAGGTAGGACTGCCTGATGGTCTTCCATACGAAATCAAAAGCATCGGCGCGTTGCTGAACATTCAGCTCGCCACTTCCCGGCGCATGATTCCCCATGTGGCGCGACATCACGCCATGCGGATCGAATGTTGCACATGCCTGCAGCAGCAGGCACATCAACAGCGCAGAAGACATTCGCGGCATACACATCCTCTTGTCTTTCTTTAATGATCAGTCGAGCTGATCGGCTCAAACATGAACTCCATTCGCCAGCGCGATTTTACCGGATTGGCGTCGCGCATGCCTGGCATAAGTCGCACAGTCCCCAATTGCTGCAAAAACCGTCGCGTGGCTTCCGTCGATAGCTCTGAACTTTCAAGAACAATACGATCAACACCACCGGTCTCGGAAATCAGCAACTGCACAACGACCCGCCCATGCCCTGAATCTGCCAGCTCAGACATAGTCTCGCCCGGATCCTGCAAAAAAACAGGTTTCTGATCAAGCAGCTCGATGGGAATGTAATCAACGCTTGACGCACCTCCCTGTTCTTCAGACTGGCGCGCAACCGCTGACGTCCCTGGCAAAACAGCCTGTTGCGGCTTTTCACCTGCGAATCGCTGCCTGCCCTGAGGATTGGACAGGGGACGGAGTGACTGCGTGGCAGACACTTCGCTCTGGGCAGCCCGAAGCACCGGCATGCTGCGCAAACCTGCACGTAACTGCGCAGCCGGTTTGCCCGTGAATGCAAAAACCGGCCACCACACCACCAAAAGTGCCAGATGCAGAAACAGCGACGCCGCCAATGCGGCATACACCGAAAAACCGTGCCTCGAACAAGAGAACACTGCTGGTTTGTGCTGGGGAAAAATCTTGGGTAAAGACATGATTTGACGGAGTGTAGCGCGAGATGCGTTGCAATTTGACTCCATTTCATTCAAGGCGCATGATTTCGCGGTTTCCACTCCCATTTTTTACGGCCTCTCATGACGCTTGCTGCGGCATCCTCATCGCATGTTATGCTCTCTGCAAACTGCCTGCAGAGCGGTTGGATGAGTGCTGCACAAATTCGCATGTCAGGCACCCCCATCAATCTGAAAGCAAAAAAACAATTCCGCCGCTGACGGGGTTGTTCAGCCCCGCCAGCACCGGCTGACGGGTCTTGCTCTCCATGTGTTGCCAGTTGCAAACCTCGCCAAGTCGCCATGACTGCCGGAATTTGTCTTTCCCAAATGTATCGCGAGGTTCTCATGCACAACACATTCCAGGCCATCTGGGTCCCGATCGTCACTCCTTTTGCAGCAGGAAGCGTGGATCATTCTGCACTTGCGCATCTGGGCAAACACCTGGCAGATCAGGGAGTAACCGGGCTTGTCGTTGGCGCTACAACCGGAGAGGGGTGTTCTCTGAGCCTGGAAGAGCGTCAGGCTGCATTTGAAACCCTGCAAGCAACACTCGGGCCAGATTTCCCACTAGTCCTCGGCATCTGCGAAAGCGACACCCTGCGTGCCATCCAGGCGGTACGCGATCTGACTACCGTACGCCCAGCCGGCCTGCTGGTAACAGCCCCTCCGTATCTGCGTCCAGGCCAGGCCGGGTTGCGTCAGCACTTCGAAAGCGTGGCCGAGGCTACGGATCGCCCCATTCTTATCTACAACATCCCGTACCGCACCGGCACCGATCTGGAGCTTGAAACACTTCAGGCCCTTGCCCGCCACCCGCGCATCGTAGGGATCAAGGAGTGTGGTGCCAGCATGGACAGGCTGATGCGCCTGATCCACGAAACCCCGCTGCAGATCCTGATCGGCGAGGATAGTCAGTTCTTCCCGGCCCTGTGCATGGGGGCCCACGGAGCCATAGCAGCCGCCGCACATATCCGGCCAGACCTATGGGTACGCATCTTTAACTTGATCCAGGCCGGCAAACTCTCTGAAGCACGCACGCTCGCTGCGGCCCTGCAACCTCTCATCCGCGCTCTCTTTGCCGAACCCAACCCGGCACCGGTCAAGGCAGCTCTGGCAGCTGCCGGCCTGATCAGGCCGGAAATCCGCCTGCCACTGACGCCAGCCAGCGCGGTATGCAATGAAAACACGCAAAACGTACTCTCTTCACTGTCAAATCTCTGAAGACATGCGTTTTTTGTGGTAATTTTTGAAGTTCGCCGTTCCGTGCGGCGAACTTCGTCCACAACTGCGATTTGACATCATGAATACCAGGGTTTTTGCCTACGACACCACTTTGCGCGATGGTTCCCAGGCGCAGGGAATTTCCTTCTCGGTGGAAGACAAGCTCAAGATCGTGCGCAAGCTCGATGAGCTGGGCATTGCCTATATTGAAGCCGGCAATCCAGGATCAAATCCGAAGGACCTCGAATTTTTCCAGCGCCTACCGGAAATCAAGCTCCGCCAGGCGCGGATCACAGCCTTTGGCAGCACCTGTAAAGTCGGCGCCGATCCGGCACAGGATTCACAAGTAGCCTCGCTGCTGTCGGTCGATACGCCAGCCGTGGCGATCTTCGGCAAGACCTGGGACTACCACGTGACAGCCATTCTGCGCACCACGCAGAAGGAAAACCTGCGCATGATCCGCGACACGATTGCCTATGTAAAAACCAAGGGGCGCGAAGTCGTTTTCGATGCGGAGCACTTTTTCGACGGCTACAAAGCCAACCCGGATTACGCTTTCAAGGCCCTGGCTGCAGCCGTCGAAGGTGGTGCGGATTGCCTCGTGCTGTGCGATACCAATGGTGGCAGCTTCCCGGATGAGATCTACGACATCACGCAAAAGGCCGTGGAAAGCTTCCCAGGCACCCAGATCGGCATCCATTGCCATAACGACTGTGAACTGGCTGTAGCCAACTCGGTGCGTGCAGTCCAAGCCGGCGTCACCCACGTGCAGGGCACCATCAATGGTATTGGCGAACGCTGCGGCAACGCCAACCTGTGCGCGATCATCCCGAACCTGCAGCTCAAGCTCAAATACGATGTCATTCCGACCGAGAATCTGACGCGGCTCACCCCGGTAGCCCGCTTTGTCTCTGAAATCGCCAATATCGAATTCAATGACAAAGCCGCGTACGTTGGTGGCGATGCCTTCACCCACAAGGGCGGCATGCACATTGATGCCGTCAAGAAAAATCCAGTCTCATACGAGCATATCCCGCCGGAAGCAGTGGGCAATGAACGCAAGGTGCTGATGAGCGAAGTGGCCGGGCGCTCCACCATCCTGGGCCGCATCAATCAGATCGATCCGAGCCTGACCAAGGATTCCCCGGAAACCCGCGCCATCATCAACCGGCTCAAGGAACTTGAACACGCCGGCTACCAGTTTGAAAGCGCCGAGAGCTCATTCGAGCTGCTGGTGCGCAAGATGCTGGGCAAGTTCAAACCCTCATTCGAGCTGACCGATTTCAAGGTTATCGTCAGTGAGCCCAGCCCGCATGGCGCCAACTCCTCGGCAATGATCAAGATCCGCGTCGAGGGGGAAGACGAGATCACAGCAGCAGAGGGCGATGGCCCGGTCAATGCGCTCGACAAGGCACTGCGTCGCGCGCTCTACCGCTTCTATCCGGAATTGCGCGAAATGAAGCTGACCGACTATAAAGTACGCGTGCTTGATTCTTACAGTGCCTCGGCTGCGAAGGTCCGCGTGTTGATCGAATCGGCGGACTCTTCAGGCTCCTGGACCACCATCGGGGTCTCCAACGACGTGATCGAGGCTTCCTGGCGGGCGCTCGTAGACGCCATCGAATACAAGCTGGCAAAAGCACGCGAAGAGAACTGACGCCACTGCCTGCTGCCACGGAAAACACTGGATGGTTTGGAAGGGCAGTTTCGGTGCCGAGACTGCCCGCGGCGTCTACATTTCCCGTACACTCACTGCACGCTGGGAAATGGTGGCATTGGCAAGACCATGATTCCACGCTTCACCAGCCCGGATGGTGGTATGAATCTGGCTCGTTTTCTCCCCAAACCCGCGCTTGCCTGCGCCGCCCTGTTTTTCAGTGTGCTCTGCCCGGCTGCAGAGCCTGCCACCATACGCCTGGTGACGATGGATTACCCGCCCTACATCGTCAAGCAGGATGGCAAGGTGCAAGGCCCTGTCGTCAGCGTGGTCAAGGAAGCCTTCCACCGTCTGGGTTACCATGTTTCCATCGAGTTGCTGCCATGGTCGCGATCACTCGATATGGTGAGTCAAGGGACTGCCGACGGGCTATTTACCATCAAAAAAACCCCGGAACGCGAAGCCACCCTGCTCTACGTGGCTGAACCCGTGCTGACACAGGAATACGTTCTGTTCGTGCACAAAGACTCGGCTTTCCGCTTTGATGGCAACCTGGCTTCACTGGCCAACGTCAAGCTCGGCGTAACCGCCAACAATTCCTACGGGCCACGCTTTGATGAGGCCCTCAGGCAAGGCCAGTTCAGACACCTGCAGACCGCCTACGACCATGAACACCTCTTCCGCATGCTCGTGGCCGGACGGATTGAGGTTGCCATCGGTAGCAAAGTAGTGGGGCAGGCATTCATCCACGCCATCCATGCGGACGATCAGGTTGTCGTGGCCGATCCAGCGGTGATGACGGCCTACAGCTACCTCGTCTTTACCCGCCAACGCGACTTCACGGAACTGGCGAGAGTCTTTGAACAGACACTGGTAGCCATGCGGCGGGATGGCACGCTGGCCAAACTTCTCGGCGAAAACACTCGCCTGGGTACAAGCAATCACTAATCTTCCCGAAGCCCGCCAGAGACAATTTCCGGCGGGGGAAACAGGCGCAGACCATAAATCTCTGCCACCTCCGCAGCAGACAGCTCAGTGTCAAATATCTGCAAGCTTTACAGGTTACTATTGCGGGTCGATTTCAACCCTCACCCCATCCCGGTCACCGTGGCAAATTTCAAGCAATTCTTTCCGCGCCAGGTTGTCGAGTCGTCTGGCAATCGCTGGGACATGCTCCTGCTCCCGCCCGTGCTCGGGCTGATCGTTCTGCTGGCGTTTGCCGCTTCGCAGATGACGCGCCCGTACCAGGTCGGCACACCCATCCCGCTATCGCTGGACCCCTGGGTTCTTCCCTACTACCTGCTGCGCACCACGCTGCGCATGTTCATCGCCCTTGGAGCGTCACTGATTTTCAGCTGTGCGTTTGCCGCCATCGCGGCGAAATATCGTGCCGCCGAAAAGCTCATGATACCGATGCTGGATATCCTCCAGTCAATCCCGATCCTGGGGTTCCTGTCGATCACAGTGACGGGTTTCATTGCCCTGTTTCCCGGCAATCTGCTGGGAGTGGAATGCGCGGCGATCTTCGCGATCTTCACTTCACAGGCGTGGAACATGGCTTTCAGCCTGTATCAGTCGCTCCGCACTGTGCCTCCGGAATTACGTGAGGCTGCCTACATCTTCCAGCTTTCAGGCTGGCAGCGCTTCTGGCGACTGGAGCTGCCATTTGCCATGCCAGGGCTGCTGTGGAATATGATGATGTCAATGTCCGGAGGCTGGTTTTTTGTGGTCGCCTCGGAAGCCATCTCTGTCTCGAATCAGAACATTATGCTGCCCGGCATGGGCTCCTATATTGCCATGGCTATCGAGGCCCGGAATCTGCACGCCATCGCCTGGGCCATCGGCGGCATGCTGGTGGCCGTGCTGATCTATGACCAGCTGTTTTTCCGCCCCTTGCTAGCCTGGGCTGACAAATTCCGCTTCGAAGAATCCAACGGGCAAAACGCGCAGGAATCCTGG
Organism: Rhodocyclaceae bacterium UBA1310; assembly: GCA_002307175.1. Lineage (GTDB taxonomy): Bacteria > Pseudomonadota > Gammaproteobacteria > Burkholderiales > Rhodocyclaceae > Uliginosibacterium. The sequence goes on from DBTS01000031.1 coordinate 17,635, forward strand.
CTGCTGACCTGGCTGCGGCGTACCGACCGTATCCAGAACGTCGGGCTGAAATTCGTAGCCTTGCTTGAGCGTTCGTTGACATTCTTCCGGCGTGATTACGACGGTACGTCCGTGCGTGCCCGCCAGAGCACCCCCAATCCCGGCCTGATACGGGCCTGGGATGCCATCGTGGCCGCTATCGTGCTGATTGCTGCCGGGCGGCTGGCGATATTCATCCACAGTGAAGTCGGCTGGGGCGAGGCTGGCTATGTCTTGTTGCTGGGCTTCTATACTTTGGTACGTGTGATGGTCCTCATCGCACTCTCTGCAATCCTCTGGGTGCCAATCGGCATCTGGGTAGGCATGCGCCCACGCTGGGCGGGGCGACTGCAGGCAGTAGCACAGTTCATGGCAGCATTCCCGGCAAACCTGATGTTCCCGGTAGCGGTGATGCTGATTGCCCATTGGCATCTGAACACCGAAATCTGGCTCTCACCGTTGATGGTGCTCGGTACCCAGTGGTACATCCTGTTCAACGTCATCGCTGGCGCATCCAGCGTGCCGACGGAGCTACGCTATGCGGCGCAGAATCTGGGGCTTTCTGGCTGGCTTAAATGGCGCCGCTATCTGCTGCCAGCAGTGTTTCCGAGTTTCGTCACGGGCGCCATCACCGCCAGCGGCGGCTCGTGGAATGCGAGCATCGTTGCCGAATACGTTACCTGGGGTGACACCACCCTGCAGGCTCACGGGATTGGCTCCTACATTGCACAGATGACAGCACAAGGGGATTTCCCGCGCATTGCGCTGGGCATCGGAGTGATGTGCATCTATGTGATGGGGGTGAATAATTTTGTCTGGCGCAGGCTCTATGAACTGGCCGAGAACCGCATGCATTTCTGAGAGAACGGAATGAAAACCGAAACCATTGTTGATCTGAAGCACGTCGGCAAATCCTTCCGCTCCGCAGACGGCACGGCACGTGCAGTACTTGAGGAAGTCGACTTCACCCTGCACGAAGGCGAAATCGTGGCACTGCTGGGCCAATCCGGTTCAGGCAAATCCACACTCTTGCGCATCATGGCAGGCTTGATCCCGTCTGATGCCGGAGACGTGCGCTACCGCGGCCAACCCTTGTACGGTCCGGCCCGCGGCATTGCCATGGTGTTTCAATCCTTCGCGCTGTTTCCGTGGCTTACCGTACAGCAGAACGTTGAACTCGGGCTCGAAGCACGTGGCATTCCGCCGGACGAACGTGCTGCACGCGCCGAAAAGGCCATTGAGCTGATTGGGCTATCCGGCTTCGAAGGCGCCCTGCCCCGTGAGCTTTCCGGTGGCATGCGTCAGCGTGTCGGGATCGCCCGTGCACTGGTTGTGGAACCCGAAGTGCTGCTCATGGACGAGGCCTTCTCGGCACTCGATGTCCTGACAGGCGAACGCCTGCGCGAGGACATCCTTGAGCTTTGGGGCAGCGGCACGATGCCGACCAAGGCGATGCTGGTTGTCTCCCATAATATTGAGGAAGCCGTGCTAATGGCTGACCGGGTGCTCGTATTCGCCAGCAACCCTGGACGAGTGCGCTCGGAACTGCGCATCAGCATCCCGCGCCCGCGCGATCCGAACAGCCACGGCGTACGCACACTGATCGACGAGGTCTACGCCTTGATGACAGTAACCCGTGCCGGCCGTGCAGCAGAACCGGCAATCGAACCCAGTCTCACAGACCGCCTGCCCGAGGCCGACGTTATCAGCATGGAAGGTGTACTGGAACTACTGGCCAAACAACCCTTCAATGGGCGCGCCGACCTTCCCAAACTCGTGGAAGAATCAGAACTCACCGACGATGAGTTGCTCCCCATCGCCAACGCCTCGCACATGCTGCAACTCACCGAACTCGCGCATGGCGATATTGCACTGACCGCAGTGGGCCAGCTCTACGTCGCCGGCAGCAATGCCCTGCGCCATGAACTGTTTGGCAAACAACTGCTGCGCTACGTGCCACTGGCAGCCCACATCCGCCACAGCCTTGAACAGGAACCTTCAGGAGAATTGCGCGAGGAACACTTCCTCAAGCTGCTCTCCGACAGCATGGATGCGGAAGAAGCCGAACGCGTGCTTCGGGTGGCCATTGAATGGGGTCGCTACGGGGAAGTCTTTGAATACAATTACCATACAGGCATGATCCACCTGCCAGAGGAGGACGTAGAACCTCCCAAGGAAGAAACCGCCGTATAAATTCCTGCAGAGGAAGGGCAGGCAACTCTGCATGCCCTTCCCCCCCACCTCACTCCACCCAATCCAGCAGATACTGGTACTCCTTCCCTCCGCAGCGGGCAAAACCCGCCGTACAGGGAGGCTCTGCGCGCCGATGCATGCCTGCTCCAATAGGCACTTTGACACAAATCGCATAGCCAGATAGCGATACCGGGCTGCACCAATAGTGCAGACAAAACACTTTTTTGTCTGCCAATTCACAATGTCTTGTCCGTCGCCAAGAACACGACATCATCCAGCCGTTCGATCCACGGCAGCTCTGCCAAGGTTTATAGCGCCGCAGCCACCAGACTGGTGGCTGGCGACAACATCATCTCCTGGACGCAGACAGTTTCCACCTGACCCAGCGGGGCTGGATCATTCATCACACTGCACACGAAAGCACACAGCACAGTGAATATCACGGCAATCAACCTGAGTTGCTGCCGACAGATTCATTTCGGCACGACACCCCCACAAAGACTGAAACTGCGGACAGGGCCCTCAATTCTGAGGGCTTTTTTACTCTCGGCATAAATGTAGCGTGCATGCATCCAAGCTCCTAAAACGCTTGAGGCTATCCGCGCACTGCACACAACGCCCCTGCAGGTCTGGAATGACTACCTGCGATTTCAAACCTCAACTTCTCCGGCCGCACATGCCCCCATTGCAATTCATGGCGAACAAATACCCATAAGTCATATAACCAAGCCAACGACATCGTCAGAAAAAGATTTCTTTGCCTAAAAAACAAAACCCAACCTTTAATAGCAAAAAACTATCAGAACAGACAAAGCTGTATCTGAATATTCTTAATTCTGATCATCCAACTCGCATTACCTGGAAATTTTCATTTTGAAACTGACAACAATGCTGCCCTTCTGGACGAAAACCAATCAATTTCATATGACGTACGTTTCAGAGTGCTCTTGTGGCTGTATGGAAAAAGTCACAAATACAATTATTCTATTCCAACATTTAAATACATTATGTATAACGTGCCATGAAACACATCAACGCCTTTCCAGCCGAATCAGAAGGGTGGCAACGAGTTGGATACCAAATGCATTTGCCGTACTTGTCATCAGGCTTTATTCGCACAAAAACACAACAAAAGAGGGGATAAAATGCGGTTTCGCTACTCTGTTATTTTTTCCGCAAGCATGCTTAGTGTTGCCATCCTTGCAGCCTGTGGTGGTGGCACTTCGGGATCGGGCACGAACGACACCACGGCCACGCCGAACACCAGCTCTACTACGGGGAGTTCAAGCTCAAGCAGCTCAGCGGGTACATCTGTGTATTCTTCAAGCGTCTGCCCCGGTATCACCCTATCTGCCACCGACGCGCAAACGCTGACGGGCGACAGCACACCCATCACCCAGATTTCCCTGTATGGGGTGCGCAGCTATTCGGCTCCTGTCCTGATCAACGGACTACACGATCCAAGCAATTACCTGGCGGCGCCGGTTCTTCCGACTTGGCAATTTGCCACCACTGATACTACCAACGGCACGCTGAGCAGTCTGGAATGTGATGTTGGCCAGGATGTAGGATGGCACAATTACCATCGCACCAGCGGCACTTCCAGCACCATCACTCACGGCAGGGTCATCGTCACCGGCGGACGCAATGCCACAGCAAGCCACATTTATACGGTGTACAACGGGCAGCAGCTGGTGGCGGCAATCAACGACGCCGGACTGGCGCCAAAAATCATCCGCGTAGTTGGCCACATTGATCTGCGCTGGAGTTCGAACAACACCGTTTTCAGGGAATACACCAGCTACCTCGATCAGAAGTTCGGTGGATCAATCAGTATTCCTTCAAACACCACACTGGTGGGCATCAACGATGCAAACGGCAACCCTGCCCGCATCACCGGAACAACCATTCTGGTGGGAGCAGAACTTGGCACGACAACCAGTGTCATGGCAAGCGCCACAGGCGACCCGGAAACCGATTTCAAGAAATGGATCGCCTTAGGCTATGACGGCGACAGCTACCCGACCTGGACCCGCAACATCATCATCCGCAACCTGAAGATCGACACTCCATGGGATGTCAATCCAGAAGACAGCGGAAATGCATATGCTGACGGAATCACCATATCACGAACACAAAACATCTGGATTGACCACGTCACCATATCCGATGGCGACACCCCTGACTCCATCATCACAGATAGCAGTACCCGCCATGACGGCGCCCTGGACATAGTACGTGGCTCAGACTACGTAACCGTCTCGAACAGCTTCATCGGCGACCATGGAAAGACAACTCTCGTTGGCAACGGTGATTCCGGGCGCGCCTGGAGCGACCAGAACCGTCTGCACGTCACGCTGACCGGCATGTGGTGGTACGGCACGGCTTCACGTCTTCCACTTATCCGGTTTGGACAGTTGCATAGCTTCAACAATCTGGTTGAAGGTACCACCAATACTGCGACCTACGGTCACAAGTTCGAGGCAGGACTGGATGTACGCTACAGTTCCTCAGTTCTTTTCGAAAACAACTTCCATCTGTTTACCGGGCTAAAGGTAACGGAATTATGCGGCAAGATCAGCGGTAGCTCGTCTGGCAGCGAATTCCGCACTTCCGGGAATTACTTCATTTCCGACAAATACAATTCCAAGGACTGGTCACTCGCCTGGACAGGCCCAATCAATGTAGATAGCGTACTAGCTGCTTCTGCCTGCATGGAAATGCCCACTACGGATGTTTCCTGGACGCCGCCTTACAGCTACACACCGGTCTGTGCCGCCCAGGCCCGCCGGAATGTAGAAATCGGTTCAGGAGCAGGACGCATCGGCCTGTATGCGACTATTGGGGCCTCTACCGACACACTGTCGAGCACCAGCTGCTACGACAGCAATGTCTATAGTGCCTCGAGTTCAAGCGCTTCGTCCGCCTCTTCTGCTTCTTCGACATCCTCGTCCAGCAGCAGTACTGCCTCGAGCGCAGCATCATCGGCATCGAGCAGCGCCTCAAGCTCAAGCGCTTCGACGAGTTCGGGGTCCGCCACACTTGCGCTAGCCTATGTGAATGAATTGTTTGGAGGGTCTACAGCCACAGTAAGCGGCTCCATTGTCAGCAGCGGCACAACAAGCACACTCACGAGCATTAGCGGAAAGATGGAAAGCACGAAGGATGGGTACTCGTTTGCGGCGCAAGATATTACAGGCAATTTCACGCTGACAGCGAACCTGAACTCCATTGGCACGGCACTCGCCACAAGCAGTACCCAACAGTACCGCGTCGGCCTCATGATGTGTGATTGTGCCAACGGGACGAGCACATCTGCCCCGATATATGCATCGCTGGGTTTGGGTGCGACGGCAACTTCATCTGTGTACTATCCGTACTATGCCTCAAGAGCAACAACGGGAGCATCGATCGCAAAGAGCACCTTCTCCGCGACAGATACCCAACCGGCAAGCACACTCATATTTGTGCTGGCCCGAAATGGGCTGACGGTCACGCTTTCATACTCAACCGACGGCGGAAGCAGTTTTACTGCCAAAACAACCACCTTCACAGCACTGCCTGACACCTTGAAGGTTGGTATATTCGGCGCCTCCGGCGTTGCGACGACGGGGTCCGCAATTACGTTCTCGAATATCTCAATCACACAATGACCCTCACCATTGGACACTTCAGGTGTTCAATGGTGTCTGGTATAAACCTGCAACGGTGGTCCTGAGGGCCACCGTTTTTTTTGCCGATCGTCGCCCGGGCTGAACACGTCGATTAGCCGTGGTATATCGTCAATCCGTTCTTCCAACAGGATCCACCAAAGATGTCTTTGAGTTTTCCGAGTACTCTCCCGCACCTCACACTGACAGGCGCCCTGCTTCTGACTGCGTGTGCCGGAAATCCCGGCGTGGTAATGCCTCCGGCCTGCCCTGCACCACATATTTTCACCGCAGCGCCAGCTTATCCGGCTGGCTCCATTGATACGCAAAGCAGTATTCCCATCAATCAGGATTCCCAGCGCAGCCTGGGCAACTTTCGCGGCGAGCTTGGGCTCTGGCTGGGCATGAGCAATGAAGTTGCGCACGACAACGATGAAGCCAGGGCGCGCTGCGCAATTGCCTGGCTTGACACCTGGGCACAGGGCGGGCACATGCGTGAAGACCCCAGCGGTTCAGCCGCCGAACAGCAGGCTTCACGCAACGAAACCACATGGGCGCTGCAGTCCATCGCCACTGCCTATACCCTGAATCTGCGCAACCGGGCAGAACGCGGGGAGCAGCGCAGGATAGATAAATGGCTGCGCAAGGTGGCATGGAATGTTGTGGATGCCAGCATCGACGATATTCCGCCTGCCAGGCAGGACAATCAATACCTTTGGGCCGGCGCAGCAGTGATGGCTGCGGGGGTTGCAACAGAGGATGAGGAACTCGAATCGATCGCCTACAAAACGTATCGGGCAGGCATTGATTCCATCGGGCCAGACGGAAACCTGCCGCGCTTATCGGCACTGGGCGATCAGGCGCTGCGCGGACATCTGCAGGCCATCATCCCACTGACATTGATGGCGGAGTTTGCGCATCGACAGGGCGACTCCTGGTCACAATATAAGCCGGAACGCCTGCCACGCCTCGTAGACTTTTCACTACACGGAATCAACGATCCACAGTGGGCCGGCAAACAATTCGGCACCCTGCAGGACACCGCATGGATGCATTCCTGCGCAGAGGAATGGGCCTGGACACCCTTCTGGCAGCGTTATGACGCACAGCGGGTAGGCCGTCTCCTGCCTGCGGCTGGCAGCTGTTCGTGGCTTCGCCTCGGAGGGGATTTGCCATTGCTCAAGGCACGCGGCATGTTTGAACAAAAGGGAGAGGCAATACGCGTCTTTGCGCCCTGAAGCCAGGCAACAATGAATTGGTCACTGCAGGGCAGTCAGCAGAGATGCGAGGAAAAATCATCGCAATATCCATTAACCATGGCCGCCCTGCATAAACGATCAAATCACTGGTCAGCATTCAGATTGCCGGCACGGGGAAACCCCAAAACTTCCTTACGATGCAGCAATGGGCAGCGTTACCTTGGCGGCTTTCTTGGCGTGCTTGGCTTCACGTCGCTCTTTGAGGGTCATGGCCGGAGCCTTCTTGGCCTCGCGGTTACTTTTCTGTTCCTTGTGACTCATGGTGTTCTCCTGAAAAATGAAAACAGAAGCTACGACCGATGCCACAGCATCGACTGTAGCTGTGAACATCATAGTCCTCTGGCGGCAAACCGGCGTAGCACTTCTTCGACCTTTGGTCGGCGATGAACTCAACCAAATCGGGACTATCAGTCAATCAGGAAGACCACTTCAAGTTTGTACCAAATCGACCACATTGCGATGGCGGCTAAAGACAGGGCACTTTTTCACTACACATTTGGGTATGCCGCTCAGCCACCATAAAGGCCATGATTCCGCGTGCTGACCGCAGGCTTGAGCTTGCGATTGCCTGCACGCCGGACTGAATTCCCCAAAGCCAGCCGGCCACAGACCAGCAGATTGCATACGGGCGCCTCGGGCCGTGTCACACGCCGCTGCAGCAGGGCAATCGCTTCCTGCCCCAACTCTTCACGCGGGACGATGCCAGAACTCAGGCTGAGTTCGCCAATAGAGCCAAGGTTGAATCCATCGATGCTCATCAGCGAAATATCGGCGGGCACATTAATCTGGCGCCGTTTAAGGGCATCCATGGCGCCAGAGGCCATAAAATCTCCCACGCAGATGATCGCCGTCGGGTAATCGTCGGGCTTGCGCAGATCAAGATAGGCGTCGAGCGCCTGGGCAGCCTCCTGTGAAGAAAACCCGGAGGTGGTGATCAGGTTCCGGCTCTCGTCAAACACCATGTTATGCGTTGCATACGCCTCGCGAATGCCATTAAGCCGCCGCTCCAGCGTAAACCTGCGCAGGCAGATCATCGTGACGATATCCCGATGCCCCAGGGAGATCAGATAGTTGGCCGTACATTCGGCAATCTGCTGATGATCTGGCAGCACTGCATCAAGCCGCATCTCGGCATCGCGGCAATTGATCAGCACACAGGGCTTGCCAATATCGGCGGTCAACTCGTAGATCTTGGGGTCATCCACGCCGATGATCAGGGCGGCTTCCACGGCCGGATCAGACATGCGCTTGAGAAACTGGGGCGTATCGCAGCCCTCTTCTTCCAGCGTGCAGTAACTCAGATGGGTCTCGTGTGCTTCGACGGCACTCCGGATTCCCTGCAGCATGCGGTAATAGAAAACGTCTTCCCGCACATCAAAGGCCCGCGCCGGGGCGAACACAAGAATCTGACTGAAAAACACTCGTCCGGGAGAAATCTGGTCAAGCACCCCCTCAGCACGGGCACTGTCGAGCACCAGTTGCTTGGCGCGGACACTGGTATTGGCCTTGCCGGCCAGCACCCGCGATACGGTGCTGATCGAGAGACCCGTACGACGGGCTATTTCCGCAATTTTCAATCTGGCTGCCATGGCTGCAAATATCCTGAACGACGTATGCAAATTTTTGCATAAAGTCTATCTGTTGAATAATAAGGATTTTCTACTATCAAAAGATTCTTTGCTGCCATAAATGAATCTTTTTGCACCGATTCGCATTGTTTGCATCAGGGTCTGCACATAGCCTTCAGCCATCGCTGCGCCAAGTCTGCCACTCAGGGCAGAGCCAGCCGACAGCGAACGACGCATTGAAAACCTGAATTGCAATGTCTGGAGGAGCCTACATGAAGAAGAAACTCAACGGGTTACGTTGGTGGATCATTTCCCTGATCTGTCTCGGAACCATCATCAACTACCTGGCCCGTAACTCGCTCTCTGTGCTGGCGCCGCAACTGAAGACCACCCTGGATTTCACCACCCAGGAATACTCCTATATCGTCGCAGCCTTCCAGGTGGCCTACACGATTATGCAGCCGATCTGCGGCTATGTGCTCGACTTCCTCGGGCTGAAACTTGGCTTTGCACTGTTCGCTGTGCTGTGGTCGCTCTCCAACATGGCGCATTCGTTCGCGACCAGCTGGGGTGGCCTGGCCTTCTTCCGCGGTCTGCTGGGGCTGACTGAAGCCGCCGCCATCCCTGCGGGCATCAAGGCAGTGGGTGAATGGTTCCCGGCCAAGGAACGCTCCGTTGCCGTAGGCTGGTTCAATGCCGGCACATCACTGGGCGCCATGCTGGCCCCGCCACTGGTTATCTTCGTAGCCACCATGCACTCCTGGCAACTGGCTTTCGTGATTACTGGCGGCCTTGGCCTGCTGTGGGCAGCACTGTGGTACTTCTGCTACGACTCCCCGCAAAACCACCCCGCGCTGACTGATAGTGAAAAGGAATACATCCTCTCCGGCCAGAAAGCGCCGGATGCAACGGCAAAACCCAAGCTCAAGGAGATTGTCTGCTCCCGCGCGTTCTGGGCCATCGCACTGCCCCGCTTCCTCGCAGAGCCTGCCTGGCAGACCTTCAGCTTCTGGATTCCTCTGTATCTGGCCACTGAACGCCATATGGATATCAAGCAGATCGCCATCTTCGCCTGGATGCCCTTCCTCGCGGCTGACCTTGGTGGTGTACTCGGCGGCTATCTGTCTCCGTTCCTGATGAAGCACTTCAAAATGAAGCTGGTGAATTCACGCATTGCCGGCGTCACCCTGGGTGCCGTGTGCATGATCGGCCCGGGCTGTATCGGTCTGGCTGCCAGCCCCTACACAGCTATCGCGCTGTTCTGCATCGGTGGTTTTGCTCACCAGATGATCTCCGCACTGCTCAACACGCTCTCGACCGACGTCTTCCGCTCCAATGAGCTGGCAACTGCCAATGGCCTCACCGGGATGGTCTCGTGGATCGGTGGGCTGTCGTTCTCCCTTGTGGTCGGCGCACTGGCAACCACCATTGGCTACACCCCGCTGTTTGTCTGCCTGACTGTCTTCGATCTGGTTGGCGCCGCCATCGTGATCACATTACTGCGCAACCGGCCATCGGTTAACGAATAAGTCTGAAGCGGGCGACACGCACCATCCGTATCGCCCGCCAATCAGCCCTCCCCCGAATCCCTTCAAAAAGAATACCCAGGAGTTTTCCATGACTTCGATGCAACACCCTCCCGTATTCAGTCTGCTGGAGCAGACTCCGGGCCGCCTGACTCTGACCAGCCCGGACGGTCACTTCGTCCACATTTTTGTACTCGAAGAGCACATCGTCCGCATGATGGTGCTGCCCGGTGGCAAGCTGAATTTCCCACGTACCTGGGCAATTGCCCCTGGTCTGGAAGATGTCGCTGCCGAAGGGCGTGACCGCTTTGATCTCAGCGGCTTCAGCCTGCCGGAATACGTGCTCTCGCAGACCGCCGACACGCTGGTGCTCAGCACCAGCCAGATCCGCCTGACGATCCGCCTCGCCGGTCTGTTCTCCCAGTGGGAAACCCGGGTGGAGGGCGAATGGAAGCCTGCAGCCAGTGACCGCTCCACCCAGGCCTACAACTTTGGCTGGTGGGACAACAAGGTCTATCACTACCTGCAACGCAGCCGCGACGAAATGTACTTTGGCCTGGGTGAGCGCGCTGGTGAAGCCAACCGCACCGGCAGCCGCTATCGCTTCTGCAACGTCGACCCGATGGGCTATAGCGCCCGCAACACCGACCCGCTCTACAAGCACATTCCGTTTTACCTAACCTGGCGCCGTGATGCGCATGTCGCTTTTGGCCTGTTTTACGACACGCTATCCGACTGCAGCTTCGACATGGGCCGTGAGCTCGACAACTACCATGGCCACTACCGCTATTTTGTGGCTGACCATGGCGATCTGGACTATTACTTCATCGCGGGCGAACACCTGCGTGATGTGTCGCGCACCTTCACGTGGCTCACCGGCCGCCCGGCCATGATGCCGCGCTGGAGCATCGGCTATTCCGGTTCGACGATGACCTACACCGATGCGCCAAACGCCCAGGAGCGTATGAACGAATTTCTCGATGGATGCGAAAAGCATGACATCCTGTGTGACTCGTTTCACCTTTCCTCGGGCTATACCTCGATCAAGGACAAACGCTACGTCTTCAACTGGAATCGGGAGAAGTTCCCCGATCCTCAGGCTTTCGTGCAGAACTATCTCGATCACGGTGTGCGCCTGTGCGCCAATATCAAGCCCTGCCTGCTGCGCGATCACCCGCGCTTCGCAGAAGCCGAACAGCTTGGGCTGTTCGTCAAGGATGCCGAAGGCAAGCCACTGGCTGTGCAGTTCTGGGATGAAACTGGTGCCTATCTGGACTTCACGAACCCCAAGACGCTCGACTGGTGGCAGGCCCGCGTCAAGGATGCCCTGCTCGACTACGGCATCGCTTCGACCTGGAACGACAACAACGAATTCGAGATCTGGTCTGACACAGCCACCGTCAACGGTTTCGGCAATCAGCATCCGGCCGCAGCTGCCAAGCCGCTGCATACGCTGCTGATGATCCGCGCATCCAAGACCGCGCAGCACGAAGCACGCCCCGACGAACGCCCCTTCCTGATCTCGCGTTCGGGTGCAGCCGGCATGCAGCGCTATGTGCAGACCTGGTCTGGCGACAACTACACTTCCTGGGAAACCCTGCGCTACAACATCAAGATGGCCAACGGCCTGGCAATGTCCGGCGTTTCCAACACCGGTCATGACATTGGCGGCTTCTCCGGCCCGGCCCCGGAACCAGAACTCTTCCTGCGCTGGATACAACACGGCATCTTCCTGCCGCGCTTCTCGATCCATTCATGGAACGATGACAAGACGGTCAACGAACCCTGGATGTATCCGCAACTCACGCCTTACATCCGCGAACTGATCCGGCTGCGCTACCGCCTTGTGCCCTACTTCTACAACCTGCTGTGGCGCTCGCACAAACACTACGAACCGATGATCCGCCCTACCTTCCACGACTATCCGGAAGACCCGCGGTGCTTCGAAGAAAATGACGACATGCTGCTGGGGGCCAATCTGCTAGTCGCCTCTGTCGTCGAAGCTGATCAACAGGTACGGCGTGTCTATCTGCCACGTGGTGCCGGCTGGTACGATTTCTGGCAGGGAACGCATTACACCGGCGGTCAGGAGATCACCCTGCCCGCCACCTGGCAGCAGCCACCGCTGCTGGCCCGCGAAGGCAGCATCATTGCGCTCAATCTGGCAGAACAGCACTTCGCCAAACCGGCAGACCAGCGTGGTTTTGCCGTGTTCCCCCTGCGCGGAGAAGGCAGTTTCAGTGAAGAGGTATTTGAAGACGATGGCTTCAGTGAAGCCTATCGCGAAGGCAAATATGGGCTGTGGCACATTGAAGTGCAGTCCGCCGCCGATCTTCGTCTGACACTGAGCCGCACAGGAGAATGGCAAAAAGTTCCGCAGGCCATCACCATCCTGCTCCCTGTCAGCGAAGAACGCCCGCTGCAGACTGCCGGTGCCAGCATCCTCGGTGACACCACAGCCAACGGCTGGCGGCGTGTGGAACTGAAACTCGCATGACCCTATCCGGGTGATCTGTTAGCACCACCCGGATCTTCACCGGCGCAGGGAGTGTCTGTCTCTCCTGTGCCGGCCTTTTACATGCCCGGCAAAACAAAGTCTTCCATCCCGGCTCGCCTGGGCTCAATTCGTCAAGAGAGCCCAAAGACAAACATGCACTGCTGATTCGGCGTTTCGTGCAAAGCCAATGCAGCCCAGGGAAGTCCACGCAGATTCTGCTCACGGACCAGCCTGGTCTGACTCAGGCCCGACCTCATGCACGATGCAAGGCCTGTCCTGCGGCAAGAAAGCAAGCCATTACTTCGATCTGTTTTTTTATAAACACAAAGAGGAGCTTCCATGTCGCTACGCGCGAGAATCCTGTTACTGATCGGAGCCTGCATGCTTGGCATGCTGGCAATTGTCATCATCTCTCTCTATGCCCAGCGCAGCACCATGCTGAACCTGCACGAATCCGCCAACGAAAAGGTGGTTTCGCTCAGCATCAAGGTACTTGAACATTTTCATGAACAGGAAGCCAGGGGAGATCTCAGCAGGGAACAAGCGCAGAAACTCGCGGCTGAGGTTCTTTCTTCAATGCATGAAGGCCGCAACTACGTCAGCGCAAGAACCTATGACGGTATCCAGAACATTTCCCCTAATCCTGCTGTTCTGGGCAAGCCTGATACCGGTAAGCAAGCGGATGGCCGACCCACCTCGGAGGCCTATAATACTTATCTTGGTGGCTCTGAGTTGTACGGCCACATGACGGTTAATGCCACCCGCCCCGGTGATCCTGCCAGTGCCCCAAAATATCCCAAACGCAATACCTTCCGGCGCTTTGACCCCTGGGGCTGGATTGTGATTTCGGGATCTTTTATCGATGACGTTGACACGGTATTCTGGCAGAGTGCATTGCGCTTCCTTGGCTTCGGAACCCTGCTGCTTGCCATTCTGGCGGCCGTTGGACTAGGCATCTCGCGCCGTATACTTCAACAACTTGGCGGCGAACCTCAGTATGCGGCAAAGATTGCGACCCAGATATCCAGTGGAAACCTTTCCGGCGATATCAATTTCAACGGGCATCACGACAGTCTGCTAGGGACAATGAAAACCATGCAGGATGGCCTGCGCCAAATGGTTGAACGCTTTCGCTCCGCTTCTGCAAGGCTGAGCGTTTCGGCAGGAACACTCAGCCATCAAATGAGCCAGGTCAGCCAGAGCGCCCGGGCCACAGCTGAATCGACGAGTTCCACTGCGGCTGCCGTAGAAGAAATGACAGTGAGCGTCGCACATATCTCGGAGAACGCGCGGGACACGATGCTCAATGCCACAAGCGCTGCCGAACTCGCGGCCGATGGCGAAAACTGTGCAAAAGAAGCTGCTGACGAGATCAGACTCATTGCCGACCACGTTAGGGAAGCGACCGAAATCGTTCGCGGTCTGGTTGATCGTACCCGGGAAATCGACAGGATGAGTACTGCGATCAAAGAGATCGCGGATCAAACCAATCTGTTGGCTCTCAACGCTGCCATCGAAGCCGCGCGGGCTGGAGAAATGGGTAGTGGCTTCGCAGTCGTAGCAGACGAAGTGCGCAAGCTCGCCGAACGCACGGCCCGAGCCACCGAAGACATCATGCAGACAATCCGCGCAGTAAAGAACGACACGGATCTGGCATCGGCACGCATGGACACCGTGCGTAACCAGGTTACCCACGGCGTTGAGCTGACAGAAAAAGCAGCCTCTTCCCTGCAGGAAATTCACGCGGGTGCCAAACGCAGCGTCGATCAAAGCAGGGAGGTCGCGAATGCCTCTCAGGAGCAAAGCCAGGCGGCCAATGCGATAGCTACCAACATTGAAGCCATCGCACAGATGACAGAGGAATCTGACGCAGCAGTACAGGAGGTTCACTCGCAGGTTCTGGCCCTGGAAAATTTGGCTACCGAACTCGACGACGCAGCAACGAAATTCCGGCTTTAAGCCCTTCGTTCCATCCCCTGCCCCCCGGTGAATCCCATCGGGGGTGCTACAGCTTCCCACCGCCAGAAACAGCATTTTTTACGTCAGTCTTTCTCTCTACTATCTGTCAGCATTCCTGCCCGCCAAGACTACCGATCAGGCTCACAAACATAGTCGCACTAGTCTGACTAGTTAGATTCCAGGCACTGATATATCATCCGCGCACTTCAGACGTCCCTGTGTCCGGAATGCGCCTATCCACCGATGCGTGGGTAATCCATAATCGATGGCGACTTTCCTATGCAATCGACATCCCCCTGCATAGCAGCACGTCGTTGTTCTCGACACCGACATATCGACCCTGCCTACAGCCCCTGCCAATTCAAACAGATGCTCCGGAGATTCCGCAGTCCAGACCTGCCTCTGCTGCATGGACTTGAGTAGAGCACACATTTATGCAGGTTTTGAAAATTCAGCAGTTTCCCCCCTTTCCACTTATAGCACTCATAACAAATACCGAAACAAAGGAGCTTCTATGACACTGCGCACGCGGGTGTGTTTACTAATTGGCGTCTGCATGCTGGGCATGCTGACAATTGTCCTGGTTTCGCTGAACATGCAGCGGAATTCGATGATGGCCCAGCATCAGGAATCCAACGAAAAAGTGGTGGGGCTTGCCATCAAGATCCTGGAGCACTATCACCAGCTTGAAGCGAGCGGCGCCCTAAGCCGGGATGAGGCTCAAAAGCAGGCTGCCATCACCCTGACAGCCATGCACAACGGCAACAGTTACGTCAGCGCCAGAACCTTTGATGGCATCCAGAATGTCTCGCCCAACCCAGCCTCAGTCGGCAAACCCGATGTCGGCGTGCTGGCAGACGGCAGCCCGACTTCCGTCGTCTACGCGGCCTATCTTGCAAGCAACGATAAGTTCGGCCACATGAAGGTAGCCATCGTCCGGCCGGGCGCTGCGCCCGACTCTCCAAAGTTCCCCAAGCTCAACTCATTCAGCCGTTTCGACCCCTGGGGCTGGATTGTGGTCTCTGGCTCCTTTGTCGATGACGTGGACACCGCCTTCTGGAGCAGTGCCCTGCGCTTCCTGGGGATAGGCATTGTCCTGCTCGTTCTACTCGGCGCCATTGGCCTCGGAATTGCCCGCCGGATTCTGCACCAACTTGGTGGCGAGCCACAGTACGCCGCGGGGATCGCCAAGCGGATTGCCCAGGGAGATCTTTCCCAGCAGATCAGTTACAACGGCGGGCAGGATAGCCTGCTGGGTGCCATGCAGGTCATGCAGAGCAGCCTGCGCCAGATGGTGGAGCGCTTCAACAACGCTTCACAGCGTCTGCATTCGGCCACGGGAACGCTGGGGCACCAGATGGATCTCGTCAGCCAGAGCGCCCGCACCAGTTCGGAATCCACCAGTTCAACCGCAGCGGCCGTCGAGGAAATGACCGTCAGTGTGGCGCATATTTCAGAGAGCGCACACAACACAATGAGTAACGCCACCGAAGCGGCCAAGCTTTCCTCCGAAGGAGAAACACAGGCCCGCAGGGCTGCAGAGGAAATCCAGCGCATATCGGGGGACGTCACCGAAGCAGTCGGAATCGTGCGGGGACTCGTGGAACGCTCACGCGAGATCAACAGCATGAGTTCGGTGATCAAGGAAATTGCCGACCAGACCAATCTGCTGGCACTCAACGCCGCCATCGAAGCCGCGCGTGCCGGCGAACAGGGGCGCGGCTTCGCAGTGGTAGCCGATGAAGTCCGCAAGCTTGCCGAGCGCACCAGCCGCGCCACCGAGGACATCATGCAGACTATTCGCGCCGTGCAGGATGACACCGACCGCGCCTCAGCCCGTATGGACGCAGTCTGTGAACAGGTTGCCCTGGGGGTGCAGCTCACCGAAAAGGCAGCAGAAACGCTGCGTGCCATCCGCGCTGGCGCCCATGTCAGCGTCGAGAAAATTCAGGACGTGGCTAATGCAGCACAGGAACAGAGTCAGGCAGCCAATGCCATTGCCGCCAATATCGAAGCAATCGCCCAGATGAGCGAAGAATCGGATGCGGCCGTTCAGCAGGTCCACGGTCAGGTCATGGAACTTGAGGGGCTGGCTGGCGAATTGCGCGAGGCTGCGACAAAGTTTCGCGTCTGATCCACAGGTGCTGCCGGGAGCCAATCACCCCGACAGCGCTTTTTCCAAATTCTTATAAGAAACTTTATTTTTATTCGTTCCGTTCATAAACAGGGCCATATACATTGGCAACACACGGATCGTGTGCGACCAATGGATGTAGCCCTGTTTTCATCTACTTGCCAGCCCAGACAATCCATCGAATTTCTGGCGCCAGACGTCTGTCGTGGTCACAAATTCCGCCCACCGGATCTATTCTTACTGGAGAAGCAAGCATGAGCATTCTGGCATTGAACGTACGTAACCAGTTCCGTGGAGTCGTGCAGGAAATTGTACGCGGCGACGTCGTCAGCGAAGTCGACGTCAGCACCCCTTCCGGCATTGTAACTTCGGTGATCACCACCCGCTCCGTCGATGAATTGGGGCTCAAGGTCGGCTCTCCAGTCATTGCACTGGTGAAATCAACAGAGGTATCCATTGCAGCACTGACCTAAACTGCAAATTATGCGAGCGCCCGACTCGCACTATTTATCCTCATAAGACAGAGAGCAGTGGCATGAGCAACATTCTCATCATTCCAGGTTTGCATGGCAGTGGCCCCGACCACTGGCAAACATGGTTCGAGTCACGGCTGCCCGAGAGCCAGCGGGTGGCTCAGGAAGACTGGACCGATCCTCATTTGCCGCGCTGGGCTGGTAGCGTACGCCATGCCATCAATGTGGCAGTCGGCCCCGTCTGGCTCATCGCACACAGCTTTGGTTGCCTTGCAGCTGCACATGCCGCGCGGGACTACCCCGGCAAGGTTGCCGGACTGATGCTTGTAGCGCCGGCCGACCCCGACAAATTCCATGTCACCGAGATGCTGCCGTCTGAAGAATTCGCCTGCCCGAGCGTGGTGGTAGCAAGCACCAACGACCCCTGGATGCGTCTGACGCGATCGGCATACTGGGCAGACATCTGGGGTAGTCGCTTCATCAGCCTCGGTGCTGCCGGGCATATCAATGCGGACTCAGGCTACGGCCCATGGGCCGACGGCATGGAGATTTTCGAACAGCTGCGCAACGCTTCGGCCGGCCAGCCACTGGGCTCCATGACACCGACTGAACAGCGGGAGCTGCCCTTGCAGCGTCGGCGCAAATCCTTCAATCTGAAACTGGTGCGTTCATAGATCTAACCTAAGGACCAGTTCATGATCTTGCTGTGAGACTGTAATCAGTGCTCATACGCTGCTCTTTGCCCTGCTGACACCCTCTCACGGCAGATCACCCATCAGTTTTCTGTGGGTGCCTGTACGTTATAACCATGTTTGCGCAGCAACTTCTCGGCCCGGTCCAGGCGGGTACGCAGGCGTTGCTGGCGCAGAGTCTGGGCGTAATTCGCCGGACAGTTATACAGATCCAGCCCAAAGCCCGACAACCATTCACGAATGATGTGCACACTCTTCCCGCCAATGCCGGGGGTCTTGACGAGCGTGTAGTAATCGAGTTGAGCGACGTCTTCCACCGAAAACTCCTTGCGTTCTAGCAGTAAGCGCAAGGCATTAACCTGTCGGGTCGTCAGTTTCACTTCCATTGGATTCTCTGATATAGCTTTGAATTTGTCGCTTCATGGTAGCCACATGCAAAGATTTTCTTAAAACATTTTTTGCATGAGCATATTCAAAAGCCAATCAATGTCATTTACATACGCATGATTCTCATGAAAAACCACGAATCTTGAAAGGTTTGGTGACTCAAGCCATAGAGACAACGAACTCACCAAGCCCACCAGAAACGGCAACACATGCCCCAATGTACGCATTTCTGAGTGCACTCTTCGCCATTAACCATGATAACGAAATAACTATTGCTTCGTTTTGATTCTCGAATAACCATGGCGTAATTGCAGGCATCAACTTTCTCATACCAAGGGAATCCGCCATGTCTTTCCTCAGTCTGCAATCGCCGTTACGGCATGCTCTGGCTGCATTGTTTATCCTCCTTGCCGCCATCCCGACACACGCTGCCGAAAAAACACTTGTCTTCGGAGTAGCCCCTGGCCCCTATGGTGACCTCATCAAACAGGCCATCCAACCCGGTCTGGAAAAACGCGGGTACAAAGTTGAAGTCCGTGAATTCAGTGACTATGTACAACCGAATATCGCTTTGGCCAATGGCGCCTTGGATGCCAACCTGTACCAGCATCGTCTCTATCTCGAAAAATTCTCGGCAGACAAAGGCTTGAAGCTTTCACCGGTGATCAATGTGCCAACGGCAGGTCTTGGGCTGTACTCGCACAAGATCAAATCGCTGAATGATCTGAAGAAGGGCGATGTGGTGACGCTGGCCAATGATCCGACGAATCTCGCCCGCGCGCTTCGCTTCCTCGCGAAATTGAATTTGCTGACCCTCAAAAAGGATATCGATCCGACCACCGCCTCGGAAAAGGATATCGAATCGAATCCGAAAGGTATTGTATTCAAGCCTCTTGAAGCGGCTCAGTTGCCGCGGACCCTCGACTCGGCAGCGGCCTCCGTGGTTAATGGCAATTTTGCTCTCGCAGCAGGGCTGAAGCTTTCCGACGCGCTGAAGCTTGAGGAGCTCGACGAAAACATCAAGAACCTCATCGCAGTGCGCACGGAAGATCTCAATAAGCCATTTGTGCATGATATCAAAGCGGTTGTGGAGTCAGATGAATTCATCAATGTCATCAATGATCCCAATCGCATTTTCAAGTCATTCCAACGCCCAGACTGGCTAAATGCAAAACTCGCTGCCAAACCCACTACAGCCAAGAAATAGTGTCCGGGTAAGGTGACAATGATCGAACTGCAAAACATCTCGGTGCGATATCAAGGCCGTAACCAGGAGGTATTGGCGGTGGATGACGTATCGTTATCCATCGGCAAGGGAGACATCTACGGCATTGTCGGCGCCAGCGGCGCCGGCAAAAGCTCATTGTTACGCACCATCAATCTGCTGGAGCGACCAAGTGCTGGCCATGTCCTCGTTGGAGGGCAGAATATCACTGCGCTGTCGGGTAGCGCATTACGCAATCAGAGGCAGCGCATCGGCATGATTTTCCAGCATTTCAACCTGATGCACACAAGCACAGTCTATGAAAATGCCGCCTTTGCACTCCGCGTGGCAGGCAAGACAGAGGACGAGATTCGCGCCAGAGTCCCCGAAGTGCTTGAACTGGTGGGCCTGACGGACAAAGCCGAGGCATTCCCATCACAGCTCTCTGGTGGACAGAAGCAACGCGTGGGTATTGCCCGCGCAATCGCCAATCGACCTGCCATTCTCCTGTGCGATGAACCTACATCAGCGCTGGATCTCGAGACCTCAACCTCCATTCTTGAATTGCTCGGCGAGATCAACCAGCGACTGGGTATCACAATCGTCCTGATCTCCCACGAAATGGCCGTCATCAAGAAAATCTGCTCACGCGTGGCCGTCATGGAGTCTGGCAAGGTGGTGGAAGAAGGCGATGTATTCGATATCTTTGCTACTCCGGCACACCCATTCACGCAACAGCTGGTCGATCACACCCTGAATCTGGAATTACCACCGCGCTTGACCAAGGATCTGCATGGAACTCTCCTGAAGATTATCTTCCTTGGGGATCGGGCTGAAACACCTGTGCTATCTGAAGCCGCACAGCGTTTCGGCATTTCCGTGAATATCCTGCATGGAAAGATCGAATACATCAACAACCGGGCACTCGGACTTCTGGTTGCATTGCTGCAGGGAAACGTCTCCGAGCAGCACACGGGAAATCTCCCCGCAACCTTACAGGAGCGCATGGCTCAAGCAGTCGACTACATCCGCCTAAACACCGCCCAGGTTGAGGTGCTACATGGGTAACGAATGGATTTCTCTGGGGCAGGATCTATACAAAGCCCTGCTGGAAACAGCATTGATGGTCGGTGTCTCCAGTTTTTTCGCGATTGCGGGCGGGGTCCCTCTCGGTTTCCTATTATTTGCGGCCGACCGGAAATTCTTTTGGGATAACAGGTTTGTACAGGCGTCAGGCAATTTCCTGGTCAACCTGATCCGCTCCGTTCCTTTTGTCATTCTTCTGGTTGTGCTGTTGCCATTCACACAGATTGTTCTAGGCACAACGATAGGACCTGCAGCAGCGGCAGTTCCACTCTCTGTGGCTGCGATCGCTTTTTACGCCCGGCTCGTTCAAGGTGCCCTGTATGAAGTAGACCCAGGCATCATCGAAGCAGCACAGGCTTTCGGAGCAAGCCCGGCACGCATCCTCGGGGTTGTTCTGTTCCGTGAGGCACTACCAGGATTTTTACGGGGTCTGACTGTCACCCTGGTCAGCCTTGTCGGATATTCCGCTATGGCGGGAATCGTCGGAGGTGGTGGCATTGGTGATCTGGCGATCCGCTTTGGCTACTACCGCTACCAAAGCAACGTCATGTTCATCACGGTAATCGTACTGGTTGTCCTGGTACAGATCATACAGAGTGTCGGCGACAGGCTGGCTGACCATTCCGACCGGAAGGGGATATAAATGGGTGCATTGAATCTTGAACAGACGAACGTGCGTACAGGAAAATACTGGGATGAGGAAATCGAAACCCTCCCCCGTTTCGCACTTGAAGCGCTTCAACTTCAAAGACTGAAGACACACCTGGACTTTGCCTATCGCAACTCCGGATATTACAGGGCCTCGTTCGATGCTGCAGGGGTACGGCCGGAAGACCTGAGAACCCTTGATGACCTGCGCCGCTTTCCTTTCGTACATAAGCAGATAGAACGCGAACGCCAGCTCGCCCAACCTTTGCTGGGTGACATGTTGGCCGTACCGGAACGCGATGTGGTATTCGTTTCGGCCTCTTCAGGATCAACCGGGGTGCCAACACTGAGCCCTTTTACCTCATCAGACTTCGATACCTTCCAGAATAATGAGGCACGCCTGTTCTGGGCAGCCGGAATGCGTCCGGAAGACCGCTACGTGCATGCACTGAACTTTACCCTGTTTGTAGGCGGCCCTGACGTGATTGGGGCACAAAAACTGGGGGCTTTATGCTTCTGGGCAGGGACAGTGCCGTCGGACCGCCTACTGTTCATCATGAAGGAATTTCAGGCCACGGTGACGTGGACCACCCCCTCATATGCATGGCACCTTGGTGAAACAGCCCGCGCACAAGGCATCAACCCGGCAAGCGACCTGGCGCTGCGGCGCATCATCGTAGCAGGTGAGCCTGGAGGATCTATCCCCGCGACACGCGAGGCCATTGAACGCTTGTGGAACGCGCAGCTCTATGACTTCTATGGTATTTCCGACATTTATGGCGCATGCGCAGGCATGTGTGAAGTACGTGATGGTCTGCATCTGGTCGAAGATGACATTCTCCTCGAAGTGCTCGATCCGGCAACACTTGAACCCGTTCCAGACGGTACCCCTGGCGAAATGGTGCTGACAACATTAACAAAATCCGCACGCCCCATGATCCGCTTTCGAACCGGTGACATCATCACGGCGGATCATTCGACCTGCACCTGCGGACGTACCCACGTCCGCATCAAGGTAATCGGCCGCATAGATGACATGTTCATTATCACCGGGGTCAATGTATTTCCCAGCGATGTTGAATTTGTGATCCGGAGCATCCCTGGTCTGACTGGAGAATTCCGCATTACGGTATTTGACGAAGACCATCTCTCGCGGTACAGCCTTGAGGTGGAACGTGGAGAAAGCCACCTGAGTGAAGCCACCCTGATCGAGCGGGTGATGCACGATGCGAAGACGCGTCTGGGAGTACGTCCTAAAGAAGTGAAGATCCTTGAGCCGAACGCCCTGCCGCGCAGCACCCATAAAGCCAAGCGGGTCGTGGATCTGCGCGGTTCAGGAAGTCTGACGTGACTCATGAAACCGTCTGGCTGGGTCGGGGAGGCCAAGGAGCGTTTACCGCAGCTAGGCTGCTGGGGCTCGCTGCTGTTCGCTTCAATGGCCGGCATGCCCTCGCCTTTCCCTCCTTTGGCCCGGAAAGACGCGGAGCTCCGGTTTTTGCTTATACCCGGATCTGCGCTACGCCCATTGCAGATCGCAGCCCGGTTTTTCAAGCAAGTGCATTTCTTGTTCTTGATGAGTCACTGCTAGATCAGGTGGCAACACCATTCGTACATGCAACGACACTGCTGATCGTCAATTCCTCCGTGTCGTCGGTAACAGGCCAGGTACATAGAATCGAAGCACGCCGGATAGCACACGAATTTTTGGGATCAGAACACATCAACACCATCCTTTTGGGATATCTTGTCGGCGTCACCGATTTGCTCCCGCCAACTGCGGTTGAGGCTGCCATCCAGGCCGATTTCGGCACGGGCACCAGAGCCCGGAAGAATATCCTGGCTTGCCGACATGCGGTAGGGCTCGGTAAGGCTGCACAAGTGCCGAAACATGTTGACCGCAGATGAGTTCAAAACCACGTTCCTCCAACACACCACCTACGTGCGCATTGCGAACTTTCAAGCGATCCACGACGCTTTCAGATTGGCCGGCAAGCCCTCAGGCGAACTCCGGACAACTGGCTGCCTCCAATAGTGGCTGGCGCACCCAGTGGCCGCAAATCGACCTTGAGGCGTGCAATGCCTGTGGGTTATGTGTGCTGTACTGTCCGGACGGGGCACTTGTCTGGGATGCCAGGCACCTGCCAGTGGCATCAGCAGACTGGTGTAAAGGTTGCGGCATTTGTGCACGCGAATGCCCTAAGGATCTGATCCGCATGCTGCCTCAGGAATCCAGCTGACAATCCGATGAGTACAACAGATTTTCTTTCCGGCAATGAAGCGGTGGCACAAGGGGTTCGCCTGTGCCGGCCACGTGTGATCGCAGCCTATCCGATCACACCACAGACCACTGTGGTGGAACGCCTCTCCGAAATGGTGGAAAGTGGAGAACTGGATGCCCAGTTTGTGCATGTCGAATCAGAGCACTCCGCATTGGCTCTCTTGATGGGGTCGGCTGCCATGGGGGCGAGAACATTCACGGCGACTTCCTCCCAAGGCTTGCTGTATATGGCGGAGTGCCTGCATTACGCTTCTGGTGGGCGTTGGCCACTCGTCATGATGAATGCCAATCGTGCGCTGGCTCTCCCCTGGAACATCTATGGTGACCAGAGTGACTCGCTCGCATTGGTCTCCTCGGGCTGGATCCAGGCCTATGCGGAGAGCGCCCAGGAGGCGCTGGACATGATCATTCAGGCGTACGCAGTCGCTGAAGATCCAAACGTGCGCACCCCGATTCTGATCAATCTCGACGGATTTGTACTCACCCATACCTATGAAGCCGTCTCGATTCCATCTCAGGCAGCTGTCGATGCCTTTTTGCCACCCCGAGACCTGCCTCTCGGGTTTCCCGGCACCTTTAATCTGAATCAACCCCAAAGCCTTGGCGTGACGGCTGGGCCAGGAGATTACACCGTATTCAAATACCTGCAGCACGCCGCCATGCTGGAGGCGGAGACCACCATTGCGGCAACAGCCACGCGTTTTGCACAAATCTTCGGCCGTGGCTCTCATGGCATGATTGAATCCTATCAGGCGGAAGACGCCGAAATTGTCATCACGACGCTGGGGAGTATTGCAGGTACGGTGCGTATGGCGGTCGACGCACTGCGGGCCGAAGGAATACGTGCTGGCATGCTGCGTCTGCGTTATCTGCGCCCTTTCCCCTGTGGGGCTCTGGCCGACGCTTTATTCGGCAAGCCACGCCTGCACACTGTTCGTGCCATTGGCGTTCTGGAAAAGGATATTTCGTTTGGTCATCAGGGAAGCGTAAGTCTCGAGGTCAAAGCCGCTCTCTACGAACACGCCAGTCGCCATCGCAGCCTCACGATACCCGTCATCAACTTTGTCGCTGGTCTTGGCGGACAGAGCATCTCTACTGAAGACGTCATAGCAATGTATAGGGCTCTGGAGGAGGCAAACCAGGCAGGCCAGGATCATGACTTCCCTCATCTTGCCACCCCTGGCCTGACAGACGTACGTTTTGCCGGAATGGAGAATTTCCGTGAACAAGATCAGCATCAAGACCTTGCCTGAGGACGAGTATTTTCTCGGTCACAAGGGATGTGGGGGATGCGGTGGCACACTCGTGCTGCGCTGGGCACTTAAAGTGCTTGGTGTGCGCTGCTTCGTAGTGGTGCCCGCTGGTTGCATGTCAGCTATCGGCTTCATCTACCCACAGATGGCCTTCGGGGTGAACGCCATGATTGCCCCATTTGCTGCAACCGGAGCAATGCTCTCCGGGATCGCGGCAGTCGTCCGCGCCAGAGGGCTGGAAAATGTTCACGTCGTTGGCTTTGCAGGTGACGGAGGCACTGCCGACATCGGACTCCAATCCCTGTCCGGAGCGCTGGACCGCCGTGAAAAAATCATTTATATCTGCTACGACAATGAGGCCTACATGAATACCGGCGTGCAACGCAGCGCTGCCACACCTGTCGGCGCGCGCACCACAACATCGCCATCCGGGCAGGTAACTTTTCCAGCTGTCAAAAAAGATCTTCTGCGCATTGCTGCGGCGCACGGCATCCCTTACGCAGCAACAGCCTCCGTTGGGCATCCCGCAGATTTTTTGCGCAAAGTTGAACGGGCTGGTCAGATTGATGGACCCTCTTTTCTGCATGTGTTTGCCCCTTGCCCAACGGGTTGGGGATGCCCGGCAGACAGAACCATTGCGCTTGGAAAATCCGTAGTGGAAACTGGCTTGTGGCCTCTTGTAGAATGGGATCATGGGCGCGTAACAATCAATCGCCAACCCAGAAGTTTTGCCCCGTTATCGAGCTACCTTGACGAACAGACACGCTTCCGGGGATTGAAACCGAAGGACATCGAGAGTCTCATGAAGGAACGTGATAGCAAATGGGCTGCACTCCATGCATGGGTACGCGAGTCAACCAGCAGCGCTGAGGTATAAACTGACGGGCATCCTTCAGAGTAGTGACGAAACAAATGCCAATTCAATCAAAACTTCCCGCTGTCGGCACCACGATTTTCACGGTCATGAGCGCTCTGGCGACCGAGCATGGTGCCATCAATCTCTCCCAGGGCTTTCCCGACTACCCGTGTGACGCGGACCTGCTGGGCGCGCTGGGCGAAGCTGCACAGCAGGGTTTCAATCAGTACGCTCCGATGGCGGGGCTGCCTGCCCTGCGACAGGCCATTGCAGCAAAACTTTTGGCACAGCACAGCATCAGCGTGCATCCGGATGTGGAAATCACCGTCACAGCAGGCGCCACGCAGGCCCTGTTTACGGCCATCGCAACAGTGCTGCACGCCGGGGATGAAGCCATTCTGTTAGACCCCTCCTACGACAGCTATGCCCCGAGCATTCTCGCACAAGGCGGCCGGCCGGTGCACATTCCGCTCTATGCGCCCGACTTTGCGGTGGACTGGTCGCGCGTGGAAGCCGCTGTCACCCCACGCACACGACTGATTCTGATCAACAACCCCAACAATCCGGCTACCTCAATTTTTTCGCCGGAAGATCTGGATGCCCTGGCAGCGATCGCAGAGCGCCATGATCTGCTGGTGCTGGCTGATGAAGTGTATGAGCACCTCGTGTATGACGGCCAGAGTCACCAAAGCGTGCTCGCCCACCCGGCACTGCGTGCCCGGAGCTTCGCGGTGTATTCATTTGGCAAAACTTTCCATGCCACAGGCTGGAAAGTGGGTTATTGCGTTGCGCCGCGTGAGCTGACAGCAGAATTCCGCAAGATCCACCAGTTTCTGGTGTTTGCCGTCAACACACCGGCACAGCACGCGCTGGCGGCCCATCTGACCAAGCCAGATACCTGGCAGGGCTTGCCTGAGTTTTTCCAGAAGAAACGCGATCTGCTCGCCCCCGGCCTGCAGGCAGCGGGATTCCGCTTACTGCCCAGCCAGGGCACTTACTTTCAGCTCGCCGAGTATTCGGCGCTGCGCCCCGATCTCGACGATGTGGCCTTTGCCCGCTGGCTCACCATCGAGTATGGCGTGGCAAGTATTCCGGTATCCGCTTTCTATCAGGCACCACCCACCCAGAAGATCGTGCGCTTCTGCTTTGCCAAGCAGGAAACCACACTTTTGGCAGCCAGCGAACGACTGGCGAAACTGCGGGCCTAGCCCCCAAGAAGCCGTCCCGGGCTTCGCGGCACAAACCAATTTGGCAGCGCCGCTTAGCCTGGACGCCCGTCAACACGCGGTAGCAGCAGAATAGGCACATAACGAAGCAGATACACAATGAATGCGGCGGACCACGCCGTACCGGCCAACACCAGCCCGGCGAGATACCATTGTGGCGTCAGCAGCGCCGGCAATACCCGCAACAGCACGGCAATCTCCAGCAGCACGTAGGCCGTGATCTCAAATGGCCCGGCGCGCAGCAGGCGCCCCGTATGCCCCAGTGCCGTACGCGTGATCATCGCCAGAATCAATCCGCTGATGACCCCCACGGTCAGCAGATGCAGCACGAACACATCCGCTAACCCGCTGAATGCGTGTACAGCAATGCCAAGCAGCGCCACCGGCAACCATGCGTGTGACAGATGCAGTATCCACAGCAAGGGCACACGCCATGTCGGGCCCGGGCGCCAGCCCAGACTGCGCCAGATCTGCAGCAAAACCGCAAAGCCTGCCACGCAGCCTGTCAGAACTCCGGTAACACCCAAAGCCCAGAGCAGCAAGGCTGCTGCCGTGGCACCAATCGCCAGCCTGTCCACTGTCTCAGAACGCCGGGGCACCGTCTTCAGTGCGTTCGCAGTGAATCCGGGAATGATGCGCCCGGCAATCACAGTGGCCAATGTGCTGATCAACGCCACCGCGACGTGCGCACAGACCAGGGGAGAAATCCCCAGCCAGGCATTGGCGCCTGCGTGAAAACCCAGATTGGCAAGGCTCAAGACCGCGAGAATCGCCAGGATAAAGTAATTCCGCCGGCTTCTGGCGCGCCACAGCACGCGCCCCAGCGCAATTGCACAGACTGGCAGAAAGGCCACGTCAATCACAGCGGCCGGAGCCGCCGGCAGCACCAGCAAGGCAACCCGGCCGGCCAGCCACAGCCCGGCCATACCAGCCAAAGGCCAGCCTTTTGGCGTGGCAAGCCCCGTCCAGCTCTGCCCCGCAGTCAGGAGGAATCCCACTATCACGGCACAGGCAAAACCGAAAACCATTTCGTGCGCGTGCCACAACAGCACCGGCAGCGCGGGGGCTAGGACAGCGACACCAGAGTAGGACAGCAGCCACAATGGGACGTACAGGGCGGCGAGTAACGCTGCCAGCAGGTAGAAAGGCCGGAACCCCAACGCCAGCACGGCTACCCGGTGTGCCGGGGCAGCGCGTGCAGGGCGCGGTTCCTCCAGAAAGATAAGAGCCATCAGAAATTCTCCGGGGGTCGCAGTTTCACAACGCAGCGCAGGCTGCGACCGCTCCATTGAGACGGCGCTTTAAAGATACATAATTTTTACATCTTTTTAAAGAAGTCTCAAGAATATTTCTTTTCGCCCTGGATGATCACGAATGCAAGCGCCCGAAATAACGTCGAACACCGCCTGCCCGGCAAAGGCAGCGCCTTCATGCAAGAGAAAGCCGTGCGGCGCCCCCAGCACAGGCGCCGAGGGGCGCACAAATTGCCCGATTTAAAGCAATGAGAGCTGGGAAAAGATGCCCAAGCTAAGGAAAGACGAAATACACCGCAACAGACACAGGCTCATGGCGCCTGCGTGTAGGGCGAGATCACGCTGTTTTCAAATGCATGCCCGCAAGTTTTTCGCGCACTTCCGTCACCGAGTGACGGGCATACAGCAACGGCAAATCACGCCGCCGTGCCTGCTCGCGCACATTGCGCAGCAGCTTGTGATTGATGCGGTCACAGATCACCACGATCAACCCGGTGCCACCGGGAATCTTGCGGCGCTCATCGCCCACCCTGCGCCCACTCCAGTGCTCCGTATCGGTGATGTCGCCAGGCTGCAACAATTCCTGACGAATCGGTTCCACGTGATCCGCGCCAACAATCAGTGCTTTCATGACCTGCCCCCTATCGCTCATTCGTCGTCCTGATGAAGACAGGTTAGTCACTCAGCCCTTGGAACCAAACCAATTTGTTATTGATTGCTTATGCATCCGGATTGCGTATGCAAATACCCGGGGAAACATACTGCCGCGTCAAACAACGCGCTGCCCGAGCCATTCCAGAATAGCCGTTTCAACCAAAGCAAAAGGATAGGCATCGACTGGCTCGATCCCCGCCTCACGCAGTCGCGCTTTCGGCCCCTCTCCTGCCCTGGCCACAAACAGTGCGGAACAATCAGCAAGCGCCCGGAGAATCACCTCACGCTTGTCATCATCACCATAGCCACCCTGACAGTAATGCGCGACCTCACGCGACTCCTGAAAATGCACGCCAGTGGCGTCCACGCGATAGACACGAAAAGCCTCTGCGTGACCAAAGTGCATGTCAATGACACGCCCGTCTGTACTGGCGACCGCCACGTATAGGGTTTCTGGATCAGACTCGGGAGATTCGATGGCCATGTCACTGAAGCCTCACAGAAAAGAAAGTGAGGTGTACATAGCAAGATGGGTGCCACGCAAAACCCGCCGAAATATCAGCGAATTCTGCGTGGCAGAAATAACAGCTTCTATCTTCTGGATGTTGCCAGACGATGCACCACCGACACGAGGCGATCAACCTCCTCGCAGGTGTTGTAGAACGCCAGAGATGGACGCACAGTGGCTTCCAGGCCGAAACGACGCAGGATAGGCTGTGCGCAGTGATGCCCGGCACGCACGGCGATTCCCTCGCGATTGAGCGCCTGCCCCACCTCCACAGTAGTAAATCCCTGCAGCACGAAAGACAGCACACTGGCTTTTTCCGCCGCCGTGCCAATCAGACGCAGCCCTGGAATCGTCCGCAAACCCTGCGTGGCATACGCCAGCAGGTCATGCTCATAACGCGCAATGTTTTCCAGGCCGATGCGCTCGACGTAATCGAGTGCGGCACCAAGGCCGACAGCGTCCGCAATATTCCCTGTGCCCGCCTCGAAGCGGTTGGGTGGCGCCTGATACAGCGTACGTTCAAAGGTCACGTCCGCAATCATGTTGCCACCGCCCTGCCAAGGCTGGGTGTTCTCCAGAATATCGCGCTTGCCATAGACCACGCCGATCCCCGTCGGGCCAAAGATCTTATGCCCCGAAAACACGAAGAAATCGGCATCCAGTGCCTGCACATTGACACGCATGTGCGACACGGACTGTGCACCATCTACCAGCGCCTTCGCGCCAGCAGCGTGGGCCAGTGCGACAATCTCTTTCACCGGCGTCACAGTACCAAGAGCGTTGGACACCTGGGTGATGGAGACAATCCTGGTCTTGTCGTTGAGCAGCTTGCGATACTCTTCAAGCAGGATCTGCCCGCTATCATCAACAGGAATCACCCGCAGCCTGGCGCCCTTCTCTGCTGCAAGCTGCTGCCACGGCACGATATTGGCATGGTGTTCGAGATTCGAAACGACAATCTCGTCCCCTTCACCAATATTCTGTACGCCCCAGGTCTTGGCAACGAGGTTGATGGCTTCTGTGGCACCACGCACAAAGATGATTTCTTCGGTCGAACTGGCACCGAGAAAACGCCTCACCTTATCCCGCGCCGCCTCATAGGCATCCGTCGCCCGCGCAGCAAGTTCGTGTGCCGCCCGGTGAATATTGGAGTTCTCATGGGCGTAGAAATACGCCAGCCGATCAATCACGGCCTGCGGTTTCTGCGTCGTCGCGGCGTTATCAAACCACACCAGAGGCTTGCCATTGACGCGTTCCTGCAGGATCGGGAAATCCCGCCGCACAGTGCTGACGTCGAACGGAGGGCGGACATCAGAGCCCGACTTTTCATTCGCCGGACGGTTGAGGTCCGTAAAATAAAAGCCATTCCCCTGTTCCTTCGCGGGTGCATTCTTGCCTGCCGGAATATCCGTCAGCAAGGCCCGCAGCTCATCCTCACCGGGCAGGCCAAAACTGCGCGCCAACACGCGATCCTCTCCCGGCACATTGACATCGGAAGATGCAGGATAAGAACTCGATTCACCCAGAAAATAATACGGTGACGAGGGTGGTGTGGCGGGTGCGTGCTCAGTTACGTACCCTCGTGCCTCCGGCACACCCACCACAGGCAGCGCTGCCGCATAGGCCTCTGGCACATTCTGGGCAATACCTTCGCGGGCACGCGGGGCCTGTGCGCTATCCGCCGCCTTCTCAGGCACACCCGTCTGCGTCTGTGCAGCCGGAGCCAAAGCCGGCCCCCTGGCGCCCAGGGCCAATACCGGCTCGGGGGGCTGCGGTGGCGTACCCAATTGCGACGGTCCACCCAGATGGCTCAGGCCGGCAGGCAAACCACCGGGCACGATGCTGGTGGGCAAGGTGGCGAAAAACTGGTTGGCCAGGCTGGAGAGCGCCGCCACATCAAGCGGTGGCACTGCGGCAGCCTGCGCACCAGACACGTCACCCAAGGGGTTCAGCTCACTTGTAGGTGTCTGGATAGTCATGATACTTGCCAATCTCCACGTCATCGAGCACTGCGAGCGCGTCGTCCGACAGCACGGCCAACGAGCAATACAGGGAAATCAGATACGAAGCGATGGCGTTGCGATTGATACCCATGAACCGTACCGACAGGCCCGGACTCTGCTCGCCCGCCAACCCCGGCTGGAACAGGCCGACCACACCCTGGCGCTTTTCACCTACGCGCAACAGCAGGATCTTGGTCTTGCCATCAGCCACCGGCACCTTGTCCGAAGGAACCAGCGGAATGCCGCGCCAGGTCAGGAACTGTGAACCGAACAGACTGACGGTCGGAGGCGGCACGCCACGGCGCGTGCATTCACGGCCAAAGGCAGCGATGGCAGCCGGATGGGTCAGGAAGAATGCGGGTTCCTTCCACACCTTGGTGAGCAACTCGTCCAGATCATCAGGCGTAGGTGCCCCCGTCAGCGGGTAGATCACCTGCTCTTCGGCTACATTGGCGAGCAGACCGTAGTCCGGGTTGTTGATGAGCTCGGATTCCTGGCGTTCCTTGATCGCTTCGATCGTCAGGCGCAGCTGTTCCTTGATCTGGTCATGCGGGCTGCTATACAGATCGGATATGCGGGTATGCACATCCAGCACGGTGGTCACCGCGTTGAGGAAATATTCGCGGGGATGATCCTCGTAATCCACAAAGGTGCCGGGCAGTGCGGATTCATCACGCTGCGAGCAGGCCACCCGCACTTCACGCGGATTCTTGACCTTGTTGAGACGGAAAATGCCGGCTTCAACCGGCTGCCACTGCAAGAGGTGCGTCAACCAGCGCGGCGAGATCGTCGACAACTGGGCAACGGTTTTCGTTGCATTCGCAAGCTGGCGCGCTGCGGCGTCGCCCAGAGCCGCCTGCTGAACTTCGTTTCCGGCCATTTACTGCTCCTTGCCTGATATACGGTTTATCAAAAATCGGTATTAACAAATATGCTTTGCTTCTAAGCAGCACTCAACATGCTATCGCCAGCAATTTGCTGCTCACAATGGGCCAGGAGGGTAGAAGGTGATAATTCAAAGCTCCCGGCCAGCTTGCTCAGCGTGGCAAGTGAAGGCGTGGCAATACCGCGCTCGATCTCGCCAATATAGGAGCGGTTCAGGTCTGCCCGCTCTGCCAGCTCTTCCTGCGACCATCCACGTGCCTTGCGCAGCTGCTTCACTACAATCGGAAATTTGTTGATGACATTATCCATGGCTAGATTCCTGCCCCGTGATTGAGCAATTCATGCTGCGAGTTGGCCTGTGTCACATTGCTGCCGGCCGGCACGCTGCGCGTGAGCCACACATTGCCGCCGATGGTGGAACCGGCACCAATCGTGATACGCCCCAGTACCGTGGCGCCGGCATAGATCACCACATCGTCTTCAACAATCGGGTGGCGTGCCCGGCCCTTGTGCAGATTGCCGTTCTCATCACTCTCGAAGCGCTTGGCACCCAGAGTGACGGCCTGATAAATGCGCACATTGGCTCCAAGGATGGCGGTTTCGCCAATCACCACGCCGGTGCCGTGATCAATAAAGAAGCCGGCACCAATCTGCGCGCCAGGATGGATATCGATCCCTGTTTCAGAATGCGCCAGCTCCGCAATCACACGCGCCACCAGCGGAGTACCCAGTGCGTGCAGACGGTGTGCGAGGCGATGGTGAATCAGTGCAATCACGCCCGGATAGCACAACAGCACCTCATCGACACTGCGCGCCGCCGGATCATTGCGAAAAGCCGCCGCCACATCAGTATCGAGCAGGCGCCGCACATCCGGCAGCGACCGCGCAAAATCACGCACGATGCTTACCGCCTGCAATTCGATCGTGGTTCCACCAACCGGCTCCTGTCTGGCAGCATGGCGAAGCTCCAGGCGCACCTGGGTGTGCAGGGCATTGAGTGCGGCGTCGAGCGTATGCCCGACGTAGAAATCCTCGCTCTCCTGGCGCAGATCAGCCGGCCCGAGGCGCATCGGAAACAGCGCTCCGCGCAGTGAAGTCATGATCTCCTGCAAGACTTCGCGCGAAGGCAGTTCCCGACCGCCAAACTCCTGCGTGCGCTGCTGCCCCTGCCGCCAGGCCTCGCGGGCCTGACGCAACCCTGCCACCACCTGGTCAATATCCCAGCTGGGGGCGGCAGGGGCCAGTTCGTAATGGCAACTGCTCACGCTGAAGTTCATGCTGGAAGCCCGTTGGCGTCAAAGAGGCCTTCGAACAGAATCGAACTCAGATAGCGTTCGCCCGAGTCAGGCAGAATCGCCACAATGGTCTTGCCAGCGTTTTCCGGCTTCTGCGCCAGACGCACAGCCACGGCTGCCGCAGCGCCGCAGGAAATCCCGGCAAGGATGCCTTCTTCGCGCGCCAGACGGCGGGCAAATTCAACAGCCTCTTCATTGCTGACCTGCTCAATGGCATCCACCAGAGACAGATCCAGCACGCCCGGCACAAAGCCTGGGCCAATCCCCTGAATCTTGTGCGGGCCGGGTTTCACCGGTTCGCCATTGCGGGTCTGGGTCAGTACCGGACTCGTGGCAGGCTCGACCGCCACGGAAGTAATGGCCTTGCCACGCGTCTTCTTGATGTAGCGGGAAATCCCAGTGATGGTGCCGCCTGTACCCACGCCGGAGACCAGAATATCGATAGCACCATCGGTATCGTCCCAGATTTCCGGACCGGTGGTGGCTTCATGCACAGCCGGATTGGCGGGGTTCTTGAACTGCTGCAGCAGCACATACTTGTCCGGGTCGGAAGCGGCAATCTCTTCGGCCTTGGCCACAGCACCGGCCATGCCCTTGGGGCCTTCCGTCAGCACCAGCTTGGCGCCGTAAGCCAGCAGCAGCTTGCGGCGTTCCAGGCTCATGGTTTCCGGCATCGTCAGCGTCAGAGGAATACCACGCGCTGCGGCAACAAATGCCAATGCAATACCAGTATTACCACTCGTGGGTTCCACGATTTCTTTGCCCGGCCCAAGCAGACCGCGCTTTTCAGCATCCCACACCAGCGCAGCGCCGATACGGCACTTGACCGAATACGCCGGATTGCGGCCTTCCACCTTCACCAGCACCGTGGCGCCGGCGTTACCAACGATACGATTGAGCCTGACCAGCGGCGTGTGACCAATGGACAGTGCGTTATCAGCATACCAATTTGCCATTTCATCGTTCCCCGTTTGTTCATTTCAAAAAGTAAAACACCAGCGTTATTCCCGGCTCCTGCAGCAAATTCAGTCCTGGATCCAGGGCAGGCCCCAGTGGCGCCAGCCGTTGGCGTGGCCACGCTGCTGGCTGCCATTGAGATCGCCCTCAAAGCCCTCCAGCACGTTGTAGACCTGCGTAAACCCGGCCTTGATGGCCGCCTCGGCAGCCGCTGCCGAGCGTTTGCCACTGCGGCACAGCAGCAGCACAAGTTTGTCCTTGCCCGTCTTGGCTTCCAGTTCGCGCACAAAGCGCGGGTTGCGTGTCAGCGCAGTACCTGTAGCCCATGCCACGTGCAGGGTATTGGGCACCTGCCCGACGAACTTGCGCTCTTCTGCGCTGCGAATATCCACGAGCAGCGCCGCACCCTGATTGAACAGTTCCCAGGCTTCCGGGGGCGTTACACCGCCCGTGAAGGGGAGATTCAGTTCGGAAGCCCTTGCTTGCGCACGGGCCAGAATATCTGCTGCACTGGAAGCCTCCTGACGGCGGGAGATTGCCACCACATTGGAACTGCCTTCCGCCGACAAAGCCTGATTTGCTGCCATTTAAAAACTCCTTTCATGTCACGCGCAGGGTCCAGTAAAACAGCGGGCTGTGCGCATCAAAGTGGCTTCAGCATATGAGCCTGCCTCATGCATTTGAACGAATAAAAAGTTGTTCGCTTATCCAGATTTCTGATAAAGAAACCCACCCATTTGGGCAAATCAATCTAACCAATCTCTCTCCCAGACACTTCACCCGGAGTTCCGCCGTCTTCTGCGGGCAAACGCATAAGCAATTCCGAAATACTTCGTTCCTGCCTCCCTGCCATCGCAATACATTGCCAATACACCCAGCGGCACTATTCAGGCCGCTGCTGCCAACACGGCCAACCGTCACGACGCAGAAAGAGGATTCCACGCATGAAGTTTTCATTGAAGCTCTCCCGCCGCCTCGCAGCCATTGCCCTGACTGCAAGCACCCTGCTTGCAGCGACTTCAGCCTCCGCCGAGTACAACCCCAAGCTGTTGCGCATCGGCTTTCAGAAGTCCGCCAGCGTGCTTTCCCTGATCAAGACTCAGGGAACGTTTGAAAAGCTGCTCGCCCCCAAGGGCATCGAGGTCAAATGGGTGGAATTTCCCGCCGGCCCACAGTTGCTCGAAGGGTTGAATGTCGGAGCAATTGATCTGGGCAGCGTCGGCGAGGCACCCCCCATTTTCGCCCAGGCTGCCGGCGCGAATTTTGTATACGTCGGCATCGAACTGCCGGCCCCGGCGGCTGAAGCCATCGTCGTCCCCAAGGATTCATCCCTGCAAAAAGTGGCTGATCTGAAAGGCAAGAAGGTGGCCCTTAACAAGGGGTCGAATGTGCACTACCTGCTCGTTAAGCTGCTGGAGAAGGCTGGTCTGAAATATTCGGACATAACGCCAGTCTTCCTGCCCCCTGCAGATGCCCGTGCGGCCTTTGAGCGCGGCAGCGTGGATGCCTGGGTAATCTGGGATCCGTTCCTCTCGGCGGCGGAAAAACAGGTAGGCGCGCGCGTATTGGCCGATGGCACCGGAGTGGTCAACAACTACAACTTCTTCCTCGCTGAGCGCGAATTCGCAACGAAGCGCACTGATGCCCTCCGGCAGATTTTTGATGAACTGCAAAAACAGGGGCTCGCCATCAAAAACGATCCGAAGTCCGCAGCCGCACAACTGACGACACTGCAGGGACTGGACGCCGACGTGATCGAGCGTGGTCTCAAACGCGCCGGCCTTCAGGTGCAGCCGATTTCCGGCAAGGTCCTGGATGACCAGCAGAAAGTTGCCGACACGTTTTTTGATCTGAAGCTGATCCCGAAGGCCATCAAGGTCAGGGACGCCGCACTGTCCGGCAAATAATCAAAACACCATCATCCGACAACAGAGAGAAAATGATGAAAATTCTTTGGTTTCTACCCACCCATGGGGACACCCGCTATCTGGGAAGCCGCCAAGGCGCCCGTGAAGTGAATCTTGATTATCTGACGCAGATCGCCCAGGCGGCAGACCAGCTTGGCTATTACGGTGTGCTCACCCCAACGGGGCGCTCCTGCGAAGACCCCTGGGTGGTGACATCCAGCCTGATCAGTGCCACCCGACAACTGCGTTTTCTCGTGGCTCTGCGCCCCGGCCTGATGGAGCCGGCACTGGGCGCACGCATGGCGGCGACCTTTGATCGCCTGTCACGCGGGCGCCTGCTCATCAATCTGGTCACCGGCGGCAGCGCCTCGGAGCTTGCGGGTGACGGCCAGTTCCTCGATCACGCCGAACGCTATGCAGCAGCCACCGAGTTCATCCATGTCTGGCGCGAAATCATGGCACGCAGCCATGAGGGAAAAACCTTCGATTTTTCCGGCAAGCACCTGAAAGTGGATGCAGCCCGTCTGGTCTACCCGCCGATTCAGGCCCCGCACCCACCAATCTGGTTCGGCGGCTCATCCGAGGCTGCACACGAACTGGCCGCCGAGCATGCGGAAACCTACCTCTCCTGGGGTGAGCCACCGGGAGACGTGCGCAAGAAATTTGACGATGTACGCACGCGGGCGGCTCGCCACGGACGCATCCTGCGCTTTGGCGTGCGCCTGCACGTGATCGTGCGCGAAACTGAGGAAGAAGCCTGGGCCGCCGCCGACACCCTGATCAGCCGCCTTGACGACGCAGCTATCGGCAAGGCCCAGAAAGTGTTCGAGAAGATGGATTCTGAGGGGCAGCGCCGCATGGCCGCCCTGCATGGGCAGGGCAAGGGCCGCAGCCGTGCCGATCTGGAGATCGATCCGCATCTGTGGGCTGGCGTCGGGCTGGTACGCGGCGGAGCCGGTACAGCCATTGTCGGGAATCCGCAGCAAGTGGCCGACAAACTGCGCGAGTATCAGGAAGCTGGCGCAGAAGCCTTTGTGCTCTCTGGCTACCCGCATCTGGAAGAGGTTTATCGCTTCGCCGAACTGGTGTTTCCCCTGCTGGATCTGGAACATGGGCGGCCTGCTGAGCCCCTGCCCGGCAACACGCAGGATGGCCCGTTCGGCGAGTTGATCGCCAATGACATTATTCCGGCCGCTTCTGTCGCACCGGATCAGCCAGACCGGAGAATTCGCGCATGAGCAAGGAAGGCACACACCAGATCGGGCAGCGCCTGCTGCCCTGGCTGCCCCCACTGGGGCTGATCATCCTGTGGCAGATTGCTGCACAGGCAGGCTGGCTTTCCAGCCGTGTACTGCCAGCCCCTTGGGATATCGCCAGAGCCGCCTGGAAGCTGAGCGCCAGCGGCGAACTCTGGCAGCACGTGGCTGTCAGCACACGGCGGGCGCTGGCCGGGTTTGCCATTGGCGGCAGCGCCGGCCTGCTGCTTGGGCTCGCAACAGGCACCTCACGCAGGCTGGAGATTCTGCTCGACACCTCCTTGCAGATGGTACGCAACATTCCGCCGCTGGCGCTGATCCCACTGGTTATCCTGTGGTTCGGCATCGACGAGGCAGCCAAACTATTCCTGGTAGCCATCGGCGTGTTTTTCCCGGTTTACCTGAACACCTTCCACGGCATCCGTTCAGTAGACCCGGCACTCATCGAAATGGCGAAGAGTTACGGCCTCTCCGGCTGGCGCCTGTACCGCGACGTCATCCTTCCTGGCGCCACTGCATCAATTCTCGTGGGAGTGCGGTTTTCAGTAGGCCTGATGTGGGTGATCCTGATTGTTGCCGAGACCATTTCAGCAAGTTCCGGCATCGGCTACATGACCATGAATGCGCGGGAATTCCTGCAAACCGATATCGTACTCGTCGGCATCATCCTGTACGCACTCCTTGGCAAGCTTGCCGACCTTGCCGCACGCGGGCTGGAACGCTTCTGGCTACGCTGGCACCCTGGATACCAAAACTGATACGGAGCCAATATGGACATCAATGCACGCGAAACACATGCTGTTGCCAGCTCTGCCGAAGGAGGTGCCGCATTGAGCCTGCACGGCATCCACAAACGCTACGGCGAGCGCGAGGTGCTACGCGATATCCATCTCGATATCAAGCCGGGAGAATTTGTCGCCATCATTGGGCGCAGCGGCTGTGGCAAGAGCACGCTGCTGCGCGTGATTGCCGGGCTTGAGAGCTATCACGCTGGCTCGCTGGACTTCGACGGAACCCCGGCAGCCAAAAGTGAAGATACGCGGATCATGTTTCAGGATTCGCGTCTGCTGCCCTGGAAACGGGTACTGGCGAATGTGGCGCTTGGCTTGCCCGCAGAACGCTATCTGGATGCGCTTGACGTACTCACCCAGGTCGGGCTGGCAGAGCGCCGCCTGGATTGGCCAGCGCGCCTCTCCGGAGGGCAACGCCAACGCGTGGCACTCGCCCGCGCGCTGGTGCATCGCCCCCGCCTGCTGTTGCTCGATGAGCCGCTGGGCGCCCTCGACGCCCTGACCCGTATCGAGATGCAGACCCTGATTGAGGATCTATGGCGCACCAATGGCTTCACCGCGCTGCTTGTCACCCATGATGTGCAGGAAGCAATCGCCCTGGCAGACCGCGTAGTGTTGATTGAGGACGGCGCCATCACACTGGATCAGCGCATCGACCTGCCCCGCCCCCGCGCACGGGGCGGCGCACAGTTTGCAGCGCTTGAGGAGCGGCTGTTGCAGCGGATACTGCATCCGGAAAGCACTCCCGGGGGGATACGCCTGCGTCCACTGCGCAGCACTCTGGTGGCATAAGAACGGCCAGCAGAAAATAGGGAGGAAGGCAGATCAGTCACGCTCCACGCGCGCCTGAAAACTGAAGGCATCACCACGATAGACGATATCGTCGAGCTCGAGCGGATTGCCGTTCCGCTCATGGGTCAGGCGCTCGATGTGCAGAAGCGGGGCACCACTTCTGGTCTGCAACCATTGCGCCTGCTCCTCTGCTGCAAGAATGGCGCTGATGCTGACATCGGCATGCCCGAGAGGAATACCATAATCATTTTCGATGATCAGAAAGATATCACGCGCGACAAGATCTTCCCGCGCCAGGCGCTTGCCAAGCTCTGCGCGCACATAACTGGTATCCAGCGCTACCGGCTCATTGTCGAGATACCTGGCGCGCCGGATCTCGGTGACAGTCTCCCCCTCTTCCAGCAGCAGGGCGGCCGCCACTCTGGTGGATGCCGGCAGATTCACCAGCCCCACCATGCGGTTGACGCTCTTGTAACCCAGGCGTGACATTGCCTCTCCAAAACCTTGCAGGCGCGAGAGATTCTGCACCGGGCGCGGCTTCGAGACATATGAACCTTTGCCAGCCAGCTTGAAGATCAGGCCTTCCTTGACCAGATCGTTGAGCGCCTGCCGCACGGTGATGCGGCTTACGCCAAAAGCCCTCATCAACTCAGACTCCGAGGGCAGACGCTGATGCTGCCGATATTCGCCATCCAGAATGCGTCCGCGCAAAGCCTCGCGCACCTGGAAATACAAAGTCTGTGGCTGGGTTCCCGCAAAAGGCCGTTCCGGCATGACTCTTCCCGCTTCTGAATATACCCTCATCATGCCACAACTTGTTATAACAGGTAATAATCTGACCACATAAGCTCAGCATTTTTTCTTGGTTCGTTTCCTCTGTTCCGCTTCGCATAATGACCTTATCGAAAACCTGGACATGAAAGGACCGCCATGGGCGCCCTGCTCAAACCCCGCTACCGTGAGGAAGCCTCATTCGAGGAAGTGCTCGCCGAGCATCCGGATTTCCCGCGCCTCGTTGCACTGAAAATCGATGTGCAGCGCCGTGGCGTGCTGTATACAGAACGTGCCCAGGCCGCCGTAGACCCGGACATCCATCAGTTACGCAGCCCCTACATCTTTGGCTCACGCGACGGAGCCATCAAGCCACTACCAGAATCACTGCTGCTACGTGACGGCAGTACCATTCTTGTCGACCCCACTCCGGCGGATCAGGACCCATATGTGGTGGACTATCAGGATGGCCAGTTTGTGCTCCTTGACTATGGCAAAGTGCTGGACACCGTAGAGCTATGGCCCAAGCCTACCTACTACGACAAGCACACCAGCACAGGCCTGCCGATGAGCCATATCGTGAGCGCCCGGCCACAGCGGCTGAACGTCTTCCAATCCAGCTTCTGCTATTTCTGGGCGGAAAATGAAGGCTGCAAGTTCTGCGATATCGTCAATCACACCAAACAACAGCGCGAGGAACTCGGCGTACCCAGCCGCCTGCGCCCCGCCGATGTGAAAGAAACCATCGCCGAAGCCATCAGGGAGCCAGGGCGTTTCACGAACATCTGCCTGACGGCTGGCTCGGTTACCAAGGGCCACGAAATCTTCGATCAGGAAGTCGAGTTCTATATCGAGCTGCTACAAGCCATCGGTGAGAACTTCTCAACCCGCCGCTTCCCGAGCCAGCTCATCAGCTCGGCTTTCAATGAGCGCCAGCTACGCAGGCTCCATGAGGAAACCGGCCTGTCGAGCTATACCAGTGATCTTGAGGTGCTCAATGAGCGCCTCTTCAACTGGATCTGCCCCGGCAAGGCCCGCCTCGTGGGGTACAAGGAATGGCGCGAGCGACTGGTGCGGGCGGTGGACATTTTCGGGCGCGGCAACGTTGGCACAGGGCTCGTGGGAGGTGTCGAAACAGCCCAACCGCTTGGCTTCAAAAGCGAGAAGGATGCGCTCGAAGCCACCCTCGCGGAAGCCGAATATCTGGCAGAGCGCGGCGTGACAACAGTTTATATCGTCTGGGTGCCACGTCCGCAATCCGTCTTTGCCGGCCAGAAGGCGCCTTCACTGGACTACTACATCCGCCTCGCACGCGGCCTGCAGGATCTGCGCAGCAAATACGGCCTGAGTGTGGATTTCGACGATTACCGGCGCTGCGGCAACCACCCGGACTCTGATCTGGCACGTGTCGCCTGAACTGAAAGGAAAGCTCATGAGCATTACTCTGCCGCAGGATGTCATCGATCTGCTCAATGATCGTGACACCATCAAGGTGCTTGCCACCGTCAACGACAAAGGCGAGCCACACGCCGTCTTCAAGCAGTCGCTGCACGTCGGCGAAGATGGCTTGATCCACTCGCTGGAACTCATCGAAACCTCGCGCACTGCCAAAAATCTGGTGGGCAGCATCTGGTTTGAACGCAAGCTCAGCATCCTGCTGCGCGGAGCGGATAACCGCGCCGTGCAGATCAAGGGCCGCGTGCATCAATATCACGTGAGCGGGGCGCTCTTTCAGCATCACTATCTGGCCGCCCGCGAACGCCTTGGGGATGTTGATCTGGCAGGGGTGTGGGTGATTGAGCCGGAAGAAGTTGTCGAACAGGGGTTTCAATCCCGCCGCAGCGCTGAAGAAGCACAGCACCCGACTTTTATCCATCTGGATCGGATCGCTGCGCATTAACAGGGATACCTGCCATGAAAATCCTCCTCATCAATCCAGCGTTTTTCGATAACAGTGAATTTCGCAATCGTTTTGAGGACTATACGAAGTGGATTCGTGGCGGGAATCTTTATGTAGCCCCGTTTGAACCCCCGCTGGGCCTCGCGTACCTGACTGCTGCGGCACGCGAGAAGGGACACGAGGTGACTCTGCTCGACATGCAGGGCCTCATGATGGATAGCGCAGAGCTGGAACGCCAGTTAGCGGCGGAAAGGCCCGCTTTCGTTGGCATCACGGCCATGACGCCCACCTACCCGGAGGCACTTCGGGTCGCTGAGCTGACACAGCGAATTCTGCCGCAGGCACACATCGCCCTGGGCGGCGTACACCCGACACTTGACCCACAAGGCGTGCTCGCCCACCCGGCGGTGGATTTTGTGATGCGTGGCGAAGGCGAGGAAGCCATCGTCGCCCTGCTCGACATTCTGAGCGGCAAGGGCGGCAGGCTCACGGATGTACCGGGGCTGTGCTTCCGCGACGGCGACAACCTGCATATCGTGCCACGCGCACCACTGATCCGCGACCTCGACAGCGTTCCGGCAGCCGACTACAGCGCGTTTCCTGTTGAACGCTATATCGAACACAATGCCCTGCTGCGCAGCGTACGCGGCATCTCAATGATCGTCTCGCGTGGTTGCCCTTACTCCTGCTCCTTTTGCGCTGTCCAGCAGACCATGGGAAGCCGCTGGCGCTATCGCTCGGCAAACAAGGTCGTTGATCAGATCGAACATCTGCGCGACACCTATGGCATACAGGGCATCTGGTTCAAGGACAGCATTTTCAATCTGAAACGCTCATGGACGGCAGAATTCTGCCAGGAAATGGAAGCCCGCGAACTTGGCGTAGAGTGGCAGGCGCTGACGCGGGTCAATCTTCTCGATGACACCGAGCTTGCCATGATGAAACACGCCGGCCTGACGCAGATCGATCTGGGCATCGAATCCGGCTCGCCACGCACGCTCAAGCGCCTGAACAAGAAGATCAGCGTCGACCAGATCAAGGCGGGCGTGGCATTGGCCAAAAAACATGTACGTGTGTTTGGCTTCTTCATGATCGGCGTTCCCGGTGAAACCGAAGATGATGTGATGCAGACTTTTGAACTTGCCCGTCAGCTTGATCTGGATCGCTGGAGCTGGAGCATCTACAGCCCGCTTCCCGGCTCGCCACTCTACGACGATCTCATCGCTGAAGGCCGTATCCAGCCATACGCGCTGGATTACCAACGGGTGCACTTCACGGAAGCTTATGAGGGGATCTGCAATATCGAGCCCGCCCGCCTCAAGGCTCTCTACGGTGAGATCAACGACTATTTCAGCGACAGGCTGGCTGCCTGAGCCGCTACCTGAGTTGCTACCTGAGTTGCCAGGTTACCGGATCCGCCTGATTTACCCGTGGAAGCTTCGTACCACCCCGTTCCCTAATGACTGGGGCGGGCTGTTTACCGCTATTGGTGGCAGCAACATTCCGTCTATACAAATAACATTTGCTTCTAGTGTTCTGTCCCAGTGATACGT
>DBTS01000142.1 GCA_002307175.1 Rhodocyclaceae bacterium UBA1310
TCCAAGCGACCGGAGCCAGCTCTCTGGAATAAACCAGCATCTCCTCTGATCGTAAATCTTCACACAAGTAGCTGCATAGCTAACTATTTTATGTTTCCATATGCCTATGTTTGATCATTGCCTCTACTTCAATTCAGCAGCAATGGCCCGCCTTGTTGAGAGAGAGTGGGCGGCTGCTTATGCCAAATTCGGCTTAACTCCCCCACAAGGTTTTGTTGTACGTGTCGTCCTGGCTCATCCTGGCTGCCTCAGCAGCGAGATTGCAGAGCTATTGGGTATTTCACGCCCGACAGCAACGAGACTCATCGATAACTTATGCGAGAAAGGTCTCGTAGAACGATGCCAGGGAAAAGCCGATGGCCGCGAATGGCACATTGAGCCGACCAAAGAGGGAAAGCTGATTGGCCCCCCTCTAAACGAAGCCAGTGCGGTTATTGCCAAAACCCTTCGCCAAAAAATTGGCTCCACCTTGTTCGAGTCCACAGTAAAAAACATGCGCGCTGTACGTAAGGTTTTGGATTAATTTTCAGCATAGTCCACCAAAAATTCCAAACGCATTAAAAACAAGTTAATTGGATTCCCCTTATAGTTAGCAAGCTAACCAAATGGAGGTTATATGAGAAAGAATGACAAAACGCAGGTAAAGTTCGTCATCATTTCTCTGGCATTGTTCACATTGCTGGCAATATCCATATATTACAATCTGCGAAACCAGCGTACAGCGAACGAACTGTGCATAAAACAGTACGCCAG
The DNA here is from genome assembly GCA_002307175.1 of Rhodocyclaceae bacterium UBA1310. Lineage (GTDB taxonomy): Bacteria > Pseudomonadota > Gammaproteobacteria > Burkholderiales > Rhodocyclaceae > Uliginosibacterium. The sequence goes on from DBTS01000142.1 coordinate 754, forward strand.
GAACAAGCCCTCACAATCAGGTGCAATTTCACGGAACGCCCCCACTCAAGATAATCTGTTGGAAGCCTTTACGGCTTGTATATATTGAGAAGCACTCAATAAAGTAAAAATGAAAGCTATCCACGATCCGTCGCCAGAAGGCGTCAGAGAGGCCGCACAGGTGGTTTCATGGAGCACCGCCAGATGAAGATTCCGGGCAGCACATGAACACGGGCCAAAGCTTCGCCGTACGATCATAAACATGATCTTCAGGAAAAACAGCCTTGGTGAACAGGCCCAGCGCAGGCATTCATTTGCACACAGGCCGCACCTTGGGGAATAATCAGCGTCTATACAAGCATAAACAACAAACAAGCCTCATGCCCCACAAACACTTCATCGTACTCAATTCCCGGATTGCCTTTCTGGGCCTGTCTACTGCCAGCCTGGTACTGCCGATCCTGATGCTGCTGCTAGCACACAAGCGCAGCGAGGATGGCTACTTTCTAGTGCTGTATCTGGCGCTTGCGGCTGCCTACGTCTACGGACTGTGGCGCAGCACAAAAACCGTCAAGATCATCGACGATGAGCTGGAAATCTCAATGCTCTTCGGGCTGGCCTGCACGCGCCGGATTCCATTGGCGCAACTGGCACAGATCGCCGTGAAGGCCAAGTCGAAGCACGCACTCCATCACATCGAGCTGAAATTCCAGGATGGCACACAGGTCTGCCTGCGCGCTTCGCTGAGCAATTTCCGCGAGGCGTATTTCTTTCTCGACAAGTATTACAAGGATGTGCCGAGGATATCCCTGCCCGGCCCAGTGAACCCGGTATAAAAAACGGCGCTTGCGGGCGCCGTTCTGTTTCTTTCACCTGCGGGTCGCTTACAGCTCGGAATCCATGCCTGGAGCCTTGAGCCATTCGCCAATCGCGGAGGCGGCATCCTTGCTCAGATTGGTAAGCGTCTTGCAGCCGCCAAGACTCCCCAGGATAGTCGTCTTGCTCAGCTTGAAACTGCCGGCGAGCATTTCGCCATCGTAGAGCTTGCCGGTGATCTTGACCCACTTCGGCCCGGAATACGCACCGCCGCCAGCGGTGCGCACACCTTCAGTCTGCATCACGAGACGTCGCCCGGTGGCAGGCGCTTCAGGTGTGGCGGCGATAGTCAGCGGGGAGCGAGCCTTCTTGTCTTCTTCCGGATCGTTGTAGGCATCAACGATCATTTTGGGCATATAACCGGCCCAGCCACATTCGACAGCACTGTCATTGATCTCCTCGCCTTCCACAACCGGGATGGCAGAGCCCATCACAATGGGTTCATCCGGATGAATGCCGGCGCAGTTACCCTGGCATTCGGGCAGTCTGGTTTCCAGCAGCCAATCGGCAATATCGGAAGAGAAATCGCTGGTGGAATCCTTGAACACATCGCAGGCGGAAGTGCTGGCACTGGCCTTTTCTTCGAAGGTGAAGGCCTGCGAACCGATGAGCTTTCCGGCGGAGAGCACATCGGCGTGGATCACAGCACGGATCACGCGCTTTTCATGTGCATCGGTGGCCTTCATCTCTGCCACGTTGAACACCAGATGATGCCCGGCACCAGCGGTTTCGCTGACCACTGCGGGCTGCTTCTTGAGATCTTTCTGAATCCGCTTGACCAGATCGGCCGACCAGGAGCAGCTGTTGCCCAGGGACGCAGGCAACTGCAAAGCCGGCGCATAGTGGGCAACGGGATCAATCGTCAGATCTGTTGTCTGGGCCATGGCAGATCCACACAACACCAGCCCACCACAAGCCACACCGAAAAACTTTTTCATTTCTTGACCTCAAATAACAAATTTGCGCGTTTTATATCACACTACACGCGTGGATTCCGGCCAGTGCGACGACAGGAGGATCACACCGGAGCAGCGTATGAATAACCGCCAGATAGCCGGCGCTTTGCGGCAAAGAGCCGCCTTCGCAGCACGGCGTGGATGCGCTTTTTCTGCCTTCAACACCAACCCTCAATTGAGCTTGCACGCGGCGACCCGATTAACCTGGATGCTTGAGCCTCCATCGCTATGCGCCCAAACCACATCACCGCCTGCAGTCGTCACAAAATCCTGGAAGGTGCCGACTGAGGCACTGGTGGTAAGCGGCCCCTCAGTCACAGCACCCGTGCTGGCATTGGCTACGGCGAGTACCAGCTTGCCGCCGGACTTCCACCCCAATAGAAGTTTGTCGCTGCCAAGCGCGGCCATATAGGGGCGGAAGGGATAGGTGGAATCGAGATTGGTGGCTCCGCTGATCGTCAGATCCGTGCTGAGGGCACTGCCACTGTTCGGCAGCTTCGCAAGCTTGAGCACGAGCGCACCATTGCTGGTCTGGATGTAATTCATCCAGAAACCGCTGCCGGTAATGGGCACCAGGCCACCCAGTGCGCGCCCGGTGGCGTCGGTATCACTGAGCCATTGCAGATTGCTGGGGGTTGCGGTGCTGGTGGAGAGCCGCGCAAGCTGCATCGCATTCGGGTAGGCGTCGCCGTGGCAGGCGGCCCCCCATGTGCCGTTATACGCGATACGCACGGCCCAGCTATGGCTGCAGCCCCAGTCCCAACCGCCACTCTGCCTGGCGCCATCGGTGCCGACAAAAGCCAGGGTGTCGCCGGCATGGATATCCACGCCACTCGTGCCATCGGCCTTGCTGGTAGACATTGCGCCGCGATAGTACACGCCATAGCGGCTGCCATCGGTCGCGAGCCTTGCCGTATGGCCATACCACCAGATGAACTGGGCGCCCACGCTATCAACATTGGTCTTGTTGGTCAGCGTGGTACGGAAACGGCTATTACCCGCACTATCAATGCCGACGAGATCCATCTTGCCGCAAATGTAATTGCCGGGCGTAGCACTGGAATAGCAATAGCTTGAGGAATAGATGTCGGGATCATTCGCCACCACGGCGAGCACCGCGCCACGCGAATCCGTGAGTGCTGCATGCACCTGGGCACCTGCGATATCCGGCAGATAACTTTGCAGCTTGTCCGCCGAACTGAGATTGGCGAGTTTGATGACTCCGGCGGAGGCATCGGTCCAGGTGAGCAGAGAGCTACCATCGGATTTCGGGGCGATCACGGTGGGCGTGTACTCGTCATTGACAGAGGCATTGCTTACGCTGACCGAAGTGCTGCGGATACGGTTGGCAAGCGTATCGCAGGAAGCATCGCTGCTCTGGCTGGCCGAACTGGAAGCACTTGAACTCGCCACACTGGAACTGGCAGCACTGCTGGCCACGCTGCTTCTGCTTGAAGCGCTTGAGGCACTGGAACTGCTCACTGCGCTGCTGGAGGCACCGGCATTTTGCGGCGTACTCGCCGCGCTGGAAGAATCTGTTGATGAACCACCACCGCCACATGCGGAAAACAGCGCAGAAGACAAACACAGGGCCAGCAATTTCAGGCGCGGATACTCGTTCATGCAACACCTCCGGAGATATTCAGATTCTGCAGGAGGCACTGCATGCACGAACCATCCCAACCCCTTGCCTGTAGCCAAGCTTGGCGTGGCAAATCAGCCCCTCCCGCTTTTCCGGCAAGATAAGGGGCTTTGCAAGTTTTAACATGATACGCCGGACGGAAAGCAGAAAATTCCGCCAGATGGCATATCCGCTGGGCATCAACCAGCCCGCTCGCATTCATCGCCAGAACCGGAGAAGTTGGCGCCCTCCGGGCGGAAGCCTGATCGGCGCAATTGCGCTGCGCTCCATTGTTCCGCTGCGCGCGCCCTACGCAAACAAGCTCGGTAGGCCGATGAAGGACAAGCGTCTCACGCGCCTCAGATCCGCGCGAAAGCCGGATGAACGCTTAAAGCAGGCTTTCTACCCAGCTCACGATCTTCCCGGTGGGATGTGCCCCAACATCGCGGGCCAGTTCGCTGCCATGCCGGAAGATGGCAATCGTGGGAATGCTGCGGATACCAAACCGGGCTGCCAGCGGGCCTTCTGCGTCGGTATTGATCTTGCCGAGAATGGCGCGCCCCTGGAGTTGCCTGGCAGCTTCGGCAAACATCGGCGCCATAGCCAGACAGGGCTGGCACCACGGCGCCCAGAAGTCAACAACAACGGGAAGGTCGCTACGCTCGACAAGTGCATCGAAATTGGCCAACGTCAGTTCGACTGGCGCGGCAGGCAGAATGGCCACCTTGCAGACGCCGCAAACAGGATCATCGTGCAAGCGCTCGTCGGGCACGCGATTAATGGCCTTGCAATGATGGCAGACGATTTCCATGGTGTTCTCCGTATAGGGTCAATCCGCTATTTTAAAGCAGCCTGGCGGTGCTGAATGTGCGGTACGGATGCGCTGCTCGGGCAGGATTGAAACCTGGACGCCTGAGACTGCCTGATCGCAGGCCTGAAAGCACCCAGCCACACCATCTCCATGAGTGCCCAGACCAGCGGCATCGGCACCATCATGCGCTCTACTGTACACAGCCAGTCCATGCCAACAGGCAGTACCGATCCAAGCAGAAAAGGACTGGCACCAAGGGACACCTTCACACCCTGGCCCGACTCCGGATGGGATTGCACGACCACAAGCGTGCTTATCCCACCCTATCCAGTATCGGTTACCAATGTACCTGAGAGCTGAATTTCCGGTATTGCGAAAACCGTGGCATATCCAATCGGCCTCTCTTGCCGGCCCAGGTATTCACGCCAGAACGCCTGCGTTAGCGGAGCATGCCCCCTCGAACCCTGAGCGTGCGACACAAAATGGTACATGAAAAATAGTTTGGTACACATGCCACTGGCGGCTTTCTGCATGCCAAGCCATGCATTTCCAATGCATTTTCCGCAATGACAAACAATATAAAGCCATGTAAACTTGCCCAAATTATTGACACAGAGAAATAAAAAATGGGAGAAATGATTTATTGCCGCAGCTGTGGCCACGAAGTACGCCGCACAGCCCGCAGCTGCCCGGCCTGTGGCGCACCTGTCGCGCAGAAGCGTTATAAGGACAAAATTGCTGCAGCCGTCCTGGCGTTTTTCCTCGGGGGGCTTGGCATTCACCGCTTCTATCTCGGGCAGTGGTGGGGGTTGTTTTATTTGCTGTTCTCCTGCTTTGGGATCCCTTCCTTTATTTCTTTCATTGAATGCATTGTTTTTCTGTGTACCAGCCAGGAAAGCTGGGACAACAAGCACAATGATGGACAAAACTCCACACAGGGCAGCAGTGCGGTAGTCTGGATCGTTGTCGGGGTTGCCGCCGGCCTGATGGTATTCGTAGCCGTTATCGGCATTCTCGCCGCCATCGCCTTGCCAGCGTATCAGGACTACACGAAACGTACGGTTGTGGCCACCGGGATCACTGCCGCCAGCGGTCTGAAAACGGCTGAAGCAGAATACATTGCCTCCACCGGAAAATTCCCGCCAAACATCGAGGCGACGGGCTTCCAGCCGGCTAACCTGCCCGCTCATGTAAGCAGCATCACCCTGGATCAGCAGAGCCAATCCATCGTGATCGCCTACGATGAAACGCTCTACAACAAATCCGTGAATATCGGCGTATCACTCAACAACGGCAAGCTGGAATTTAGCTGCTACAGCCAGGACATGCCCAAGAAATACCTGCCACAAAACTGCCGCAACTAAGATCAGAAAACAGCACGGCGGAATGGATATTCCGCCTTTTTTCATCTTCAAATAGCCTGCGAGAAAATGATGGAAGAAATGATCTACTGCCGCGCCTGCGGGCGTGAAATCCACCGCACAGCGCGCAGCTGCCCGGCCTGCGGTGCACCAGTAGCAAGCTCTGGGCGCTACAAGGATAAAACGGCTGCCACGCTGCTGGCCTTCTTCTGCGGGGGCTTCGGCATCCATCGCTTCTATCTGGGGCAATGGTGGGGGATCTTCTACATCCTCTTTTCGTTCTGTTTCGGGCTATCTTTCTTTGTTGCCTTTATCGAATTCATCGTCTTCCTGTGCACCAGCCAGGAAAGCTGGGACAACAAATACAACGAAGGCCAGGGCAACCCCGGCACTGGCAGCAATGGCATCATCTGGGCGGTGGTAGGCATCGCCGTGGTTTTTGTGATGGTTGCGGTTCTCGGCATCCTTGCCGCCATCGCCTTGCCGGCATACCAGAGCCACACCAAGCGCGCACTGGTCAGCGAAGGCCTCACAGCCGCCAGTGGCGCAAAGGCATCCGTCGCCGAGTACATTGCCTCCACCGGAAAATTCCCGCCAAGTCTGGATGCAGCCGGTTACGTGCCTTCCGATCTGCCCCGCGCGGTCAAGAGCATTGATCTGGACCAGCAGAATCAGGCCATTGTCATCAACTATAACGAGCTTCTGAACAACAAATCCATTGCCATCGCGGCCAGACTGAACAAGGGAACCCTCACGTTCACCTGCTACAGGATGGAGATGAACATCAGTTTCGTGCCGAGCAGCTGCCGCAATTGATTTTTCGATCCGTCAGGTAAAGCAAAGCCGGAAGTTTTGCCACTTCCGGCTTTGCACATTGTCGGGCCTGCGCAACAATTCAGGTCATGGCCGGATATTCAGACCGTGCTCAGGATGCTTCGCTCGTTTTGTTTCGCTCCACTCAATCCAGGGCCTGAGCGAAATCGGCGATCAAATCATCAACATGCTCGATGCCAACTGACACGCGGATCATGTTGGGCTCGATGGCAGCGGCGCGCATCTGTTCATCGTTCATGGTGCCTGCCCACATGGCAGCAGCGTGTACAACCAGAGATTCAACGCCACCCAGGCTCACCGCGTGCGCCGGCACCTTGAGGCGCTCGATGACACGCGCAGCATCCGCGTAGCCCCCCTTCACACATATCGCGAGCAGGCCGCCGAAACCTCCATGCATCTGGCGCTTTGCCAGCGCGTGCTGCGGGTGCGAGGCAAGGCCGGGATAGCGCACCTGCCCGATGGCCGGATGGCTTTCGAGGAACTGCGCGAGCCTGAGCGCACTGGCATTCTGGCGTTGCACGCGCATCACCAGCGTGCGCAAACCACGCAGCAGCAACCAGGCATCCATGGGAGACAGTGTTGCCCCAAGCGTGATGGCGGTGTGCCAGATCTGGTCGACAAGGAGTTTGCTGCCCACCACCACTCCGGCGGTGATGTCGTGATGCCCGCCCATGTATTTGGTGGCGCTGTGCATCACCAGATCAATGCCGAAGTCTCGCGGTGTCTGGTTGATCGGTGAGGCAAAAGTGTTGTCGCAACTCGTGAGGATGCCGCGCGGCTGCGCCAGCCCGGCAATTGCAGCCAGATCGGTCAGTGCAAGGGTGGGATTGGCGGGTGTCTCGACATGAATCAGGCGGGTATTCGGGCGTAGTGCCGCCTCGAATGCACCAGCATCAGACTGATCAACCAGCGTCGTCTCCACGCCATAGCGCGGCAACAATTCGGTCAGCAGCTTGCTGGTGGCCATATAGTGATTCTTCTGCGCCACCACGTGATCTCCGGCTTTGAGCAGCGCCAGAAAACTCGCGGCAATACCTCCCATGCCGGAAGAAAAACACAACCCGGATTCCGCATGCTCCAGCTCTGCAATCAGAGCTGCCACACGCTCATGCAAGGGGTTGCCGTAACGCGTGTAGTACTGCGGGTGCCGCTCGGTATTTGCCATCCCGGCAAAACTTTCAGCATCTGCTGCAAGAAAGGTGGCAGCATAGGGGATGGGTGGCGTCACACTGGCATCTGTGTGCAGAAATTCGTCGCCATGAAGCAGAAATGTTTCCGCATGAGTTTCAGCAAAAACTGGCTTGGCCATGATGAAGGATAAAAATCACAGAAAGGGATTTTCCATCATACGCTGCCACGCCAATGCTGTTCCACAGGATGGAGCCAGCATCCCAAACAGCCATGGCCGGATACTTCGGCGAGACCACCGGCTCACATCACCTGCCAACCCACCTTCCCGCCAGCTTTCTGTTTATGCCAAAGGCAACACCACGGAAAGCATTGCATTGACAGGCGCAAACCCCAGGCGCTGGTACACGCGCTCACCCGCACCATCAGGCTCAGCCACCTGGATGCACTGGCGCACCCCCGGCACTGCCAGCGCGGCAGTCAGCATGGCCGAACACAGATGCAGGGCGATACCCTGACGCCGGTACGCCGGGCAGGTGCCCACTTCCTGCACGCTTACCATCCCGCTGTCACGAAACAGTCCCGCGTAGGCAACCACCTCCGCACCATCCCAGGCGGCCCACCACGCCGCATCCGGCTGCTCGCACACCGACCGCCAGTATTCGCGCATGCGCCAGACCGTGAAATCCCACGGGGCGGAACCGCCGTCAGTGAAATCCATATCCTCTGCCGCTTCGATCACTTTCTCGAATTCCGCAGCACTCGCTACCGGGGCAATACGGTAGGGGAAATCTTCTGCTGCGGCAGGCGCCGGGCAAAACATCTGCAGTGCCAGCACATCTGCCACTTCAATCAGCCCCCCTTCAGGCACAAAGTGCTGCCACGGGGAAGCCTTTGCAAGACTGAACTCGGTGGCAAAACACACACGCCCCACACCTGCCATGGTGCCAAACCGCAGACACCATTCCTCGCACAGCCAAGGATACAGCGACAGATCGCGTGCCGGATCGAATAGCAGATAGTTGCCAACCCAGAAATCAGGGCGTTCGGGCGTGCTCACGCAGACGATGTCGTGTGCGCCGACGCTGATAACGGAATCCGCCGGCAGCGAATTCAGTTCGGTCCACAAACCGGGACAGCTCTCTGGCGTAAGCCACGCGGGAGGAGAAAATTTCATGATCGCCTGATGATAACGCTGTAGGGGTATAGGTCCGCAATACGCCGGGCAAACAGCGGCAATGCTACAGGAGAAATCCCGGAAAATTTGCGCCAGTGTAAGGTTTGTCATGGTCTCAAATCAAAGCCATGGAATAAGATGTTTCCATGCAGCCGGAGCCTTCAGCGTCATGACCGTTTTCATCCTCCTCATCAGACCTCAGTCTTCCTCTCTGGCAGCTACGCCATGCTGATTGACGCCCGCACCCTTTTCGCGCCATTGATTGCCGAGCAGCTCACTGTCTGTGTTGCCACAAGCCTGATGGCCCGCCGAAGTGAAGTGCACAAAGGCGGCCTGTATTGCCTTGGCGCTTCGATGGGGATCTCCGGGCTGGCCTTCATCCTCTTCGCCCTGCGGGATTTCATTCATCCACTGCTGGGGGTATGGCTCGCCAATATCGGGCTCACCGCTTCGGCCTCGCTGGGCGTGCTTGCCATCACCACCTTTCAGCGCCGACGCATCTCTGCCGCAATCCTCTGGAGTCCGGTAGCTATTGTTGCCGTGGTGTTCCTGGTGTATCTCCACGAAGTAGCCCAAAGCGTGCTCATCAGCACCCTGGTGCTCATCATCCAGTATTTGTACGGCATTTTCCTGTTATTCCGCACACGGCGGCAAACACCTGGCTTCGGGCAATACCTGATACTCTGTGGCTGTCTGCCCCATGTCGTGATGCTGGCGCTACACGCTGCGGCCATCTCTATTGCTCACGAGGGGAGTCTCCCCATTGGCAGCAGCCACATTGCCCAGGGCGTCTATCTTTCCATCTTCGCGATGGTCAATCTGTTCTCCATCGGCTACGTGCTCATGATCAGAGAGAGTCATGATGAACGTTACAGGCAACTGGCCCTGCATGACAGGCTCACCGAGTGCTGGAACCGTGTTTACCTGGAACGGGTGGCAACGCAGGAGATGGAGCGCCTCAAGCGCTACGGCACGCCTGTGGCGCTGGCAATCCTGGATATCGACCACTTCAAGCAAGTTAACGATAGTTACGGTCATGCCACAGGCGACAAGGTACTGCGCTGCTTTGCCGCAACGGCGCGCGCCTGCATTCGCAGCACCGATGTATTGGCGCGCTGGGGCGGGGAGGAGTTCATTCTGCTTCTGCCCGCCAGCGGCTATGCGGCAGTGGCCAGCCTGACAGAACGTATCCGTACCGAATTCGCCGCCAGCCTGCCGGAAGGGCTCCCCGTCACACTGAGTGCCGGCTATGCCTCGTGCCAGACCACCGACACCTGGGAAGACTGGTTTGGACGCGCGGATACCGCACTCTATCGGGCCAAGACGGGCGGACGCAATCGCGTGGAACCGGAAATGCCACTGCAACCGCCAGCGCATCACACTGCACTACTCTTTCACATGCCCTGGCGCTCCGATTACCATCTTGGCAATGCAGTAATCGATGCCGAGCATCTCGCCCTTTTCGACCTCGCTGACCGCCTGCTGGCGGGTGCCCGCGAAAGAGCATCGCATCACACCATGAATGAAATCCTGAGCGTGTTCATGGCGCAGCTACAGGCACACTTTGCCACTGAAGATATCCTTCTCGCAGCCCACACTGATCCTGAAGCACAAGCTCACCTCAGCTTGCACAAGGCGCTCCGCGAAAAGGCCGAACACCTGCTCGGCCACTGGCATCGGAAGCAGATCGAAATTGATGCACTGCTGCACTTCATCGTGCTCGAAATCACCGTGCAACACATGCTGCTCGCCGACAATGCCATCGCCCATCTGATCGCCGACCCAACCCCGCAAACCTCGCTCGGTGCGATGTAGAACAACGCAGAACAAAACAGATCAACCGTTCCATCGCCTGTTCAGGCGCTGATACTTTATACCCAAACCAAAACCGCACCCTCACCATATATTCTTAAAAAGAATATGATCATGAGTCCCAAAGGGATGTATGTGTGTCGGGCGCTTGCGATAATGGCAACCAGCGGCTGATGTACCCGGCAGGCAGTGAAAAGCCGGGAATCTCCGCCCCCTCTGTTTGCTCCGGAACACACGTAATGAACACTGTATCCCCCACTGTTTCTCCCAACCGCACGCCGCTTTTGATCGCACTCGCGCTCATTGTGGTCGGTACCCTCACCTTGTGGTCGCAAATCAGCGGTAAGCAGGCACTCCTGTGGATTGTCGGCACCCTGATGGGCGTTTCGCTGTATCACGCAGCATTTGGCTTCACGCGCGGCTGGCGCTGGTTTATCGCAGATCGCCGTGGCGATGGCCTGCGCGCCCAGATGCTGATCCTCGCGCTCGGCGTGATCCTGTTCTTCCCGATTCTCGCCCAGGGCACTTTCCTTGGCGCACCGGTCAAGGGACTGGTATCTCCCGCCGGGGTTTCCGTAGTGCTCGGCGCCTTCCTTTTTGGCGTCGGCATGCAGCTGGGCGGCGGCTGCGCCTCCGGCACGCTGTTCGCCGTGGGTGGCGGCAGCACACGCATGGTGCTCACACTGCTGTTCTTCATTGTCGGCTCGGTACTTGCCACGGCAAACTTCGGCTGGTGGTCCCATCTGCCGCAGTTCGCACCGGTTTCGGTGATCCAGGCCTGGGGTGTGGTGCCAGCGCTGATCGTGAATCTGGCAGTGTTCGGGCTGATTGCCTGGGGCGTCACCTGGGCTGAAAAGCGCCGGCACGGCCGTATCGTTGGCCACGCCAGCGCCACCACAGAGCCGGCCAGCCTGCTGCGCGGCCCCTGGCCCCTGGTTTGGGGTGGTGTGGCGCTCGTGCTGCTGAATCTTGCCACCCTGCTGCTTGCCGGGCGCCCCTGGGGCATCACCTCGGCTTTCGCCCTGTGGGGTGCCAAAACGCTGGCCGCCAGCGGTCTGGCTGATCCCTCGGCCTGGGCTTTCTGGCAGGTGCCGGCACAGGCCAAGTCGCTCACCGCATCAGTCTGGGCGGACGTCACCACCGTGCAGGATATCGGCATCATCCTCGGCGCGCTGGCAGCTGCCTGCGCCGCTGGCAAGTTCGCCCCGGTGTGGCAGATCCCGCCGCGCCAGATTGCTGCCTCCGTCATCGGTGGCGTGCTGCTCGGCTACGGTTCGCGTCTGGCCTATGGCTGCAACATCGGTGCCTACTTCAGCGGAATCCTCTCCGGCAGCGTGCATGGCTGGCTGTGGCTCGTGTGCGCCTACGCAGGCAGCGCCATCGGCGTGCATCTGCGCCCCTTCTTCGGCATGAAGAACGAAAAAGTTGCCGATAGCCAGGGCTGCTGAAAAGCTGCTCATGATCTGTATTTTGCTGTGCCCACTCTGCTGACAGGCTCTCGCAACAGATCGTAAACAGCCGCCAAACCACACTTTTCTCCTCCGCAATTCCACCCCCATCATGAATGCCCGCCTTGCGGGCCATGATGGGGATTATTGTTTGCCCTGAGCTGCGGCGCCCCTCCGGTCTACAGCAACTCGCTCCCTCTCGGACAAATCTGCGTCAAAACATGCCTTTTGGTCTTCCCTAATTCTGCAGCATGCCAATAGCCAATAGCCAATAGCCAATAGCCAATAAAATTAAATCTCAGCTGTATCCAAACTCTGAGTACTGAGTGCAATATCTTTGGAGCCGAGGTTCCGGGAAGCATGCAGTACCGAAAGATAACAACATGACCCGCCCTCTCGTTATTTCTATCACCAGCCTCGCCGCTCTGGTGGTTTTTCCGTCTGCCGTACTGGCACAGGCCAATATCCCTACCGTATCTGCCGTACCAGGCAAAAACGTCTGCGCCAACAGTTCGGGGCAGATCGCCAATGCACCCGCCAAGGTGCAAGTCTGTCTGCAGCAATCCACGAACTTCAGTCACGACACCTACACCTTCACCATCAACGGCAAAACCGCGAGCCAGGGGATTGAAGACGAATCCACCCGGGGCATCCCCGGTACCTATCAGAATATGCAGACATCCCTCACCTGCGTACCCAAGCTCAAGGCGCCGGAAAAAGTCTCGGACATCATGGTGCGCACCTATCAGCGAACCATGAAAATCTCGGAAGACGAAGCTCGCAAACTCGTCATTCAGCAGGAAAGCACCGAGGTAGCGCGGCAGTGCACCGCCCGCGTGAACGACGTAGTGGTACTTGAAGTACTGTTCAAACTCCAGTAATCACTTCCCGCGGCAGCGGGACACACACCGGTCGCCCCGCTCACAGGCCATCACAGCGGCTTCCATTACAATGGCGGCCAATGCCACACATCCTGAATTCTTCCGCATCTGCCGCCATTCCACTGGCCGAACGCCTGCGCCCGCGCACGCTGCAAGAGGTGATCGGGCAGGCGCACCTGCTCGCGCCGGGCATGCCGCTGCAGCGCGCACTCGTGGCTGGGCGCCTGCATTCGATGGTGCTGTGGGGGCCACCGGGAGTGGGCAAGACCACGCTTGGCCGCCTCGCAGCGCAAGCTTTCGGCTGCGAGTTCATTGCACTCTCGGCGGTGATGGGCAAGCTGCAGGATATCCGTGAAGCCCTTACCCAGGCCGAGCGCCACCACACCCGGGGGCTGCGCACACTGCTTTTCGTCGATGAAATCCACCGTTTCACGCGCAAACTGCAGGATGAACTGCTGCCCGCCGTGCTTGCCGGCCATATCGCAGTGATGGGCGCCACCACCGAGAATCCCTCTTTCACGATGTCGCGCCGCCTGCTCTCGCGCATGCAGGTATACGTACTCAAACCCCTGGAAGAGGCCGATCTGCTCGCGCTGCTGCAGCGGGCACAGAATACCCTTGGTGAGCCCACGCTCACGGCAGATGCCGCACAGAATCTGCTGGCCCGTGCCGATGGCGATGCCCGGCGCCTGCTTAACCTCATCGAGCAATGCCATGCCGCTGCGCAGACCGCAGGTGCCAGCGAGATCGACGCAAACTTCACACACAATGTCGCCACCCCGGCCACACGCCGCTTTGACAAGGGCGGTGAAAATTTCTACGACCAGATCTCGGCCCTGCACAAATCCGTGCGTGGCTCCCACCCCGATGCCGCCCTCTACTGGCTGTGCCGCATGCTCGATGGCGGCACTGACCTGCGCTACCTCGCCCGGCGCATCATCGCCATGGCATGGGATGACATTGGTCTGGCAGACCCACAGGCCATGCACATCGCCAACGCCGCTGCCGAATGCTGCGAACACGACGGCCGCCCGAACGGAGAGCTCGCCCTTGCACAAGCCGTGCTTTACCTCGCGGCTGCAGCCAAGAGCAACGCCGGCACCATGGCCTACAGCAATGCCCGCGCCCACGCTACAGAGGATACCAGCCCCGTGCCGCTGCGCCTCAGCAAGGTCAGCAACGCCAAACCCGGATGGGAAGACTGCCTGCCCGACGGTATGGAAGATCCGGAATGGTATCAACCTGTTCCGCGTGGTCTGGAAATCAACATTGCTCAGAAAATGGCTATGCTGCGCCGTGGGAAGAATTCATAAACAAACCCATTAGCATAAATATTTGGGATGACACGATAAGCCCAAATGCCAATAGTGGAAAAATCAACGCCAACACCCGCGCATGCGGCATCACCCGATCGCTACAATGACCATGCGTCGGAAGGCGCCTGCGGCTTTTCCGACCTACGACAAACAGCCTTGTGGGCACAGGGAAGTGGAAGATAGGATCGGCATGCCAGTTATTGGCCCACACTAAAGTCGGATGAAGCTAATTTTGCACAACACACGCCTGCCCCATCCCAGGGAGCCCGCTACGGCTCTGTCAATCACATGTTGTCCCCCTCTCCACAACGGCGGGTGACGCCTTTGACTCACCCAAGCTGCATCATTGGTACTCCGCAGGATTTTCCGTTTGCAGCAAGGAAGACCACACCCCGCACATACCTCAGAAAGCGCTACGCTTTCTGACCGGTTGCGTGAAGAGTCCGACACACATGACACGGCAGCGAAATTCTCTCTGCTCGTCACTGCAAATTCGCCAGGCGTTTCGTGCGTTTTGCCTTGTTCACCTGCCGCAAAGTCAACCAGCATCACACTCACTGATGTCATATTTTTGTCATCAAGACTGATACCGCACGTGTAACACAAAGTTAACTGTAATTCACGCAGATTAAATCGGATTATCTCTTTAGTGGTAGGCATTCAGCCGCCAGTCCCCCATGAAGAGGCATTGCGAATCGCGCAAACCAGACCTGCAGGGAGGCGCTGCGCTTATCCGAAACACGGCGCAGGCCCTAACCTGCAAGCGCCCCCTGCAACAATTGATACTCCCGATCCCGATATGTCGATAGAGAAAAAACACGCAAAGGTCAGCGACGCAGCCGTGCTCGACAAGCTGGCCACCCTGCCGGAACTCAAGCGCCGGCAGATCCTTGGACTCATGCTCGCAGCGCCTGCCATGGGGCTCACATCCCTGCTTGCAGGCTGTGGTGGCAGTGACTCAGGCGGCACCGACAACAGCAGCACGCCGGGCACTGGCAACTCCGGTAGCGGGGGCAGCTCTGCCTCCAGTTCATCGGCAGCCAGCTCATCAGCAGCCAGTTCAGCCGCGCTGGTCTCATCCTTCACACTCGCAGCGCTGCCGGATACCCAGTTCTACCCGCGCTATGCCAGCGGTTACATGGGCAAGCTCTACCAGAAGCGCTACAGCAGCATCAATGGCCTGTACGACAACCCATTCAAGTCGCAGACGCAATGGCTTGCCGCCAACGCTGCACGCCTCAAGCTTGCCTTCACCTCGCACCTCGGCGATGTGGTCGATCAGCCCTACTACTATGCCAGCAAATACGAAGCATCCTCTCCGTGGAGCAGCAGCACCAATCTGGTCAGCGGCACCCAGCTCAGCGATGGCACCGTCACCAAGGAATGGGAACTCGCCAGTCAGGCCATGCAGGTGCTGGAAGCAGCGAAATGCCCGTACTCGATCCTCGCCGGCAATCACGATGTCGGCGCGAATGGCTCCAACATCCAGTGGGGGCCGGACTGGGGCGTAGACTCCAGCGGCTTCACCAATACCGATGGCTATCAGGATGGCGGTACCTTCCGCACCAGCTACGACCAGCCCTATCTCCACGTCTTCCCGACAGCCCGCGCACAGCAGCAGAGCACCTTCGGCGGGCGCCACAGCAGCGGCTTCCACGAATATCACATCTTCACGGCGGAAGGGAACAAGTGGCTCGTACTGGCCATGTCCTGGCGTGCCTCCGATGACGCCATCAGTTGGGCCAACAGCGTGATCGCGCAGAATCCCACGCTGCCCGTGATCCTCACCTCTCACCAGTTTGCGGGTATCGGCAGCGACGGCACTACCGCTGCGGAAACAGCCTATTCCAAGTACCTGTGGGACAAGCTGATCAAGAATAATGACCAGATCTTCATGGTTATCAGCGGCCACTACCACGGCTCCTGTTCGCTCGTGAAACAGAACGCCGCAGGTCATGACGTATTCATCATGGTGATCGACTATCAGATGGCTTACATGGGTGGCAATGGCCTGATGCGCATGTACGAATTCGATCTTACCAACAACCGTATCGTCGCCAGCTCATTCTCACCATGGGTGCCAGAAAAGCCCGCCGCTGACCTCAATGAATTCGACTCTGCCTGGCTCACCGCCTCCAACCACGCCTTCACACTGAACATCAATTTCGCCAAGCGCTTCGCCGGCTTCAACAGCACATTCACAGTCACGGCAGGCAGCACCAGCGGCAGCCTCACCGATGCAGCCAAGCAACTCATCCTCACCAACTTCACCCAGCCCACGCAGCATGTCGGCACAGTGGCGACCGGTGTCGACGACTACCCTGTCGTTTCCGGCACTGCAGCGCACTGGCGCTTCTACAATGCCGGCGCAGCCGATGGCGCCCAACTCACCTCCGGAAATGTCGTCAAAGACATCAGTGGCAACGCCAACGACGTAACCCTGATGACGTGGTCAGGCTCCCTCAGCGACCTCAGCTGGTCCACCGACCACCATTACCTCTCCGCCACACCCGGCAGCGTGCAGTTCAAGAATTCAACGCAAACCCATTTCAACTATTTCGTCACGCAGACCGGCATGCCGGTGAATACTGCCACCTTCGAGAACGGCTACACACTCGAAACCTTCATCTACATCGACCCCGCCTGGACCATTACCAACAACTCCTGGATGGGCATCATCTACCGCCTCGGCGCACGCTCCAAGGCCACCGACGTCTCATGGACCTCTGGCGTGGATACCGGGGACACCATGATGATGATGGCCATCTCCAACCTAATGGAAATCCAGTGGGAAGTGGTGCCCACCAACGCCACATCCAACTTCGCCTGTTGGTCTGGCGGCATCACCGCCGGGCAATGGCTGCATATCGCCATCGTCAATGACCCCGCTGACGGCTACGCCACCACCATGTACGTAGAAGGCGCCCCCATCCTGCGCAACAACAGCGGGATGGACGGCATTCGCACCACTGGCGAAAAACTCACCGCCATCGGCGCCGCGCAGTACGGGGGCAGCATGAACAACGGCTTCATCGGCAAGATCGGCGAAATCCGCATCGTGCCCAAGCCGCTCACCTCTGATCAGTGGCTCACCGCACGCGCCACAAAATCCGCCAGTTCAAGCAGCACGAGCGTCTAAGCTTCAAGCAACAGACAGGCGTTTCCGGGGGCAGGCGAATCCGCCTGCCCCGCGCCGCACCACGCACCATGCACCACCGCTCGACATTCACATCAGAACAATTGCATAATACTGCCTACTCTCGTTCGAGTCGGCCATGCTCAAATTCCCTGCTCCACTCCTCCCCGGCGATCTGATTGCTGTTCCTGCACCATCCTCTGGCGTAACGGGTAAGCATGTCGCACGATTGGAGCTGGCCATTGCCCATCTGCGCTCTCGCGGCTATCGGGTGATTGAAGGTGGCAACCTCCGCTCGCAGCATAAGGATGCCAGTGCGGCAGCCTCACTTCGTGCTGAAGAACTGCGGCAGTTCCTGCACGACCCCGAAGTGGCAGCCATCATTCCGCCCTGGGGTGGGGAACTCGCCAGCGAAATCCTCGAACTGCTCGATTTTCAGAGTCTGCGGCAGGCACGCCCGAAGTGGATGCTGGGCTACTCGGATATCAGCACACTACTGTTGCCGATAACCCTCCTCGCTGGCTGGGCCAGCGCACACGGCACCAACCTCATGGAGATGACGCCGGGCAACACCGATCCGCTCGCCTCTGGCGCACTTGCCATTCTGGAAGCCCCTCTCGGAACACCAATCACCCAGCACGCCTCGTCACTGCATCAAACACATTGGCAGAATTTTGCGGCCAATCCTCAGGCTGGCTTCAAGCTGACCGAACCCACGGCCTGGAAGCGCCTGGATGGATCGCCCGAGCCCCTCCTTCTGCGTGGGCGCCTGATCGGTGGCTGTCTGGATACCCTGGCATCCCTTGCTGGCACGCCTTTCGGCAAGCTGCCCGCATTCATTGAAGCGCATCGCCAGGAAGGGGTCATCCTCTATCTGGAAAACGCCGAACTATCACCCCCGGCCCTGGTACGCACACTGCTGTCCCTGCGCCGCCAAGGCTGGTTCACCGGGCTGGCCGGCCTGATGTTTGGCCGCAACGCAGCGCCCGGCAACGAATCTGCTGAACATCTGAGCCACACTGAAGCGCTGCAGAGCGTGTGCGCCACACTACCCTGCCCTGTGCTCTACGATATGGACATTGGCCATCAACCGCCACAACTCACGCTCATCAATGGGGCGCTTGCGGAAATCCGGTTTGCGGAGAGAGCGGGCACCCTGACCCAGACCGCAGGAAGGTAATTTTCGAAAAACAGTTCGCGATCTTGCCGGAAGGTCGTGATTATTCCGCTTCGCCACTTTCCTCATGCAGGCGCCCGAAATAGCTGATGGCGACCGCCAGCACTGGAACCCCCACGGCGTACACGCCAAGCATGATCTCGGGGAGCATCTTGAATATCACTTCATCGTCGGCAGACTGTGCCCACTGCAGCAGAATCACGCAAAGCACCCCCGGCAACAGGGCCATCAGCACACCAACAGCAAACAGCTCAAGGGCCCCTGCGTGGCGCAACCGTTCCGGCCACAGGGGCACGATCAGCAAGCCCACAACAAGCGCGAGACTCGCCGGCACAAGGAAAAAAACGGCTGGCGCATCGGCAATCATGGCGCGATATCCTGAGGGCGCTACGGACACCATTGCCAATTGCACCAGAATCAGCACCCCCAACATGCCCCCTGCCAGCGTCAGTGCCTGGGTTGCCACTACCAGCGGGTACGCATCAGGGGCAAGCGGCCGCGCCCCGCGGCCAGCAGCACGCACCGCCAACCCGCCCGCCAGCAGCCACAGCAGCAATGGGGTGTAAGGCGCAACGGCCGTGAGCGCCCGGAACACGCTCCAGGAAAAAACCACTTCACCGCCTCGCCCGATTTGCGCCGGCCTTGAAATGGAGGCTACCCAGTGCAACACCAGATCACCGCCAATACCGACGGCCAACAGTACCAGAATCAGAAGCCACGGGCGATGCGCCGCCGCACCGCCCCCGGCGCGCAGAAACACCCAGGTGCAGGCGACAGCCAGCACACCATTCTGCAGGGCGTGAATACACTCGAAGAGCGTCGTCGTCGGATAAGCCTCAATGCCAAAGCGGATATTCGCCACCGTTGGCAACGCAAAGAAAAACAGGCTGGCCAGCACCACACACAATCCGCCGAGCAATACCCAGCGGGCTTGGGGGCGCTCAAGCCAGGATTCCAGCTGAAGATCGAACATGCGGAAAGCCAAAAGAGAATCAGGTCAAAAAGGCCACGCAGTCTAGCTTAAACAACGATTTGCAGCGAGGAGAAACACCTGCAGTAAAACCTTTACCTTGCCTGAGCTACAGATCGGCACACATTCCACATCACGACACTGCATGCAGCACATTTCCCCGATTCAACATGCTTTACCCATGAAAAATCGGATGAACTACGTAATGGATATTTCCAGCTTTACATGCTTACCTTCGCAGCGCTGATTTATCAAATAATACCTTCCGCATAATACGAAAATATTCTGGCTATACCCTCTTTGGCCAGCCTGAACCTGACAACGATAACGATATCACGGCAATTAGTCATACAACATCCGATCTTCAAACCATGCCATTGTATTGATCCAATGGAAACTATAGAATTTCGGCAAGAAATACCAGCCCATGCATTTATATCCTAGGTCATAGGCTTTCCCGAATAACGAAAGCTTTCCAACATCAATACAATCGAATCTCTGCACGAAACCCGAACTTGTGCTCAACAAGGTCTTCTGGTGCTCGCCCCGATCGCCAAAGACATAGAAAGAAAAACATGACACGCACACTTGCACACACAATCTCCTGCCTGGCAGTTCTCGCGGCGCTACAATCTGCCGCATCGGCGCAAACCGCCATCCCAACCGTCATTCCCGCTGCCGGCAAACTCACCTGCGGCAGTGGCTCAGGCCAGATCGGCAGCACAACAGCCAATCTCAAGGTCTGCCTGCAACGCTCTGCCGGCATTGGTCGCGACACCTACTCATTCCTGATCAACGACAAATCTGCCCTGCAGGTCGCGGATGATGATTCCCTCAAAGGCGTCTCCGGCACCTACGAAAAAACTCCCTTGTTCCTCAACTGCACATCGCAGACAAAGCCGCCAAAGGAAGTATCCGAAATCATGATCCGCACCTACCAGCGCACCATGAAGGTCTCCGCAGAGCAGGCCCGGGAAATGGCCATCAAGCAGGACAGCATCGAAATCGGCCGGCAGTGCGCAGCCCGCGCCAACAACAAGGTTGTTCTGGAAGTGCTATTCAAGTTCGAATAAGCCCTCTGCCTTCACACATGACAGGGATGGGGGGCACCCATATTCCCCCCTCCCCTGCCCACGATTCACGCCCGCCCCCGCCGGTGTAACCGCTATCGGCAGCAGATTGCTGACGGCACATCCTCTGTTGTCGACCAAAAGGGAAGACAGAAGACGCCAGAAACCCCGAGTTCGACAGTTAAACGCGC
>DBTS01000118.1 GCA_002307175.1 Rhodocyclaceae bacterium UBA1310
CAGCGGCTGCTCGAAATCCTCATTTATACGAATAACCTCCGGTTTCTGTGCTGCTCTTCGGCACACTGACGCCTTCTCGCTACAGATCGTGAACAGCTTCTGAGACGCTGCTCGCAATCTATCCCGAGAAGACGTGATCGGACCTCATGCACTCCTCTGGTCCTGCCCCCTGCAGGGGACCGATACTCTTCAATGAAAAAACGCCCAGTGTGACAAATATCGGGTTTCGCCTGAAATCGCCTAACGCGCATCGCAGCGCTGTCTTAGAATAGCTTCGTCACCAACGCCTGACATCTCCGCCGATAGCCTTACTGTCAGCCAACGTGACAAACGAACTGTGAGAAGTGTTCGGATCTGTAGCGAGAAGGGCGAGGAAAAAGTTTCATGGTGTTCTGCTCCATGCTGGCCACGCCAATTTGCTGTGAAAAGCAAACCGTACCAGAGAGCAGCACAGAAACCAGAGTTTCTGTAGCTGAGAACTTCAAGCAGCCAATGCACCCGCTTGAGGAGGTCCGATCACGCCTTCGCAGTAAGATCATAAAACAGCTTCAGAGAAACACACATGAAAAAATTGCTCGCCCCCCCCCCGGCAATCTCCTTCGCACGCGTTCTAGCCTATGCAATCGTCGATGAAACCGTGCGCTTCACTGGAGAACAGCGGCTGTACGTAGGCAATGAACTGATTGGCGCCGTGCCATGCATCGCCCTCTGCGAAGAATTGCGCAATGACCACGCGGGCTTTTTCGTGGCGTACTGCAACGAGAAGTGGGAAGCTGTCGCCATTGCCCCGGCAACTGACCCGAATTCGGCAATGCGCCAGGCGGAACACTACTATCGCGGGCTTGGGGCACTGTGGACGCAAACTACGGTTACCGTGCACCAGGCACGCGAATGGATCGCCAGGAGCAGCCCAGAAGAAGTCTGCTCGTTTTGCGGACGCCTCCCCTTCGAGATCAGCAATCTGGTGCGGGGCAACGACGCGGCCATCTGCAATCTGTGCCTTGACGCGTTCCATGCCGACATTCACTCAGGGAAGAATCAGGAAACATACGAAGCCACATGAGCACTTCCGCCCAGACAGAACGCTTTCTATCGCTTGTGCTTGCAAACCACTGGAATGCCACCCTGCTGGAACGCATCCCCGCTCTGGCGCTGCCGGATTGGTGGCTGACAGCGGGCTGCCTGTCCCAGTCTGTATGGAATGGTCTGTATGGTCGGCCCAGCGGGCAGGGCATTCTGGATTATGACGTGATCTACTACGATCCCGACACCAGCTGGCGTGCGGAAGACCGTATCGTCAAGCGGGCTACCGCAGTGTTTGGCGACTTGCCCATCACGGTGCAGATCCGCAATCAGGCGCGTGTACCACTGTGGTACAAGCAGAAGTTCGGCATCCCGTTCCCACCGGTAAACCGCGCCAGCGACGGCATTGATCACTTCCCGTGCAGCAGTACCGCCGTTGGCATCCGCCGCACAGCCCAGGCCCACGACACCGGCCCGGGCATCCTGGACATCCATGCGCCGTTCGGTCTCGGCGCACTTCTTGATGGCAGACTAATTCCCAACCCGGCACTTCCCATCGCCAAGGTGTACGACCAGAAAGTCGCACGCTGGCAAAATATCTGGCCCGAGCTGGACACCACGCCCTGGCCGGAATCACCAGATTGCGCCCTGAAGCTGTGCCTGCCACAAGGCACGGCGGCCTGATGGCAAAACGCCAGCGCAACACTGCACTGGCGTTTAGGGAAAAATCCTGAGGAAAAAAGATTACAGCCGCTGCGAGTAATATTCCACAACCAGCTGCATCTCGATGGGGAAAGGCACATCGCTGATCTGCGGTAAATGGCTCACCCGCGCATTGAGCTGCGCCTCATCGAAGGCGATCCATTCCGGCCGCGTCAGCGCCAGCTCTCCGAGGCTTTCACGCACCACCGAAAGCCCCCGGCTCTTCTCGCGCAGGCTGACCACATCCCCCACACGCACGCGGTATGACGGGATGTTTACGGCACGCCCATTAACCAGCATATGGCCGTGATTCACCAACTGGCGTGCAGCCATCACTGTGGGTGCAAAACCAGCGCGGAATGCCACATTATCCAAACGCCGCTCCAGCAGCTCGGCGAGCTTGTCGCCGGTGGCATCCTTGCCCCGGCGGGCATCGAGCACGAGACGCCGCATCTGGCGTTCTGACAAACCATAATTGAAACGCAGCTTCTGCTTTTCCTGCAGCTGCAAGCCGTAACCGGACTTGCGCTTCTGGCGCTGCCCGTGCTGACCGGGAGGGTGGGGACGATCAGCAATGCTCTTGCGTGACAAGCCGGGCAGTTCCACGCCCAGGGCACGCATCACCTTCAGGCGTGGGCCTGTGTAACGCGACATACGATTTCCTTTGTGATTATTTCGTCAGAATGAGCTTGCCATTGCGCGTAACGCGCAGTGTGTACAACGAGCCCTGATGCTCAATGAGCAAGGTACTGCCATTTCCCAGCAAAGCCTTGCTCGTCATCACGGGAGGCTGTGCCAAAGCCGGCAGGGTAATCGGGGAAGGCGAAGTAATCGTCTCCAGCGCCATCGCGACTCCTCAATGAAACATTGCACCAGCCTGGGATACAGGCACATGAACCGCACGTTCTTCCTCCACCTCGGCGAGCGCCCGGCTCCAGGCCTCACCCAACTGCTCACAGCTGCGGGCCAGCAGAGGATCGGCATCACGCCGGTCTGCCAGCTCAGTCAGATGCAGAATCAGGGCACGCATTTTCGCCGGGGTCGCCCCATGCAAAGCGGAACAGCTCAGCAGATGGAGGGCCGCTGCCAGCAGCGTGCCAGTACGGGCTTCAGCAAGATCTGGATCCATATTCATGGTCGCTCCCTTGAAAACAGAACCTCTCCGGCAGTGATGCAGACGACACACCCAGATGCATCGCTCCGCTGCCGCAAAGTATGGTTACGGGGAAAGGACGCTGGCTGGCCCGGCGATACCCGGCGGCTGGCTTGCGGAAAATCCCGTCACTTACCCCTTGATCCCCTTTCAGGAAAATCAATCACAATGACGGGCGACGCAGAGTAAACACCTCACCGCTGAGGCCGGCAGGCAAGGAGCAGCACCGGCACCAGCGGGTCAGACAAGAACCCGGCGAAGATGATTATACGCAAATGAGAATCATTCGCAACATAGAGGATGCAGATTTTTTTGTTCTTCTGCTCTGCTCCTCCACCGCGCACTAGCGCGTGAAAATTGCCTGCGCAGCAGCTGGCTCGTTGAAGCGTGCCTTGCACAGACGTTTTGCTAGCATCTGCAGATCCACCATGCAGCCCAGGCGGAAGTTGTCGGGCTCTCCGACACGCACCGGCTCACTGCTGCTTCCCAGCCCGCCGAGAAAACTGCCAGAGGATGCCATATGCATGCCAACATCGTCTCCCGGGACATAGCTTTATTGATCAAGAGGAGCTGCGGCAGCGCAAAGCCAACACCCTTGTCGCGCAGCGCATTGCCGCAGCGACCCTGAAAAAGAACGCCGACGATACAGACGTCAGCCCCTACTCATCGGCATGCCGGTGAATTTGTGTGCAGAGAATAAAGGCTGAGAAAAACGCGCCGTTACAGACCGACCAATGTGAAGACACGCCAACGCCATTGGGACGGAGAGACGACTGGCACAATTTCACCTTCATGCATTGCATCTCGTTGGCACCGCACCGATATCCACCTTGGGGATTTGGAAATTTTCGTTAAGTGAAGCTGACAAATAGCTGTCAGGGCAATAGTTGCCTTGACAATGATTGCTGAGGCAATTAAATTTGCTTCTACATGGAAACTCAACAAAATTCCCCAGTAAGCAGTACAGAGGCTCTGGCCCCTAACAGCCCTCTTCCCGACAAGCTCGGTGAAGACGGCTTCGGGATGGTGCTGTTTCGCGTGCGCATGGAGCTGCACCGTCTGCTCGAACGCTTGCTAGAAGAGCGCAATTTCAGCATGACGTTCACGCAGTACCGTGTGCTCATGTCGCTGGACAAATCCCTGGGCACAACTGCCTCGGAAATCGCCCGCTGCATTGGCTACGACGCGGGCGCCATGACGCGGCTGCTCGACAAGATGGTCGACCTGGGCTACGTGCAGCGCGCCCCGTGCGAGAACGACCGGCGTGTCTCCCGCCTCTCGCTCACAGAGCGCGGGCGCGAAGCAGTGAAACCCATCCGTGAAATCGCCAATGATCTGGTCAGCCGCGCTTTGTCCGACCTCTCCTCCGACGAGCAGGAAACGCTCAATTCCCTCCTGAAGAGGGTGCGTTCCACACTCGAAAACATGCAGTAGGCTTCGAAAGCAGTGATATGAGAATCAATTCTGTTTATGGTATTGCCCTCCTTTTGCTGGCTTCTGGCTGTGCCAATATGCACGGACTGGACCCACAAGAGAAAACTGCTGACACGGCGAACTACGCCTCCGGCAAAACCTACGCCAAGGTCAAAGTGTCTGACGCCGCCTGGCCTAACAACACATGGTGGCAGCAGTATGGCGACGCCCAGCTCACCCGCCTGATCGACGAAGCGCTCAAGGGCAGCCCGGATCTCGCCGTGGCGCGTGCCCGCGTGCGTCTTGCCGCCGCCCAGTCGCAGAGTGCGGATGCCGCACGCGGCCTGAGCGTCACGGCTGAAGCCGCGCTGCCCGGTGCCGAACTGCCGAAAACGCTGCTCGGTGGCGAGCTCTCGAACTACTCCACCATGAAGCTGCTGAACCTCGGCGCCAAGTATGACTTCGACCTCTGGGGCGGTGCCCGCTCCAGTTGGGAAGCTGCCCTGGGCAACCAGCGTGCTGCCGAAGTGGATAACGAAGCCGCCAAGCTCACGCTGATCACGCAAATTGCGCAGACCTACAATGTGCTCGGCTACGCCTATACCTCCAACGATATCGCCCGTGAAGACCTTGCCCGCGCCAACACTCTGCTGGCACTAACCAAGCAACGCGTGGCTGCCGGCGTGGATAGCGTGATGCAGTTGCGCCAGGCCGAACTGGCCGTGGCCAGCGGCGAACAATCCGTCACGCAGACGCAGCAGGAAATCAACACCGCCCGCTTCCGCCTCGTCACCCTGATCGGCCTCGGCCCGGATCGTGCCGAAGACATTCAGCGCCCCGAAGCCATGCACGTTGCCGACATCTCACTGCCCGCCGATCTGCCGGCCAACCTGCTCGGCCGCCGCCCGGACATCGTTGCCGCACGCTGGCGCGTGGAAGCCAGCGGACGCAGCATCGAAGCCTCCAAGGCCCGCTTCTTCCCCAATGTAAGCCTTTCCGCCAACGTCGGCATGCTCTCGCCCGATACTTCCGGCCTCTTCAACATCGCCAACCGCTTCGTGCTGTTCACGCCTGCCGTATCCCTGCCCTTGTTTGACAGCGGTCGCCTGCGCGCCAACCTCGCAACCAGCGACGCACAATATGACCTCAGCGTCACCCAGTACAACAAGACCCTGGTGAGCGCCTTCAACGAAGTGGCCGACGAAATGAACCAGCTCCAGGCCCTCGAAAAGCAGGCCGAGGCTCAGCAGCGCGCTGTGGCCGCCGCCAAGGAAGCCTGGGAGCTTGCCAGCCAGCGCTACCAGAACGGCATCGGCAGCTATGTG
Source organism: Rhodocyclaceae bacterium UBA1310 (assembly GCA_002307175.1). Taxonomy (GTDB): domain Bacteria; phylum Pseudomonadota; class Gammaproteobacteria; order Burkholderiales; family Rhodocyclaceae; genus Uliginosibacterium. The sequence goes on from DBTS01000118.1 coordinate 5,617, forward strand.
GAAGTGCTCACCGTGCAGCAATCCCTGCACACCGCGCAGAACCGTCAGGCCGAGATCGAATCGCAGCGCGTAACCGCCTCGCTCAATCTCGTGCGCTCCCTCGGCGGTGGCTTCCAGGCCCCGGACGCACCGCAGGCAGCCACAACCGCCCCGGCACCGCACAACTGACCCAAGGATCGTATCGGCAGCCTGACGCAGGCCACCGGACACACAAACGCAACCCCTTCCCCGGAAAGCAACGAAAATGAGTACTCCTGAAACCCAGACTCCCCGCCCCGCCGACCCCACAGCCAGCCGCGTCCGCATGCTCGCGATCCTTGCCGGCATCATCATCGTGGTGGGTGGCAGCTATTTCGCCTATCACGAACTGCGCGGCCGCTGGTACGAAAGCACTGACGACGCCTATGCCAATGGCAACGTGGTGCAGGTTGTGCCGCAGACCAGTGGCTCCATCGTCTCCATCTTCACCGATGACAACCGCCTCGTGCAGGCCGGGCAGACGCTGGTGGCACTGGACTGCAGCGATTCCAAAATCGCCCTCGACCAATCCGAAGGCAATCTGGCACGCACGGTGCGCCAGGTGCGCGGGCTGTACTCCAACGTAGGCAACCTCAGCGCCGAGCTGGAAAGCCGCCGCACCGCAGTGGAACGTGCCCGCTCCGACGTTGAACGCCGTCGCAGCCTCGTAGCCAGCGGCGCCATCCCGGCCGAAGAACTCGCCCACGCCAACGACACCCTGGAACAGGCCCAGAGCGCCCTTTCTGCAGCCCAGCAACAGCTCGCCAGCAGCCAGGCCATGACCGACAATACCGGCGTCATGAGCCACCCGGATGTCAAGGTTGCCGCCTCTGCCGTGCGCAAGGCCTACCTCGAAGTTTCCCGCTGCAATGTGCCCGCCCCGCTTACCGGCTACGTCTCACAGCGTACCGCCCAGCTCGGTCAGCGCGTGCAGCCCAACACCTCGCTGATGGCCATCGTGCCGCTCGACCAGATCTGGGTTGACGCCAATTTCAAGGAAACCCAACTCCAACACATGCGCATCGGCCAGAAAGTGGAACTCAGCTCCGACGTGTATGGCGAAGGCATTGTTTTCCACGGCAAGATCGCCGGCCTCGGCATGGGCACCGGCAGCGCCTTCTCCATCCTGCCTGCGCAGAACGCCACCGGCAACTGGATCAAGATCGTCCAGCGCGTGCCCGTGCGCATCGTTCTCTCCCGCGCCGAACTCGCTGCCCACCCGCTCAAGATCGGTCTGTCGATGCGCGTAGAAGTCGACATGCATGACCAGAGTGGCCCGATTCTCGCTGCTGCCACTTCCACCCAGCCGCTGTTCGCCACCGACGTGTTCGCCCACCAGCTGACCGAAGCCGACAAGGCCATCGCCGATGTCGTACAGGCCAACCTGGGTCGTGGCACCGCCCCTGTCGTACCCGCCAACGCCAAGGCTGACGCCCGGAAGCACTGATGAAGCCCGAATTCCAGCCCCGCAACTTCGGGCTCTGCACGGTCGCGCTGGCGCTAGCCACGTTCATGCAGGTGCTCGATACCACGATCGCGAACGTCTCGTTGACGACCATCGCAGGCAACCTCGGCGTCAGCAATGACCAGAGCACCTGGGTCATCACCTCGTTCGCGGTCAGCAACGCCATCGCGTTGCCCCTTACCGGCTGGCTGACAAGGCGGTTTGGCGAAGTGAAACTGTTCGTCATCGCCACCCTGCTCTTTTCGCTCGCCTCCTTCCTGTGCGGCATCGCCTTCAACATGGGCTCACTCGTCGGCTTCCGTGCGCTGCAAGGCTTCGTGGCCGGCCCGATGTACCCCATCACGCAGGCCCTGCTGCTCTCCATCTACCCGCCGGACAAGCGATCTCACGCCCTCGCGCTGCTCGCCACTGTCACCGTCGTTGCGCCTATCGCCGGGCCTATCCTCGGCGGCTGGATCACCGACAACTACAGCTGGCCGTGGATCTTCTTCATCAACGTGCCCATCGGCATCTTCTCCGCCCTCATGGTGTGGAGGCAGATGCGCAGCAAGCCCGCCAAGCTCGAAGCCCCGCGCATGGACTACGTCGGCCTCATCACCCTCATCCTCGGCGTGGGTGCACTCCAGCTCGTGCTCGACAAGGGCAATGACGAAGACTGGTTCAACTCAGGCTTCATCGTGTGGACCTCCATCATCTCGGTGATCTCGCTCGCGGTGTTCATCATCTGGGAATGGACCGACAAAGACCCCATCGTCAACCTGCGCCTCTTCCGCCACCGAAACTTCTCGGCCGGCACACTCGCGCTCATGGTGGCCTATGCCGGGTTCTTTTCCATCGGGGTGCTCGTGCCACAGTGGCTGCAAACGCAGATGCACTACACCGCCACCTGGTCCGGGCTTGCCACGGCGCCGATCGGCATCTTCCCGATCATCCTCACCACCTTCGTCGCCAAATATGCCAGCAAGGTCGACCTGCGCCTCATCGCCTCAGCCGCATTCTGCGCAATGGGCATCACCAGCCTGATGCGCGCCGGCTTCGATCCCCAGGTGGATTTCTACCACGTAGCCCTTGTGCAGCTCATCCAGGGCTTCGGTGTGGCATTCTTCTTCATGCCCGTGCTCACCATCGTGCTCTCGGATCTTGCCGGTAACGAAATTGCCGCCGGCTCGGGTCTGGCCACCTTCCTGCGCACCCTCGCAGGCAGCTTCGCCACCTCCATCACCACCTACATGTGGGGCCACCGCGCCATCATCCACCACTCCCAGCTCACCGAGCACTTCACGCCGTACAACCCCAGTACCGCAAGCCTCACCGAGCAACTTGGGCACGGCGACATGCACATGGCCGCAGCACAGATCGAAAGGCTCATCCAGCAGCAGGCCTACCAGATCTCCTTCAACGAGATCATGCATGCCCTGGGCATACTCTTCCTCGTACTCATAGCAGTGCTCTGGCTCGCCAAGCCCCCCTTCCAGCGCTCCTACGGCCCGAAAGCCGGCGGCGCACCCGCAGCAGGGCACTAAAAACAGGCAGTACCCTCCCTCTGAAAATAAAAACACTCAGCATACAGGCGCACTACGGTGCGCCTTTTTTTCGGTCCTTCAGACTTTCATGTGGGTGGGTAGTACCATCTCGCGTATCACACCGCAGCGAACGACATGAAAAACTGTGCGTAAAAGGACACGATGCGGCATAACAAAGCGTTGGGAGACGCCTGCGGCTTTCCCAACCTACACCATTGGCCTACCGTGCCGGTTTGCGTAGGGCGCGCGAAGCGGAACAATGAAGCGTAGCAAAATTGCGCCGCTCCAGCCTCCGCCCGGAGGGCGCAAACCAGGATTGATCGCTCCCACGGTCCCGAGGCTGTGTAAGTATTCAGAAAATTTCGGAATATGAAGATTTTCGGAGGTCTCAGGAGGCAAACCCACTCAAAATAATCGCTCTGAGGCTGTTTTAAGAGGTCGATTTTTAGCCAGAATTTTTCAATCGGAATACTTGCACAGCCTCGGGATCGTGGGAACGATCAAACAAATCAAAAATCACGCGGAAGGTGCAATTCGCTGCGCTCATTGGCACCCTACTCCATTGGCATGCAGCTTCCCGTAGACGATTGCAGCCTGCCCGCTCGGCTGGCGTAGGGTGGCGAAGCGAACAATGAGCGATGAGCGAATTGCACCGGTTGTGAGCCTCCCGCCCGCAGGGCGCTGGGTTTGATTGAGCAAGTGAGCGACAAGCAGCTTGAGCGCTGTGCGCGGAAACGGTGTTTGACCGGCGCAATTGCGCTTTGCTTCATTGTTCCGGCTTCGCCGCGCCCTACGACAAGCAGGCGCGGTGGCTAATGCGAGCGTTGTGCGGTGCGGCGCGGCTTTGGCTTGTCCGGGCTTACGGAAGGATAGGCGTAGCGGCGGACCGGCGAGCAACCGGAGGGAGTTTCCGCTACAATCCACGCCGATAGCATGCTGCCGGGTACCCAGCGTCTAAAAAAGCCGGGGTGCGACGGGCTTTTACCTCAATCGCCACGTAAAACGTAGCGATGCAGGCAGGGGATCGTACGGGCCTGGTGTCCGGCTGATGCGCCAAATATGCGATAGAGGGTGGGATGTCTGCAAATTCTGAAGTGCCGCTCGTGGTCGACCTTGACGGTACGCTTACCCCAACGGACACGCTGGTGGAGTCTGCGCTCCAGGCAATCCGCCACTCGCCGCTTAATCTGCTGAGGCTGCCGCTGTGGCTGCTGCAGGGCAAAGTCGCGTTCAAGGCAAAGGTGGCAGCACAGGTGCAAATAGCGGCAGAGCTGCTGCCTTACTGCGAACCGCTGATCACCTATCTCACGCAAGAGAAGGCCCGGGGGCGGGCAATCGTGCTGGCGACTGCGGCGCATCGCAGCACTGCTGAGGCTGTCGCCCGGCATCTCGGGCTGTTTTCACGCGTCATTGCCACCGATGCCGGCCACAACCTCAAGGGCAGCAACAAGCTTCAGGCTATCCGCGAACAGGTCGGGGAGAAGTTCGTGTATGCCGGAGACTGCGCAGCAGATCTCCCCATCTGGCAGGCAAGCAGCGCAGCGATACTGGTGGGCGTACCTGCCGGCCTCGCGCGCAAGGTCAAAGCCGCCGTGCCGGTAGAGCAGGAATTCCCCAGTCAGAAAGGCGGGCTACGCACCTGGCTTAAAGCCCTGCGTGTGCATCAATGGGCAAAGAATCTGCTGCTCTTCGTGCCGCTTCTCACCGCCTTTTCATTCACCAATCTGCAGAATATCAGCACGATGGCGCTGGCTTTCCTTGCGTTTTCGCTCACAGCCTCGGCCACCTACATGGCCAACGATCTGTGGGATCTGGAGAATGACCGCGCCCATCCGCGCAAGCATAAGCGCCCCTTCGCCAGTGCCCGGCTTTCCATCCTGCCAGGTGTAGGCATGGCCATTTTGCTGCTGCTGGCCGGCTTTGCGCTAGCCTTTGCAGTATCAGTGCCATTCTGCCTGATGCTGGCGGGCTACCTGCTGCTCACCACCAGCTACAGTCTGGTACTCAAGAGCCGCACCGTGATCGATGTGCTGATGCTGGCTGTACTCTATACCCTGCGCATCCTCGCGGGCTCTGTCGCCATTGGAGTGCCCACCAGCTCCTGGCTGCTTTCCATGTCGGTCTTCACCTTCCTGAGCCTTGCCCTGGTCAAACGCTGCACTGAGCTCCTGGCATTGCAGAGCCAGGGGCATGCCGAGGTCAAGGGCAGGAACTACCGCGTGGAAGACCTCGTGGTGCTGTGGCCGCTTGGTGTCAGCTCGGCATTTGCCGCAATCGTGATGTTTGGCCTGTTCATCAGCGCGCCGGAAACCCGCGCACGCTACGCTACGCCCGAGCTGCTCTGGCTCGTGGCGATAGTGCTGATCTACTGGCTCGCCCGCCTGTGGATCAAGACCGCCCGCGGCCTCATGCACGACGACCCGCTGATCTACGCCGTGCGCGACCTCGGCAGTCGCCTTACCGTGCTGTGCAGCATCCTGCTCGTGCTGATCGCACACTTCCTGAAACTGCAGCTTCCACTCTAGCCTGCATGGCTACCACACTGACAGGCGCCCAATGAATCTGGCCGTTGTCTATGCATTCCTCGCCGGCATCGCCGCTCTGGTGAACATCGGCGCCCAGGATCTCGCCGTGCGCCTCTACAGCGGCGCCTTCAGCGTGCCACTCTCGGTCGCCGTCGGCACCCTGGCAGGCCTGATCGTGAAGTATGTGCTCGACAAGCGCTACATCTTCCGCTTCCAGGCACGCGATATGGTGCACGACAGCCAGACCTTCATTCTCTACACCGCCATGGGGCTGGCCACCACTGTGGTCTTCTGGGGCTTCGAATTTGGCTTCGACTACCTCTTTGCCAGCAAGGCAATGCGCTACCTCGGCGGGGTGCTTGGCCTCGCCATCGGCTACCTGAGCAAATACCATCTGGATAAACGTTTCGTTTTCCGCACACATTGATCATGCAAGCCATCTCATCCTGGGGGCGCCTGAGCGCCTTCCCCCACGAAGTCATCAGCCTGAGCAGCCCACAACAGGCCCGCCGCGCCATCACCGAACATCACCCGGGCATCGCGCATGGCATGGGGCGCAGCTATGGCGACATCTGCCTCAACCCGCAAGGCGTGCTGTGGAACACCCTCGGGCTGGATCACCTCATCGCGTTTGACGAAGCCAGCGGGCGCCTCATATGTGAAGCCGGCGTCGTGCTGCGAGACATCCAGCACCTCATGATTCCGCGTGGCTGGATACTCCCTGTCACCCCCGGCACACAGCTCATCACAGTGGGTGGTGCCATTGCCAATGACGTGCATGGCAAAAACCACCACGTGCTTGGCGCGTTTGGCGACCATATCCTGAGCCTGCGCCTGCAGCGTACCGATGGCCGGGTCATCGATTGCGGCCCCGATCTGGCCCCCCAATGGTTTGCTGCCACGGTTGGCGGCATGGGGCTCACCGGCGTCATCCTGCAGGCTGAAATCCAGCTGCGGCGAGTAGCCGGCCCATGGCTCGACACCGAAATCGTGCCCTACGCCAATCTTGACGAGTTCTTCACGCTTGCAGATGAATCCGAAGCCGGCTGGGAACATACCGTCTCCTGGATCGACTGCATCTGCAAAGGCGGTGGGCGCGGCCTCTTCATGCGCGGCAACCCCTGCGCCGAAACCCGCCCTGCCCCGCACGCCGGGCACCTCGGCATGCCCTTCGTGCCCCCCATATCACTGGTCAACCCACTCAGCCTGCGGCCCTTCAACACCGCCTATTTCAACCTCAAGAAATGGCAGGCCGGGCGCAGCATCACCCACTACGAACCCTTCTTCTACCCGCTCGACAACATCCAGAACTGGAATCGCATGTACGGGCCACGGGGCTTCTTCCAGTACCAGAGCGTCGTGCCCCGCAGCAACGGGCGCGAAGCCGTGCAGGCCATGCTTGGCGAAATCTCCCGCTCCGGCGAAGGCTCGTTCCTCGCCGTGCTCAAAACCTTTGGCAACCGCCAGGCCGTTGGCATGATGAGCTTCCCCCAGCCCGGCGTCACCCTGGCGCTGGATTTCCCGAATAAAGGCGAACGCACGCTCAAACTCTTCGAGCGGCTCGACGCCATTGTGCGCGAAGCCGGCGGCCACCTCTACCTCGCCAAAGACGCCCGCCAGCCTGCCGAACTCTTCCGTGCCGGCTACCCGCGCCTTGACGAATTCCTCCAATACCGCGACCCCGGCATCAGCTCTGCCCTCTCCCGCCGACTCATGGACTACTGAACATGACCACCCAACGCATCCTCATTATCGGCGCCACCTCCGCCATGGCCGAACACTGCGCCCGAACCTGGGCCGACCGGGCCGCTGCAGACACGCTCGCGCTGATACTCGTCGGTCGCGATCTCTCGCGCCTCGACCGCGTCGCTGCCGACCTGCACGTACGTGCCCCCAAGGTTCGTGTGGAAAGCATCGTAAGCGATTTCGCCAAGCCCGAAGCCATCCGCGCCACGATTGACGCCATCCATGCACAAGGCCGCATAGACGTCGCCCTCATCGCACACGGCCTGCTGCCCGATCAGGCCCAATGCCAGCAGGATCTCACCGCCTGCGCCGAAGCCCTCGAAGTCAATGGCCTCTCGCCCGTACTGTTTGCCGAAGCCATCGCCGGGCACATGGAAAAAGCCAGTCACGGCACCCTCGCCATCATCGGCTCCGTTGCCGGTGATCGCGGGCGCAAATCCAATTACGTATACGGCGCCGCCAAAGGTTTGGTCAGCCGCTACGCCCAGGGCTTGCAACACCGCCTCGCCAGCACGCAGGTCAAAGTCGTGCTCATCAAGCCCGGCCCCACCGACACCCCCATGACCGCCCACCTCAAAGGGGCAGCCAAACTCACCCCCGTCAGCGATGTAGCCATCACCATCGTCAAAGCCATCGATGCCGGCAAAGCCACCGTTTATGCTCCCGGCAAGTGGCTCATCATCATGCACATCATCCGCCACATACCCGCATTTATTTTCAACAAGATTAATATTTGAATCGCATAAATCACAGAGCATCGCACAAGAACCGGATGGCCGCAATGAGATGGCATTGGGCGCGGCAGCTAATGCGAGCGTGAGGTGGTGCGTCGTGGTTTGCGTAGGGCGTCAATGAAGCGCAGCACAATTTCGCCGCATGGGAATAGTGGCTCGAGTAGCCGCTATGGCGTGTCGAACAAATCAAAAGTCACGCGGAAGGTGCAATTCGCTGCGCTCATTGACACCCTACTTCATTGGCATGCAGCTTCCCGTTGACGATTGCAGCCTGCCGGCTCGGCTGGCTCGGCTTGCGTATGGTGGCGAAGCGAACAATGAGCGATGAGCGAATTGCACCGGTTGTGAGCCTCCCGCCCGCAGGGCGCTGGGTTTGATTGAGCGAGTGGGGCGACAAGCAAATGGAGCGTGAGCGCAATTGCGCCGCATGAGAATAGTGGCTTGAGTAGCCGCTATGGCGTGTCGAACAAATTAAAAATCACGCGGAAGGTGCAATTCGCTGCACTCATTGACACCCAACTTCATTGGCATGCGGCTTCCCGTTGACGATTGCAGCCTGCCCGCTCGGCTGGCGTAGGGTGGCGAAGCGAACAATGAGCGATGAGCGAATTGCACCGGTTGTGAGCCTCCCGCCCGCAGGGCGCTGGGTTTGATTGAGCGAATTGATCGCTCCCACGGTCCTCCGTGGGAGTGTCCGTCCCACCGCTCTGCGGTGGACCCCGCTTGCGAGATCGGCACGACATCGGAATAGACGGCGGAGCTGGGTTGCTGTTCCCGCCTGTGCATTGGGAAAAATCGTGAGTCGGGCATGCACGGAGGCGCGGTCACCGCGGAGCGGTGTGTCTGCATTCCCACGGAGGACCGTGGGAACGATCAAAAATCGGGCACGGTGGCTCATGCGGGCGCGGTGGCTTGTGTGCGGGGCGCTGCTGGAATGCCTTTGGCTTATAGCGCGCCGAGGGGGATGGTGATGGGCTTGGTGCGGGCGGTGGCGGTGCTACAGGCTTTAGCGCTCAGGTTGTTGATGCCCAGGAGTTCGGTTTGCTGGTGGAGGCGGGCCAGGCCGTCGGCGTTCATTTCGCAGACGGATGCCTGCATCCATGCCTGCAGGTCGCCGGGCTGGGTTTGCCAGGTGGCGAGCATGACATCCTGTACGGTGCGGCGCACACCGGACTCATACTGACCGAGTGCCAACGCGGTGCGCTCGGCGCGCTCCAGCGTTGCCCCGCGCACATCGAGCATGTACAGGCTTTGGGCGTAGTTGGCCCAGGCGGCGGCGTTGTGCGGGCGCAAGGCCAGAGATTTCCGCTGGTATGGCAAGGCATCTGTGTAGAAGGCCTTGCGCAGCACCGGGACACGACGCGCTTCGTAGCCACGGAAGGCATACAGCGTCCCCAGGTAATCCTGAAGCGCCGGGTTTTCCGGCGTGATCTTCAATGCGGACTCCAGCCCTTCGCGGGCTTCCAGCCATTCCGGCACAGTCCACTGCTGCTTGCCGGCCATCCAGTTATCGAGTTTGTAGCGTGCAGACATTGATGCAACATCTGCGCGGATCATCAGGGATGAAAACCCAAAAACCCATACAGCCACTGCGGCAAGCGGCAGCACCGGCAAAAACGCGATCAGGCGGCGACGGAGCATTGCGCAGCCATTCCACACAGGGCCTTCGGGCCATCGCGCAGCAGACGCCGAGCGGCGGCTTCACCATATTCGGCGCACAAATAGGCACGGGCTTCCGATAGGCGGAAAGTGCGCGCGCCGAGGTTATGCGCATCGCTTGCCACGGCAGTAACCCATTCCTGCTCCAGCAGGTAGCGGCTGGCGCTCAGGGCACGTGGGCCAAACTGGCCGAGCAGCGAGCCGCCCGTAAGCTGCAGGAAACACCCCATATCCACAAACAGCCCCATGCGCTCGGGCTTTTCCATCACGGCCTTGTTGCGCTCGGGGTGCACGATGATGGGGCGGATGCTCTGGCGCACCAAGTGCAGGATCAACTTATCCGTGCCCAGCGGGATCTGCGCATCCGGCAGCTCCAGCAGCATGGTGCGATAGCCTTCCACCGTGCCGAGGAATGGCAGCTCGCCAGCCGCGAGCAGATCGAGCGTGCTGGCATCCAGGCGCACTTCACCCGCAAAGGCAAGCTTCAGCGGAATGTTGTAGACCCGCAGCAGATTCACGAAGCGAGAAAACCCGGCCTCAATCGTGGAGCGCGTGTTATCGAAGCGGCCCGGAAACACATGCGGCGTGAGCACAAGGTGCTCCACCCCATCGGCCACCGCAGCACGCGCCAGATCAAGCGCCTCCTCGGGTGTTTGCGCCCCATCATCCACCCCCGGCAGGAGGTGGCTGTGGATATCAACAATGCCCCAGGCCGTATCCATTACGAAGCTTCCTGATGCTTGGCACCGTAACCGTAGTGGTAGCCATACTTATCCTTGCCATAGTACTTGCCACCGTAGCCCGAATATTCGCCGTAGTAGCGCTGCGATTTCTGGAAATCCAGGTGGTTGATGATCAAGCCCAGCAGCTTGCCACCCGAACGCTTCAGGCGCACAAGGCCCTTGCGCACCAGCGGCGTGGGCGTACTCATGGCGCGGGCCACAAAGATGGTGCTGGTGGCCATCGGCGAGAGCACCAGCGCATCCGAGACAAGCTCCACGGGGGGCGAATCCAGGATAATGATGTCATACACCTGGGAGAGCTTGGCCAGCGTTTCCCTGAAGCGCAGCGAGAGGATCAGTTCCAGCGGATGCAGCGGAATATCGCCCACAGGCATCACATCCAGCGTGGATTTCGGCACGCGGTGAATACATTCCGAAAGCTGCGCCGTACCCGACACCAGATTTGAGAGCCCTTTGGAGCCCGGTGGCAGAGACAGGCGCACAGCCACCTGCGGCTTACGCATATCCGCATCAATCAGAAGAGTACGCTTGGTTTGAGAATGCGCCAAAGCCAGATTGGTACACGTGGTGGTTTTGCCTTCGCCCGGCAGGCTGGAAGTCACCAGCACAATCTTGTGCGGCACATCCAGATCCGATAGCAGCACCCCGGTACGCGCCGTGCGCACCGATTCAGCCAGCACAGAATCCGGTTTATCGAGGAAGGCAGTGACCGCCGTTTTGCCTTCTTTCTCACCCAGCTCAGGCAAAGCCGCCAGCACCGGCACATGCAGCCGGCGCTCGGCATCTTCCATGCCCTTGATGGTGTTATCCAGCTTATCAAGCAGTAAAGAAACCAGCACCCCGCCGAACAGCCCCAATACAAACGCAATCCCAACAATCTGAGTTTTCTGAGGCTTCACTGCCACGGTGGGCGGCACCGCCTGATCGACAACCCGCCCGACTGAAGTCTGCAGATCATCGGAAACATTGGTTTCCTTGGCGCGGTTCATGAACATGTCGTAGAGCTGCTTGTTCGATTGCACTTCGCGATCCAGCACGCCCAACTGGAATTCCTGGCGGTTCTGCGACTGCACCGTGGTTTTGGCGCTACCGAGAGCGGCTTCAAAGGCGCGCACGGTATTTTTGGCCGTGTCATACTCGTGCGTAAGGCTATCAGCCACCGCCTGCATCTGGCGGTTGAGGTTATCGCGTGCCACTTTCAACTGCGATTGCGCCTCGATCATCTTGGTATGCTCGGCGCCATAGCGCTGCCCCAACTCGGCCACCTTGAGGGCAGCCTCACTCTCCTGCCTCTTGGCATCCGCCACATTGGGGGCACGGATGATGGCCGGCACGGAGGAATAATCGCCATTCTTGATGGCCTTCACCTGATTATAGGCACTTTCGGTTTCGGCCAGATGGGTTCTGGCTTCCATCAGGCGCTGGGTGATCTGCGCGATCTGTTCGCCCACCATGGTCTGCGCCGAGCCGGAGAGCGAAGCAATCCCCTGCTTGTCGCGGTAATCCTGCAAGGCCTGCTCAGAGCTAGCAAGCTTGTCGCGGAGTGACTGCGTACGATCCTGCAGCCAGGTGTTGGCCTGCTGCGTCATCTTGAAACGGGCCTCGCGATCCGAATCAATGTATTCCCTGGCAACAGTATTTGCCACCAGCGAGGCCAGCTTCGGGTCTTCAGACTCAAAACTGACTTTCACCAACTGGCTCAGGCGAACCGGCTCCACAGACAACTGACGATTGAAGTGGGACCACGCGCTATTGGCAAGGCGTTCGTCGGTCCAGGGTTTTTTCTCTTCACCTATCCCCAAAGTCGCCTTCCATTGCGCAAGCTGGCTTTTTTCCGCCAGCCGAGGATCAAACTCTGGCACATCCCATAGGCGTAGCGCCTTCACCACACGCAAACCCACTTCGCGGGATTTGATGATCTCGACCTGCGTCTGGTAGTGCTCTTTCTGCTCGGTGATGCCGCCGTAGACGTCATCAATCGAGAGCAGCTTCATAGGCTTCTGCTCAATGAGTACCGTGGCGGTAGAACGATAGACTGGGGTGAGCGCGTAGACAATCGCGGTGGCGACCACGGCGATTACAATGCCCAGCGCGAGAATGGCCCACTTGCGCTTGGTAATGCTGCGCCAGTACTCCAGCAGCTCCAGCTTACTTTCTTCAGAGAGCCCCCCGACGAGGGACTCGAACTTTTCATCATTTTCCGGTGGAATGGCGATAGGGGAATTCATATATGTGGCACCTGAGATGTGGGGAGGAAACAAACGGCCTGTTTTTAACCCGGCTTAAAAAAAGCTTTCTTCCACGGTGACAATGTCACCAGGGTAGACAGGCGCATTCAGATCCACCTTGAACTGCCGCTGCTGCGGATCATCTCCCCGAATCACAAAAAGCTTGCTCAGCGAAGCCCTATCCTTGAAGCCACCGGCCAGCGATGCCGCCTTGCGCACCGTGAGCCCCGGCTGGAACTGATAGCCCCCCGGCTTATCCACCATGCCATTGATGAAGAAGGGCCGGTATTCCTCCACGGTAACGGACACCCTGGGGTTCACCAGGATGCGCCCCTTGAGCCCTTCCACCACCATGCGTTCCACTTCACCCAGGGTGCGGCCACGCACGGCCAATTCCCCGAGATTGGGCATAAAGATCGTGCCCGTATCGGTGAGGCGGATCTTTTCCACACTCAGATCATCCTCACCCAGCACGCGCACCGAGATCACATCCCCTGCGCCGAGCTTGTAGGCCGAAAGAAACTGAGTAACGGAAGACTCCACCACGGTGGAACCGACATTCTGTGCGTAACCCAGCAAGGCCCACAGAAACAACACCACACTCACGAACATTCGCTTTGTCACAGCTAACCTCCAAGCGATTATTGGTTTAATTTGATTTGATTTGATTTGATTTAGAACGATGCTTCCAGCTTGAGCAAGGTCAGGTGCCGCAGATAATCGTAAGTATCTTCGGTGGAATGGCGGCGCGTGTAGTTATATTCGAGGCCAATGCCAAGCCAACGCCGCATGTCGTACATCACTCCAGCCGAATAGGTATTCAGACGATCGCTGCGATCAGACCCGGCATAGTGCGAACGCTGATATCCCGCAGCGGCGGTGCTATGGAAATAATTGGTCCAATCGTGCCGCCACGAGACGGAATTGTTCTGGGTTATTACATAGCTCACGTTAGCGCCAGAGGGGTCTGTGGCAGAACGCCCGGCCAGGAAATCAACCGTGCTATAGGTAAGCGGCTTCCAGCGGATGGAGGCTTCCCAGGAGAATCCTGTGAAATCATTGCGAGAGCTGGAATCGAACTGCTTGAACTGCTCGCCGAGCTTGATGGTGCCTGTGGTGGCCGCGGTAACATCCCACTTGGCACCGAGCAGGTAGCGATAATCAGTGTTGGTAAGCAGCAGAATATCGTTTTGATAATCGTAGGTGGTACGGCTACCTTCTACGAAAAGCTGGGTTTTTGGTGCCACCCGGTAGAAGAAACGCGCCCCGAGATTGGTGTTATCCACATCAGCAGATTCGGTGGTGATATGGTTATTCAGATAGCGCTTGTTGCCCACGCCGGCATCAAACTCCAGCTTGCCCTTGGCATCTTCCGCACCATAGCGAAAGGTGGCATTGGCCATGAGATCGCGGTGATGATCAGGCGTGGTGGTGGTGCCGGAACTGCGATCCGTGGAGCCTAGCGGATCGTGCACATCCATATAGGCCAAGCCCCAGGCAAGACTCGCCCGCCCCGTAAAGACATTTGAGGCGTTGAAGAGGAGATTATTGGTATTGGTGTTGTTGGCATCGTAATCCGGATAGCGCCGATAATCACCAAGATAGGCCAACGCATAGCTATCGGCACGATGCAGCACCTCCGCCGCCACAGTGGGGCGAACACCAAAGTAGCTGGAAGAAGCAGCACTCGCCGCGTTGGACTGGGTGACATTATCGTCATACCCATAATCCGTGGCGACATCAGCATAAATATTCACACCACCGGCACGAATGGGATTTTTCTGACGGGAGGTGCCGATTGGAATCCCGCTGGATTCGTAGGCGCTTCCCGCGATCGAATTAGCGGGGTTTTTCACCGCCGACGAAGAGGGCGGCAGGGATTCTGCCGTACCGGCTGGCACAGCGTCTGCGGCGTCTTCAGCCCAGGCGGGGGCCACACTGGCTGCGCCCAGCCCCACCATTGCCGCCATGATCAAGAAAAGCTGTTTTTGTTTCATTACTGCCTCCCAGGGGTAGGGTTTGCGCGGCAACCACACGCCATGACATCGTGCCACATCGATTATTTATACGGCATGCTGAATACCCGTTGGCGCATGCTTCGCTACGCTGCTAATGATCGCGCTTTTTTTCCACTGCGGAGAGGAACTATTACCCAAACCAGACTCAAAACCACCACAAAAGTGAGTGCGTTAGCCGGAATCTGCAGATTGAAATCGACAAAACTGTGAATAATGATGCATAACAACGCCATTGCCACCGCAAATGCCATACCGCGATTCAATCTCGGCTGATGCTGCCCATACAGGCGGGCCACGCGCCACAAGGTGAGCAACACCACTGTGGCCAGCAGCCCCAGCCCCACCCAACCGGTATCCACCGCGATTTCAACATAATCATTATGGGTGTGATCAAAATAGCCATACCATTCGGATTGCTTGAAGCGCGGAAACACCGTGTAGTAATTGCCGCCGCCAAAGCCTAGCCAGGGGCGCTCTTTCACTGCCGCCAAACTCCAGCGGGCGGAAACAGTACGCGCCTCAAGCGATTCTTCCGAGAACTGACGGGCCTGCCGCTCCTGCTCGGATACCACAGTACCCTGCAGGCGGGAAACCACCTTATCCATCCCCACCCACTGCCCGATGATCAGCGAATCCACCACCACGAGGCTGGCCACCAGCCAGAATGCCGTGCGGCGCAAACGCGGGCTGCGCAGCATCGTTACCCCACCAACCAGCAGAAGCGACATAAAGAAAGCCGCATTACCCGCGCGCGAATGGCTCAACACCAAGGCAATCACCATCACCACCAGCATCAGGCGCACCCACATCTTGCGGGACAGCACAAATTTCAGCAGGCTCACCAACTGGCTGCGCCAGGAAGGCGTGCGGGCATCATCAGAACCGTGCATCCGCGCGAACATCAGGCCGACACCCACGGAGAGGCAGATTTCCATATACCCTGCCAGATGATCCCAATTCGCAAAAGTGCCCGTGGCACGATTGCCCTGATCAAACGGCATGAAGAAATACACATACTGCGCCCGCGAGGCATACAGCAAAATGGCAATCCATGCCTGCAGAATACCGGCCCCTACAATCGTGCCCGCCAGAATCAGCACCCGCCTTTCACTGCGCACCAGCAGCAGGCTCAGCGCAAAACCGGCCACATACGCCAGCGTGGCAACGAGATATTGCTGCGTATTAAAGGCATCCACCGCAACCGTGCGCAGCGAATCCCCACCGGGCGCTACAGCCGCCAGAAAGCCCTGGGGCAGCGGCAACACCTGCACACATAGCAAGCCTGCAAACAGGCCCATCAAGCCCAAAGGCCACGCCCCGGCACCCAGACGGCGCCACCAGGATTCACCATGCCATGCCAATACAGAAACGGTCAGCAGCAGCACTGCCCATAAGGCACTGGCAAGCAAGCCCAAAGCCCAACTACGATTACTTGCCAGCGGGATCGGCGCCCACACCAGAACCATCAAAAAAGCCGCAAACAGGTACTTTTCCAATCGGGAAGACGTATTCTCACCCGGCATGCGAACACCTGACCGCCCCGAAATCATCACAGAAAACCACCATTCGATAAAAAAAGGCAGCCCAGGCTGCCTTTCTCATCTGCAGCCATCAGCTACGGCTCACCGAGCCGCCACCGCCGCCGCCATAGGAAGGTGCGTTGAACGTGGGGCCGGCGCCGCCAGCGCCGCCGAACCCGGCGGCACCACCTGCACCTGTAGGACCAGCACCGGTCGCCGGCAGAGTAGCGGGGTCTGCCCCAGCCGCCACGGCCGCGCCAATGATTTCAGCTGACTTATCGGGGGATACTTTCAGTGCGCAAACCACCACATCCTTCGCAGAGGTCGCCCCTGAGGCAACCACCGCCCCGGCCGTGGCAGCACCTGCATCGCCACCCGCACCGATAACGGCGGCCACAGCCGGGCAGGGCGCTACACCACCATGCACCAAGGCCCCCGCGAGAAGGCTGACATCCACCTTCTTCAGCAAGTGATCACGCGCTACGGTGATGGCGGGATCGTGGCGCAACTGCTCGGCCACGGTTTTATCCAGATCAGAACCACCAATCTCCGACGCTGCCATGGATGCACCTGCACCGCAGGCCAGCCCAAGTACAAGGGCTTTCGCCAACTTATTGATCTTTGCCATGATTACCTCCTGAAGTCCACTAATCGCGCAATCTAATGTTAAGTTAGCAACTAAGCCAAGCCAGCGTCAATGACGAATGAAACCAAATGAGGACATACGTCACACTTTCACGATACATTCATCCCGCTGAGCGGAGATTACCCACGATCCCCCCCCCAAAACTTTCCCTAACGGGCAGGCCGATTGCATATTAATCTACTGCGACGCCAACTGTCGAAGGGCGATCTTGCCCACATAGGCAGAGCAATTCCGCCTCATAACGTCGCAACACAACATCGCGATCCAGGTTCTGCTCGGCATACTGCCGGCCGGCCTGCCCAAGTGCTTTTCTGAGGCCGGCATCATCAGCCAGACGCACAATCGCTTCTGCCAGCGCCAGCGCATCCTCAGGTGGCACCACCAGACCACATTGCGCCACCACCTCAGCCACCTCCGTGCCGAGGTGTGCGGTAGCCACCACCGGGCGGGCACTCGCAAGCATGCCGGTAAGCTTGGAGGGCATCACCAGATCAGCCGCATCTGCGCGCTGCGGCAACAAATGAATATCCGCCGTTGCCAGCAATTCAGATAGACGCTCGGCTGGCTGCAGGGGCAGCAGGCGCACATTCGGCAAACCGGCGCAAAGCGCCTCGAACCGCTCGCGGCCCACGCCCTGCCCGCAGAAAATAAAAACAACATCTTTACGACCCTGAGCCAGCAAAGCTGCGACCTCGGGCAAAATCTCCAGCCCCTGCTTGGTGCCCATGTTGCCGGAATACAGCGCCACTACCGCATCAGCCGGAATGGAAAGCTCCTCGCGATAGCCACACTGCGCAGCAGCAGGCGTGCGACCCAAACAGCCCTGCTCTGCAAAACCTGCCAGATTCACCCAGTTAGGGAAAAGCAGTGCCTTATCTTCAGCCACTCCCTTGGCGCGAGCCAGCGCAAGCATGCGCCGTGAAATCGTGCTGACCGAATCAAAGCGCCGCAGCACAAAACGCTCCACAGCCAGCGCCAGCAACCGCAGGCGAGGATTTTTCAGCAGCCCCAGCTCAAAAGCAGCATCCACCTCGTAATCCTGAATATGGATACAGGCTTTCGCGCCGCTAAGCCGCGCCACCAGCCATGCCGCAGGCGCACACATCAGAGAGGGTGCCGCCACCCACACCACATCGGGGCGCCAGAAAATCTGCCGCAACAGCACAGGGAAGCTGGTTACCGCGAATGAAGCCAGATGCAAAAGCCTTTTGGCACCTGTTACCTTTTTCGGCACCCACAGCGGACAACGCCACACCGGATACCCACTCAGAGATGCCGGCTCACGCCGATACCACCGCGCAGAATACGGTGCATCCACCTGCCATGCAGGATAATACGGCGGAGCCGTCACCACCCGCAACTCATGCCCCTGGGCTGCCAGCCAACTCGCCATTTCGCCGGTGTATTTTCCGATGCCGGTTAATTCCGGGGAAAAATTTATGCCGTAGACCAAAATCTTCATAACCGCTATTGCCTAGTTGATCCAACGAGATGTGAGGAAAGCATCTCTGCACAGACCATCAAGGTCTGCACAGGATTAGCAACACCGGCCCTGGGAAAAATGGCGGTGGACATAACGTAGGCTGGGATTTCACTAGGCAACCGACATTTCATGCCCAAACCATCAATAGCTTCTGTGAATGCCTGAACGCCCCCCCCCAAGTGAAGAGCTTCGGTACAATTCTCATGCACCCTTGTAGAGAATGCTGGTGATTCAATATCAGCCCTGGCAAGAACAAGCGCCTGCTCATCGAGGATTTCAGCCCCCAGCAGATTCAATGCCTTGAGGCTTGCTTCGGCTAGATGATTGACATCTGCCTCCGAAAGTGACCAGTTCAGCACATAGTCACCATCCAGAGAAAAAAACTTCTCAGCTTCAGCTCCAGATTCAATATCCACCAACAGATTAACCTTCGCACCTTCCGGATAAAATAGTCGATGTGCCAAAAAACGATCGAGACCAACCCTGAGTGTAGTAATACCTCCCGACATCAGCGAAAATCCCGAGGAGATTACTTCAGGGACGGAAAGTCCCAGCTGTTTAGAAAAAACAAGCCGCTTCAGACTACGATAAGGCTCCACCTCATCGTAAGGGGCTTGCAGATGAAGAAAACCTTTAGTGCCTGATTCAGGAAGACAAAACTCAAGTCTACGCCCGACGGTCACCGATTTATCAAAACGCGGGGGAAAGAGTTTATCGAGCATCGCCGTGCGTTTCCATGGAAAGGAAAGCACCGGGAATGACAAATGATCATTCAAATGCATGCCTAGCCCAAGCCCCTGCCCCTCAAGTTCGGGAAATAGGCGAGCCAGCACACGGATACTATCCACCACTCCCGCTGACACCACCAGGGAACGAAACCCTACAGTCTGCTCCTCACCGTGCGCTTGATTCAAAAGAGCGACGTTCCTACCATCCACCTTACTGACCGACAGCACTTCTGAATTGAGATAGCACCTAATACCCTGCGCTTCCAGGCTCGTACTGGTTGCTGCCCATATATGGCGCCACTTCCCTGTGAGCACTGGAAATTCGCACAGCACAATGGGATCTTCAGAATCCAAGTGCTTACTGCGTCGGGTTCTACGAATACCAAGTTTCGAATACACCACATCACTTGCAAGCCGAAAAGCCTCAAGACTCCCGTTCCTGATTCCAAGTGATGCAATCAGCGCACCGTCATCTTCAACAAGCGCGCCCCCCCAATACCGAGAATTACCACCAAGAATATGATTTCGTGCTTCCACGGCGGCAAGATTCTGCCGCTCTGAAAACTGAATAGGAGGTTCCGTCTGGGGGACACCGTCAGACTCCCCGCCCTTTTCCACAACACAGACACTAGCTCCCTTCTCGGCACATGCCTGCGCAAGATAAAGACCAACAATTCCACCACCAACTATCAGAACATCAAATTCCATCATCTCAGCCCCCAATAAACTGTTTGAGATGGGCAGCATCTGTCGTCTGGTATAGAACCGTATCCGCCCCTACTGCCTGCGCTGCAGTGTAGTAAGCAGACAAGGCTGGCGATGAGCATTCGGCTCCTGAGGCAAGGCCTTGCCTGAGATGATAGACACTTGACCTGTGCGCCCCAGCGCGCAGCTGCAGCAACTTCAACGGCGCCTGCACCAGCTGTAAATCCAGGCTATCGGCAATGGCGTGAATGCACAGGCTTTCTCCTGAAACACCGAACCATCTCACTTTTCCACTGTGATTCAATTGTTCGAAAGCAGACTTCAGCTCGTCCACCGCCTCAATCGTTCCCAATGGTTCATGAATGAAAAGAGTGTCAATATAGTCAGTCTTCAGACGCCTTAGGGAAGTCTCTACCGACTCAACCAACGTCTTGGCTGAATAATTCCTCTTCGGCTTTCGGAACAGCACCCGGCGTGACACTTGATCAACAAACCAGCAAGGCTTGAAGATAGAGGGAGGAAGAAAACCATATGCCACATAAGGAATACCAAACTTGGTATTCACGATCAGCTTGCTTCGCAAGCCACTATCCCCGAGAAACCTCCCCAACTCACACTCAGCAATACCATTACCATACATAGGTGCTACATCAAAACCCGATGCGCCACTCTCTGCAGCAAGAGCTAACAGGTGCTGCCGAGCCCCGGATTTACCAAGGCGATGAATCCGATCCAAGCCATATAGCCATTGCATCTGATTTCCCTTTACACTTCAGCCTGATACCTACGACTACCAATGATCTTCGCTGGAACGCCTCCAACTATCGCCGCCGCGGGAACATCGGCCATGACACAACCCCGGGCTGCAACCACAGCCCATTCCCCAACTGTAACGCCAGGCCCTATAAAAGCCTCTGAAGCAATCCACGCATTCGGGCCAATCACGATAGGCCGCGTTATAAGATCGAATGTTGCCGAATGAATGTCATGAGTACCACAGCAAAGAAAACTGCGTTGTGAAACGGACGCTCGATCCCCCAGATCAATCATCGCCATAGAATAAACGTCCACTTCAGGGCCAAAACAACTATCCACTCCCATACGAACATTCCACGGTGCCCATATCCTCGTGCTCGGATACACTTTGGCACGCTCACCGATCGTGGCACCAAAGACACGTAGCCAGAATCTCCGCCACCCAAACGCAGGGCGTGGACTTGGGCGAATCAAGCAGCCCCAGACACACCCCCACACAAACCGCAAAACCCTGTGCGATAAAGGATAGGTCGGTCGAGTGAACGTATCGCGATGGATGAAATGACCAGCGGGTTGAACAGTTTCAAGCCTTTCCATTCAGCTCTCTCGACTTCAGAACAATGAAATATTCATAAATTGACTGCAGCACCGAATACGTCAGCCCCGCATACCCATCCAGGAACCCCTTCTTGGCAAAATAAATCAATGCAAACTTCACCAAGGGCCGGAAGGGCAAACGATAGAAAAGCTCCTTCTGGTGATAACGACGCTTGTGAAAATCCTTCTCAAAAAATGCCTTCTTCAGGCTGAAACCTTCATTTGCGGCTTTGTTGGCGAGAATCTGCTGCGCCTCAAAAGTACTGTAGGAATTGTGCCGCTCTATCCAGTGGCCAATTCCCTTACTGAAGGGGAAATGATCGAGACACCCGGAAATCTGCCCGACTGGTCCATCCGCGATCGACACAGGATTCACGAGGCGTTCGTACCGCATCTTCTCAGGCCTGAACAGCCGAAGGAAAAAAGGAGAGGCCTGCACATGGCGCAACCAGCTACCCATAAAGAAATCGCGACGCTGCACCCGGTAAGCCACGTTAGGCGTATCCGCCTCGGCGAGCGCGAGAATCGCATCACGAAGCTCAGGAGTCACCCGTTCGTCTGCATCGATGTAGAACACCCAGGGGTGTTTGAAATGGATATTCTGCAAACCCCAATTCTGATGGGCGGCCCAGTTATCAAACACACGCTGCGTGACAGTAGCCCCCGCACGCCGGGCGATTTCCACAGTATCGTCAGTACTGAAGGAATCATAGAGGTGGATATCATCACTCCAGGCGACACTGGCAAGGCATCCGGGCAAATCCTTCTGCTCGTTCTTCGTGAGGATAAGAATAGAAACATTCATTTGTGGACTCCCCAAAAAGATCCTAGTGCTGATAAAAAGCAGGCTTGGTTTTCACGAACTCAAGAATCGTTTCCATGAGACTGCTCGTCATCTGCTCAACCGTGAAACGTTCAGAGAAGCTTGCATACGCCCTCTGCCCCATCTCAGTACGTTGCCCCTCAGACAAAGCCAGCCACTTCCGCATATTGATTTCGGTATCCTGAGCATCATCATTACCGACCAGCCCTCCGCCATCGGCTTCGATCTCTCGCCAGATATTGACCTTGTTCGAAATCAGAACCGGAACCCCGCAGCCCAGAGATTCCGCTACAGCAATACCAAAATTCTCCTGATGAGAGGGCAGCACAAACAATTCGCTGGCATAAAACGCGCCCCACTTCATGTCACCCCGCAACATCCCTGGCCACACCACACGATCACCAACCCCAAGCCTTTCTGCCTGAGCCTTCAGTTGCGGCACCAGCCCACACTGATCCGGCCCAGCCATGATCAGGCGCAATTCCGGCACGAACCTCGCCACCTGAGAAAACGCCTCAATGATCAGATCGCAGCCTTTTTTCTCGTGAATACGACTCAGGAAAAGAAAATTTCGCGTCTCCGCCAGCTCCGGGAAACTCTGCAAGAAGACGGCCTTTACCCGCTCGCTATCCTGAGGAGGTGTGGCCGCACCATATTTCACCACCCGAGAATTCGCAGACCACAGAGTGAAGCTCTTTGGAGCAAGAATGCTTTCCTCTTCGCAGGTAAAGAGAACCGCCTTCGCATCGCGCAAAACACGATAATCCGCCCAAGGCCAATAAAGGCTTTTCTTCAGATGCTTGATGGGATAAGCCTTCTTAAACCATGGATCAAGCATGCCGTGCGTATAAACAAAATAAGGCACATTGGAGTTTTTCAATACCCGCCAGGCACCCAGCGCATGGTACTGCCAGATACCATTTACCACCACTGCATCGAAGCGACTCACATTCCCCTTTAACCAGGGCACCAGTTTTTTGTTGTAGGCATACTTAAAAACCCCCTGCCCCAGACCATGCACCTGTAGAGGAATATTCTTCAGATATTCTGCGTCTGGCTCATCAAAGGAAACAACTTCAACGGTCACGCCGCGCGAACGATGCACACGAGACATTTGAATAACGCCTTCCATTGGGCCACCGCCCCGTGGATTCATCGAAGGAATAATATGCAATAGTCTCATTTTTAACCATTCATAAAAAAAACAAAACTTACTTTTCTACCACACTACCCGCACTACCATATTTATTCCCAAACGCCGCAGAAATAAAATTATCTGAAAACAAATTCAGTGCATGCACGAACAAAAAATAAACTACCGCATTTAACAAACCGAAATGTTTTAATCTAAACTTTGCACCAATTAAAGGAGGCGACCCTAACGGAGAATATAACTTTTTAAATCTAGCAACAACTCCAACTCCCGGAGCTCTTACTCGACAAATATCATTTTTGTTACCCCCACCAACAACACATCGCGTCGTCACAACAGAATATCCTTGAGATTTTGCGCGATATCCATAATCGACATCACCTAAATCGTGCCTGAACATTTCATCAATATTACCCACAGCTTCAAAAATATTTCTTGGAACCAACACCACATTCCCATTCATATTTTTAATTATCTGACACTCCCCATTCGGGAAAAGCAATCGTTTATCTTCTCCGGTACCACCGTATATTATTTCGCGCGTTACACGATCTTCAATTATTCCCACTACTACAGCGTTATCTTCATAAAGCTCAGAGCATTCAATTAATTCAGAAAAACAATCAGGCGTAATATTAACATCATCGTTTAGCCAGCAAAAATAACTAAACTGACCTTTGGCCGCTTCGCTCCAAGCTAGTCGCATGCCGCCACTCCAAAACAATTTTCCATTTCCTGAAATAACATGCACCTCAGGAAAGAGTCGTAATATCAAATCAGAAGTACCATCCGTCGATCCGTCATCGACAAGAAAAACACTTAAATTTTCAGAAAATTTATTTTTATACAAAGCCTCCAGACATTCTGCCGTTTTTACTGCTCTGTTATAACAAGTTATTAAAACAGCAATTTTCTTCATAACCACCTCACGGCAAAAATTAAATACGCACTCAAACACCGATAGTTATATTTCTTCTTGAATAAATATCATTCACGCCATTTATTGATTCAGGTTTTTTACCATAAACATAATCCCCATAAACAGATCTAAACACAGTCAACACAAAAACCATTGTGAACACTTTTTCATAGGATAAAAAATTCCCACTCTGCGACCCGATTAAAACAAGCAACAACAACTCAATCAAATTTCTAACCCTTTTAACTATAATAAAAACAATAAAAATACCTACAAACCCATTTTGGGTAATTAAGGCCAAAAATCCGTTATGCCCGGGAAAAGACGAATAATCAGTGTACAACCCCGTATATAAAAAATGCTCGAATTCATTTATTGGAATTCCAAAAATATCACCATTTACCATGTTTTCATAAATTAAAATCAAAGGATAAAGAATGCGCGCCTGCATCGACACATCATCCTGACCGTCACTAGAAAACACGCGATTATAGACATCAAAATCATAATTTTCGTTTAAAAACAAAGCAACAAAAACACCAACCAATACCACAGCAAATATTGAAAACAATATCTTAATATTAATTTCAGATCTCGTTTCCCATAAAAAAACAAGGGACAACATCACCATCCCGACCACACCCAGAAGAGAACCTACTAACAATTGAGTAACCCACAAATAAGCTATTAACACATCTCGAAAAATACTTTTTTTAAACCATACAAAAGAATATAAACAACACAAAACCATACCCAAATATGATGGCTCGGAATAAATCCCATTGGCGCGCAAAGTATTTGCATAAAAATCGTATAAAAAAGCAGAGTCAGCTAAGCCTAAATTCTCACCAACAGCAAAGTATTTAAGCGGCACTTGAAATGATTTTGTGACGAAGATTTGAATCCAAGCCGGGATGGTTGCAACCGCTATGGCAAAAACAAGCCACACATAATTTAAACGCCCAATCACCACCTGTTTTCTTGCTAATAAAAGCAAAAACAAGGCACATACAGCAAATCTTAAAACTCTAAGACCGCCCTCTGTGTATCCATATTTTGCAACAACCCACAAATATGAAACCAAAACAAATGCCGAGATAATTAAAGATTCAGCGATCCATCGACCCTTAATTTGACGCCGGGAAAAAAAAATGGCCACCAATATTCCTAGAGTACCAAACGACAAGTGATAGGAAAATCCGATTTGCTGAAAAACAAAGCAAACAAGAAGGATTCCCACTAGAATTTTATTAAACTTATTATCATATGTCATTAAAAGCAATCCTTTCAACTAGACTGGATATATTTTTTTTATAAACATCCCATCCACTATTTTCAATAGCCATTAATGATTTTTTTCCCCACTCCGACCATACGTCTATTTTTTTAAAAATATCTATTAACCCATCTGATACAGACTCTACCGTGTCCAAAACCTCAACACCCATTACTCCGTTCTTGAATTTATCAATCCCGATAAAGGGTGTCACCATTAACGGAAGGCCGGCTTGCATTGCTTCGCAACAAGCCAATGACATTCCTTCTGAAAGCGATGGCATGATAAAAAAATGCGCTTTTTTCATCAATTCAGGAACTTCCGCGTAAGGGTAATTATTTGCAACACACTCCACTCCTTCGGGTAAATTTAACTGTTCTGATATTTTTTTTAATGACGTTTCAAACTGCCCTAAGACTATAAACTTAATTTTTTTCCCTTTAGCTATTTTTTTTAAATAAATAGCAGATTTTTTTAAGGCCAAAAGAAATAAATGCCCTCCTTTTCGAACAGAATTAGCACGAACTACAATTATAATTTCTTTATTAATCAAATGTTGATCTGAATAAAAAAAGGCGCCCGTGTCAACACCATAAGGAATCAAACTGCATTCACATCCAGACTTTAATCTTCCAACTAGATCTTTTTTTACATAACAAGAGGGCGCTGTAACAACATCTGCGACTGCTAAAACGTCATTATTTACAGATTCGTCGTGAAATAATTTAATATCAACACCAATTGATGAGTAATGTTGAGAAATTCTACTCATAGCAGACTCGGATTGATTTATTATTTGATCAGACAATATCTTTATACCTCTTTTCTTAGCTTCACTAACAGTAACAGGCATATAATCCTGCAACGTAACTATAAGTTTTGGGCTCCATTTTTTTGAAGCTATTTTTTTGGCAACTTCACTATCAAAATAATTTAAAAATACAGTCTCTGGCCTTGATGAATATACAAATCTATTTAATTGCCAACTAAATGGAGAATAAATTTCTCGGCTTTCCAAAAATTCGTTAAAATAAGACTTTGCTCTTTTCCCAGCATTTCCAGGAAATTTAGACAAAATATACCCTGGCCCTTTTTTGTAAAAAGCGGTTGCTAAACATACGTTGGCACCAGACTCTTTGCAGCCTACAGCCAAATGAAATGCATGATGCTTATATGGGTGCGCTATTAATATATCCATTATCTTTACCTAAAACAATTCTTGCATTAAAAAGACAGATTACAAACATGTAAATTTCTGAAAATATCATAGCTACAATAACGCCATTTAAACTAAAAACGACGCCCAAAGCCCATGCAATTAAAATCGATACCAAAGACGAAAATATATAATGAACTGAGGCACTCGAATGCCTATTAGTCGCCAATAGTAGTATTCGAGGGATATGCCACAGGCTAGCTGCTAACGTTGCTAGAGCGAAAAGCAATCCATATCTTTCATTGAATATAATCTTACCGTGCGTCCATGTTTTGAGTACATATGGCATCGTTAAATACATACATGCAGCAGCTAGCAAAGCCGTAAGTATTGTCAAAAAAAACCCCTTCCAAAATACTTGAGCCAATAAAGGCATATTCCCTTTGCCATAAATCCTTGAGAATTCTGGCCATAAAGTGTGACTGACAACAGCAACTATTTGAACAACAGCTCTAGAAACTGTTCTATAACTATTAAAAACGGCAACAACAGGCATCCCCATAAGTCCGCCGACCAACATACTCATGCCTTGTATAGAAATAGCATTCCCAATTGGAAACGCTATAAAACCAGCCGCCGGCATTAACATCTTACGAACATCTTTAAAAGATCCATTTTTAAATGTCCATTTAAATTCATTACAAACACGCGAAGCATATATAACTATCAGCAATGTCACTAAACTTCTTCCAACAAGCAGACCGACAGCCACCCCTAATAATTCTTTAAAAAAAACAAGACCCAAAACTCCTACCAGCCACTCTGCAACTCTAATACAATTAATAATATATGTACCTTGAGCATATTTATTTGAAGCTCGAAAAACAGCATCTATCAACCCAGCATACATAGATACCACAGTATTAGTAATTAGAATTACTAAAATAACCTTCCACCCACGATACGAAACAAGTTCACTATCAACAAAATATAATGCAAATATAAAAATAGCTTCAACCACCAAAACGGAAACAGTCAAAAAACTAAGTGAACTTGAAAACACTCTATTCGCCGACTCTGTTTCTCCCTTACTTGCTAATATTGTCATTTTATTTATTGCTACAGAAACGATACCTCCATCTGCCATCGAAAAATAAGCGGGGGCTGCAGACAACACAATCCAATAGCCATACTCCTTCAGATCCAAATACTTTAAAAAAACTGGCACAGACACAATCTGTATAAGAAAACTAACGATTTGCGCAAATAAATTCGCACTTAACCCACCGATTAATTTTTTAATTACATATTCAATATTTTTATTTTTCATTTTAATTTATATACTTAACACACTTTGCAGGGACTCCAACGGCAATACAAGAGGCTTCGATTTCACTAGCAACTAAACTCATTGCCCCTATTACTGAATTTTTATTAATCACCGCACCCTTTAGCACCATCGACCCTGCGCCAACAAAAACATTTTCATTTATAATTATTGGAATCACTTTTGCATTTTTTAATCCAGACCGGCGTCTTCCTTTGGGTTCGATCGAATGAAAATCCGTATCCATTATCAATACATTAGCTCCAAGAATTGTATTCTCTAAAATCCTAATGCTTTTGGCTGCACATATAGTTACCCCGCTCGCACCAACATTATTTCCTAAAACTATTAGAGCATCCTCCGTAATAGCTCTAATTATTACCTTTTGCCTAACACCTAAAGCCGTAAAAAGAGGATCAGAACAAAGAACTACGTTATCACCAATAAAAATTTGCCCCTTTGCTTTGCATTCAATTATTGGCCAGCCAAAGAATATAACTTGGCGGCCAACAACAATCCCTTTTCTTTTTAAGCACCAACAATATATTGGGCTAAAAATTTTTTTCCAAAAAAAACCTTTGATTTTTTTATACACAACATCACCACACCAAAATGTTATACATAAAGAAAATTCACTATTTAAATTCTAAATTTTTTACTTTTTATAAGCAGAAACAGTTTTATTTATTCCCAGTTGCAGATTCAATTTTGGTTTCCATCCCATTTCATTTAATCGCACACTATCCATCAATTTTTTTGAAGGTCCATCTGGTTTGGATATATCAAACATGAAGCCTCCTTTATACCCAACGGCGTTGGCGACGACTTCTGCTGTTTCCTTAATAGTTAAATCTGACCCATATCCAACATTGATGTGCGAACACATTGGCTCTGTATTCGCATCGTAGGTCGCTTTATCAAGGTTCATCACAAAAACACTGGCGGAAGCCATATCGTCCACGTGCAGAAATTCGCGGTAGACAGTGCCTGTTCCCCATAGCACGACCTCGCCTTTGGGGGTAGTCTTTGACTGGAGAGTGATAGGGGAATCGGGGTCCAGCCCGATCATGGCTTTGATATCGGGGGGGATGGCACCGTATTTCTGCTCGTCTGCAATGATTCCGGCAATATTGCCCTCCATCGCGAGCTTGGCGAGATGGAATTTGCGGATCATGGCCGGGAGTACATGGCTATTGGCGAGGTGGTAGTTATCGCCAGGACCATAGAGATTGGTCGGCATCACGCTGCGATAGTCGGTGCTGTACTGGCGGTTGTAGCTTTCGCAAAGCTTGATGCCGGCGATCTTTGCAATGGCGTAGGGCTCATTGGTGGGCTCCAGAGGGCCCGTGAGGAGGGCATCTTCCCTCATGGGCTGGGGAACGGCCTTGGGGTAGATGCAGCTGGAGCCGAGAAAGAGGAGTTTTTGCACGCCATTGCGGTAGGCCGCATCGATGACGTTGGCCTCGATCATGAGGTTTTTGTAGATGAATTCGGCGGGATAGGTGTTGTTGGCATGGATGCCACCAACTTTGGCTGCGGCGAGGTAGACCTGATCGGGTTTTTCCTGGGCGAAAAAGGCGCGCACGGCGGCCTGATCGGTGAGATCGAGCTCGGCATGGGTACGCGTGATGATATTGGCGTAGCCCTGTGCCTGGAGCTGGCGGACGATGGCGGAGCCGACCATGCCACGATGGCCTGCGACGAAGATCTTTTGCTGTTTCGGGTCCATTTGGAAATATCCTGTTGTTTTGGCCTGGGTGTTTCAGCAAGCGGTGAGCCGGGCGGCCTCAGGCAAAGTGCCTGCCCGGTTCGGGTGGAGAGTTGCGGCCCCACACAGGCCACGCCGAGACTTACGCAATCGCCCCTGCACAGTCATTCGCCTGCAAGCTCTGCTGTGCTGGGCAGAGCGCCGGACTGCAAGAGCGATCCGGCGGGAAGACATTTTCAATGCTCCACGGCGACCGGAACATCGAAACCGTGCTTTTTGAGGAGCGCGGATCGCTGGGCATCGCGAAGATCGTTGGCGACCATTTCGGCACACATCTGGCGAACGCCAATTTCGGGCTCCCAGCCAAGGCGGGCCTTGGCCTTGGCAGGATCACCAAGAAGGGTTTCGACCTCTGAGGGGCGGAAGTAGCGGGGATCAATCCGCAGGATGACATCGCCGGGTTTGACGGCGATGGCTTTATCGCCCTCTACCTTGACGACACGGGCGGTTTCGTTGACGCCGCTGCCTTCAAATTCGAGATGGATGCCAAGCTCAAGGGCGCTCCATTCGATGAACTGGCGGACGGTATGCTGCTGGCCGGTGGCGATGACGAAATCTTCGGGCTTATCCTGCTGGAGCATGAGCCACTGCATGCGGACGTAATCTTTGGCGTGGCCCCAATCGCGCAGGGAATCGATGTTGCCCATGTAGAGGCAGGATTCGAGGCCGAGGGCGATATTGGCGAGGCCACGGGTGATTTTGCGTGTGACGAAGGTTTCGCCACGGCGCGGGGATTCGTGGTTGAAGAGGATGCCGTTGCAAGCATAGAGCCCGTAGGCTTCACGATAGTTGACGGTGATCCAGTAGGCGTAAAGCTTGGCGACAGCGTACGGGCTGCGGGGGTAGAAGGGGGTAGTTTCCTTCTGGGGGGTTTCCTGCACGAGGCCGTAGAGCTCGGAGGTGGATGCCTGATAGAAGCGGGTTTTGTTTTCTAGGCCGAGGAAGCGGATGGCTTCGAGCAGGCGCAATGCGCCTATGGCATCGACATCGGCGGTGTACTCGGGAGATTCGAAGGAGACGGCGACGTGGGACTGGGCGCCGAGGTTGTAGACTTCATCTGGCACGACCTCGCGGAGGATGCGCGTGAGGTTGGAGGTGTCGGAGAGGTCGCCATAATGGAGCTTGAAGCGGGCATCTTCGATGTGGGGGTCCTGATACAGGTGATCGATGCGCTGGGTGTTGAAGAGTGAGGAGCGGCGCTTGATGCCGTGGACTTCGTAGCCCTTGGAGAGCAGGAGTTCGGCGAGGTAGGAGCCGTCTTGCCCGGTGATGCCTGTGATGAGTGCTTTCTTCATTGGATTTTCACCTGTAATTCGTTGATCAATCGGTTTATCCGGTATGAATAGCGGCCAGGGGTTGCTAAGCCGCTATGCGGAAATTCGGGTTCTGTGGGGCTGGGTAGGTGGCTCTATACGGCTGCGGCGACCCTCCCGTAGGTGTCTTCGAAGCGGACGATGTCGTCTTCGCCAAGATAGGCGCCTGACTGGACTTCGATGAGTTCGAGCGGCACTTTGCCGGGGTTGGCGAGGCGGTGGTTGGCGCCCAGCGGGATGTAGGTGGATTGGTTTTCGCTGAGGAGAAAGGTTTCTCCATCGCGGGTAATTTCGGCAGTGCCGCGCACGACGATCCAGTGCTCGGCGCGGTGGTGATGCATCTGCAGGCTGAGGCGGGCGCCGGGGTTGACAATGATGCGTTTGACCTGGAAGCGCGCGCCTTCATCGACGCTGTCGTAAGAGCCCCAGGGGCGATAGACCTTGCGATGCTGGGCGACGAGGGGCTTATCTTCGAGCTTGAGGCGGGCGACGATATGGCGCACATCCTGGGCGTGGGATTTATCGACGACCATGACGGCATCGGCGGTTTCGACGATGACGAGATCTTTGACGCCGATAGCAGCAACGAGGCGGCTCTTGGAGAAGATGAGGCTGTTGGTGGTGTCTTCGAGCATGACATGGCCCTGGAGGACGTTGCCCGCATCATCTTTGGCGCTGACTTTCCAGAGGGCATCCCAGGCGCCGACATCGCTCCACCCGGCACTCATGGGGACAACAACAACGCTGCCCAGCTCGGGGTGCTCGGGGAGGTGCTCCATGACGGCATAGTCGATGGAGTTAGCGGGGCTTTTGGTGAAGGCCTGGGCATCGACACGGATGAAATCGTTATCCTGCTCGGCGCCCTTGACTGCGGCTTCGCAGGCCTGGGCGATTTCGGGCTGGAGGGTGGCGAGGGCTTTGAGCCAGAGGCTGGCGCGAAGCATGAAGATGCCGGCATTCCAGAGGTGGTGGCCAGCGGCGATGTATTCTGCGGCACGCTGGGCATCGGGCTTTTCGATAAAGGCGGAGAGCTGACGGGCGCTGCGGGCGCCGGCCACGAGGGCGCCGGTGCGGAGGTAGCCATAGCCGGTTTCGGGATGGTCGGGGACGATGCCGAAGGTGACGATGGCGCCTTTTTTGGCTTGTTTGAGCCCCTCTTCCATGGCGGAGAGGAAGGCGGGGTTATCGGTGACGATCTGGTCCGCCGGCATAACGAGGAGGATGGGGTCTTCCCCTTCGGCAGTGGCGATGAGGGCGGCAAGCTGGAGCGCGGGGGCAGTGTTGCGCCCGATGGGCTCAAGCACGATGCGGCTGGCGACCTTGCCGACCTGGCGGAGTTGCTCGGCAATGATGAAGCGGTGATCTTCATTGGTGACAACGATGGGGGCGGCTATCGGGATGCCGGCATCGAAGCCATCAAGACGGCCTGCGGTGATCTGCAGGAGGGACTGTGCACCCGTGAGGGGAAGCAGCTGCTTGGGGTATGACTCGCGGGAGGCGGGCCAGAGACGGGTGCCGGAGCCCCCGGAAAGAATGATTGGTTGAAACAGCATGACGTGCGATCCGAATGCGTGGAAGTTTGCCTTCCGTGTGGATGGATTTCCGCACTTCTTCCTTATTGGCGAATTTCCATCTTTGCTACCCAGCCGGCACAAATTATTACCCCTACCCTGGTCACACAGATCAGGATTGGCATTGCCGGCTAGACCCCGAGAACATCGTGTAGATCAATCCCTCTGCGATATGCCCATGATTTATGTTATTGACATTACAGCAGGCAACACCTTCACCTGTAACGCGGCAAACATAGGCGCATCGCCAGGCGATCAGTTATCTTTTAGCTGTGCTGCGCCGCACTGGGAGGTACACGTCCAGGCGACGGGCTGCAGTGGTAAGGACACTTGCCGTGAGAATTGATTCTGCGTGACACTCGACGCGGTTTGCACGATTTTGTCATGTGACGCTGCAGTGGAGTTGAGCCAAATTGCAAGACTGGCCACCATTACCAATGCACAACGAATATAGATGTTCAAGATACGCCTCCACACTTAGACGGTTTCAGTCCTACCCGTTCGGGCATGACACCAGAAAAGGCCTTATGCAACCAAAGCTCATCCGAAATTTGTCTTTTATTAGCGTTCTTATAGAAAACACCTGTCTCCAACTTCATATTACGTCAGCCCCTTCAGAAGTAAGTGAGAACCAGTTCTCAATCCATATCAAATTTTTGTAGTGCTGAATCTCTGGAAACGCGATGCGTGTGAATTGCGTGCCCATTTTTCATACCCTTTAGTACGCTGCGCTATCTTTGGCAACGAGCCCAACGGTGCGCAGGATGATTTTGAGATCAAGTGCGAGGGACCAGTTGCGGAGGTAGTAGAGATCAAGCTGGATGCGGCGCTCCATCTTGTCGACGGTGTCTGTTTCGCCACGGGCGCCATTGATCTGGGCGAAGCCGGTGATGCCGGGGCGCACTTTGTGGCGAACCATGTAACCCTTGATGAGCTTGCGATATTGCTCGTTGTGGGCTACGGCGTGTGGGCGGGGGCCGACGATGCTCATGCGGCCCTGGAGCACGTTGATAAACTGGGGGAGTTCGTCCAGCGAAGTTCTGCGCAGGAAGGCGCCAACACGGGTGACGCGGGCATCATTGCGGGTGGCCTGGCGGACGACGGCACCATCATCAGTGGTGGTCATGGAGCGAAATTTGTAGACGTAGATTTCTTGCCCATCGAGACCATAACGACGCTGCCGGAAGATAATCGGGCCGGGCGAAGAGATGCGAACGGCGATGGCGCAGGCAAGCAGAAGTGGCGAAATCAGCAGAAGAATGATGCTGGCGAGCGTGAGGTCTTCGAGGCGCTTGACGACGCCACTGACACCAGCAAATGGGCTTTCGCAGACGGCAACGACGGGGATGCCTTCAAGCATGTCCACCCGGCCCTGAATGACATCGGTGATGAAGATGTCTGGCACAAAGAAAATGGATGAGGTGGTGTCTTTAAGGGCATCAAGCAGCGCGATGACACGCGGCTGGGAGGCCATGGGCAGGGTGATGTAGATCTGCTCGATATTGTTGGCACGGACGTAGTCGGCAAGGTGGGTGAGATCGCCGAGCATGGGGAGATCGCCGACGATCTGGCCGATGCGATCGCGCCCGCGATCATCGAAGAAGCCTTTGAATTCGATGCCGGAGTAGTGATTGCCACGGAAGTAGCCGGCGAGCATGGAGCCGGTTTCGTTGCCGCCGATAATGACGGCGCTGCGCGAGGAGCTGGAGAGAACGTTGTATACGATGCGACGGGCCAGTTCGTGCCCGGCAAACAGGACAACGGGCGTGAGCACTACCCAGGCGAGAACCACGCGGGAATCGTAGTAGCGGAGGGTGCCGGAGACGTAGCCAAATATGTATAAGCTTATGCAAACAGCAAACCATGCACTGAGCGAGCGGCCAAACATGTGGGTGCGGCTCTCGGAGAGGCTGAGAATGCCGGGAAAGAGCAGCAGAAAGGCAAGCAGGGAGAGCAGTACGTATTGCAGGCCGAAATCGACTCCAAGCCAGATGGCGCAGATGACGAGGGTGAGGACTGTGAGTGTGGGGCCGAGGGCTGTTTCAATGCAGCCGATGAGGGGAATCCGCGCACGGATGCCCTGGGTTTTGCCTGTCCATGACCAGTTCGCAGCTCTAGTTAACACGCGACCTGCCCTCCATGTTGATCAGCCCTGCGGCGCAGCTTTTGGCTGCGGCGACGCGTGCTGGTGCCTACGAAACTTGGGGAAACTGCTCTATTTACACACCCGTCAATTCGCTGCGACATATTCCGACGGCAACATGAAGACGGCATGACGATGCTGGCGTACCGATACGGGAATGCGCATTGAGCGCGGGAATAAGAAGCACTGAAAGATGTGGACCAACTGAGTGACAAACTGAGTTGGTGCCATCTGTAAAGCCAGTTGATGAACCTGAAAACAACCAGCAAGCAGACAACAATCATTCAGCCACTTCTCTGCTTTATTCTATGAAAGCGATTTCAGTATGCCAGCCCAGCCCTCCGGATCTCAGGAACGATTTCACGGTGAATTACAAAATTAGTCTCGCCGAAACAATCGGACACAAGCCAGAGACATTCTCCGCCCAGAATGCTTAGTTCGTCGGCATACCATCGGGCACGCACCAACTTGCAGCGCGATGCACGAAAAGATGCATGCGTGGGGTGAGCGGTGTGTCTCAAACAAAGCAGGGAGCGCGATGACCACCATCAGGCGAGATGAAAGCCCCACGTTGCCAGAAAGGTTATCGTCACCACTTTGCTTAGGTTTTTGCGAACCCGGAGTTCGGACGTTCGGGCAGGATGCCGATTTTGTGGGATGCCCACGAGCAAAGCGAATTGCACCAAACGCGTATTCCGTTTTTGAACGCCCCACAGTTCTCCGTGGGAGAGTACGTCTCACCGCTCTGCGGGGAACCCCACTCACGATCATGGCACACTACTGGAATAGGCTATGACGGTTTACTGGTTTTGCTTTTAAGGCGGGGAAGATCGTTATCCGGGCAAGCATGGTGGCGCGGTCACCGCGGAGCGGTGTGTCTGCATTCCCGCAGGGGAACCGTGAGAACAATCAGGGAATGAGCGGCGCGTCGTTGCTCCCTGCGGAGCCCTACGAAAGGCGGCGCGGTGGGAATGTGCTGGTATTATTTGTACGCTAATGGGTTTTGAAATGCAGCGTAAGACGTGGCTTGGCGTATTACCATGTTTTGATGGCCAGTTTTTCGGCCGGCCCTTGTTCAATAACGCGGATGTAGTGGCAATCGGGGAAGCAGGCACAACCAAGGAATGCTTTACCAGCGTTGTTGCCGCTTTTGGCAATGCGACTTGTCATAGTGCTGCCGCAGCGGAAAACAGTGCGGCACGACTACACCGCCGCAACGAGGATCCCAGCGCAGCGCCGAGCATGACGATGGGAACGAGACATTGACCATACAAAGCCAGAGACGTGAGAACCGGGCAGATGACGAAGCCGCCCAGCGTCGCAGGCATGTACGCTCCTGCTTAGCAGTAAGCACATCAGCTCGCGGACTGGCACCCGCGACAACATCCAGAAAAAATATGCGGTGGCGGCTAACAACAACCGCAAGCCACCACGGCAGGAGCACGGCCAAACCAATAGTATGCCAACCAGGCCGCGATTGACCCGAGTGGCCCTATTGGCCATGCGTTCTCCCCCGATAGCATGCAATGTAGTCGCGACAACGAGGCGTGTGAGCTTTCAACCTCGCGAACAAGCAAAAGGAAACGCCAATTGTTTTCGCATACGCACACACAGACAAAAGTCTGAACCGTGCGCAGCACTGGCTGAAACCGATGCGATGACGCTGACTACAATGCAGATACTAAATCACACGAAGCGATTCCGAATGTCGACTATTTCACAGAAATATACAAATTGTGCGTAGACGGGTGTGCAGGTGAGACGAACCGCCTCCTGGCCGATGAGCCATGCATGTATTGGTTTTCCCGTACATGCCATTAGGGTTTTAGGTGTTTGAGCAATGAAATGCTTGTACCCTCCGGGCGGAGGGGCGACCGGCGCAATTCCGCTTCGCTGCATTGTTCCCTGCGGTGCCCTGCGAAAAACAGTGGTCGACAGAAGTGGCGTGGTGACTGCGGTGCCGGTTTTGCAAGGGTGCCAATGAGCAAAGCGAATCGCACCGAACACGCATTCCGGTTTTGAACACCCCCAC
Organism: Rhodocyclaceae bacterium UBA1310; assembly: GCA_002307175.1. Lineage (GTDB taxonomy): Bacteria > Pseudomonadota > Gammaproteobacteria > Burkholderiales > Rhodocyclaceae > Uliginosibacterium. The sequence goes on from DBTS01000118.1 coordinate 42,192, forward strand.
GGTTCTCCGTGGTGGTGATGCGGGGATGGTTTGGGTTGAAGCTGTTTGTGGCGGTTCGCCTGTCGATGGCATGGGGGTGCTCGAACTGGATGGCTCGTTGCGGAGAAACCTCACGCGGAAGGTGCAATTCGCTGTGCTCATTGGCACCTACGAAAATCATGCGGCGGTGGAGGTGCCTATCGCATTGAACTGTTTATTTTTGGGCATGCTTCATTTCCACGTGACACAATAACCATTTGACATTTCGCGGTTTCTCTGAGGGGGTGCGGAGCTGAAATTTCTGCGGACTCTGGCGTGAAGAAGCGCGCCCAGCGTTCTTCTTGGGACGGAGGGGGAAAACCGGGAAATTGAGAAAATTGCACAAAGGGCTTCCCTTTCTAAAATTTATGCTGTAATATGCGCGCTCTTTCCGGTTGAGCACAACAGCGCAAACGGACTAGTTGGGGTATCGCCAAGTTGGTAAGGCACTGGATTCTGAATCCAGCATCCGAAGGTTCGAGTCCTTCTACCCCTGCCAAATTCAGAAAAATGCCTGCACTCGCAGGCATTTTTCATTTCTGCTTCCGGTTTTTCCCCCTCCCCTCAAAGCCCCCCATTTTTGCTGAGCCGATCCGCGCAGGATTCTTTGCGTGCAAAAGCACTGTACGGTTTGGCGCCCAAGGGTGCCCGGGGCAATGCTGCAGGGCGCCAATGAGCAAAGCGAATTGCACCGAACGGACATCCGGTTTATGCAGCAATTGCGGTGGTAAATGCTTGTACCCTGCGGGCCAAGGCTTGATAGGCGCAATTGCGCTGCTCTGCATTGTTCCCATCGGCACCCTACGAAACGCGAGAGCGGCGCGGCAGAACTTCACGCGGAAGGTGCAATTCGCTGCGCTCATTGACACCCTACGAAAATCGCACAACGGTGAGGCGCCAATCGCGTTTGATCACTCCCACGAGCTTCCGGGGTAACGATCAGCTGGTTTGCGCCCTCCGCGCAGAGGCTTGGCCGGTGCAATTCAGTTCTGCCGCATTGTTCCGACCCTGCAAAAGGCGGCACTCGGCAAAACAAAACGGGGGCTGGCTTTGTGGCGGATACGTTGAGGGTTGTTGGGCAACGCGGATCGATTTTTGCCTGAATATTCAAGGCTTGCGCCGGCCTGCCGTTAACCCTTACTTCTTTGTTGGTAATACAAAAGTCTTAGTCATGACCCTTCGATCCAGACTCATTGCGTTTGTATCCGTCCTGGTGGCGGCGATTATTGTGATTCTTTCCTCCGTGGCGTATCAGCGCATGAAAGCGGAGATCAGTGGCGGCGTGGAACGGGAAATTCAGGCTGCGGTGACAGGCAGCGGGGAGGCGCTGACGCGCTGGGCGGGGCAGCGCTCGGATGCGGTGCAGGCTGCTGCGGCACGGATTTCAAACACAGGCGAGCCTTATCTGGCACTGACGGTGGCGAAGGATGGCGGGCGCTTTGATCAGACCTTTGTGGGCTTTGGCGACAAGCGCATGATGTATTTCACGCCGGAGAAGAAGCCATCTGAGGGTTACGACCCGACTTCGCGTGCGTGGTACAAGAAGGTGGCCGAGGAAAAGACGGCTGCGCTGACGGCACCGTATATCTTTGTTTCGACGAAGAAGCTGGGGGTGACCTTTGCTGCGCCGGTGATGGAAAACGGCAGCATGATCGGCGTGGTGGGGGGCGATATCGCGCTGGAAGGAATTGTGAAGCTGACACAGGATATCCGCCTGAATGGGGATGGGTACGCATTTCTGGTGACGCGTGACGGGAAGATCGTGGCGCACCCTGCACAGGATTCGACGCTGAAGGATGTGAATGAGGTGATGCCGGGGCTGACGACGGATGCGCTGAGCCGCATGGCGGACGCAAGGAAGCTCGAAGAGGTGCAAATCGGCGGGCGCGCAATGCTGGTGAGCCTGACACCGGTGGCGGGCACGGATTGGCTGCTGGGGACAGTGATCGATCACGACAAGATTTTCGCGCCGCTCAACAATATGCTGGTTTTGCTGGTGCTGGTGGGTATCGTGCTCGGGGTGATTGCCATTGTCATCGCAAACATTGCGTTGCGGCAATTGCTGGGTGGGCTGACGCGCCTGCGCGATGCGCTGACGGAGATTGCTTCGGGCGGCGGTGATCTGACGCATGCGCTAGCGGTGGGGCGGCGTGATGAGATCGGGCTGACAGCGGAAGCCTTCAACCGCTTCATCAGCAGCCTACGGGAGATGTTCCTGGCGGTGCGCACGCAGTCGGAGCAGATGGATACGGCAGTGCTGAGCCTGAAGCAGGCCACCCGCACGCTATCGGCTGATTCGCTTAAGCAGGCGGATCTTTCCAGCTCGACAGCAGCCACCATCGAAGAGATTACGGTGAGCATCAACCATATTGCGGATAACGCGCAGGCGGTGGAGAGTTCGGCTATCGACACGGGGCGGGTGTCGCAGGAGTCTGCTGTGGCGGTGCAGGAGCTGGCTGAGCGGATCGACCGCATCTCCGGCGCGGTGGAGCAGCTTTCGGCAACGCTGGGGCGCCTGGGCCTGGCTTCGGAGCAGATCACGAGCATCGTGGGTGTGATCAAGGAGATTGCGGAGCAAACCAATCTGCTGGCGCTGAATGCGGCCATTGAGGCAGCACGCGCCGGTGAGCAGGGCCGTGGCTTCTCGGTGGTGGCTGACGAGGTGCGCAAGCTGGCAGAGCGCACGGCAAACGCTACGGTGGAGATCGGCAAGCTGATCGAATCGAATCACACGGAGATTTCTTCTGCGCTGAAAGATATGAACAGCACGCGCAGTTCGGTAACTGAGGGCGTGGAAACCTCGCATGAGGTGGCACAGCACATGGCCGGGATCGATGCGCAGATGAACGAGGTGATGCGCGGTATCCGCGATATTGCGGAGGCTACGCGGGAGCAGTCTGCCGCCACCAACGACATGGCCCGCGCTGCCGAGCAGGTGACACGCATGGCGAGCGATACGGACGTGGCGGTACAATCGGCGGCACAGACTTCGAACCAGTTGCACGAACTCTCGCAGACGCTGCAGAAGCTGGTGGGGCAGTTCAAGCTGTAAATGCCTGTTCGGGTGGAGCGATGGGGCGTGCCTGCGGGCGCGCCCTTTTTGTTGGGGAATTGGCCTGGCGATGCGTTGGGAGTTTGATCCTGGAAACTTTTGAGTGGGTGATTGGTACACGCCACATCCCCCACCGCGCCGGCTTTTCGTAGGGTGCCGCAGGGAACAATGGAGCGAAGCGGAATTGCACCGGTCAAGCCTCCGCCCGGAGGGCGCAAATGAAAACATCTCCCACAACCCGCCATTATTGAGCCCCAAGACTCCCCATGCGGCGCAATTGCGCTGCGCTCCATTGTTCCGGCTTCGCCGCGCCCTTGCGCAAACCGGCGCAGAATGCCGAGGAGTCAGCCTGAAAAGCGCAGCATCTTCCGACACCTTCGGCTTTGGCTACCTATTACAATCAGCCGGGATTTCAGCGCTCGCCAGGCACCTCCACCCTTCCGTACAGGGTCTTGGGGGCAATGCTGCGATGGGGGGCTGATATGCTGTGAAGGCTGATGTTGAGGGCAGCCGGGCCGTTCCGCAGAATTTCACTATCCAGCACAGAGGCAATCGTGACCGCAGAAACCAGCAAGCAGTTGATGCGCAGAATTACCGATCATCGCTTTGCGACGCGGTGGTTTCGCGGCAATGGCATTGACATAGGTTGTGGCACCGATCCGCTGAGCCAGCTGACATCGTTCTTCCCACTGATGGGGGCGGTGAAGCCCTGGGACATTCCCGATGGGGATGCGATGCTGATGGAGGGCGTGGCTGACAACACTTATGATTTTGTGCATTCAAGCCATTGCCTGGAGCATCTGCGTGACCCGGCAGTGAGCCTGCGCAACTGGATCAGGATCTGCAAGCCGGGCGGCTATCTGATCATCTCGGTGCCGGATGAGGATCTGTATGAGCAGCAGGTGTGGCCTTCGAGCTTCAACCCGGATCACAAGTGGACCTTCACCATCGCCAAGGCGAAGAGCTGGTCGCCTCGCTCGGTAAGCCTGTTCAGCCTGATCGGGAGCTTTCTGGATGAGGTGGAGGTGATCAAGATGGAGCTGCTGGATGCGGGCTTCAATCGCGATCTGCCGCGCCAGGACCAGACCCGTGGGATGTTCGCAGAATCTGGCATCGAGTTCATTCTGCGCAAGCGCCTGGGCGGCGAGGCTGCCATCGGTACGCCCTCAACTGATGTACAGGCAGCACTGGCACAGGCCAGGGCCGCACTACAGGGGGGCAATCCGGCGCAGGCGGAAGCGCTGTTTCGCATAGCCCTGCAGGGAAATCCACAGCGCTACGACGGGCTCGTCGGCCTTGCCGAGACGCTGCTGGCTCTGGGCCGCCCGGATGAGGCGCGGGCTTCGTATGAGGCTGCCCTGCCCCACACCGGCAGCCCGGCAGAGGTGTATTGCGCACTGGGGATGATTGCGATGGATACAGGGCACACGCAGGATGCCGTGGCGCTCTTCGATAAGGCGATTGTGGCAGACCCGCAACATTCGGCCTCGCACATCCAGCAGGGGTTTGCGCGGCTCAAGCTGGGTGATTTCGAACAGGGCGCGCTGGGGCTGGACTGGATTTACAAGGATCGTGGCTTTGGCAACCAGCACCATGTGCTGGGCAATGGGACGGGCGCGCGGGTTGATCTGAACGGGCGCACGGTGGTGATTTCAGCTGATGCGGGGCTGGGCGACTCAGTCCAGTTTGTGCGCTATGCCATGCTGCTGAAAGCACAGGGCGCGCGCGTAGTGCTGGAGGTGCAACCCACGCTGGTGCGGCTCTTTGCGGCTTGCCCGTATATTGATGAGGTGGTGGCACAGGGGGCACTGCATGGGCCTTTTGATCTGCGCGTGCCGCTGCATAATCTGATCAGTGCCTTTGGCACCACGCTGGGCAACATCCCGGCGACTGTACCCTATCTGCAGGCTCCAGCGGAGGAAACCGCCCGCTTCCAGGCGCGCCTGGACGCTTATCCCGGCCTGAAAGTGGGCATTGCCTGGGCCGGCAATCCGGGGCTGCGCACGGATACGCGGCGCTCGATCCCGGTGGAGCTGCTGGCCCCGCTCTTCGCACTGGGGCGCGTGCACTTCGTGTCACTGCAAAAGAACGCACCCGCCAACACCCTGCCGCTGCTTGACTGGACCGGGGAGTTGACCGACATGGCCAGCACGGCAGCATTGGTGCAGGCGCTGGATCTGGTGATCAGCGTGGATACGGTGATCGCCCACCTTGCAGGCGCCCTGGCGCGCCCGGTGTGGCTGCTGAATCGCTACGACAGTTGCTGGCGCTGGCTGGAAACCCGCACCGACAGCCCCTGGTACCCCACCCTGCTGCAGTTCCGCCAGCCAGCGATGGGAGACTGGCAGGCGGTAGTCGGCGCCGTGGTGAAGACACTAACGGAAGGGAGTTGATTGACAGCAGCAGTACGACTGTGACGCCAACTCGACGCTTGCATGCGCCACGAGCCTGGTATCACTTCTCCGCGAGCAGCGACGCTGGCAGATCCTCCGCCGGAATCGCCCTACCATCAGGCGCCAGCACCACATTGCCAGCACCATCGGGCGGTGCCCACGGGGCATGCAGCGGTGTGCGCGCTACACGCGGCCAAGGGTAGTTCGGGCGCAGCACCAGATGGGCAACGGTGATGCGGTTGCGGTGGCTGTAGCCCCCTCGGAAACTCACATTGGAATCGGAATCCAGCTGGCTAATCGAATTGTCATGGCTGGACCACTGAAAGCTCAGGTGTTTGAGCCCCAGCAGCATCAGGTGCTCAAAGTTGCCGTAATCGGTGCGCACGATGCGCATTTGCCCGGTCTCACCAGCGCCTTTGTTCCACGCACCCTCCAGGCGTACGTTGCGTACGCTGGGGGCGTAGCTGGTATCAATATTGAGTGGATGCCGGCCAGCCGAGAGGACCTGCACATCCTCGATCTGCGTCTGCGCGGCACCCACCAGCAGGATGCCATCTACCGCACGATGCGGGCGGGCATTAGCATACAGTTCAGCCGATGGTTCAGCGCCCAGATCGTAATGCAATGTCATTCCACGGAGAGCAATGCCACGCCGCAATTGCACCACACTGACACTGGTATTTCTGGCGAAATCGTCACCGGCAGGATGCTCCAGCGTGAGCGTATTGCCGGCGACTACAGCCACGCGTGCGAGGGATTGACGCAGCGGCGGCAGCGGTTTGGTCCAGGTGCCGGCACCCAGCGCGTTAAGAAAGGGCTGGTCGTTGCTCTCGCGCAGCTCCACGAAATCCCCCGCATGCAGAGGCAACGCATGGGTCAGCACCAGCTTCGTCTGTGCGGCGGCAAGCGGCTCGGCAAGCTGGGCGCGGCGCTCGGTCGGCACATCCTCGGGCAATTCGCCACGCACCACGATCATCGCCGGATTCTCCAGCCCATCGCTGGAGAAATCCGCGAGAAAATTGCTGCGCCCCACCCCGGCACCTTCGATCGTCACATCATCGCGCTTGACTACGAGAGGGCGCATCAGGTGCAGATCTCCGGCGGCCACGCGCACCACGCCCCCCGGTTTGGCCTCGGCCAGCATGCGCTCCAGCTGGCGCTGGGTGCGCGCCTCGTCGAGATGTGGCTTGTGCAGCGCCGCCGCACTCACGGCAAACAGGAACACCGCATAAGCCGCCGCCGTCAGCACGGGCGAGAGCACCCGGTTAAAGCGCCGCACGGGCGCAGCGGCAGCACCAGTTCCCTGGCGCGTCCATCGCTGGCGATCCAGCCTGAATGACATATGTATCTTGACGAGAGCCCCGACCACCTGGTTGTAGTAGAGCAGGAATGGGTAGAACGGAGACACGCGGCCACGGGGCACACCGATGAACAGACTCTGGAGGGTCTTCACTCCCAGCGTCCACAGCAGATACGCGGCAATCAGACCATGGATGCGCCCGCTCAGTACCAGCAGGCAATATGCCGGCCCCACCAGTGAGGTCCACATCGAGATGCGCTGCTCAAGCAGTGACCACCACACGAAGCAGCCCACACGCGGCCCCAATGCCAGCGCCCGGGTATTGGTGCGCAGCATGTTGCCGTACCAGCGATGCATGAGGCTGATGGTGGGCAACACAAAGCCCTGCGTCGGCAAGGCGTCGAAAGTGTGGGCACGCACATCCGGCACATAGCGCATGCGCCAGCCCTCACGCAGCACCCAGTACCAGGTAGACTTGTCGTCACCCGTAAGAAACTGGATGCGGCCCAGACGCCAATGGTCGAGACGATCCTCGCGAAGGATGCGGATGAAATCAGTGTGGGTGGCAATATCGGCACGAAACGCGGAAAAACGCCCGGTCAGCGTCAGCACCCGGTCCGCCAGCCCCACCGACGACATGTACAGATGCCGCTGTGCGAAGCGCAGGTCAAACCATTCCCGCGCCAGGGGAGAGCCCGTGGTGATCGCCCGCTCATCGGTGGTCAGCGCACCAAGCCTGGGATCGAGACGGAAGAAGGAAAAACAGCGCGCAAAGGAGCCGGCGTCCAGCAGTGTGTCGCCATCCATGAACGCCACCACCGCATCACCAGCCGGCTGGCGTGCCTGGATTGCCGCCAGCACATCCACCATCGCCGCACGCTTGCCCGCCCCACTCTGCGTAAAGAGTTCCAGATGCAGGCTCGCCGGCCGCCGGCTCTGCGCGAAGATCGCCCGTACCAGTGCCTGCTCTTCGGTGCCGGCCATCGAAGCCATCACGCGCACCGGGCGGCCATACCGCGCCGCCTCGGCAAACAAGGCCTCAAACACGCGCAGCGTCACTGCCCGTGGCATCCTGTACGAGGTGATCAGCACATACACCTCGCCTGCCAGGCCTTCGCTGCCCAGCGCATCCGCAGCACGGCGCAGGCGTGGGAACCACCAGTTCACGTACACTGCAGCCCGCAGCACATTCGTCAGGAACCACGACAGGCGCCACGTACCGAGCACTCCGAGTGCAAACAGCGCCGTGCGCTCCGGAATCTCCAGCCCGGCCCGCACCCGATACACCAGCACCACCGCCAGCACCACATACACCAGCGCACAGGCCAGATGCCAATACCACTGCGTCATCACCGGCCGCATCGGCAGCGAATGCGCCAACCCCGCCAGATCCGGCGCCACATCAGGCAATTCATCAGACATCCCGGGGAACACTTCACCTGACACGCCACGGCCACTCATTTCACCCAGGGAATTGCCAAGCATCATCACCCCCACCAATACCCAAAAGCATATCCTATTCAGGTAAGTCTTGCATATTCATGAAACAGGATGGGTGGGGCGGGAACACTACGCTCGGCGCATACCTCCCAGAAGCTGTTCATGATATTCCTGCGAAGCATAGGCTGCTCGAAATCCTCATTTATACGAAGAAACCCCGGTTTCTGTGCTGCTCTTCAGCCCGTTGACGCCTTCTCGCGACAGATCGCGAACAGCGACTCAGCCCGGCAGGCGCGCCAATTTTTCCTGCAGGAACCCAAAACCGACATGTTCCTGCTCCAGGCGCAAGCCTTCGCGGATGCGGTTGAAGCGCAAATCGTCATACAAAGCCTGCTCTTCAGGCCCCAGCCTGTGCAGATCTGCCTGGGTCTGTTTGCTCTCGAAACCCCAGAAGGGCTCGTGGGCATGCAGCGTGAGGCGATCCATCAGCAAGGATGTTACATGGCCAAAACACCCTCGCAACTGATCGAGAATCGCGAACCCGTGGGTGTCGATATCGCCCCAGTAGTGGATCGCGCAGTGCTCCAGCCAGCGGGCCTGGCGCAGCGCATCCCAGCCGTAGCCTGAGCCGAACACCGCCAGCGTGGCGGAAAGCTGCGGCAGCGCGAGGAAGTTCACCTCGTTCTCGGTGATCAGCACGCGGCTCACACCGGGAAGAGAGAGGCGGCGGAAGCTTTCGGCGTCCAGGGTGAGATCAGGGCACGCCACGCCGGGCAAGGTCTGGATAGCCGGGTCCAGCACGCGGCAGCGCAGCCGCAGGGGTTTCTCACGAAAACCATAGCGGGCGACAAATTGGGCAGCACCTGTCTTCTCCGCATCAACACAGGCAGGCGGCAAGGCCAGATCAAGGAGCTCGCTGAGCACAGCACGGTGCGCTTCGATGAATTTGCTGTGCACGCCGGGGATATCCACCTGCCGCAGATAGATGCCGGGGCATGGGTGGGCCTTGAGCCAGCCGACCACGGCCAGCAGGCGCGGCCATTCAGCCGCCAGATCCAGCGCCTGCAGCGGGCGCTTCTCCAGCCAGGGCAGCAGCTCGGGCAGCGTTTGCCGCGTAGCGCCAAGAATGCGCAGAAACGCTGCCACCTCCCCGCGCCTGCCAAGCCAGCCGAGGGCGTCATCAAGGGTATCGATCCAGACGCTCTCAGGCATGCGCTGCGTGCCCTGCACGCGGTGGCGCACCGCCTGCCATTCCACGCGCAGGAGCTTGGCCTGCGCGAGCGTGGCAACCCAGTTGCGCACCTGCTCAAAGTGATCCGTCATATCCTGTGAGGATGGCAGCCGGCACGCCAGGCGCAGCGGAAAGCGCGAGGTGCCGCTTGCCACATCACGCAGGAGTTCGCCGCGATCCCATAGCCGGGCAAGGCGCTCTCTGAGATCGGCAGGCGTGCTCCACGTCATTGCGCAGCTCCGGCCTGTGGCAGCGCCGCTTTCTGCTGGCGGTATTCCTCGATGCCGAGGTTGCGCAGTTTCGAGGCGCGGCCGCCTTCGTTATGCACAAAACCGACACTGGAGACAAAGGGCTCAATGATGTGGATCTTCTGCAGTGGAGTAACGATGAGCAGTTGCAGGTTGAGCTGGCGGAAAAGCCGCAGGCCGTATTGAGCCGATTCGTCGGAGCCTCGCCCGAAGGCCTCGTCGATCACCACGAAGCGGAAGGAACGCGAGCGCACGGCGCCCCATTCGAGGCCAAACTGGTAGGCCAGACTGGCGGCGAGAATGGTGTAGGCAAGCTTCTCTTTCTGCCCGCCGGATTTGCCGCCGGAATCAGAGTAGTGCTCGTGCTCGGTATCGTCCTCGCGCCAGCGCTCGCTGGCCGCGAAGAGGAACCAGTTGCGCACATCGGTTACCTTGGCCGTCCAGCGCCGATCCTGCTCGGTGAGCCCATCGCGGCCACGGAAGCGGTCGATGATGGCTTTCACCTGCATGAATTTGATTTCGGAATATTGCTCGTCTTCGGAGCCTGTCACTGCACCTTCAGTGCAGGCGCGCAGTTCCTGCTGGAAGTCGCGCAGCTCGGCATCCGGGCTGGGCTGTGATTCGAGCACGATGTAGCGGCCGGGATTGTAATCAATCTCACCCAGCGACTTGTTGATCTGGGCAATGCGCTCCTTGATAGTTTCGCGCTCACGGGCCAGCTGGGCGTTGAAATTGGCTATCTCGTTGATGGTGTTGACGTTGAGCAGTTCCTTGAAACGGGCCACGAAACGCGGCAGATCATCACGCCTGAGCTGGGCAAGAAGATTCTCGTATTCGAAAGCGGCTTCCAGGCTGGCATCGAAATCGGCAGCCTCAAGCTTGAAGGATTCCTTGAAGGCAGCCATGGCCTTGATGATCCGGTCTGCCAGCGTGCGGATCTTGCGATCCACGTCATCAATTTTCTTGTCCTGCAGATGCTTGCGGACTTCCTGCTCGCGGTTATCACAGGATTCCACCGACAAAGTATGCTCGCCCAGCGCATCAATGCGGATGGCATCCAGCGCCGTAATGATCGCTTCGGAGAGTTCGGCTTCGCGCACGGTCTGTTCGGTCAGCTCGCGCAAGGCCAGTGCATCGCTGCGCTTTTGCTCGGCCTTTGAGCGCTCGTTGTGGGCGGCAAAGAACTTCTCCTCGGTCTCATGGTGCGCCTGCAGCAGTTCGCGCAGGCGCTCGTTGAGCTGGCGAAGGATGTCGGAGGCCGCTTCAAGCGTCTTGCGCTCGTCTTCAAGGCGGGCGATCTGCGCGGCCACACTGGCCCAGTCGACCTCTTCGAAGCCGGTGAATTCTTCCAGGCGCAGCAGCGCATCAAGACGGGTGCGCAGGGCACGGCGTTCGGCATCAATGCCGGCAATCCGCTCACCGAGCGCCGCCACGCGTGCTTCAAGCTGGCTGCGCTGGGCTTCCAGCGCAGCCAGCTTGGCGCGATTGCTCCAGCCGAGCACGTAGCGGCTGCGGTCGTCGATGCGGAAGCGGTCGTCTTTCTCGTGCCGCCCGGTGGGGTCCTTGATCTGGCCGGCAAGTGTGATGGCACGGGTTTCGCGGCGAAACTGATCCTGCGTGGCGCAGCAGGCGAAATCGAAGCGGTGTGCGAGCTCACGTTCCAGCCAGGCGTAATAAGGCGAATCGGCCTTGAGGGCGAGTTTGCGCACCAGCGAATCGCGGTGCAGCTCGGGCACTTCGCTGCCCTTGCGCGGGCGCATGTGGAAATACACGAAACGCCCGCCCAGATGGCTGGCCTCCACCCACGCAGCCACCGCCTTGTAGTGCTCATCCGGCACCAGCAGGGCAAGGCCAAAGCCACGCAGGAGGCGCTCGGCTGCCCCCTCCCAGTCGCGCTCGTCGTCACGCACCTGGATCAGCTCCCCCGCGAAAGGCATGACTTCTTCATCAAGACCCAGCGCCGCACACAAGGCCGTGCGGATCTGGATCTGCTGCGCATCAATGTTGCTGCGCCGATGCCTGAGGCTCTCGATCTCGGCACTGAGCTGTTCGTGCTCGATCCGCCCCTGCTGGAATTCGAACGCAATCTCGGATTTGCGGTTTTCCAGATCGCTGTCGCCATTGGCGAGCGCTTCCCGCAAGCCACCAAGCTGCCCGCGCTGCAGCACAAAGCCGGCGTCATCGCTGGCAGCCACTTCGCCCAGCGCGGCAAGCAGTTCGCCATAGCGTGCAGCCTTGCTCTGGCGGGCGTCGCGCAGTTGCTGCTGGCGGCGGATCTCGCTGGCGAGGCGCTCCAGTCGGTCGCCGCCATTGTCGTTGATGGCCTGGCGCAAATCTGCAATCTGCTGGCCCTGCTCTTCACGCAGGCTGCCCCAGCGTTTGGCCTGCGCATCGGAGCGCTGCCAGTCTTCCTCGATGATGCCCAGGCGCTTGTCCAGCAGCGCAAGCTTGAGCCCGCCGAAATAGGCACGCAGGCTGTCGCGGCACACCCGCAGGTGCGCGGCCTCCGTAACGAACTCGCCATGCCGCCGGGTATCGGCCACCAGCGGGGTGAGCAGTTCCACCTGCCGCTGCGCCTTGAGCACCGCCTGATGGGCGCGGTTGAGATCGTCGAAATGCCCCACCAGCGCCTGGATGCGCGGTGCCACCTCGAAGGGTTCGAGCATGTGGCTGCGCACGAAATCGGTGAGGTTGCCCACGGATTTCATCGACACGGTCTGGTGAAAGAGATCCAGCGCCTGATCATTCTCGATGCCAAAGCGCCGCCGAAACCATGCGGCATACGGCGGAAAAGTGTCATGCAGCTCGGCACCCGACCCTCGCAGGCGTTTGCGCAGGGTGTTCATGTCAGAGCCGAAATTGGCGAAATCCGCCGCAATCGTCATATCCCGCTCGGCGCCGAGGAAGAAACGCGCTGGCTGACCCTGCGCATCCTTCATCCAGAATACCTGGGCAAGGCTCACCGTCTGGTCGTAACCGGCATTATGGAAAACGCCGAGAATCACCGAATAGCTGTTGTGGTCGCGCAATGACACGGGTCTGGCAGCACCTGTCACTTCATTGCGCTCGGATTTGTAGTGGCCCAGCACGTAGGAGCGCAACGAACGTTCCTTGCTGTCGGCCCCCGCCGCCTTGTTGTAGGCGATGCGCTGGGTGGGCACGAGCAGCGTGGTGATGGCATCCACCAGGGTGGATTTGCCGGAGCCAATGTCGCCCGTGAGCAAACCATTCTTGCCATCGAGCTGCAGCGTCCACACGCGGGCATCAAAGGTGCCCCAGTTGAAGAGTTCCAGGCGCATCAGGCGGAAGCCCGAGAGCGCATCATCGGCCACGAAATCGAGTTCGAGACTTTGCGCTTCGTTCATGCCTCTTCCTTCACCACACCGGTCGCCGCGAGCGCCGAGCGGTACACTTCCAGGCGGGCATCAAAATCAGCCAGCCACTGCGCATCGACGAATGCCTTCAGAATACGCCGCACTTCATAGTTGGCCGGGGCTGCAGCCGTGCCGGCGGGCGCCTTCAACTTGGCGAGAAAGCCCAGATCCACCACCTTGTTGATGGTGCTCTCGATCTGGTCGATAAGGCGGGCTTCGTTGGAGCCTTCAGGCAGAAACACGCGCACCAGTTCAACGATTTCATCGCGGCTCAGCACGAGGCGCGTATCGCCACCGCCCGCATCGAATTCAGCCAGTTTCTTGCGCAACAGCGCGAGCAGCAGACTCACGGGGAAAGAGAGCGGGCGGCGCGCAATCAGGCGTGGCAAGCGCGGCGCAGGATCATCCTCGGCGGGCTCCGGGCGGCTCTTGAGGAAGGCATACCCCTCAGCCTCGTCGAGCACCAGTTCCAGGTTCAGCACCACCACGTAATCACGCACCTGTGCCTGCAGATCAAGCAGGCCGGCCCACTGGCGTTCATCACCATCGCGATACAGCACCCCCTTGAGCAGCCCGATCAGCAGGGCCGAAAGGCTGGCTGACGCTGCCGGTGCAGCGGGTGTCGCGAAATCATCCTGTTCCATGTCTGTCTCTGTCTCTGTCTATTTCTCTTTCTCTGCCCTGCCTCAGCGCATGAAGATCACGCGCGGCAGCTGCGCCCGGCGCGAAACTGGCTCGCCCGTATCAGATAGTGCCTGCCAGGTGATGGTCTCCGCCACGGCCTCATCCACCACGGTACTGAACACATCGCTGCCCAGTTGCAGATACGTCACCAGCTCCGCCAGGCCCTGCTGCAGCGGCTGTGCGGCAATCAGCTCGCTCAGCGTGACCTGTGCGGCATCCTGCAACGCATGGCGAATATGATGTATCAATTTAGCCTTATCCACCACGATCTGCTCGAATAGCGCAGACGGGTCGATATTCTCGTCGCCTGCCTGCAAGGCCAGGCTGGAAATCACCGGCTTGAGCGCAGGCGTAAACAATGGGCGCTCCATCGCCAGATCAATGCCGGCCTGCGGCTCGGCAATCTCCATCACCATCCCGGCAGGCGACCCGGCGCGCAGGGCCAGCGCCTTGCTCTCGATGCCATGCAGGATATCCATGATGCGGCGGTTCTCCAGCCACGCCTGATCATCGAGAAAACGCCGCAACTGCTGCGACAGCGCGGCAACGGTGCGCTGCGTGTGCTCACCGGCTTCCAGCCAGTCGTAATGCACCCGGCGCGTACGCACATCGGGCTGCATCTCGGTCACCGCCGGCAGCGCCAGCACACGTTCAAGCAGCGCAGTCAGTTCCTCCTGGCGGCGGCTGGAGAGCAAAAAATCCCAGAAGGCCCGAAAGCTCTTGCCCTGATCGGAATCGGCAATCGCATCGCGCTCACCGAGAATATCTTCGAGCAGCGCGCCCTTGCTGCCCTCCCACATCGCAATACGCTCGCGCACGCGGCGGTCAAGCTGGCGGAAGTTGTACTCCACCTCTCGGAAATCGGCCAGCAGCTCGCGCGCACCCTGGGTGAATTGCTGGAAACGGTCTTTCAGCGCCGTATCATCGAGCAGCTGCATATCGCCAGCAGCCACGCGGGCCATCTCGGCATCAATCTCGTCGCGCTTGCGCTGCAGCTCGGCCATGCGCCGCTCCGGGTCAGCCTCGGTGCCCTCGCTCATCTGCTTGAGCAGCTCGAAGAGCGTCAGCAGACGCGATTCAGTGCCCACAAACTGCCGCTCGGAGAGCTGCACCAGCCAGGCGATGGCCTTCTCGGTGGCTGGGGTCAGATCAAACTGCGCCTCATCCGTGCCGGGCTTATAGAATTTACGTAGCCAGCCCTTGTCCGGCGCAGCCCAATCGGTCAGATATTCCGTGGCAGACTTCGGAAACGCGCGCTCATCATCGAGCTGCGCGCGCAGTGCATACAGCTCATCTTCCAGCGCCTCGGCAAGATCCGCTGCCGCCATCACCCGCACATTCGGCAGCACGAATACCCGATGCAGAAAACTCGCCACCAGCGGCGCATGATCCGAGCGCAACAACCGCCATGCCGGGTGATGGGTACGCAGCGCATCGAGAGTGGAGAAATCGAGAGACATACACCAAAGCAGAATAAGGGTTAGCGTCTGATACTGCACAAACATACGCTGGTATCAAACATCCCTTCAAGCATGCCACATCCGCACACATTTGGCTGCAAGGGGCAGCCATTGCAGGCCAACTCATGCCAGAATTGCCAATCGGCCAATCTACCCGCCCTTCAGCATGATCATCGACCCCGCAGCCGCCCGGCGCTTCATCAAGCATTACCAGGATTTCCTCGCGTCCATCACTGATCCAGAGGAAAGCAAAGGAAAACAGATCGTCGAAATCCTGCATCTGGCGCGCGGCCGTTTCGCCGCTGACCGCAGTCTGTTTGCCACCTGGCGCGCACAGAACGCCCACCGCGATGGCGCAATTCTGGATGCCATCGAATCCATGCAGATCAAGCGCTGGATCTATCTCAAGGATACCCGCAGCTACTCCGTCTTCCTCAGCCCGGATACCGACAGCGCCTACGCTGTCTATGGCCTCACCCAACGCCTGCGGGACCTCACGGGATACAGTGGGCTCTCCATCGAAACAGGCCTCTGCCGCATTGGCACGCAATACCTCTGCGACGGGCTCCTCGGTCAAACCGTGCAGTTGGGGCCTGGATACCTGAAAAGTTTTCGCGCCACCTACGACGCCCTGCGCAAAGACGGCCTCTTCTACCTTACCCCGCAAGACGAAGCGCGGTCTGCTACCCTTGGGGCAGACGGCAAGATGTGACGCGGCACGACGAACTGGCGCTGCAGCCGCTTGCCAGCCGGGCTTCAACGACCACGCAAAAACAGGAATGTTAGGCCATGGCCCTACACGCACTGAATGTCTTGCTCAATGGGTACCTGAAAGGTCTGGCGGCGCTACTTACCCTCGCGAAAGACCTAACCAGGCGAGCGGTGGGTGGTAGTGTTTGCCGGGGTGTGGGATGACAGGGCAACCAACTTCGGCCAGCTCGGCCAGATGCAGTGCAGCCGGGAGAAGGCTTTCCGGACGGCCAGCCGGTTGGCGGATAGCTTGCTGTGGGATTGAACGGTTGGAGACCTGCAGTACCAATCCCGCTTCACATCATTTTTCTATTAGCAATTGCTATTATCCCAATCTGGGATAAACTACACGCATGCACATCATCACGAAAACCCGGCTAATGGAGTTCTGGGCGGACTACCCGGATGCGGAAGGCCCGCTCAAGGAATGGCACCGGATCGTGAGCAAGACGAACTTCGCCGACTTCAATGAATTGAGGGCGACTTTCAGGAGTGCAGACCATGTGGCGCCCTACACGGTTTTCAATATCGGCGGGAACAAATACCGCCTGATCGTGAAGATGGAGTACCGCTACTGTACGGCGTACATCAGGGCAGTCCTGACGCATACGCAGTACGACAGAAACAAGTGGAAGGAATGAAAATGCTGGCAGAATCAAATCACCGCAAGATCACCGAAGGCGAAGCCCAGGCAGATCTTGTTGCGGCGTTTTCAAAGCTGCGCGAAATGCTTGGCGTGCTTGTTGTGCGCACCCGGCAAGATCACGACGCAGCGGCGTTGCTCATGGATGAGATCATGGACATCATCGGGAAAGATGAAAATCACCCACTGCAAGATCTTCTCCACATCCTGGCCAGCCAGATCGAAGCCTATGAAGATGAGCATGTGCAGATCCCCGATGCCGAGCCACGGGAAGTGCTCCGTTATCTGATGGAAGAGCACGGGCTGAAACAGACCGATCTGAGCGACTGCATGCCACAGAATCGTGTTTCCGAAGTATTGAGCGGAGAGCGGAAGATCACCGTGGATGCAGCAAAGAAGCTGGCCCAGCGCTTCAAAGTATCGACAGACGTTTTCCTGTGATCTGGATAGCCTGCCCGGCAAGAGCCCGCCATGTGCGGGCTTTTTCATATCCGCAAGATCGGCATGCGGCCCGGCATCCGCCCCGAGGATTGAGCCCTTCTATCCGCTGCGCAAGTTGTTGCCGTGAGGCCAAACGGCCGCCTTGAAAAAATACTGCTTTTTTATACAGCACACGCATGGAGATGCGTGTAAAACCCCTTTTCGCAGGTGGCCGCAGGATTACGCGGCCCGATTCGGCTACCTATGTTGGTGTTCTTCAATTGCAGGAAGTCTGGGTGAGCAAGACTGAGCTACACAAAGCGACGCTGCTCTTGAATCATGGCGGGCA
>DBTS01000159.1 GCA_002307175.1 Rhodocyclaceae bacterium UBA1310
AGAGACGGGCGTTTTACTTTGGGGCTCCTCTATCGATTTCCAGCCTCAAAAGGCCGAAAAACACAGCTCACAGGCATGATCGGGGAATGCCGTAAGCGCAAGCCTCAGGCTACCCTGTCTTAGACTCCTGATTCCCGCAGCAACGATAGGGGGCACTTCCCAACCCGAGTGGGTACTTTGATACAACCCACGCCTTCTGAGGCTTCCGCTGCTGCCGGAGTCACCGCGTGGGCAGGGGTTTGGTGTAACATGCCCCCAAAGTTAAAAGCTTATTGTGTATGCGCAGGGCATATTAGGTAACGGCAACAATAAGGACTAAGCAGTACCATGAATAAGTTGTCAGTCAGTCTGGTCACCTATCGCCCGGATGTGCCGATGTTGCGAGATACACTCGCTACTTTGCGGGCTGCTGTCGATTATGCGTTGGAGCGAGGGGGGCTTGAGTCTGCACGTCTCTGTATTGTCAATAATGGAGATGACGAGGGCTTGCCTGAGCTCGCGTCGGAACTGGGGTGGGCAAGTGCCCACCTGATTCGTGGGCAGGGGAATGTGGGCTTTGGGCGCGGGCACAATCTGGCGTTCGCCCATGGGCTCGATGAGTTTCACCTCATCCTGAATCCGGATGTTGAGATCGAGCTTGATGCCTTACTGAAGGCACTGGAGTTTCTGCGGGAATCACCACAATGTGGCCTGCTTTCTCCCTTGATTGCTGACGGAAACAGGGAGGGCCGATTTCTTTGCAAACGCTTTCCTGCGGTATTTGATCTGCTGCTGCGGGGGTTTGCACCGCGCTGTATCCGTGACCTGTTTGGCAAAAGGCTGGCGAGATACGAGCTGGCAGATTTGGGGAAGCCTGAGGTACTTTGGGATCCTCCCATCGTGAGCGGTTGCTTCATGCTGTTCAGGTCAGAATTGCTGCAGCGCCTCGGCGGGTTTGACCCACGATTTTTTCTGTATTTCGAAGATTTCGACCTGTCTTTGCGTGCGGCAGAACTATCGCGCGTAGCCGCAGTTGCGGGGGTGAAGATTGCCCATCACGGTGGAGATTCCGGCCGTAAAGGGCGCCGGCACATCATGATGTTTGGGCGGTCGGCGTGCCAGTTCTATGCCAAATACGGGTGGAAATTTTTTTGATGCACGCTCAGTGCGTCGGCGGTGTTGCCTATTTTGTTTCATCTCTTCGTCTGCGGAAAACCTTGGCTCTGCGGGGAAGCAGGAAGATAAAGCGGGCGCCTTCGTCGGGAACCGATTCGGCCCAGATATGCCCTCCATGCCGTTCGATGATACGGCGTACCGACGCCAAGCCGATTCCAGTCCCGCCAAAGCCCTGATCGCCATGGAGTTGCTGAAACGGTTGAAACAGCCTCTTGGCGTGTGCCATATCGAAGCCGATACCGTTGTCAGCAAGTGTGAAGCGCACAAATTCGCTCTCTTCTTCCGCACTGAGCGAAATGATGGCCAAGGCACGTGTCCGGGTGAATTTCCAGGCATTGTGCAGTAGATTCGATAGGGCGTTGCCCAGCAGCGCTTCATCTCCTTCTATGTACATGTCTGCCTGCGCGCTGAATTGAACGTTGCGGCCCGGGCTGTTGATGCGCAGATCGCCAATGATGTCCTGGGCAAGGGGGGTGAGATTGACTTCCCTGATCGTCAGCGGAGCGCGTGAGACATTTGCCAGCGCAAGCAATTCGTCGATCAGTTCTCCCATGTGCACGCTGGCCCGGTAAACCCGATCCAGGTAATCACGCCCCTGTTCGTCGAATTGCCCGCCATAGTCTTCCTTGAGCGCATGCGCAAAGCCGTTGATAGCGCGTAGCGGGGCGCGCAGATCATGAGAGATCGAATAGCTGAAGGCCACCAGTTCCCGATTGGATTGTTCGAGTTCTGCAGTACGCCCGCTGACACGCTCTTCGAGTGACGCATTGAGTTGCCGTAAAACATTGCGTGCTGTGTCGTGGCGCTTGGCATCGGAGTAAAGCAGCCAACTGAGCAGTGCCAGAAGAATACCCAAGGCGATCACGCCACTGACCAGACGCTGTTTCATTGCCAGGAAATCGGCCCGGGAAATATCCGTGGGGCGGGATACCATGACCACCAAGGGCAGATCGCGCACCAGCCGGATCACTCCGACGTGATGCTCATCGCCGAATTCGTAGGAACTTTCCAAGTTTGAAGATTGGCTGTGGGCTTGTTTGGCGCGGGAGAGGATGGCACCAAAATCCGGTAAGGCTTCCCCGTGAGCCGAGGGGAGGCGCAGCAGCAGACGACCGTTCAGGCTGAGTAGGCTGAAGTGATCCTGGGGGGTTAGCTGGGTTTCGCGGAAAAAGGCATAGAAGTCTTGCGTTGCCAGCAGGACGAAAATGCTTCCGCCAAACTCGCCCTTGGCGTTGCGGATACAGCGTTCGATGGGGATAAACCAGCTGTTTTTAGCGTTTGCAACAGGCGGATGGATGAACAGTTTGGCATCCGTGTTTCCTAGCCAATATTCCAATGAGGGTTTGGGGAGGGCGGGAAAGGGCGTGTCGGTGTGACTGCTTCGCTCCAGCAGGACTGTACCATCGCGTGACTGAATTGAAACCAGCTTGAGTTGCGGCGTCTGTAGCAGCCCTTCCGCTGCTTCTTCATTCAGGCGGCGCATCAGTACCTCTTTCGGCAGCGTGCTGTAAGTCATCATGTCTGCCAGAGAGTGAAGCGCCTCCTCTGCTTTGCCGAAAGTGTGCGCGACGTGCTCATCCTGGGCGCGTGCCAGGCTCGAGAGTTCGATCTCCTGCGTGCGTTGTTGCCGTATCCAGTCTTGTGTGATCAGTATCCACGTGCAGCCAACGATGATCAGCATGGTTAGCAGATAGCCGCAGCTGACAGCGAGACCGGAGCGAAGAAACGAGGTTTCACCCGGCACGGGAATTCGGGCGGGGGAGTCCGGCTCGGTCTGAGAGGGCGGGGACGGATTCAAAATGAGGTCGGCATCCCGGCATTGGCGGGCTGGTACATATGCCGCTCAGAAAAAGCTTCGGCACGCAGGTCGGGTGCAGACATATGGTCCCCGGGACTTGAAATTGCTCTAGATGCCTCCATATCGTCCCATGTTAGTCAAAAAGCCTTACCGGAGGATAACCAGCATGACTGAACGGGCAGTGTTTGCCGCTGAAAAGCGCGGATTTCAGGCAGAAGTACAGCAGTTGCTGCAACTGATGATCCACTCCCTGTATTCCAATCGCGAAATCTTTCTGCGTGAATTGATTTCCAACGCATCTGACGCCTGCGATAAATTGCGTTTCGAAGCGCTGAACAAAGCGGAACTCTTCGAGAAAGATTCAGAGCTCAAGATTCGCGTGGCCTATGACAAGGCTTCACGCACCTTGACCCTCTCCGATAATGGGATCGGGATGAACCGTGACGAGGTCATCAACAACCTTGGGACCATTGCAAAATCCGGTACCCGCGAATTTTTCTCGCGTCTCTCCGGGGATCAGCAAAAAGATGCCAATCTGATCGGGCAGTTCGGCGTCGGTTTCTATTCGGCCTTTATCGTTGCCGACAAGGTAACGGTGATGACACGCCGGGCCGGCCTGTCGGCTGAAGAAGGCGTCAAGTGGGAATGTTCGATGGCTGGTGAGCAGGCCGGTGAATACTCGCTTGAGCCCTACACCAAGGCCTTGCGAGGCACAGACATCGTTCTGCACCTGCGTGAAGACCAGGATGATCTGCTCACCGGGTTCAAGCTGCGCAGCCTGATCCACAAGTATTCCGACCATATCGTCCAGCCCATCGTGATGCACAAGGAAGAATGGGACAAGGACAAGGGCGAGAACGTCATCAAGGAAGAGGATGAGACGGTCAATCAGGCCAGTGCCTTGTGGACCCGCCCCAAGAGCGAGCTGACTGACGACGACTATAAAGCCTTCTATAAGCACGTCTCGCATGATTACGATGATCCGATGGCCTGGTCACATGCCAAGGTTGAGGGGCGTCACGAATACTCACAGCTTCTCTACATCCCGAAGCACGCACCATTCGATCTGTGGGATCAAGGCAACGGTCAGCACCATGGCCTGAAGCTCTATGTGCGCCGGGTGTTCATCATGGACGACGCAGAGAAGCTGCTGCCGCGCTATCTGCGTTTTGTGCGCGGAGTGGTGGATTCGGCGGATCTTCCTCTCAACGTTTCGCGTGAGATCCTGCAGGAAAGCAAGGATGTGGATACCATTCGTGGTGGCTGCACCAAGCGCATCCTGGATCTGCTCGAAGACATCGGGAAGAATCGTGCCGAAGACTATGCTGCGGTCTGGAAAGAATTCGGTCGGGTTCTCAAAGAAGGTCTGGGCGAAGATTTTGCCAACAAGGAAAAGATTGCCGGCCTGCTGCGTTTTGCCTCCACTCAGGCCGATACGCCTGACGAAACGGTCTCCTTCAAAGACTATATCGGTCGAATGAAGGAAGGCCAGGAAAAGATCTACTACGTCACGGCAGAGAGCTTCAATGCTGCCAAGAACAGCCCGCATCTTGAGGTGTTCCGCAAGAAGGGCATCGAAGTGCTGCTGCTCTCTGACCGCATCGACGAGTGGGCCTTCTCCATGCTCAACGAGTTTGATGGCAAGCCCATTGCCTCGGTAGCCAAGGGCGACCTGGATCTGGGCAAGCTTGAGGATGAAGAGGACAAGAAGAAAGTTTCTGAACAGTCCGAGGTCCTCAAGCCCCTGCTTGAAAAGCTCAAGACATCATTGGGTGAGCGCGTCAAGGAAGTGCGTGTCACCCACCGCCTGACAGACAGCCCTGCTTGCCTGGTGGTGGAAGAGGGTGACATGGCGGCCAATCTGCAGCGCTTGTTGAAGGCTGCCGGGCAGAATGTGCCGACATCCAAACCTATCCTTGAGATCAACCCTGAGCATCCGGTGATCGTGCGGCTCAAATCCGAAGAAGGAAAGTTCGATGACTGGGCTGCCGTGCTCTTCGATCAGGCCTTGCTTGCCGAAGGCGGCACGCTGGATGACCCTGCAACGTTCGTGCGGCGCATGAATCAGCTTATGCTGGACATCGCCCGATAAGTTTTGTGTGATTCCCCACCCCAACTTGGGCCGCAGATTGCGGCCCTTTTTTATGGAGAAACAAAAAACGGGAACAGATTTGCATCTGTTCCCGTCTCGTGGGGGCAGGCACCAATCAGTGTTGCACGACCTTGGCGTTTTCCAGCTGTTTCAGGGTAATGCCTTCGGCAGCCTGAAGCTGCAGTGCCTCAGTATCCAGCATTGCATCGCGTACGGTAATGCCCGTTTTGGCTTCGATGCTGATGTTGCGGAGTTTGAAATTCTTCAGCGGTGACTCGGGAAGGCCGATGAACTGGCCCGCAGATTTTGCACCGGTTGCCGTGATGTTTTCCAGGCTTACATCATGAATGAATGGTGTCGTGGCTGTGACCGCCTGAGGTTGATCCCGGTTTTCTGGCACCTTCGGATAGTAGGCGGTGACAGACAGTGGTATTCCGACATGACTCATACGCACATCCTTGACGCTGATGAACGCAATATCCGCGCCACGATCACGCCCGGTCTTGATACGGAAGCCATTCGTGGTGCCCTCGAAGCTCAGGCGTTCCAGCGTAATGTGATTAACGCCGTTGAGAGTCTCGCTCCCAATCGACACTCCGTGCCCGGTTCCCAGCTTGGCATCTGCGACGTGGATGTCGGCAGTAGCCTGGGCGGGCATATCGAAACCGGCCAGCCCGGATTTGAACGTGATGTTGTCGTCACCGGTAGAAATATCAACCTTGCGGATATCCACGTCCTGGCTGGCGATGAGGTCAATCCCGTCGGTGTTCGGGGCTTCTTCCGGATTGGAGATGGTCAGGTTACTGATCTTGACCCCCTTGCTATAGCGCAGGGCCAGATTCCACATCGGAGATTTCCGGAGAGTGACACCATCGACCGTGATATTGCTTGATTGATAGAACTCAACTAGCCACGGGCGCGGCATCCCGTTGGCGTCCGGAACATGGGGGAAGAGCTTGGTCATGGTGCCATCTTTGCGCTGGCGGCGTGCGTCATCCCACCACACCTGCCCATTGCCGTCGATGACCCCTGAACCGAGGATGCCCGAATTGGTGATGTTGTCTCCGGAAATCAGGGCTTCCCTGGCGTTATAGGGCCAGCCGATGAAAGCGGCCACATACTGGGATTTGTCTGGGGAGGCTTCCAGCACTGTGCCCGGCTCCAGCCAGAGATACACATTGCTTTTGAGCTGTACGGGGCTGATCCGATACGTCCTTGCTGCCAGTTTGAGCGTGCCACCGCCGTGCTGGGCGCAGGTATCAATCCCGTTCTGGATCAGAGCTGTGTCATCTACACCGGACGAGGCGCCTTTTGTGTCGAGCGTACAGATGGTTTCAGCGTGAGCAGACAAAGCTGCTGCAAGCATCGGTGCTGCCAGAATTATGCTGTATTTCATAAAGGGACTTTCTTGTTTAAAACAGGGGGAGGGCGAATGTATCCACAGTTGAGTCTGGCGGAGTCTCCGAGCGTTTCAGGCGTAGGAGAACTCTTGTCGCAGGCATTGATCCGATCCAACGGTCAGGGCCTTCTGCTCAAGCTAATGGGAATCTAGATGGACTTGGCGGGTAGGCTTAAGTTCCTACCCCACTAGCCATTTTAGCAGTCATGTTTTCGATGCCATACGGCCTGTCAGGAAACAGAAAGATTTTGTCAGACAAATTTATCGTTGCAAACGAGAATCATTCTCAATTAATATGTGCGGATGAGACCACGCTTTCTTCACCCTGGACAGAATCATTCCTCGCTTGGCAGGAACACGAAGTGCCTTCGTCTGATTAAGTGCCTGCGTAAAGGCTGCGGGGTGGGGATTTTTCTGGCAGGCATGCTGATTTTGCTGCTGCCGCAATGTTCGACGCACGGCCCCGCAAGTGAAAGTGCCAGCTTGCGCTACTGATTTTCGGAGAAAAGAGTATGTGCAGACAGCAAGACAGCAATGTACTAACGTGGGCTTCGACGGCCCCGGTCACCACTGCCCCCAGGTTGCCAGACATCCGTGACCAGGGATCGAGACGGCGGCGGCTCTGGGAGCTGCCGCAGATGTGTCATTGCCCGGTGATCGGAGTTTGTCTGCCACTGGACGCACTGCGCAAGATTGTGCAGCGTCATCTGCTGCCGAAGTCCCCAGGCGACGATTATGATATCCATGTGGCAGCGGTGGGGCATTGTGATCGTCGCACACCATTATCCGAGCAGCTGCATGAAGAACTGGAACGCCGCTATCAACTGGTCGTGCGCCAGTATCGCCAGTTTCGCGATGAGGCGGCATTGGAAGAAGCCTGGCGGGCAGCCGTCAAAAATGGAGAGGCTGCTGCCTCTCTGTGGGCGGTGCTGACGCACCCGCAGGCCGGGATTGCACTGGTTGAACGCATTATCCACACCATGCATATGCTGCAGCATCAGGCGGGAGCGGCAACGCGTGTGGATCTGGCCTCATATCGCGCTCTGCAGCAGGAAAATCAAACCCTGTGTGAATCCCAGCGAGCAGAAACCGATCGGCATCAGCGCCAGATTGCCGAGAGAGACCGGCGTCTGGAGCAGGCCGAGCAGGAGTTGGCACGGCTGCGCACCGAAGTGGCCGGCAAGGATTCGTTGATTTTTTCGCTCAAATCCACCGTGGCGGATCTGCATGCCATGATGCCCGATGCGGCCGGCATCAAACGGGTGCGCGCCGAACTCGATGAGTTGCGCAGCTACTGCCAGGGGCTTGAACGGCGCCTGCGCAAGGAAGTGCAGCCGGCCTCAAGCAGCCAGGTTGTTGTGGCCCCGGCGGCGGAGTCGGACACGCGGGAATGGCTTCCCGTTGAAGACACTGCAGTCGTGGTGGAACGCCATCTTGGCAATCGTACCGTGCTCTGTGTGGGCGGGCGTATCCGCGCCATCACCGAAGTGCGCAGTCTCATCGAAGGCGCTGGAGGCCAATTTGCCTATCATGATGGCGGCTTCGAGAACAATCTGCACCAGCTCGATAGCACACTCGCCGCAGCGGATCTGGTGATCTGTCAGACGGGTTGCATCAGCCATAACGCGTACTGGCGCGTAAAAACCCACTGCAAACGCACAGGGAAGCGCTGCGTCTTCGTCGAGGCCCCGGGCCGGGCAGGTTTGCTCAAGCATCTTAACGAATTGACCGAGGCTTCACCTGAAAGCAGTGGAGAATCAGATCTGTAAAGCAAGGTATATCGGATTCAGAGTTGTGAGGCTTGTCTTTCATCCATTGACAGCAATGGTTATCGGGGAATATATATAGACAAAGATATAGCGATATCGCTGTCGTCCTTGTCGGTTTTCCGAAATTCATCAATTGAAAGGTATGCCATGATTCGTCTTGCCCTGGTTGCCGGAGTGTTGCTGGCTTTGGCCCAGTCTGCCTCCGCCGATGTCACGCTGTATGCAGCGGGGAGTCTCAAGTCGGCATTGAGTGAAGTTGCCGATGCATTTACCAGGCAAAGCGGGGTTGTGGTGAAGCGCGAATTTGGCCCCTCCGGCCTGCTGCGCGAACGGATAGAGAAAGGTGAGCCGGTAGATGTGTTTGCGTCGGCAGACATGAATCATCCGCAAAAGCTTGCTGGCGAAGGGAAGGCTCCGTTTGTTATCCGCTTTACCGGTAACCGCCTGTGCGCCATGGCCAAGCCAGAAGTCGGCCTGACGACAGCCAATCTGCTTGAAAAAGCCTTATCGCCAGCGATCAAGCTTGGTACCTCGACGCCGGGTTCTGATCCCTCGGGGGATTACACCTGGAAGATTTTCGACAAGGCTGAAAGCGTCCAGCCAGGGGCTGCCAAAGCACTCAAGACCAAAGCCTTGCAGCTTGTGGGAGGCCCCAACTCCGAGCTAGTGCCTGCCGGGCATGGTGCGGTACCGTACATGTTTGCCACTGGCAAAGCTGATATGTTCATTGCCTATTGCACGACAGGGAAGGCCGCTGCAGGGGAAGGTGTCTCCCTGACCGTCGCAAACCTGCCGGAAAAGCTCGCGCAGAGTGCCGACTATGGTCTGGTGGTATTGAATCGCAACCAGGCGGAGGCCTCGCAGCTGGCACTCTTCATTCTCTCGGAGCAGGGGCAGGCCATTCTTGCCAAGTGGGGTTTTGAAGCCTCCGGGGGCCGCTAAGCCGGAGTCCAACTGATCAGTGTAGCCTGTGAATAATGCCGCTTTCACATAATGTGGAGCGGCATTTTTCATAGTGGATCATGACTGAGGGACTTTGGGGATTCAGATGTCACCGGGTTTGAGTGAGGGCACAATCCTTTGTCATGTTGCCATAAATATGGCGGATAATTATGCTTTCAAACCAAACAAGGGGATCTTCATGCGGTTTCCCGGTCTTGTGCTGATTGCAGGCTTTGCCCTGGCGTGTAGTTCTTGTGCCACACCAGAACCAGAGGTGGTTCCGCCGCAACCCGTGCGTAACGCAGGGCCTTATGTGGCCGTGTCGCTGGATGGTTTTGCGGATGGCATCCATCATTGGCGTAACCGGTATGGCGATGCCTATGCCAAATATGATCAAAGCCAGATTATTGAGATTGCCGATAACGTGTTGCGCTATCAGCGCAGCAACGGTGGCTGGATTGAGAATCGCGACCCCACGCGCATCTTGAGCGAACAGGAAAAAAATGATCTGCTCAAGGAGAAGGATAACCCGACCTATAGCTTCGACAACCGCAACATCTATTCCCAGATCGAATACCTCTCGGCGGTCTACTCGCAGACCGGAGAGGTGCGCTACCGCGATTCCGCCTTGCGTGGGCTGGCGCTGACTTTTGGGGCGCAATACCGCAAGTGCGGTGGCTGGCCACATACGGTGCCTGGAACTGAGTCTTATCATCCCTATATCACGATGGCAGACGAAGTG
The DNA here is from genome assembly GCA_002307175.1 of Rhodocyclaceae bacterium UBA1310. Taxonomy (GTDB): domain Bacteria; phylum Pseudomonadota; class Gammaproteobacteria; order Burkholderiales; family Rhodocyclaceae; genus Uliginosibacterium. The sequence continues at coordinate 9,898 of DBTS01000159.1, forward strand.
ACTTCCGGTGTGCTGCGCATGATGCGCCAGATCAATGCTGCTGATACGCCTTTCACGTGGGTCGATGCGGGGCTGCGCAAACGCGCAGGCGAGGCTTTGCGCCGCGGAGATGACTGCGTTCTGCGTCTGCAGGTGCGTCAGGCCGATGGTCGGTTGGCGGCCTGGGCCGGCCAGTACAACCCGGAAACATTGCAGCCAGCAGATGGCCGAACGTTTGAGCTTGCCTCGGTGGTGTCCTGGGAGTCTGTAGAAGTCGTTCGCTACCTGATGGGAATTCCTCATCCGACACCGCAGCAGGTTGCTGCCATTCAGGGCGCTGTCGGCTGGTTTGAGCGTTCCGCGATCACGGGTTGGAAGATTGAGAAGTTCCCGATCAATCCACCGATCAAATACGCTTACCATACGGCGAAGTTTGATCGCCGGTTTGTGCAGGATCCGCGTGCTCCGCGTACCTGGGCGCGTTTCTACGATCTGAACGACAACAGTGTTGTGCTGGCCAACCGGGATGGGAAGCGGGTGAAGGAATATAGCCAGATTCATCAGGAGCGGCGCACAGGATATGCGTGGTACAGCACCTGGCCCGAAGAGATGTTGAGCAGGGATTATCCGGCCTGGAAGGCTCGCATGCAGGCACAGGGCGTAAAACTTGGCGAACTGCAGTAAGGTTCCGGCGTCCCTCACCAAGGCCGCATGAGCGGCCTTGGTTGTATCCGGTCGCCGACAGGAGCGTTCTTACCGTTCGGCAGTTGCCAGCTCGACCCCCAGAATGGCAAAAGTCGCCGCAAAGCTGCGGCGCATCCAGTTCTGCACTCTCGGGGACCCGATGACCGCAATCCGGAAAGCGTGTGCCAGATATCCGTAAAGAGAGCTGGCTCCGGTCGCTTG
>DBTS01000027.1:0-13996 GCA_002307175.1 Rhodocyclaceae bacterium UBA1310
GACGAAAAACAGAGGGAACCTCAGGGGCGAAGAAAAAGCACAGCTTTTTCGTAGCCCCTTGGAACGAATTGTTATGCCGATTAAAACGGCCTTGATAGAACGTCTTCAAGCTTGTTTGTTGTAATCAACAACTCTTCAGCCAACTGTTTGGTTTTCTCAATTAGCTCCAAAACTTCATTTTTAGCAAAAATAATGGGCGTTCCGTCTTTATCGTGCCCCGCTCTGTGTACGCAATGGTGCCGTTTGGCGACAGCCTTGAACAGCCAGGAGATATCGCCAAAATCATGACCAAGAACATCTTTGTACATTGGCTTGATTTTCTTTAGGTCATGGAATATGAGGTCGTGAAGATACTTTGCGACCGTGTCCTTGATTTGCTCTCGTTCTTTAAAAAGCTGAGAGAGAGTGAACTTCATATCCGAGAATTTAGGATCTGTCTCAACCAGCTTTCGTATCAATTCTTCGTGGCCAACAGTTGTTTTGATGAAAATTGAAGATAAAAAACCTTCCGCTCCTGCAACTACATGACCGTAAATCATTACATTCAGGCTGAATCTGTTTTTTTCATTGACTTCAACTTTTAACAGTTCGGATGCGCTGTCTAGGTGGTCATTAAGGATTCTGTAGTACTCAGGCTATTCACTTTTCCAATAAAACTCTTCGTCATTGTCATCTTCTGTGTAGTACGGACCACTGTTTTTAGCATCTACATCCCCGTTATTTACGTACACATCTGCACCGCCAAACGAATTCATTATGGTTACGTCGTAATCGGCTCCACAGCTATCGCAAATAACTGATTCGTCGTTTTCGGAGTAGCTATCCTCATTTCTTTCCGCCATGAAATTCGGCTCAGGGCAGGGGAGTGTTTCCGAAACTATCTGGCCGCACTTGCAAGTAAATGAAATGTCAATCTTCATATTTAGCGAGACTCAAAGGCATAACTGTTAGTGGACGGATCTATGGATCCGTCTGCGGTTAATAGTGCGGACAGACAAAATCCGCGTTAAATGTTTGATTCATCAATCACAAACCTTCAGCCCATACCATTACACACAAGTCCATTGGTACCACAAAAGTCTTCAATAAACAACTAGTAAGGCATTGTCATTATTTTTGATGCTTCTCTGTCTGTATCTTGCAAAAACAAGCACTTACAAAGGTTCGAACTATGCATTATGAGTTGTGTGTAACGGTATGCCTTCAGCCTGTCCGCATACGCAATTAATAGTACTGACAGAAGAGTAAAGGATAACAGCGCCTGGACGTCCGCTTTAGACACTTGATGTCGTGGCCGGAAACCGCCAGTGCGGGCATCGATGCCATGAAGTTTGAGGTGGCGCGTCGCATATTATTTCGTGAGTCCTTCCGTAAAAATAGCCGGCCAGTATGGCGCTATCACGCGGTTTCTTGCGATGACAAGAGCGACGTCGTATGTACCCATGTCAGGTCTGAGTCTGGATGGCATACACAACAAAATCACTACCGCTCAGGTCAATTATTTTTCTCCAGACGTGCTTTCTGTTTTCAATTGGAAAAAATTCTCCGTCATATGCCTTCTGCGCAAGTTCCTTTTGAAGCGAAGGCGTTAGTGCGGGCAAAGCTCCTTTTGGCAGACTGGCCCAACTGGTTACAAAGCCCCGGAAATTGCTATGGCTGCTTTGTGCAGCATAAGTCTGTCCTTTGAAGGCAACGACGTACGTGTAGAGAGGCATGAAAACTCTGATTTTTTAGTAGATGGGCCTGTCGGGCTGCCCGCTGGCGCGAGAGCTACATACCAGACTCGGGCAGCAGATGCTTGCTAGCACCAAACACACATTCCGCTGCTTAGACCTCGGGGCGTAGAACTGCGTTAAGCCTCTCGCAGAGTACAAGCTGAGTCTCGGCAAGCTCCTGCGGAGAGAGCCGTTGCAGCGCAGTTAATGCTTCACCCATGGAAGTCAATATTTTTGTCTCTGAATCAATGAAAGGCTCCGGGCTATCAAGAATCTCTTCCAGGTTGAGCAAACCAAAGTCAGCGACGATACAGTGATAGTTTTCGATAGCCTCACTCTTCATTCCGATCGACTCACAGCATTTTGCATGACGGAGAATACGAGGAAATATTTCCTCAGGGTAGTGAGCCATAATCTGCATGGCCATCGTAGCGGCGAGCCGCGCAGCCTGTTCCTCGCCCTGCTTTTGGTTCCACTGGCCGACAGCATCAGCGAAGCTGTCGGCAGCATGCGTAAGACTACGCCCCTCCATCCAAACATCGGCACGAATAGAATTTCTCGGGTAGCCATTTGCGCTCTCCCCAAGAATGTGCAATTGATCGACGAGAAACGAGAATGCCTGCTCCGCTGCGGCAATAGCCGCTTCATGATTCTGTGCGTGAGCAACAAGATCGACAAGGCGTTGCGCCTCCTGCGAGTTCAACATATTATCTGTCCGGGTAAATCGGCTGGCAGATTCCGACATGCTTTGTTATGAGAATGACTGCTGATGATATTGATGCCCAGCGACCGCAGGCTGGCCGAGGGTATTCATTCTAGCCCTTTGGCATCAAAATCAGCAAAGGCCGACCAGCAGTCAACCCAAAAAAATAACAGCCCCAAAAAGTTTTTGAGCGCCGTTCCAGCATGATGGCCGGATCGTGTGAGTAAGTAGCACGCTCTCCCCACCCCGTAGGGACCGAAGTGGAGTGAAAGGGCGCAATGCGGCGTAATAAAGCGTTGGGAGACGCCTGCGGCTTTCCCAACCTACGCCATTGGCCTACAGTGCCGGTTTGCGTAGGGCGCCGACAGGGAACAATGGAGCGTAGCGCAATTGCGCCGATCCAGCCTCCGCCCGGAGGGTGCAAACCAGGATCGGCATGCCAAACATTAACCCACACCAAAGCCCGATGAGCCTATAAAATTACGGCATAGTACTGAAAACGTAATCTGCAAGCCATTCATTGTTCGCCGCCCGGCCGTGGAATGACAGGGAGTGCGTGCCGATAATGGATGGCAAACCTGTCTCCCTATATCAAGTTAGCCTCACTATGAACCGTCGCAATTTTGTAGTTCTGGCCGCGCTATCCGCATTCATGCCGTTCGCAAAGGCTGGCACATGGGGGTCCGGAAGTTTCGATAATGATGATGCGCTTGATTGGGCTGGTCAGTGCGTAAGGTCTAAGGGTACCTCCCTGATATCGGCAACTCTTTCTGCTGCACTGGTTGATGGATATCTTGAAGCTCCAGAGTGCTCAGCCGCTGTTGCCGCTGCGGAAGTAGTTGCCGCCTCGAGGGGCAAAGCAAGTAAATTGCTCCCCACAGAGCTATCTTCCTGGCTGGAGAAACAGCAAAAAGAAGAAGTTGCAAAGCTTGCGCCAGTAGCGATCAAAGCTGTTTCGGGCATCTTGAATGGCCCCAAGTCGGAGCTTCAAGAGCTATGGCAGGAAAGCAAGAATGATTTCCCTGTGTGGAAGAGCCAAATGCAAAGCCTCATTACGAGGCTGAAGTAGTGGCTACAATTCCGTCGAGAGGGACCCGCTTACACGCTGCGCTTCTCGGTTCCCTTCGCAGCTTCGCCGCTACGGCGGCCACTCGCGTCAAATGTTGAATGCCGCAGGAGGTAAAGGTCATGGAATTCGACGAAGACAAGATTGATCGCGCCGTTCTTGCTCTCTTGTATCTGACACTGCACGACGGGCATCGTGCCTGGAAGTCATTCGACTGGGATGCCATGAATCGGTTGTGCGAGAAAGGGCTCCTTCTCGATCCGGTGAGCAAAGCCAAGTCAGTGCAGTTCACCGAAAAGGGTTTGGCAGAAGCGAAGCAGCTCTTTCTTGAGTTATTCCGGAAGGACTGATCGGCCGCCGATGCTGCCATGGACACCCTCCAGTTCGCAGCGTTTCGACCTTGGTCTAACGATCAGATCGCGAACCGATAGCGGACATCGTCGGCTGTGTCTGCGATAGGCCGCTTTAGCCGATCAGCCGTGAGCCAAAAGAGCCACCAGTTTTTGAGGGCTATTCCCAGCATGCCGGCCAAGACTCAAACCTGATCAACATCTCCAACAGGCTTTATTGTTCTTCACCAGGCCTTCGCAGCAAGATCACGTGCTTCTAATCCGCCGGTTCCTCAGCCCGCACGGGCACCACGTCGCCGATGGCGTAGAACTGCCCGCCAGCAGCGTAATAGATGCTGCGCCGCGAGGCGTCGGCGCTCTCGAACTCCCAGCGACCATCGCGAAACACCCGCGTATCAGCCCAGGCGCCGACCACTTCGGCGATGTACAGATCGTAGGTCTGCTGAGTGTGGGGCTCGGGAATCAGGCGGCAGGCGAGCCACGCGGCGCAGCCCTGCACGAAGGGCAGGTCATGGCTAGCGCCGGGCATTTCGAACAGTCTATGGGCTTACCTGTCAGCTTTCCCCTGGTGTGACCGTCCGTATCGGACGAGTTCCGATCTTCGCCCCCGTAGCCTCATCCACGGCGATAGCCTTGATTTCTGTTCCAGTCTCCGCGTCGAAGAAACGGGTCAGCTGGCCGCCGCCCCGGTACTGGCGTCCCCACGCACCAATCATGAAGAGCACCGGCAAAAAATCCCGCCCGGCCGCAGTGAGTACGTATTCCTCGCGTGGCGGGTGCTCCGAGTAGCGCCGTTTCTCCAGTAAACCCTCCTCAGTGAGCATCGCCAGTCGCCGGGTCAGGATGGTCGGCGCGATAGCAAGGCTTTTGCGGAATTGATCGAAGCGCGTCAGCCCGGCATGGGCATCGCGCAGGATCAGCAGGCACCACGCATCCCCAGCGAAAGTCAGGCTGCGGGCGATTGGGCAGGGGTTGTTGCAAATATTTTCTGAGTCCATATCGTTTTGATAGTGACTTTCTTTCAAGTTACTAGTATCGTTCATATCAATTCGATAGTAACACCACGATAACAAGCAATCCACCCCGCACGGAGAATTCATTGATGAGCAATGGCAATACGGGCATCGCCCTGGATATAAGGGCCTCTTCAGGCGTCAGTGAAGACAGGGCAGGGAACCGGGACACTACTTCGATCAACCCGGCAAGCAATGTGAAATGGCAAAGCGTGCCAACCCGCTCGATTGATGTAGGTGGTGTGCCGTTTGCCTATCGGGAACTTGGTGCTGATTCCGAAGTGCCAGTCATCTTCCTGCATCACTTGATGGCCGTGCTGGATGATTGGGACCCGCGCGTGATCGATGGCATTGCCACGCGGCATCGGGTCATTGCTTTCGACAACCGTGGTGTTGGTGCATCAGGAGGCTCAGTGCCTCATACCCTGGAAGAAATGGGTCGGGACGCCATCGCTTTTATCCGGGCGCTGGGATACAAAAAGGTAGATCTCCTCGGCTTCTCCTTGGGCGGCGGCGTTGCGCAGATGGTGGCCTTGCAGGCCCCTGAGCTCGTGCGTCGGATAGTCCTCGCCGGGACAGGGCCTCGGGGCGGCGGCGGAATCGACGAGATCAACCGGATCGCAGTCAGCGCATACCTCAAAGCGGCACTTACCCTGAGTGACCCAAGAAACTTTCTGTTCTTCCCCCGCACACCGGCGGGCAAGCGTGCTGCGAAAGACTACTTCTCCCGACTGAAGGAGCGCACGGAAAACCGGGACAAGCCCATTTCCCTGCAGGCTCGGGGCGCTCAACTGAAGGCGATCAAGAATGCGGGCCTGAGCGCTCCCGACGACCTCTCGGTGATTACCCAGCCCGTTTTTGTCGCCAACGGCGACAGTGATCTCATGGTCAAAAGCAGCCATTCCGCCGACATGGCCCGCCGCTTGCCGAATGCCAAGCTCACGATCTATCCGGATTCCGGGCACGGTGGCGTCTTTCAGCACCATGGAACCTTTGTGCAAGCAGTTTTGGCTTTCCTCGGGAACTGAACTAATCAAGAGACAAGATTGAAAGACCACATATGAAAACCCCAACCATGAGAGCACTCACTTTTAAACGCTACGGCAAGGCACCTGAAATCGGGTTTGCCGATGTTCCCCGGCCCACACTAAAAGCGGACGAAATACTGGTGCAGGTTCACGCTGTTGGCTTAAACCCGATTGATAACATGATTCCGACAGGAATGTTCAAACCAGTCCTGCATTTCCAGCTTCCTGCCACGCTGGGAAGCGATCTGGCGGGCATTGTCACGGAGGTTGGCCGCCACGTGACACGTTTCAAACCGGGGGATGCAGTCTTCGCCAGCATCTTCGATCTTGGTACCGGATCACTCGCCGAATTCGCGGTCGTGCCGGAAAGCGCAGCTGCGCCAAAGCCAAGCAATCTGGACTTCATACAGGCCGCGTCGATTCCGATGGTTGGCCTCACCTCATGGCAAGTGCTGAAGGAGCGCCTCAAGCTTCGCGCCGGGCAGAAGATATTCATCCCTGCGGGGTCTGGCGGGATTGGCACATTTGCAATCCAGTTGGCAAAGCACCTCGGCGCCACGGTAGGGACGACTACCAGCACCGGCAATGTTCAATTGGTGAGCGGCCTTGGCGCGGATGAGATCGTTGATTACAAGAAACAGGACTTCGATAAAGTGCTGCAAGGATATGACACTGTACTTGGAACGATTCGAGGGGATGCCATCGAGAAATCCCTCGGCATCCTCAAGCCGGGGGCCAAGATCGTTTCTATCGTTGGCCCGCTGGATACTGCTTTCGCCCGCGCCAGACACTTGAATTTCGTTCTCAAGTTCGTGTTCGGATTGATGAGTCGCAGGATCAAGCTGTTAGCCAGGAAGCGCGACATCTCCTACCTGTTTCATTTCGTACGCCCCGACGGTGCGCAACTCAACGAAATCCGCCTTCTCCTGGAAGCGGAGCTTATCCGGCCTGTCATCGACAAGGTGTTTCCTTTCGATCAGGCAAAGGAGGCCCTTGCGTATCTTGCCCAGGGACGCTCCAGAGGCAAGCTTGTTATCCAGTTGAAATAACCTCGTACTTACCCCCAACCCCTAACAATTCATTTAAAGGAAAATAATCATGACCTCGCTTCCGACCGTATTCATCACGGGTGCCTCCAGCGGTATTGGTGCCACCTACGCCGAACGCTTTGCCCGTCGTGGCCACAATCTCATTCTTGTAGCGCGCGACAAGTCGCGTCTGGAGAGCTTGGCTGTGCGCCTGCGCGAAGAAAACCAGGTGGCAGTTGAAGTTCTGCAGGCCGACCTGACAAGCACTTCTGATCTGTCCGTTCTTGAAACCCGCCTGCGTGATGACACCCATATCGGCGTTCTGATCAACAACGCAGGCGCGGCGCAGTCGGGCGGCTTTGTCGCGCAATCTCCCGAGGCAATCGAAAACCTGATTGCGCTAAACATTACTGCGCTGACGCGACTCGCAGCGGCGGTCGCGCCGCGCTTCGCGCAGACCGGTACGGGCGCAATCGTCAACATTGGCTCAGTGGTGGGTTTCGCGCCCGAGTTCGGAATGTCGCTCTACGGAGCCACCAAAGCCTTCGTATTGTTTCTGTCACAGGGACTGAACGTTGAGCTGTCTCCCAATGGCGTATACGTGCAGGCGGTGCTGCCGGCCGCGACCCGTACCGAGATTTGGGAGCGTGCCGGAATTGACGTCAACACCCTACTCGAAGTGATGGAAGTGGGTGAGCTGGTCGATGCGACCCTGGTCGGCTTCGACCGTCGCGAGCTGGTCACCATCCCGCCGTTGCATGTGGCCGAGCGATGGGATGTGCTGGACGGCGCGCGCCAGGGACTGTTGTCGGATATTCGACAGGCCCACGCGGCCGGGCGCTATCAGCCACAGGTCTGAGCACTTCACATAATCCGACTCAACACGAATCCAGTATCCAGGAGAGCTTTATGAGCAACACACTATTCACCCCCGCCCAACTCGGCGACTTGGCACTGAAAAACCGCGTCGTCATGGCACCGCTGACACGCAGCCGCGCAATCGGCAACATACCCAATGCGCTGATGGCGCAGTATTACCGCCAGCGCGCAGAAGCTGGATTGATCATCACCGAAGGCACCTCGCCGTCCCCCAACGGTCTGGGGTACTCGCGCATCCCCGGACTGTTCAACGAAGAACAAGCACAGGGATGGCAGCACATCACCGACAGTGTGCATCAAGCTGGCAGCAAGATCTTTGTGCAACTGATGCACACTGGACGGGTCAGCCATCCTGCGAATCTGCCAGCGGGTTCCCGTGTCCTCGCTCCCTCGGCAATTGCCGTGCCGGGAGAGTTGTGGACTGATGCCATCGGAATGCAGTCTTATCCCGTTCCGGTGGAAATGAGCGAGGCAGACATCGCCCAGAGTATTGCCGACTATGCAGCCTCGGCCAAAATGGGCATACAGGCAGGGTTCGATGGCGTCGAGTTGCATGCCGCGAATGGCTATCTGATCGACCAATTCCTCAATACCGCCTCCAATCAACGCAATGATCGCTGGGGAGGGTCGGTCGAGAACCGTATTCGCTTCGCAGTCGAAGTCGCCAGGGCAACCGTTGCCGCCATTGGCGCGGGGCGCGTGGGTATGCGTATCTCTCCATACGGCGTATTCAACGCCATGACGCCGGATGCCGAAATGGACGCGCTCTACCTGAGCCTGATCGAGGAATTGAATACACTCGGCCTGCTCTACATCCACGTCGTGGATCACAGCTCCATGGGGGCGCCTGAAGTCAGTGCTGTCCTGAAAGCAAAGATCCGTGCCGCGTTCAAGGGGAAGTACATTCTTTCCGGTGGTTATGACCTTACACGAGCCAATGCCGATCTCGAGGCAGAGCGTGGTGATCTGGTGGCTTTTGGTCGTCCGTTCATCTCGAATCCGGATCTGGTGGACAAACTGAAGTCGGGCAGGGAACTGGTGGCGCCTGATGCCACAACCTTCTATACGCCGGGAGAAAAAGGCTACACGGACTATTGATCAAAGCCTCAGCCGGACTGCGCGGCCCTTGCATCGGCCGCGCCACTTTGGCATGCGCTGACTAAAGGTTTTCGGATGCGCTCAGCCGCGCCATCTGAGTCGTAGCAAGAATAATTTTGTTTGCGGAGCGGAGCATGAAATACACAGTCTTTGGTAAGACCGGCCTGCGGGTGTCGCAAGTCGCATTGGGTACGGGAAATTTTGGTACAGGCTGGGGCTATGGGGCAGATCCCGATGTAGCCGAGAGCGTTTTCAACGCCTATGCCGAAGCGGGTGGCAACTTCATTGACACGGCGGATGTCTACCAGTTTGGCCAGTCCGAGGAACTGCTCGGCAAGCTGCTGCAAGGGCGGCGCGAAGATTTCGTGCTCGCGACCAAGTTCACAAATGGGGCTGCGCCGAACTCCAACCGACTGGTTACCGGAAATAGCCGCAAGGCGCTGATTGCTTCAGTGGAGGCCAGCCTCAAGCGGCTCAAAACCGACCGGATCGACATTTATTGGGCGCACCATCCCGATGGTGTCACGCCCATCGAAGAGATCGTGCGTGGTTTTGAAGACCTGGCACGCGCGGGCAAAATCCTCTATGCAGGCTTGTCAAACTTTGCGGCCTGGCGCCTGGCCCGCGCTGTTACGTTGGCCGAGCTTACCCACGCGGTGCCCATTGCGGCGGCGCAGTTCGAACACAGCTTGGTTCGCCGTGAGCCAGAGGCCGATCTATTCCCGGCATCGCTCGCACTGGGTCTTGGCATCGTGACTTGGTCGCCGCTGGGCGGTGGCATGCTCACCGGCAAGTATCGACAAGGTGAAAAGGGGCGAGCGGAAGGTTTTGGTGGGCGGGTCTTCCAGCCCGAGAATTCCGCCCAGCGCACACAGATTCTTGACAGCGTTCTAGCCATTGCTGGCGAACTCGGGGTTAGCCCGAGTCAGGTGGCCATTGCCTGGGCTGGCACCCACGGCTCCGTTCCGATCATTGGGCCGCGCTCTCTGCTCCAACTCAGCGACAACCTCGGCGCGCTGACGGTCGAACTGTCAGGAGAGCAACTCAATCGTCTCGATAGCGTGAGCAGCGTTGCGCCGTCAACGCCGACAAGATCTCCGATCCTCTGGGCGGAAGACTTCACTCGCGTTGTCGTCGCCTGAACATGGCTTTTTCGCATAAACCGACGTAAGCCCGAAATTCTCTTCCTCCTATTGGTGGGGGAAGAGAAAGGAAGCATATTCAAAACCTGATCATGCCAATGAAATTGGATTGGCATCCACAGCCCACTGTGCCAAAAAATTCTCAGCCCGAATTGCGGAATTGATGGCTTGGACATCGAAACAGACCCGGCTATGAATATGAAATGGGTCTTCGGCAATCATGTTCTGGATGTATCTAACCAGTCAGGCTTTGCGCGCTTCCAGTTGTGCGTGGATGTCAGGAGCAAGATCATCAACAGTTCCTAATCGGCTGGTTCCTCGGCCCGCACGGGCACCACGTCGCCGATGGCGTAGAACTGCCCGCCGGCGACGTAATGGATGCTGCGCCGCGAGGCGTCGGCATTTTCGAATTCCCAGTGGCCATCGTGAAACACCCGCGTGTCGGCCCAGGCGCCGACCACTTCGGCGATGAACAGATCGTAGGTCTGCTGGTTGTGGGGCTCGGAAATCAGGCGGCAGGCGAGCCACCCGGCGCAGCCCTGCACGAAGGGCAGGTCATGGCCGGGGCCGGGCATTTCGAAGAGTTCCACACCGCAGTGGGCGAGCTTGTCGGCGTCGTCGTGCAGGCTGCGCGAGCCCACATCGTAGGTCAGTTGCGCCTGTGCCACTGTGGGAATCTGGATCACGAAACGACCGCTGCTTTCAACCAGTTCCCGTGTTCGGGCTATCTTGTCGAGCACCACCGTGAGCTTGGGCGGCTTGAAATCCAGCGCACAGGCCCAGGCCGCTGCCATTACGTTGGAAACGCCACGGTGACGGGCGGAAACAAGGATCGTGGGGCCATGGTTGATAAGCCGATAGGCTTTGTCGAGCGCAACCGGCGCAATGTGACTATCCATCATTCTTCCTTCAAGATCTCTTTAGTAGCAAATCTGCCTGATCAGGCCTGCAAGCGGTAGCCTACGCCGGTTTCGGTCAGTAGAAAGGCAGGCTGGGCCGGATTGTCTTCCAGTTTTTCGCGCAACTGCTTCATGTAGATGCGCAGGTAGTGGGTGCGCTCGGCGTAGCCAGGGCCCCAGACTTCCTGCATGAGCTGGCGGTGTGTGACAACGCGCCCCTGTTCGCGGATCAGCGTGGCGAGCAGGCGGTATTCGAGTTGCGTGAGATGCACTTCCTCACCGGCATGCAACACCCGGCGCTGCGCCAGATCCACTTCATTGCTGCCAAAGCGGAACACCGCCTCAGCGGCCCCGGCAGGCACGGCAGCGCGGCGCAACTGGGCGCGCACACGGGCAAGCAGCTCGGGCACGCCGAAGGGTTTAATGAGGTAGTCATCAGCGCCTGCATCCAGCGCGGCTACCTTGGCGGTTTCCTGCGTGCGGGCAGAAAGCACGATGATGGGCAGTTGCGACCAGCTGCGGATATCACGGATCACATCCAGCCCGTCACGATCAGGCAGCCCCAGATCCAGAATCAGCAGCGCCGGCTGACGTGTGGCGGCTTCGATCAGGCCGCGCGCGCCGGTATCGGCTTCGAACACCTCTCCGCCTTCGGTTTGCAGGCTCTCGCGCACGAAGCCACGGATTACGGCATCGTCTTCAATCAACAGGATGCGTGCGGCAGCAAGGCTCATACGGGCTCCAGGGTATCTTCTTCAGGCGGCAGTTCGGCAGCCGGCAGTGTAAACCGGAAGGCGGCCCCACCACCGGGCAGGTTGTACGCATGGATCTCGCCGCCATGTGCCCGCACGATGGCGCGGCAGATCGCCAGCCCAAGGCCGACTCCGCCTTGCGTGGTCTCGCTGTGCCCGCGCTCGAACTTTTCAAAGAGGCGCTCCGCGTCGCCTGCCGGCAGACCAGGGCCATCATCTTCCACCGCCACCTCCAGATTGCCATCCGTGCGCCGCACCCGGATACGCAGATGGCTCGCGGGCGGTGTGTACTTGCAGGCGTTGTCGAGCAGGTTGACCAGCACACGCTCGATCAGCACTGCATCGAAGCGCACCAGCGGTACATCGTCGGCCACATCCAGTACCAGTGTGTGAGTGGCGAGTGGCGCGGCCAGCGCCCGTGTGGCGGTTTCTATGCTCTCATCAATGGCGCACCACTCCAGCCGGAGTTCCACATGCCCGGTCTGCAGGCGTGCCATGTCGAGCAGGTTGGTGACCTGTGCCACAAGGCGGTGTGCCGTTTCGCGCATGCCCTCGATCATGGCGCTTTCTTCCACGCCGTGGCCGGGGCGTGCCGCGAGCATATCCGCCATGCCGATGAGACCGGTCAGTGGCGTGCGCAGATCGTGCGACACTGCGGCGAGCAGCGAATTGCGCAGCCGCTCAGACTCCATCGACACGAGCGCTTCCTGCGCCACTTCCACATAGTGCACACGCTCCAGTGCCTGCGCCACCTGGGCCAGACACAGATCAATCTGGCGCTGCATCTCCGGCGCATCAAGATCACAGCCGGGCAGGGGGCGAACACCGATCACCCCACGCACCCGCATCGAGGCGCGCAGCGGCAGATAGCGTGCCTTGGCTGCCGGGAGTGTGGCAGTCCCCAGGCCGGCGCTTTGCTGATGGGCAAACACCCATTCAGCCACCGCCTGATCGGCAAATGCATCCTGCGCGCCGGCCACCGCGTGCAGATGCTCCTGCGCATCGGGCAGGAGCATTGCCACCTGGGCGTTGAACAGGCCGGCGAGGCGGGGCAGGGCCAGTTCAACAATCTGTTCGGTGGTCAGCGCTGCGGAGAGTGCACGCGAGAGTTCGGCCTGCTGCTGGGACTGATGTTCGCGCCGGCTGGAACTCAAGGCTTCAAACTTCAGGCGTGCCGCGAGCTGCCCGAGCACCAGCGCTACGCCGAGCATCAGCACGAAGGTGAAGATGTATTGCGTATCCTGCACGCGCAGCGTGAAGCGCGGGGGCACAAAGAAGAAATCCAGGGCAAACACGGCCAGGAATGCTGCCAGCGCACCAGGCCCACGCCCAAAGCGCAGCGACACCGCCACCACTGCCAGCAGGAACACCATCACCACATTTGCCAGATCGAATACCGAAAGCAGCAGTGCCGCCACAACGGTGGTGAGGATGCAGGTCGCCACGGTCCACACGTAGCCTTTCCATGCAAAAGGCATGGCACGGGAGTTGCGCCGCAAATGCGCCGCTGCAGGCTCCAGACCAACCACCACGATTTCCGGCACCGATTCATGGCGGATCAGTTGATCAAGCAGCGCAGGGCGCCACAGGCGGCGCCAGCCAAAGCGGCGGCTGTGGCCCACAATGAGCTTGTCCGCATTGCGATTGACGGCAAACTGCACAATGGCTTCGGCGGCATCGGCAGCATCCAGCGTGCACACCTCGGCGCCCAGCGAACCCGCGAGTTTCAGTGCCGCAACACGCGCGGTGCGGGAGGACTCATCCGCGCCGGCCTGGGCTGGCGTTTCCACCGTCAGCGCAATCCATTCGGCCTGCAGGCGTGTGGCCATGCGTGCGGCGGCGCGCACCAGCATCTCGCCGTCATCCTTGGGGCCGATGCATACGATGAGCCGGCTGCGCGTCTGCCACACATGCTTGATGGCACGATCTTCGCGCCACGCCTGCATCTGCGCATCCACGCGGTCGGCCGTGCGGCGCAGTGCCAGCTCGCGCAAGGCAATGAGGTTGCCGGTGCGAAAGAAATTATCTACCGCCCGATTTGCCGATTCCCCCAGATAGACCTTGCCAGCCGTGATACGCGCCTGCAGCTCGGCCACCGGCAGATCCACCACGGCGACTTCGTCGGCACGCTCGAAGATGCGGTCAGGCACTGTTTCCGCCACGCGGATGCCGGTAATGCGGCCTACCACATCATTGAGGCTCTCCAGATGCTGCACGTTGAGCGCCGTCCACACATCAATGCCGGCGGCGAGCAACTCCTCAACATCCTGCCAGCGCTTGCGATGACGGCTGCCCTCCACATTGGTGTGGGCCAGCTCATCAA
>DBTS01000027.1:14217-15609 GCA_002307175.1 Rhodocyclaceae bacterium UBA1310
ACATTGGTGTGGGCCAGCTCATCAACCACGATCAGCGCAGGCTTCGCGGCGAGCGCCGCATCCAGATCAAACTCCTCAAGTTCGCGGCCACGATAGGCAATTTTCCGGCGTGGCAGTTGCGGCAGATCCGCCAGCATGGCCGCCGTATCGGCACGGCGATGGGTTTCCACCAGGCCAATGAGCACCTCGCCACCGTCAGCCACTCTCGCCTTGGCCGCTGCCAGCATGGCATAGGTTTTGCCCACGCCCGCGCAGGCACCGAAGAAGATCTTCAGATGCCCACGGGCAGCCTGCTGCGTATCACGTTCGATGGCAGCAAGCAGGCGGTCGGGATCGGGGCGTTGGTCACTCACGGCTTGAGGGCATCCAGTTCAAGATTCACTTGCAGCACATTGACACGCGTTTCACCGAAAATGCCAAGATCCGGCCCCTGCGTATGTTTCGCTATGATAGCCCGAACCTGTTCAACCGGCAGGCCACGCACAGACGCAATCCGCGCAATCTGGTACGCCGCAGCCTCTGGCGAGATGTGCGGGTCCAGCCCGGAGGCTGAGGCCGTCACAAGATCTTGCGGCACCGGGCCGGTTTGCGCCGGATTGGCTGCGCGCAAGGCCTCGATACGGCTCTTGACAGCATCGGCCAGTGCCGGATTCGTCGGGCCGAGGTTTGACCCTCCGGAATTCACGGCATTGTAGGGCTGCGGAGAGGTGGCCGAGGGGCGGCCCCACAGGTAACGCGGGTCGCTGAAGGGCTGGCCGATCAGCTCCGAGCCGACGACCTTCCCTTTTTGCTCGACCAGACTGCCGTTAGCCTCGTGCGGAAACACAATCTGCGCGATGGCGGTGACCAGCAGGGGATAGAGCAGGCCACACACAATGCTCAGCAGCACGAATACGCGGAGGGCAGGGTTGAACACCCCCGCAAAGGTTCGCCATGTGGATTGCGTGGCGGGAATAGTGGTGTTTTCGTTCATCATGCAACTCCTATGGCGGTGAGGAACATGTCAATGAGCTTGATGCACGGGAAGGGCAGAATCACGCCACCCAGGCCGTAGATCAGCAGGTTGCGGCGCAGCAGCGAGGCAGCACCCAGCGCCTTGTAGGCAATACCACGCAGGGCCAGCGGGATCAGCGCAATGATGATCAGGGCATTGAAGATCACTGCCGAGAGGATCGCCGAAGTCGGGCTGGTCAGGTGCATGATGTTCAGCCCTGCAAGCTGCGGGTAGGTGCTGACAAACACTGCGGGCAGGATTGCAAAGTACTTGGAGACATCGTTGGCCACTGAAAATGTTGTCAGTGAGCCTCGCGTCATGAGCATCTGCTTGCCTGTTTCGACAATCTCGATGAGCTTGGTCGGGCTTGAATCCAGATCCACCATGTTGCCGGCTTC
>DBTS01000027.1:15946-42070 GCA_002307175.1 Rhodocyclaceae bacterium UBA1310
TGGTGCCGTCCCCGGTCATGGCCACGAGGTGGCCGGCAGCCTGATAGTCTCGGATGAGCTGGAGCTTGTCTTCCGGGCGGGCTTCAGCCAGGTAGTCATCAACACCCGCTTCGGCAGCGATAGCTGCAGCCGTGAGCTTGTTGTCGCCGGTGATCATCACCGTCTTGATACCCATCCGGCGTAGCGCCGCAAAACGCTCTGCAATGCCCCCCTTGACGATATCCTTGAGCTCGACGACTCCCAGGACGCCTTTGTTGTAAGCCACCACCAGTGGCGTACCGCCACGGCGGGAGACTTCATCAACCAACTCCTGGACGGCATTCGGGAACGTGCCACCGGCCTTTTCCACCCATGCCCGCACTGCCGAACCGGAACCTTTGCGAATGGAGTAGGGATTGGCGCCGCCAACATTCACGCCGCTCATCCGTGTCTGGGCCGAGAAAGGTACGAATTCGGCGTCCGCCACCTCACGCCCGCGAAGATTGAAGCGTTCCTTGGCCAATACCACAATGCTGCGACCTTCCGGGGTATGGTCGGCCATTGAAGCCATCTGTGCAGCCTCAGCCAGGATTTCCGGCTTGACACCGGGCGCCGGCAAAAACGCCGTTGCCTGACGGTTGCCCAGTGTAATCGTGCCGGTTTTGTCGAGCAGCAGCACATCGACGTCTCCGGCAGCTTCAACGGCCCTGCCGGAGGTGGCAATCACATTGGCCTGCATCATACGGCTCATGCCGGCCACACCGATGGCCGAGAGCAGCCCCGCAATCGTGGTGGGGATCAGACAGACGAGCAGCGCCACCAGCCCTGTCACCGTCACGGGTGTGCCATGCGCGGCACTGGAGACGCTGTAGAGCGAAAACGGCAGCAGGCTCACACAGGCAAACAGGAAGATCAGGGTCATTGCCACCAGCAAAATCGTCAAGGCAATTTCGTTGGGGGTACGGCCACGCTTGGCGCCTTCCACCATGGCAATCATGCGATCGAGAAAGCTGTTACCCGGATTTGAGGTGATGCGCACCAGCAGCCAGTCTGACAGCACCCGGGTGCCGCCTGTCACGGAGCTGAAATCACCCTCGGCCTCGCGGATCACCGGCGCGGATTCGCCTGTGATCGCGGATTCGTCGACCGATGCGATCCCTTTGATGACCTCACCATCGCCAGGAATCAGATCATCAGTCATCACCATCACCATGTCACCAGCGCGCAGTTCATCTGATTCGCACAGGGTCCACTTCGATGGATTGGCAGGATCGGTGACACGCTTGGCCCAGGTTGTCTTGCGCATTTTGCGCAATCCTTCCGCCTGGGCACGACCACGGCCTTCCGCCAGCGCTTCGGCGAAATTCGCGAAGAGCACGGTAAACCACAGCCAGATTGCCACGCTCCAGATAAATCCCGCCGAGGCTTCTCCCTTGCCGAGGCTTGCCTGGACGGCAAGCACGGTGGTCAGGATGCTGCCGATCCAGACTACGAACATCACGGGGTTGCGCCACTGCACACGTGGGGACAGTTTGTAAAATGCCTGCAGTAGAGCCGGGCGCACGAGCGCCAGATCAAACAGCGGCAGGGTATTCTGCTTGTTCATGGGTTACCTCTCTCAGAAGGTCTTGCCGACGCTCGCAACGATCCGGTCAGAGCCCAGATCACGGTTGAGCGCGCTGCGATAGAAGTCCCCCTTGCTGGCCCGTGCGGTGGTGGTAACGTACGCCAGCCCCAATGCCCAGCCAGAGAGGTCGTAAGTCACGCCAATCTTGTAGTCGTTGTATGAAGCCCCGGCAAAGTTGGCAACGAGCTGCCGGCCGGCATGCAGGTTGGCGGTAAATCCGTGACCCAGTTCGGGATTCAGTGACAGATCAAAATACTGGCTACCGCTGGTTTTCTTCATGCTTCCATCGGCTTGTGCAGATTCAGCACCAAACAGATCTGTAAAAGAACGCGAGTATTTGAGGGTCGCAAATTTCCAGCTGGCGCCAAGATAGCCTTCCAGCGTGTCGGGATTGACGAAGCCAGCCGGATAGGTGCCCGGATACCAGTACTTGAGAACACCCAGATCAAGGGTGACTTCACCAAACGGATGGCGGATGCCGCCGTAGGTATCGATTTCGATGGGGGCGCTGACCGGCCCATTACAGGCAGAGCCTGCAGAGCATGAATCAGAGAGCCAGCTGATGCTTGAAGCCCAGGTGCCTACGTACAGCCCATTGTGGCTATTGGCATAATCAACGCCTCCCTGCACGGCAGGCTTGCGATTGCTTTGTGCGATGCCACGGTAGATATATTCAGAGGTCAGCGTGAAGTTGCCAGTGAAGACGTGAGGACTTGCGGCGGCATCTTCCGGTGAGGCCAATGCGAGATCATCCTGTGCATGAACATTCGCAGCAGCAATGGCGATAGGAAATACGATTGCATAATTTACAAAGCGCATGATGAAACTCCTGAAATCATTGGAAAAGTTGCGTGTGTTCAACAATCGGGCCAAGTGCCAGGGCGGGCAGATACGTCAGCGCGCCAATCAGGATCACTGTGCCAACAAGCATTACAACAAAGAGCGGCCCCTGTGTCGGGAGGGTTCCCGAGGTCTCCGCAAGGCGCGGCTTGGCCGCCAGGCGCCCGGCAATCGCCAGTACCGGAACGATCACGGTGAAACGACCGAACCAGATTGCGATAGACAGCATCAGGTTGTAGAACGGTGTGTTGGCCGAAAGCCCTGCAAAAGCGGAACCATTGTTATTGGCTGCAGATGAGAAGGCATACAGAATCTCGGTAAACCCGTGAGCGCCAGGATTGGCAAGACTCGCCAGTGCAGAAGGAACTACCGCTGCAATGGCTGTGCCACCCAGCACCAGGAACGGTGTAGCGAGGATCGCAATCGATACCATTTTCATTTCATAGGATTCGATCTTCTTGCCCAGATATTCGGGCGTCCGTCCGATCATCAGTCCGGCGATGAATACCGCCTGGATCGCAAAGATCAGCATCCCATAGAGGCCTGAACCAACACCACCAAAGACAACTTCACCCAATTCCATGAGAAGGGTCGGCGAGAATCCGGCGAGCGGCATGAGGCTGTCATGCATGGCATTGACCGCACCACACGAGGCTGCTGTGGTCACCACGGCAAAGATCGCGGATTGCAGCGCCCCGAAGCGCCATTCCTTGCCCTCCAGATTGCCACCCGTGCCATCCATTCCCAATGCTGTCAGCAAAGGATTGGCGTGCCCTTCAGCCCAGATCGTCAGCGCAACCATGCCCAGGAAGATCACCGTCATCGTGGCGAGGATCACCATCCCCTGGCGGATGTTGCCAACCATATGGCCGAACATGAAGCACAGCGCCGCAGGAATCAGGAATATCGCCAGAATCTGAACGAAATTCGCGAGTGGGGTGGGGTTTTCAAATGGGTGCGCAGAATTCGCGTTGAAAAAACCGCCGCCATTGGTGCCAATCATCTTGATGGCTTCCTGAGAGGCAACCGGCCCCATCGCCAAAGACTGCGTAGTGGCGGTGAGATTTTCGTTTACGACTTCGCCTTTGGCATCCTTCAGCGGCTGACCATCCGGGCCCAGCTTGGGTTGCGAATAATCAACAGGCTGCATCAAGGGAACATCACGAGGACCATCAAAGTTCTGCACCACCCCCTGAGCGACCAGGAACACCGACATCAGCACCGACAGCGGCAACAGTACCCCAAGCGTGCCACGCATCAGATCAACCCAGGCGTTGCCCAGGCCGCTTGCTGTGCGGCGCGCAAAACCACGTACCAGGGCAATCGCCACAGCAAGCCCGGTCGCCGCAGAGAAGAAGTTCTGCCCGGCAAGGACAAGCATCTGGGTGAGATGACTCATCGTGGCCTCGCCGCTGTACGCCTGCCAGTCGGTATTCGTGACAAAACTGATTGCCGTATTCAGGGCCAGCAGCGGGTCAACATTGGCGAACTTCGCCGGATTCAAGGGCAGCCAGACCTGAGCGCGCTGTACCAGATAGACAACAAGGATGCCCAGTACGTTGAACGCTACAATTGCCAGCGCGTACTGCCACCAAGACATCTCCTGCTCGGGGCGAATGCCACACAACCGATACAGCCGATTTGCAGCAGCCCCGAGACGTGGAAAACGGTCCCCCAGGCGACCTTCGAAAAGGTCGGCCAGATAACGCCCCAGGGGCCACGCAAGGGTGAGCAATACAATGAGGAAAATGCTGACCTGTACAACTGAGGAATGATTCACGACATGTCCTCCGCATTAAACAGCGCAAGCAGCAGATAAATGAATAAGAACAGGGATATGGCCCCGCCAAGCCAATACAGCCAGCTCATTTGCGCACCTCCAGCCTGCGACAGGCTGCAATAAGTGCAGCGGTGACAACTGCAATGGCCAAGGTGATTCCTATGGCAATAACATCGAACATTGTTTTTCTCCCGCAGCAAGGCGCCGGGATTAGCGCCTTTTCGCAGTGCACTGTAGAAATTTGGGAGTAAAACCGGCGTCGGAAATGCAGGAGTGGGCGTAAAGATTGTGTAAACGAAAAAGGCCGGGCACCTAGCCCGGCCTTCTAGCAGACTTCAAACGCGAAGGGCTCAGTTGATGTTGCGCGGAATGGCGGGTGTGCACACCAGGGTCTTGTCCCCCTTGTGCGGGCCGGCTACTTCTTCCAGGTGATCGTGCACGCACTGTGCCGAGTCTGCCTTGTAGGCGTAATTGATCTTGTCCATCGGGAAAGGCCTGGTGGTGACCCAATCATCCGCGTTTTTCACTACGCGCTCTGAGCTGTCCCACTCGATGCGGTACTTGGCGAAATCCGCCGGGCTCTGGATGTTGTTGTCGCGCAGATCCCAGTAGCCCGCCTTGGGGCTGTCACGCGATGTGACTGGGTTCTTGGAATCCTCGAACCAGTTGCCTTCGATGAGTGCCAGCCCGCCTTGCCGCACATTGATGCCGGAGACGGTAATGTGTCGATAGAAGTTGTTGTACTCGTGGGAATACCCAAAGCGCTGCAGTGGCAGGCGGGCATGCACGTCCGTGTAGATGTTGTGGTGGAAGGTGACGTGGCGTGGATAGTTGTCGCGATCAGAAGACCCATCCAGGCCCACCTTCGGGTGATCGTGGATCAGGTTGTACGACACGGTGATGTCATCCACATTATCGCGGATATCGATCATGCCGTCGAAAGTGGTGTCGTTATCCGGTGTGCCGGGGCAATCCAGATTCTTGTTGAAGAAGTTGTTGTGATGCAGCCAGATGTTGTGCGAGCCTTTTTCGATGCCGATCAGGTCGCCATTGCTGGGGCCGCCCTGGATCATGCCCATGGTCATGTCCTGGATGATGATGTCGCTCGCGTCACGCAGGCGGATGCCGAAATTCGCCGATGAGCCGGGCGCCCCGATGATCGTCACATGGCTGGAACTGATGGTGATCTCGCGCACCGGCTTTTTCCATTGCCCGCAGGGCTCCGCCTCAGCAGCCTTGATGGCGGCATCTTCATTGCCGGTATAGATGATGACCTTATGCCCACGCCAGAAGAGTGAAGATTCCAGCTCTTCCATGGTTTTCACGTAGATCGGTTTGGCATCGCCACCGCCCGAGGTGGTGGCGTATCCGCCGGTGTCGGCAGAGAAAGCTGCGGTAGAGGAAATCAGCGCGAAGAGCGCTACGGCAATCCCGGATTTTGCTTGCATGGTAAGCCTGAAGAGTGAGGGGGGTTCCACCAAAGCACAGTACCCCTGCCAGACCGTACCATGCCATCCGACCGTCTCCGCAACAATAGCGGCACGGTAATACGGCAGGGATTATAGCCACGGCAATGATACCGTTCACATTGTTTCATGACTTTTTTGATCGACTGTCGTATTTTCAACAACGACGCGACTCTCCGAAGATTTCGGGTGTAGTGCAGGGGAATTCTGAACAGGCAGGATAACAGGCTCCGGCTGCAAGCGGCCCGCGCTGAACTATGCGCCGTATTTCTTGAGGGCCTCGCGATGCAGCGAGGCAATGCTGGCAAGCACCATCACACAGCCGGGGGAGGAAGAGAGGCCCAGAAGAATATCGCGCGCCTCATCGCGGTAAAACCAGTTGCTGGCCTCGCCATCCCAGTTTGTCGTGCCGGTTTTCTGCTGCAGCAGCCTCACCACCTGGCTCAGTTTGCCAGGCACAGTGAACATGAAATCGTAGCCATTCGTCGAATCCAGCAGCAGATTGACGCCAAACAGCTCGTTCAGATAGGCATGCAGGTCTTCCAGCGATTTGACGCGGTGCGGCTTGATCATTGGGTTCTCCGGCAGAGCCACAGGCATCAGGCGCCCTGTGCTTCACGTCAGTTTAGCGGATTCTGGCGGGCGAGGGTGGGGAGCCCGGTGCAGGCTCCCCGAAACGGCTTATATCCTATATCCGGCCCACGCTGCGGCTCAGGGCATCCAGCTCGGCCAGCGCGTCGGCAATCTGGCTGGTGCCCTGTGCGGCATCCAGCAATACGCTGGAAATTTCCTTGGTGGCACCTTCCTGTTCGCCCACAGCATCCGAGATGTTGCGCGAGAGTTCCGCAATCTTGCGCATGATCGCCTCGACGCCGGTGACATTGCCATGCATGCGCTGGGTATTCTCCTGCACCGTGCCAACGAGGTTACGGATGCTCTCGGAGGCATTCACCGTATTGACCGCCAGGGTCTTTACTTCCTGCGCCACCACGGCAAACCCGCGCCCGGCTTCGCCAGCCCGTGCAGCCTCGATGGAGGCGTTGAGCGAAAGCATATTGGTCTGCTGCGCAATCGCCGTGATAAGCCCGGTGATCTTGCCGATCTCGTGAGACTGTGTGTTGAGAACATTGATATCGTTGGCCGCGTGAGAGGAGAGCGCCACGGCATCGTCAATCACCTTGAGCACCTCGCGGACATGGTCCGAAATATCCCGGATACTGCCTGCCACCCCTTCCATCGAAGAAGATCCGCCACGCACACTTTCCCTGATATTGTTGGAGTTGCCGGACACCTCGCCAACCTTGCTTTCCATGCTGTTCAGGGTTTCCTTGAGGGTCTGCCGCAACAGGGTGCCATACAGAGCGCTGGAGAGCTGCACGCGCAGCGATTCGTACAGCGAGCCATCACGCGAACCCAGCCCGAAAACCACAATCCCGATCTGCGTGGTGTTGAAATGCAGCGGCATGGCGATCAGCGTCTGGCGTTCGCCATTGGCCGCAAGAATGCGCGGAATGAAATCCACCACCGCCATCCGCTCATCCAGGCGCACCGCACCGCGTGCATTGAAGGCGCTGAGCACACGCAGGCGCTCGGGCAGGGTGGTGTGATCCCAGCCCTGGGCTTCCTCGAAAATGCCGAGATAGAGCGCCGGAATGCCCAGCTTAGGCAGATCTGTTTCGAGCAGCTTGACCAAGGCACTCATTTCGTTTGTGGTGGTCAGCTGCGCCCCGAATTCAGCGATCAGACGTTCCTGCTGCAAAGCCTTGCGGCTTGCTGATTCGCGGGCGCGCGCAGCCGCTTCAAGCAGCGTGGCGCGGGCCTGATGCCACATATCCTCGCCATGAATCACTGCACCACGCAGCCAGAGGCCGCGCAGCATATGCCGGCGCATCTGCGCAATCGCATTCTGCAGCAGATCAAGTGGCAGATTCTCGCGCTGGAAGAGTTTTATCGCATCGGTAAGCGCACCGTTGAAGGCCCCCGCATGCTTGCGGAACCAGAACTCTTTCTGGAAAGCAACAATCAGCGAATCGGCCATCGTCAGCAACACCTCGTCGCGGATTCGATCTTTTTCCAGATGCTCAAGAATCGCATCGGCCATCGCCCGGCAGGCTGCGGAAGGGCGATAGAAGCCATACGCCGTCAGACGCTTGAAGAGGCGCCGGAACAGCGCAAGCTGCGGCCCCTGGACGCGCATCCCGGAAGCGGCCGCCTGCACCAGATGCGAGCTGCAGCCGCAGGACTGGCCCACCACCAGGCGCCCGGGCAGCTTTGTGATGGCTGGCGGCCGGCCACCTTCGGCCAGGGTATTGAGCACTTCGAGTGCCTTGGCAGCCTGGGCATCGCCAGGCAACGATACGGTGGTGACGGGTGGCGTATTCACCCGCGCGTCAAAATCATCATTGCAGCCTGTGACCAGAATGTCTTCCGGCACACGAATGCCTCGCCGCTGGAATTCCTGAATGGCGTAAATCGCGATGTTGTCGTTCACGCAGACCACTGCATCGAAATCCACGCCGGGGCGCAGACGGCGCTCGTCGAGAAACATGCGCACAGCTTCCGTGCCACGCACCCGATCCCAGTTGCCAAATGGCGAAACCAGTTTTTCGTTGAGTGAGAGCCCGTTATGGCGCAAGGCTTCTGCATAAGCCTGATAGCGCTGCTGTGCCTGCGGGTGCGTTTCCGGCCCACGCACGAACGCCAGCTGCCGCTTACCATGTACGCGGATAAGGTGCTCGATGAGTTGAAACAGGCCGGCATGGCTATCGTTCATCACTACCGGAAAAGGGGGCATCTCCAGCGTCAGGCTCACCACGGGCAGCTTGCCCAGGCGGCGGTAGTGCGGGCTGTCGGCCTTGTCACCCTCCACGGAAGCCCAAGTGATGGCCCCCGCGTAGGAATCATTCACCAGACCATAAATCTGTGCGCCGGGGTCTTTCCCAAAATAGCCTCCGCGAAACACCACAAGATTCTGATTCTGCTTCTCCGCTGCGCTCAACAGACCGGCAAATAAGGTTTCAGGGGCGCTGCCTGCCGCTATCTGTCGTGTCAGATAGGCAACCGCTTTCCTTGATATAGCCACGTTCAACTCCTGTTTTTATGATTCCACGCACGGCAATCATTCTTCGCCGCCGATGCGCTTCATTGCTCCTCGTCGGTAACTCATGTCACCGTTCACACATTTACGAACTTCCGGAGTAAAACTAAAGTGCTAATTAAAACTATTTATATCTACGAAGGTGCACACCCCCCACAGGGCAGCCTCCTTGTCGCCTTTACCAAAACCGGCGCCACGACTCACTCTCGGAGGTTTAGAATCATTCCCGACCACGCCTTCGCAGTAAAATCATGAACAGCTTCTTACTGGGAACGGAGTGCTCCATTCCAACACAGAGAGGAACCCGCAATGTCTGAACCCCTGCAAGCCGCAGCACTCGACCAGATTCTGCGTAGTGCGCGCACCTTCAACAAATTCCTGCCCCGTGAAATTGATGATGCCACGCTGCGTGCGCTCTACGATTTGTATAAATGGGGCCCCACCTCGATGAACACCCAGCCGGGCCGTGTCGTATTTGTGCGCAGCGCCGCCGCCAAGGAAAAACTCAAGCCCGCACTCATGGGCGGGAATGTCGAGAAAACCATGAACGCCCCGGTCACCGCGATCATTGCCTACGATACAGCGTTCTACGAACAGATCCCCACGCAGTTCCCGGCCAACCCCAACGCCCGCGACATGTTCGCCGGCAATGCAGCACTCGCCGAAGCCACCGCACAGCGCAGCAGCACGCTGCAGGGCGCCTATCTGATCATCGCCGCCCGTGCCCTGGGCCTGGACACCGGCGCCATGAGCGGCTTCAATGCTGAAGCCGTCAACACCGCCTTCTTCCCGGATGGCAAATGGAAGGCCAACTTCCTTCTCAATATCGGCTATGGCGACGCCACCGGCAACTACCCGCGTGGCCCGCGCCTGGGCTTCGAAGAAGTCATACGCATCGAGTAATCCGTCACACAACGTCGTACCGGGCATTCTGCAGAGAAAGAGTGTCCGGTTGCCACCGCGCTACAAAGCAATTCGCCCCTTGCCTCACTGACACAAGCAGTTGATCAGTGCCAGCGAATCCTGCCCGAGCGCCACAAAATCCAGCTCTTCAATTCCGTAGTGCATGATTAGGATCTTTGCGACGGCCATGGCGTATGGCATCCTTGCAGTCACCCCGGACACCAAAACCAGCAGGCCAGAATAATTCCTACACAAAAATCCGCCTGCAACAATGGAATTTGCACAACACACAAGCATGCCTGTAGAGTTATGATTGCCATTATTGGACTGGCATCGTGTTATGCAATGGCATAGCACCATGGCGGGGAGGGGTGCCATGCAGCCCGGGGAATTACAGATCAGGAATAAAAATAATGATTGCATGGTGGTATGCCAAAGACGGCAAGCCGGTAGGTCCATACGATTTTGATGCGCTCACGCAGCTCTACCGCGCCGGTACTATCAACGCGCAAACCCAGCTCTGGCACGAGGGCATGGCTGCCTGGAGTGCGCTGGAGGTGGTGCCGGAGCTGCGCGGCCTGTTCGCCATCGTCACGCCGCCCCAACAACAGCCTGCACCCATACCAGTACGCCCGCAGCCTGCACCGCAACCGACGCAATATGCCGCACAGGGCGTACCGCCCCAGGCACAGGTTCAGCCACCGCCGTATGCCCGCAGCAATGCAGCACTACAACCGGGAGCAGGTTTCGATCCGCGCACAGCCACATATTCCGCGCCCTATCAACGCCCACAAGGCAACGGGGTTCTGAAGGCTGTTGGCATTCTCGCAGTACTCTCCGTAGTCGGAATATTTGCGCTGGTGGCTGGCGGCGTGCTGCTCTCTTCGCATGGCGGCAAAAAAGATCCGGCAAATGCGCAAGGGGGTGAAGCGCCCACCACGCAGACTCAGACGGCAATCATCGCTTCCACGGCAGGCGAGCCCGATGTGTCGCCCGAGGACAATCCAGCTGCAGCCCAGCCAGTGCTGCAGCCTGCGGCGGCAACCGGTGCGGGCAGCGGCGGGCAGGGCTGGCAGAATCCTGTCACCCATATGTCGGCCAGTATCGATCCGATGTGGCGGTATTTCTCCAATGCCAGCAGCAGCGGGCAGACGAACTACATGTTCACGGATGCGGCACAAAAACGGTTGGCGAAGCTTACGGTTGAGCAGGCGCCAAGGGGAATGAGCTTTCAGGCGTTCATCCAACTCTTCCTGGAAAAAACCGCAAGCCAGATCACTTTCATCGGCACGGGAGACCTCACCAGCATTGCCGGGCATCAGGCCTGGGAGATTGATGGGCATATCAAGATGGCCGGAACCCCGCTGACGCACGTTCAGCTCGTCAAGGTGGGTGACAACTGCTGGCAGATAATGACCGTGCGCCAAGCCGATGACGCAGAGGCCGACAAGCTGTTTGAGCCTCTGCGTGAGCAGCTCTGGCATACCGTGCTCTGAGCAGCGCGCAGACACGCAGCAGCTTTGGTGGGCAAACTACTTACAGGAATGCAGGATGAACTCCTGGTGGTACGCAGAAAACAGCCAGCCTATCGGGCCGTATGATGTCGTCGGGCTGCAGCAGCTGTTTGCCGCCGGCACGATAGGCCCGCAAACACAGCTCTGGCGTGAGGGCATGGCAGGCTGGGGCGCGCTTTCGAGCCTACCGGAACTGGCCGGGGCGCTCATGCCGCCATCGCTTCCTCCTGTAGCAGCGGCAGTCGCAGGAATGCCCCCCATTTTGAACCCGGCACCGGCATACACGCACGCGAACCCGGCCACCACGCCACAGCAAGGCTCTGCGCAGAAGAATAATCCGGGGCAAAGCAGCTATCAGCACGCTCCTGCAGGGAATGAGTATCTGGATGCAGAGCCCAGTGCCGGCATCTTTCTGCGCTTTCTGGCCCGCACGCTCGATTGCGCACTTGCCGCGCTCCTGGTGCTGCTTGTGCTGGCGGTGATCGGCGTAGTGCTGGGCGTGATATCTGGTGCCGCCCATGTTGCGCTGCCCGCCCCAGGGGTTGGCATTGTGGCAGTGGCGGGCATGCTGTTTCTGCCCGCCGTGTTGCTGGTGGATAGCTTCATCTACGGCATCTTCGGTAACACTGCCGGCAAGGCGCTGCTGGGCATTCGCGTGCTGACAGAGGTGGGGGAGCGGCCTGAGTTTTCGGTGTATCTGGGCCGCAATCTGCATATGTGGCTGCTGGCCTTCGGTCTGGGCCTGCCGATTGTCAACCTTCTGACGATGATCTTTCAGGCGGTGACGGCGGCAGGTGGTAATCCGGCATCCTACGACGCAAGTGCCGCACGGCAGGTTGTGAAACGGCCGACCGGCATCCTCGCCAGGCTCGTATTCAGTTTTCTCTTCTGTGCCATCGTGACTATTCCGATTGGATTCTCCATCTACCAGGGCTTCGCACGGCATCGGGCCACACGCCAGATGGCGGAATTGCAGACCCAGCTCGGTGCAGGCGAAACCCAGACACAGGTTCCTGTACAAGCCCCGGTTGCACGTTCCACGCAAACCCCAGGCTATAACGCCAACACAGTCATCTCCGGCAGGCGCTGGACCAATCCGGCGACACACAGAGCCATTCCTCTGGGCGCAGAGTGGCAGATCAGCAACCAGACCGACGCGGACGGCACCCTTACCACGACTCTATCCAATCCACAGCACGGCGCCAGACTCGCCCTCATGCTGCTGGTGGCAAACCCGCAGGAAGTCGCCTCAATGTCGCTGGATGCCGTGGGGCAACGGGCGCTCCAGAGGGCGCAGAGCAATCCGTTGCTGCGGTTTTACGACAGCGGGACCAGTTCCACCCTGGCCGGGCACCCATTCTGGCAGGCTGCAGGCGAGAAACAGGGGGAAACACCGGGTGAGCCTTCACAGGAATGCTTCATCCAGCTGGTTGAGGCGGATGGAAAACTGTGGTCGATCATGGGAATCAGGCCCCGCACAGACGATCCGCTGGCTGCTGCGTACCAGCGGCTCTATGCCGATCTGATTGGCACCATCATCTGACACTGGATGATCTCACCCCATAAGCTGCCATGGGCAGCACAAACCCAGAAAGAAGCAAAAAAATGATCCAGTGGTGGTACTCGCTGGCCGGGCAAGCGACCGGCCCCTATGACATCGACGGGCTGGCGCAGCTCTTCCGCAGTGGCAGCATCAACGCCCAGACGCTGGTGTGGCATGAAGGCATGGGCAGCTGGCAGACCATCGATCAGCTCCCCGAACTGCGTGGCGTGGTCGTGCCGATGCCAGGGCAGCAGCCGTCGGCAGGCTATCACGCCCCCTCCGGTGCCGCTTATGGCGGTAATAATCAACCCGATTATCATCAGCCAGCCCGCAGCAGCAAGCTCGTCGTAGTGCTTGCCATCGTGGGCGTTGTCGTTGCAGTGCTTGTGCTGGCTGTCGCTGTGGCGGTCTGGAAAGGCTATTCCAAAGCCCAGGCGCAACGCCTGCAGGCCTCGCAGCAGCAGGCCGCGCCTGTGGCTGGAACAGCGCAGCCCGCGCAGGTCTGGCAGAACCCCGTTACGCTGCTGCAAGCCTATGTTGATGCGGATTGGCAGCTCAGCACCGCGCCCGACGCCGCAGGCGCGTGGTACACCTTCGCACAGGCCGACAACAGCGCCGGCATCCTGCTTAAAGCATCGCCCGAGAACGTCACCAACACCACGCTCAGAGAGGTCGTGCCTGAAGTTGTCAGCGCGCTCCGCACCCAGGGTTTTGAACTCGATGGGGCAGGGCAGTACACCGAAGACGAAGCCTTGCCGGGCTGGTTGCTGACAGGCTCCTCCAGCCAATACCCGGGCAAGAAAATCACCATTCAGGTGGTGCAGACCAAGAAAAACTTCTGGATCATCGTCACGATCAAGCCCGCCAATTCACCAGGCCATGAGAAAAAACTCCAGAGCCTGCACCGCGCCATCATCAGCACGATTACCTGAGATAGCAACACAAGACAAGAGACCGGCCCAGTGTGAAAGATGCACAGTGGCACAACAAACAGATCAGCAGGAGAACACACAATGATTCAATGGTGGTATGCCGACAACGGCACACAGGCCGGCCCGGTGGATTTCGATGCACTCGGCCAATTGATGCACAGCGGCAAGATCAACGCCGACACACTGGTCTGGCATGAAGGTATGGGCGGCTGGCAAGCTATCGGCAGCCTGCCTGAACTGCAGGGCCTGCTGCAACCCCGCAGGCCACAGCCACCTGCGCCTGCACCGGTCAGCATGCCCAGCCCGCCTGTGTCTGCACGCCCGGTGTATCAGGCGGCACCCCAGGCAGATCAGTACGCACCGGTACCCAAACAGGGCATGAGTACCGGGCTAAAGATCGTTATCGGGCTGGTATGTGCGTTTGTGGGCGTCTTTTTGTTGATTATGGTGATCAGCTTCGGCTATGGCATCTGGAAAGGCTTCAATGACGCCAAGCATGCGGATGAACAGCGGCATGCGGCAAGCCAGCAGCAGCCTGCCACCACAACGCCTCCCCAAACAAATACGTATGTAGCATCGCCAACCGCAGGTACCGGAAACAGCCAGACGTGGCGGAATCCGATCACCAATCTGACAGTGGCTATTCCAGATGGCTGGATTGAGGAGGACATCACCAGTTCCAGTTCTGGTGCAAAGTTTGCGCGATGGTTCAGTCGCAAGGATGAACGCTCTTCTATTGGCATCAGTGAAGACGAGGCTTGCCTGGGTGAGAACGGGTTTGATAGTGATGTCAATGCCACCCGATCGACGCTGGGGAAGCAAAATGATTTTCTGGAACCGGAGAAGGTTTCTCACGTAGGTGAGATCGATATGTGGGAGGCTCACCTCAAGGACAAAAACGCATTTAACAAGCGCGAGTACGATCAACTATTGCGTATCGGCAACCGGCAGTGCTGGTGTATCTCTGCGTTCTATAACCTTGCCGACCCGGAGGGAGAAGCACATGTCAATACTTTGCGTGCCCAGCTCTTGCAGACAATGCGATGACCCCACGGCGGGCTGATTGTTTGCACCTGAATGATGACGAAATGACGCGCTCTGGAATGAAGTACCGCCCGAAATCCGGTTTTTTGCATAAATGGGGCCTCGCATGGATCTCTGGTGGTACGCCGCCAGGGGTTATCCGTTTGGCCCGCTGGGCGCGCTGGCGCTCGGCCGGCTGTTGCGGAAAGATCTGATCAGTTCAGATACGCCAGTCTGGCAGGAAGGCATTGCGGCGCGTCAGCGAATTACAGCTTCGGCATGAATTTGCGGGTACTTACTCGTTCGGAGCAATTCACTGCGTTCATTGCGCCCTGCATTTGCGGTGTATCCCGCGCAGGGGAGAGCGCGAGAACCAAATTTGAAGGGCCGCTCCATGGAATGCTGGTGGTACATCGAAGAGGGTCAGCAATTGGGCCCGGTCAGCAGTGCGGTCATCCACCAACGGCTGCAGGCTGGGGACATCAATGCCTCCACACCTGTGTGGCAGGAAGGTATGGTGGGCTGGCAATCGCTGGGGGCGATTCCGACACTGTACGGGCCGTTGCAGCCGCCACCTGGCGACGATGCCGCCTCACCGCCAACGGCCCAAACCGCCGAGATACCGACGCAGCAGATATCGAACCAGGGCAGGGGAAGCGGCCGAAAAATCCTCTTCACCCTGGCACTGGCCGCAGGTGTGGCTTTGCTTATCGTTCTGGTGTCGCGGGGATCACTGGTTTTTGACATCTGGCAGGGATACCGCAATCCCCCCGACCTCCAACAGCATGCCATAAACTTGCCGCCGCCAAACATTCCGCCAGCACAACAGAAAACGGAGCGGGAAGCTGCGCCAGATACAGCGCAAAAGCCTGTGCCACGGCCTGCCACGGACATCGCGAGAAGCCGCAATGCGTGGCATAACCCGATCTCTGGCAAAGATGCCGACATCGGCGCTGACTGGGTTATCCGCGACGATACCAGGCTTGCGCACAAGGCAATCTTCGCGCACACCTTCAGCATCGAAAACAATCACGCAATCGTCAGCCTGATTGGCGAAAAAATTTCCCCCATTTCTGGTTTGAGAGACATCGCAACAGCCTTCAGGCAGACAAACGCCAAAGAATATCAATTCATCGGGACAGAGCAGTATTTTGGCCACAATGGCGTCATGTTCTGGGAGTCCGACGCCAGAAACCGCAAAATGCCGGACGCGCTGGTCCATATACAGATCACCATCGTTGGTACACATGCCTGGACCATGATCTCCACCATCCCCTCACACGCACAACCGCAGGACACCAACAGGCTCTACGCACTAAGTAATCAACTCTGGAAAACCGTCATGTAAGGGGATGTGGCAAGTGCATTTCATGCCTCTAGCTGACATACCGTGTTCCAGCACGAAACCGGCTACCGTAAACCCTGAGTTGGTAACTGGGGGCCATACCGGCATACTGCACACAGCGTAAAGTACAGCAAGGTAACAAGAGTCGGCGCGGGAAGTAGGAGCTTCCCATGCAGGCTTCCATGCAGTCAGGGCATACCCGCACAAATAAGAAAGGGGCCTGGGCGATGGTGACATGGTGGTATTCCGAGGGCAGCTTCCGCGTTGGCCCTGTTGATTTCGACTGTATCCGGCGCCTGCTGCTGGATTACAAACTCGGTGAGAAAACGCTGGTGTGGCACAAGGGCATGGAGGAGTGGCTGCCTGTGGCCGCGATTCCAGAGTTATCCTGCTTCGTGCCACCTGCGGGCACCGCTCCACCGAAAAAAAAGCTTCCCGAAGCCTTTGTGTCGCCGTTAAAGCCCTTCACCGCCAGCGAGCTGGTGGGGTCGGATTTATGGCAAAAACTCATCAACACCGTCACCGCGCTGACACTCGTCTCGCTGACGCTGTTTGTGGCCGCCACCACCGTGAAGGCTGTGATCGCCAATCGGGCAGGGCAGCTAGCCAGCGCCAGCACAGGCGTTTCGGCACAGATGTGGCAGAACCCCATTACCCGGCGTAACGCCCATCTTGATCCCATCTGGCAGGCCCGCTCCAGCGTCAGCCTTGGCCAGCGAGATTACCTGTTTGCAGATTCCGCACAGCGCACCCTGCTCAAGCTCACCATGGAAGAAACGCAGGGGCTCACGCTGGAAAAATTTGTCAGTCTCCTGCGTCAGAAAACCGCCCGCGAAATTGCCCTGACAGACGAAGGGCGCTTTGGCCTGCGCAATGGCGCTCGGATCTGGCAGGCCGAGGGCCATCTCGCCAGCCAGCCAGAACTGCTTCTGCAAATCCAGCTCATGCAGATTGGTAGCGCCTACTGGCAGATCATCACGCTGCGCCGTGCCGCTGATGCGGCAGCCATTGAAATGCTCGATACGCTGAGAAGCGAATTATGGACAACCGTTAGTGATTCAGGGATCACCCACCCATGAAGCCATGCGGGTATCATGACGGAAATCCAGTTCAGATACGGAAACAAGTCCATGACATCATGGTGGTATGCAGAAAACGGCCAGCAGTTTGGCCCAATTGACCAGAACAGCCTCACGCAACATTTCCGCGCAGGCAAAGTCACCCCGCAGACGCTGGTCTGGCGTGAGGGCATGGCCCAGTGGCAAAACCTCGCCTCGGTGCCGGAACTGCGGATACTCATGGCGCCGCCGGTTCCCTCCATGCCACCGATACCGCAGCGGGCGCCAACCCCATCCGCCATCCAGCCCCAGCCGCACGCTATCCCTCAGGCCCGGCCCACCGCGCCGGCCAACACTTATGCTGCGAATTATGCCCAAGCCTACCAAAGCCCGCAGGCGGTAACTGCAATAGCGGAACCAGAAGTGCATGGAAGACCGGCCAGCATAATGGAGCGTTATCTGGCCCGCTCTTTGGATGTATGGATTGCAGTGCTCATCGTGATAATCCCATATATCCTGCTATTTGTTCTCGGACTGGGAAGCATATTGGCTGAGCACAAGTACGTCATCGCATTCATCTTGTGTGCGCTGTCATTTTTCGTGGACGCCCTGATTTTCGGTATTTTTGGCAACACCCCCGGCAAGGCGCTACTTGGTGTACGGGTTTTGCGAAGCAATGGAAGCAAACCGGGATTTGGGCATTATCTGATGCGCAATATCAAGGTCTGGATTCGCGGTTTGGGCCTGGGCATTCCGCCCTTCAATTTTTTTGCGCCGCTGTTGCAGGCCAACCGTCTCAGCAAATCCCAGCCAGTATCCTATGACAGAGCCAGCCAGGATCAGGTCATCACTGTACCGGTAGCTCCCTGGCGCAAGGCGGTATTCACCATCCTGTATATCCTCTTCTCACTTTATTTGATCATTTTCTACATCATTCCCCAAATGAACTGAGAAGCTGTTCACGATCTGTAGCGAGAAGGCGTCAGCGGGCTGAAGAGCAGCGCAGAAACCGGAGTTTATTCGTATAAATGAGGATTTCGAGCAGCGCATGAGGCCCGATCACGCCTT
Source organism: Rhodocyclaceae bacterium UBA1310 (assembly GCA_002307175.1). Taxonomy (GTDB): domain Bacteria; phylum Pseudomonadota; class Gammaproteobacteria; order Burkholderiales; family Rhodocyclaceae; genus Uliginosibacterium. The sequence continues at coordinate 34,122 of DBTS01000027.1, forward strand.
CGCAGTAAGATCATGAACAGCTTCTGAGATCCCTATCGGTGCGGGCCTGCAGATGCTGTTGGCCCGCTACAGAGATCTGCTGCGCATCGCTGCACAATGCTTCAAGGCAGATAATCCTCACGCACCGGTGCAAACACCTCGACGGCCAGGGCATCTTCCAGCACCTCTGCGCCATGCTCTACACCCCCTGCGATACACCACGCATCGCCTGCGGCGAGATCACGCACCTCGTCTCCAATTGCCAGCCGCAGGCGGCCTGATACCAGATAGCCCGTCTGCTCATGCGGATGCGCATGGCGCGGCAATACCGATCCCTGCTTCAGGCGGAATTCCACCATCAGCGTCTTTTCCCCATGCACCAGCGTCTTGCGTTCTATTCCGGCCAGGGCGACCTGATAGCCTTGTTGAGAGTGCGCTCCAAACATTGTCCATCCCCTCGCAATAAAATGGCGGGCACCAGGCCCGCCAGAATGATTGCAGATGGCAGGCTGACAACCCACCATACGACCAAGGATCAGCCTGGATAGCCAGAGAAGTGATCGCCGACGATCCACCAGTGGCCGTTTTCGCAGACCAGGAAGAACATGTCGCGACCGCCGGCTTTGACGTTGCGGCCGTCCCTGAGGAAGTCAATCTTGTAGTAGTAGCTCACCACTGCCGCGTCGCCGAAGAGGCGCACGACGGGGTCTATCTCGCGCCATTCCTTGACAGGGCAAGCCTGTGCGAAGGCTTTCCAGCCCGCCACGCAGGCTGCCGCACCATCACGGCGCAGATTCTCGGATGCCGTCAGCGCGAGCATGCGCGGATGGAAGTAGTGTTCCAGATCGTTGGTGTTGCCACGCGTCCACGCCAGATTCATGGCGTGTACGGTGGCCCAGACCTGCTGCTCGCGCGGATCGGCGAAAAGAATCATGGCATGATCTCTACGTACTCATACACTTCGCAGTCAGTGATGAGCTTGCGGACGGGCAGGGTGGCATTGGCAAACCATTCCTGCGGATTGTGGCGGTCGATCTCTTCACCCATGAATTTGACGAGTTCGCAGATCGGCGCAACGACTTCGCGACGATACTCCTCATCCTTCTTAACGTAAGCCAGGAAAAGGTTTTTCATGCAGTTGCCGCGACAGAAGGCATAGGCCTCGCAGCCCGTACATGGCATCGCCGGGTCGGGCTGCAGGGGGCTGGCACGCAGCCAGTTATCCACGACGCTGCCCTGCTGCATCTCCGGCAGGTAGAGCAGGTCGGGGCAGGGGAAGATGCGGCCATCTGGCATCACGTTGAGGATGTGAGTGGAGGCGCGGCACTGCGTCTTGCCCTGATACATCTCCTGCACACGCGAGGGCATCACCTTGTTGCGCACCATGCCCATGATGGGGATGATCGGATAGAGGTGATCCGTGCGGCTGAAGAACTTGGCTATCATCTGCGTGAGGATCGCCTTGCGCTTGGCCATGCCATCGGCGGGGTAGGCACCACGGTCTGCCACGAACTGGAAGTAGAGATAGTCAAACACTTCGGTGAGGCTGTCGAGCTCCTCGAAGGAAATTTCGGGGTGGCTCCAGGTGACGCGGGCGGTGACGCTTCCGTTGAGGTGCGGGCGCACGGCAGCGAGATTCTTCATCACCTGGCGATAGATGCCCCGGCCCCGATAGCCGTCGGTGGTGGTTTCGCCGCCATCGATGGAAATCAGGAAGTTGGACATGCGCGCGAGGATTTCCGGTGCCACGCCATCGAGCAGGGTGCCATTGGTCTGCAGCTGAAAGCGGAAATTCGGGAAGCGTGCAATCACATCGTGCATGTACGCCTTGTTCAGCGTGGGCTCGCCGCCATAGAAGGTGACATAGGTCTCGTACCCGGCGAGATGCTTGTCCACAAAGGCGGCAAGCTGCTCCAGCGAGTAATCGACGTGCGTCTGTGAGCCCAGCACATCGCCGACCCCCAGCGAACAGTAGGTGCATTTCAGGTTGCACTTGAGCGTGGTGAGCAGTTGCAGCTCTACGCGGTGCCCCGGAATGGCGGGAACTCCAGACGGTTGCTGCGCGTGCTGAACGGATGCGACGCGACACAAGGGAATGGGCTGAACAATCGACATGAATCAAACACTTCCAACAAAAAAAGAACCCGCAATTCTATTAGGGTTTCGTGTTTTGTGCGAAATGTTCACAGCAAACATTCGCATAGACTGCAAAAAGATGAATTGTCATCGAACTGTAATCAAGCCTGCCTAGCATCGGGGCAGGTCGTCGCTCCAGCAGCGGACGACAGGGTGGGTTCCCCCTCACTGGCAACACCGCTCCGAAAGCCGCCTGCGCAGAGGATAGCCCTCGCCACCGACATTTCCCCGGGTTGTCGCTACAGGTAGGGCGCCCATTTTTCCAGACTGTTTCGCTCAAATATCCGAGAAGGTCGTAGCCGTGAAACTCACGCTCAAAACTATCTGTGTTGCCGTCGCAGCGACACTTGCCCTTGGCGCTTGCAGCAGTCCCCAGGTCCGCACGGATGCCCCGGCTTCGCAGGCGGCAGCCACCCAGGCCACGCGCACCGTCATTTTCGTCTGGGACGGCCTGCGCCCCGACAGCGTCACCCAGCAGGACACCCCCAACCTGTATGCCCTGAAACAGGCCGGCACATGGTTTGCCGACAATCATTCGACCTACCCAACCTTCACGATGATGAACGGCTCCTCGTTCGCCACCGGCAGCTTCCCGGCCACCTCCGGCTTCTACGGCAACACCTTCTGGACGCCACCGCAGGGCGCCGAGGGCAAGATCCCCGCTGGCAAGATGGCAACGGGCGCCGCCACCGACTTTACCGACCCCGTCTTTACCGAAGACTGGGCCATCCTCTCTACACTCGACAACTACTACGGCAGCCAGCTCCTGCTCGTTCAGACACTGTTTGAAGCCGCCCAGGCCAAGGGCCTGATCACAGCGACCGTAGGCAAGAGCGGCCCGGCCTTCCTGCAGGACATGAAGCGCAATGGCTACGTGCTTGATGAAAACACCGTCTTCCCCGAAGTGCTCGCCACCGAACTGCAGGCCGCCCACTATCCGCTACCCGCCAACATCGTCAATGCTTACAAGCCCGGCAGCATCACGCTGGCCGGTGACAACGGCACGCCCACAGCGCAGGCTGGCACCGCCCAGATCACGCTGCCCAATGGCGTAAAGGCCAACAACGCAGCAGACGCCTCCGGCGCCAAGGCCACGGCAGACAACAAGTACATGATGGACGCCTACGCCAACTACATCCTGCCGAAGAAGCACCCCGACCTCAGCCTGATCTGGTTCCGCGATCCGGATTCCACCGAACACGCCTACGGCCCGGGTTCGGCCAACTTCCATCTGGCCATGCGCGCCCAGGATGACCGCCTTGGCGATCTGCTTGCCGCACTGAAGAAGAATGGGCTGGACCGCAGCACCAACATCATCGTCGTCTCTGACCACGCCCACAGCAACGTTTCCGGCCCCACCGCGCTGTATCCGCTGCGCGCCATCAGTGGCGGCACGCTGGGCGCCGTTGATCCGGTCAATGGCTTCTCCACCTCGGGCGATGTGCGCTCTGCCGAACTCCTCACCCGCGCCGGCTTCACGCATGTGTATGACGGTGCTGGCTGCCAGACTTCCGGCATGGCCGGCATCACAGCCGATGGCAAGAACCTGCTGCCGGTGCTCACCGACAAGGATGGCTCGGTCTGCGGCAAGGCCGGCACGCTGTACCAGACTGGGGATCATCGCGTTCCCGCCCAGCTGCCCACTGGCACGGCAGGCGACCAGCCCATCGTGATTGCAGCCAATGGCGGCTCGGACTACTTCTACGTGCCCAGCCACGATGCCGAAACCATCAAGCGCCTCGTCGCCTTCCTGCAAAAACGCGAAGAATACAGCGCCATTTTCGTGGATACACGGTATGGCGATCTGCCCGGCACCCTGGCACTCTCGAAGATCAACCTGGAAAACGCCTCGCGCCGCAACAACGGCCAGCCGGATGTGGTGGTGAGCTTTGCCTACGATGAAAAGCAGATCATCGCCGGCGTGCCAGGCACCGAGTACGAAAGCTTCCAGGGCAACCGTGGCATGCACGGCTCCTTCAGCCCCATTGACGTGCACAACACGCTGCTGGCCTACGGCCCCTCATTCAAGGGCGGCTTTGTGGACAGCAACCCGTCCGGCAACGTTGATGTGGCCCCGACCGTGGCTTACCTGCTTGGCACCAAACTGCCGCAGGCGGATGGCCGTGTGCTCCTCGAAGCCCTCGATCAGAACCTGAACCCTGCCAATGTGCAGCCCACCGTGGTGCCGGCCAACCTGCAGGGCACCAGTTCGCAGATCAGCGGCGTGAAGTTCCAGTCTCCGCTCGACCCGAGTGGCAAGACCACGGATAGCAAGCTTGGTGGCAACTACACGGTCGACCTGCACATCAAGAATCTCTCGCAGGGCGACAAGACCTACACCTATTTCGATTACGCCAAGGTAACGCGTCAATGAAGTTCCGTGTCTGCACTGTCTTTAGCGGCCCCTCGCGGGCCGCTTTTTTGGCTGCCTCGCTTGCTTTGAGCGTCACTTTTTCCCTCACGCTGGCCGGTGTCTGCCATGCTGCGGACACTCTGAGCTTTGAACAGGCCTTCCAGAGCGGCACGGAACCTGCCAGCCTGCATTACACAGCCAGTTATGAGGATGCCCGCGGCCACCATGAACTCGAAGTCTGGCGCCAGGGCGAGCAGAAACTGCGCCGACGCACCGATGCCAGCATCGATCTGTATGCCACGGCAGACGCCGACGATGTCGACCTCGTCACCCTTGATCACACACGCCATCGCCGCACCGACATTTCGCGCAGCAGCCTCTACCAGCTCGGCCACTTCATCGACTGGTTCGGGCTTGCACACAGCCTCAACAAGCCAACGCAGGCTTACAGCCTGCAGCGGGCCACAGGCTTCAGCGTACAGGAAGCCCCGCTGGCCACCTGCGACTGGTATGCGCTGCAGATCGAATCCCGCCAAAGCCTCATTTGCTGGAGTGCGGCCTACCGCATCCCGGTACAGATCGCTGACGCTGCCGGCAAGCTGCAATGGCGGCTCACCGAAGTGGATACTGCTGCTATTGCCGGGAACGTGTTCACCATCAACGACAAAGGATATGTCCGCCTGGATGCGGAAAACGAGCTGAAATCGGATTAAGTCCTACCCCGGCATCGGCCTCATCCTACTGCCCGCGCGTACGCAGATTTCCGTCATACTCCCGAGTAGGCTGAAAGATCCCCCCTTCTTTGCGGAGAAAGTGTGTGTACCGGGCGCTCCTGACTCTTCTTGTACTTTTTATGGCAGGCGTGGCGAGCGGCGACCTGCATGCCCAGTCGCCGCAGGGCAAAGCCTGCATCGGCGTCATCCCAGCCGGGGGCGGCCTATCCTTTTGGGGTGAAGTGGGGCGGGGCGCGCAGAAAGCTGGTGACGAACTCGGCCTGGAGGTCTACTACCGCGGCCCCTACGACGAAAACACCCCGGAAGCCCAGATAGACATCATCCGCATCATTGAGCGGATGCATTGCAAAGCTCTGGTACTTGCCCCCAATGTGCCCGCACGCGCCACCGAAATCGCCCAGTTCAATGCACGGGGAGTTCCCACCGTGCTGATTGACCGCGACTTCGGCAATTCTGCCGCCGTGGCAGTGCTGGCCACCGACAACTTCCGTGCCGGCGAGCTTGCGGCCCGCGAAATGGCCCGTCTGCTGCCACCCAGAGCCAGCGTTGCGGTCTTCCACATGAAGCGCGGGGTGCAATCCACCGACGACAGAGAACGCGGCTTCATCTCCGCCGCCAAAGCGGCCGGGCTGAATGTGGTGCTTGAAGCCTGGATAGGCAACAACGTGGGGGAGGCGCGGCTCAACGCCCAAAAGGCGCTGGTTGCCAATACAGTACATCTGGATGGCGTATTCGCACCCAATGAATCCACCACCCTGGCAACGCTTGCCTCCCTGCGCATGCTTGGGATGGTCGACAAGGTCCGCCTGATTGGCTTTGACATGAGCAGCGATTTCATCGATGCCATGGTCCACAAGGATCTTGCCGGTGTCGTCGTGCAGCGTCCGTTCCAGATGGGGTATCAGGGTGTGCGGATCGCCTACAGTGCCAGTCAGGGCAAGCTGCCGGAACGCCGTAACGTGGATACGGGGGCCTTCTTCGTCACCGGGGCAAGCCTGTATTCCCCGGAATTCGCCGAGGATCTGGAGCCCTTCCTGCACCCCAAGGGGCAGAATTCCAGCAAGGCCCCTTAGTACCGTGCATCGCCAACCTGCAACAACTCGTTGGCATATTCTTGCCATGCTGCGCCGCATTTCCACAGAAAGAGGCCAGCCCCCTGATGGGAAACATTCTTGGTTTTCCGGCTGATGTCTCGCTGGCCATGCTCGGTCTGGTGGTAGCCTAATATTTGCTGGCGCATCTGCCGATCTGGCTCGCCGTCGTAGTGGCTTTCTGGCCCTGAAGGTTGCGGTGTAGGCTGCTTTTCATCTGCGTCAGCAGCGCCATCACCTACGGTCTGCTGGTCACGGGCATCTCGATTATTGCGCTGCCACTGGAGGCGCTGGCCACCTACGTGCTACCCGAATGGCAGGCCCTCGGCTACTTCGACACCCTGCCACCGCTGCATTGGCTCGCCGTTGCCGCCGAAATGATGGAGAGATGGTGGTATATCAGCTGGCCCGTGCTCTGCGCATTGCTCGGCTGGTTTGTCGTCACCCGTCTGGCGCGACGCTGGAATGTACTCATCCGTGCAATCACCCCCAGCCCCGCAGCAGCCCCTGAACACCTGTCGGAAACGCCGCTGGGCGCGTAAAGCCGCGCAAAACTGGCTTTGGTGCTTGCGCCATGATGATGACGAGGTGACAATGCCCCGTCAAGCAGCACAGCGTATCATCATGCATAAATCCCTCTGGACGTTTCATCTGGATGCCAACTACCAGAAGGGCGCCGAAATCGTTCTTCACCAATGCATCAAGGCACTCGAACACACCCCCATCGACTGCAATATGGAGCCCGCCAGCAGCGGCGGCTTTCGCGCCACGCTCAGCCTGCAGCACACGCCGGGGCTCTCCTGGCCCGAAGCACTCTATGAAGTCATGCAGCACGCCCAGCGCCTGGGCGTCGGCTGGGTACTGCTGGGGCATCTCGATAGCGACCCCCACGCGATTCTGAATCGCGATTTCCACTCGCGTATCAAGATTCCCGGCTTAAGCTGGGCAGAATGGCAACTGGCGCCGGTTGAGCCAGGTGTGGCGGCAGCACCAGCGGATACTCCGGCGGGGAATGCCTCTTAAGCAGTTTGTGATCGTTGTGCAGCACGAGCATGAACAGGTTTTAAGGCTCACCTTCCCAGTAATCCAGCGATTCCGCCTTGCGCCCCACCACGAGATTGCGTCGGCCCTGGGCGTCAACGCTGATCGACATGAGCTTGCCGGAATCCGGGTACTCAACAATCTCCGGGTGCTCCCGAGTGCTCACTGAAAGATAGGCCAGATCGGCTTCCGATGTGTTGATCAGCTGATGCGGATACGCTTCACCGGGCGGAATGAAAATGACATCACCTTCCTTCACCGGGATAAGCTCTTCGGCCACACGCAGGGTTCCATTTCCTTTGAGGATGAAAAACATTTCTTCCTGCGCATGATGGAAATGATAAGGACACGCCCGCTTGCCCGGTGCAATCACATCGTAAGAGGCGCCAAGCTTCTGCGCCGCTGTGCCTGGAGCCAGGCGGCTGCCGCTGGAATCATAGAGCGGAGCGCGCTCGGAGCGCTCCAGCGGCAGATCATGGATGTTGCGGATAAGTTTTGCCGCGAGGCCATCAGTTGCCATTGTCACACTCCCAGATTCCGCAACTTCCGGCAAGAGTGCCTCTAAGAAGCTGTTCACGAGCTGTAGCGAGAAGGCGTCAGTGGGCCGAAGAGCAG
>DBTS01000027.1:42427-42911 GCA_002307175.1 Rhodocyclaceae bacterium UBA1310
AAGATCATGAACAGCTTCTAAGGCATGGCCGGATAATGGATAAGATTATGGCATACCGCCGGCTCATCATGCAGATTGCGGTAACCATGCGGAAGGTCTGCGGCAAAACGCACGGCCTGGCCTTCTGCCAGCGGATGCCATTGCCCCTTGATCAGCACATCCAGCGCACCACGCAAAACAGTCACATGCTCGATCACACCATTCGCGTGCGCTTCCGATTCCCTCACATAGCCGGGCAACAGGGTAAGCTCCAGCAATTCGAAGCCCATCGCCGCGTCGAAAGGGAAGAGGGGGGCAACCAGCATGTCGTCAGTCGCCGGTTTTGCACGAACGCTCCGGGCATCCCGAAACAGGGGCAGCGGCCCCTGCGCCGTCGGCGCCGCAATGAAGCGCGAGAGCGAACAGCCAAACCCGCTGGCGATCTTCCACAGCGTTGCCACAGTCGGGCTTGATTCGCCACGCTCGATCTGCCCGAGCATGGCCT
>DBTS01000027.1:43158-44478 GCA_002307175.1 Rhodocyclaceae bacterium UBA1310
CGCTCGATCTGCCCGAGCATGGCCTTGCTCACACCACTGACCTGGGCTGCCTGATCCAGGCTCCAGCCACGCAGTTTGCGCTGACGGCGCAATTCCTCTGCCAGATGGTGGCTGATATCAGGCAATACTTTCGGTGATTCGGCATCGGGGAGCATGGTGGGGTATTCACTGTGCGCAATAACGCACAGCAGATTACCCCAGAATGCCCTCCTGACACCAATCGCTTCAATATCAGTAGGCAGAAACCTGGTTGTACATCTGCGTGGCCGCATTTCCTGCACTGGTGGTCGTGGCAGTATTGGCGCTGACACCCGCAGTGCTGGCAGAAGCCTGCCCTGCAGTGGCATCGGCGCCTGATGCAGCAGCCTGGCTATTCATGTAGGCGCCATACTGGCGCAGGAAGTTCAGGGCCTGGATCAGTTCATCCACCGAAAACCGCTGATTGCTGGTACCCGAAGCCGATCCCGTCGAGGTCGTGGATGCTGTCGTCCCAGTGGAGGGGGTGGAAGATGTGGAAGCCGTCGTCTGGGATACCTGCACCGGCGAACTTGCCTGGGTGGCTGCCAGACCGGCTGCGGGGAGCAGGCTCTGGGGAGATTGCGCCGTAGCCACCTGGGCGGCAAAACTTGCCGGCACGGCAGAGCCTGCCGCAGTGGCGGCAGTTTTGGCGGTAGTTGCAGATGAGGCAGTGGAAGCCGATTTACCGCCCCGCATCGAGTCATAGCGGGATGCTACGCTGGCAAACTGCTCGGGATTTGAGACACGCACTGACAACTCCTGGGGATGATGATGCCGAGACTCTGCAAAAGCTGTGCCGGCGCGGTTGTACGCTATAACGCACATCTGTTATGCTTGTTTGTGCGCTATAACGCACGCCGTGTGCAATGCACACAAAGCGCCGTGCCGGCATTCAAGGTCTGCCGGCTTTACACAACGCGAGGTTGCTGTGAAACAGTTTCTGGGCAAATGGCTGACTTTTTCTCATATCTCCGCCGGCTTCATCGCCGTGCTGGTGGGCTATTCCGCTTCCGCGGCCATCGTTTTCCAGGCAGCCCATGCGGCAGGCGCCAGCACGGCTGAAATTGCCTCCTGGCTGTGGGCACTGGGCATCGGCATGGCGGTAAGCTGCATTGGCCTCTCGCTATGGTCTCGTGCACCAATTCTCACGGCCTGGTCCACGCCGGGTGCCGCACTCCTCGCCACCAGTCTTGTTGGTGTCTCCATGGCAGATGCAATGGGAGCTTTCATCTTTGCCTCGGGGCTGATCGCCATCGTCGGGCTCTCCGGCTGGTTCGATCATCTCATGCGCCACGTACCCAA
>DBTS01000027.1:44758-45068 GCA_002307175.1 Rhodocyclaceae bacterium UBA1310
CCCCTGGCTGGCGCCATGCTCAGCGGCATCCTGCTGAAGTTCGGCATTGACCTCTTCGGCCAGCTGCCCCATCAGGCCAACCTCCTCGGGCCGATGCTGGTGGTGTTTCTGCTGGCGCGCCGCTATCTGCCGCGCTATGCGGTGGCCATCACCTTCATCGCCGGCATGCTCCTGGCCTTCGCGCAGGGTGCCATGCACACCGAAGTGCTCGAACTCCGCCTCACCCGGCCTATCTTCACCATGCCGCACTTCTCCCTGCCAGTGCTGATCGGGGTAGGGCTACCACTCTTCATCGTCACCATGGCTTCGC
>DBTS01000027.1:45320-46057 GCA_002307175.1 Rhodocyclaceae bacterium UBA1310
ATCGTCACCATGGCTTCGCAGAATGTGCCCGGCATGGCTGTGCTGCGCGTCAATGGCTACACCACCCCGGCTCGCCCGCTGATCGCCGGCACAGGCCTGCTCGGCGTGGTGCTCGCCCCCTTTGGCGGCTACCAGTTCAACCTCGCCGCCATCACCGCAGCGATCTGCATGACCAAGGATGCCGACCCCGATCCCGCGCAGCGCTACCGCGCCGCCGTATGGGCCGGCATCTTCTACCTGATCACCGGGCTGCTCGGCAGCTTTGTGGCAAGCCTGTTCACCGCCATTCCACACGCCGTGGTGCTGGCGGTGGCCGGCATGGCACTGCTTGCCACCATTGGCAACAGTCTGGCGATGGCCGTGCAGGATGAACACGAACGCGATGCAGCCCTCGTCACCTTCCTCGTCACCGCCTCCGGCATGACCCTGTGGGGCATAGGCAGCGCCTTCTGGGGGCTGGTGTTTGGCCTGGTCGTGGCCTGGGTGGGGAAAAGGCGCCAGGCTTGAAACGAATAGCCGCGCAAAGCTTTTGGGAAACGTATCGCAACATCGGGGCACATGGCCAGAACCGCTACGCTGCACTCCACGGTGAGTGGCCACCTGCACCCAGCCAGCACAGGCAGGCGCGCAGATCAAATTCGTACTGGTGATACTCCGGCTCCATGTGGCAGCACAGCTGGTAGAAAGCCTTGTCATGCGCCTGAATCTTGAGGTGCGCCAGCTCGTGCACCACGATC
>DBTS01000027.1:46307-47007 GCA_002307175.1 Rhodocyclaceae bacterium UBA1310
AGCTCGTGCACCACGATCATGCGCAAGAATTCTTCCGGCATGTCACGAAAAAGAGTGGCAATGCGGATCTCACGTTTGCTTTTGAGCTTGTGGCCCTGCACCCGCGAGATGGTGGTGTGGGTGCCCAAGGCATTGCGGATCACATGAATACTATTGTCATACACCACCTTGGAGAGTGGCGGGGCGCTGCGCAGATAGCGATTCTTGATCTCGGCAACGTATTCCTGCAGGCTGCGTTCGTTGCGCACGCCATGCGCCTCGGGGTAGCGTTTGCGGAGCAGCTCGCCCAGGGTGCCATCGCTGATTTTCTGCTGCACATGCGTGACCAGTGGCTCGGGATAGGCACCCAGGTAGGGAGTCAGTACGGCACCGGGGGAAGGCATGGTGGCAGGGGCGGAAGAAGCTGAAGAGCGGGCGGACATCGCGCCATTATACGGGCAGAGCCTCCACAAGGGGTGGAAGTGGCGGGCGCTCAAAGCCCGCTGGCCGGCGCTGCACCCAGAAATGAGCAAAACGCGGCCAGCGGGGGAGGGGTGTTGCCAGCGAAACGCGAGGCTCAGGCGGCCAGCTTGCGCTGCGCCGCGGCGGCTTCCTCGCGGATACGTTTGCCTTCGTCCAGCAGGAATTTCTGGTAATCGTCCAGATCGCCTTCAAAGGGTTCCACCGCCCCCTTGCTCACCAGCCAGAATTCGTCGCACAC
>DBTS01000024.1:0-4748 GCA_002307175.1 Rhodocyclaceae bacterium UBA1310
CATCAGGCCGATGTTGCCTTCCTGGATGAGGTCGAGGAACTGCAGGCCACGGTTCGTATACTTCTTGGCGATCGAGATGACGAGACGCAGATTGGCTTCTGTCATTTCGCGCTTGGCGCGGCGCATCTTGGCTTCGCCGGTGCTCATCTGCTTGTTGATTTCCTTCAGGTCCTTCAGGGGGATCTGAATGTGATCTTGCAGTTCGATGAGCTTCTGCTGTTCTTCCAGGATCGCGGGCTGCATGCGGATCAGGGCGCTGGAATACGATTCGCCTGAGGATATTTCGCCCTTGAGCCAGTCGAGATTCGTTTCGTTGCCCGGGAAGACCTTGATGAAGTGCGGGCGCGACATGCCGGAGCGGTCAACGCACAGTTCGAGGATCTTGCGTTCGTGCTTGCGCACGTTTTCCACGAGGTGGCGCACGCCATCGCACAGGTTTTCGATGATGCGGGCGGTGAAGCGGATGTTCATCAGCTCGGCGCTGATCTGCTCACGCAGCTTCTGGCTGGATTTGTCGGCCGGGCCTTTTTTGACGAGGATCGGCATCATCTTGGCGTTGAGGCCACGGATGAGTTCGAAGCGTTCCAGCGCATCAGCTTTCAGCAGCAGCAGGGAGGCGCTGACTGCGGCACCGGCTTCGCCACCATCTTCGTCTTCGTCGTCGCCATCTTCGCCTTCGGCGGCAAGGGCTTCTTCGTCGGCGTCGGAGAGCTGTTCGGCTTGTTCAACGGCATTGGGGTCGACGAGCCCGTCGACGAGTTCGTCGATGCGCATTTCATCTTTGGCAACCCTGTCTGCCATGGTGAGGATTTCGGCCATGGTGGACGGGCAGGCCGAGATGGCGATCACCATGTGCTTGAGGCCTTCCTCAATGCGCTTGGCGATTTCGATTTCACCTTCGCGGGTGAGCAGCTCGACAGTACCCATTTCGCGCATGTACATGCGCACCGGGTCGGTCGTGCGGCCGAATTCGGAGTCGACGGAAGACAGGGCCTGTTCGGCTTCTTCTTCCACGGCTTCGTCAACGGAAGCCGTCGGTACGTTGTCGGAGAGCAGCAGGTCTTCCGAGGTGGGGGCCTCGTCGAAGACACGGATGCCCATGTCATTAAACGTGGAGATGATCGATTCGATCTGCTCGGCGTCGACGAGGTCGTCCGGCAGGTGATCGTTGATTTCCGCGTAGGTCAGGTAGCCGCGCTCCTTGCCCAGGGCAATGAGATTCTTCAGACGCGTGCGGCGGACTTCAGCATCATTGCTGTTGTCGGAAGGAACGATATCGAGGGGCAGATCTTTGCCCTTCGTTTTGTCCTTGACCCGCCCGGTCTTTGCTGCTTTTGGGATTTCTTTGCGTACTTCTTTAGCTTTTTCCTTGGCCATCACAATCCTCGGTTAGCAAGGGCGGGTTTTGTTTTGGGAAACCGTAAATTTTATGCTATCAAGCACCATTCTGTCCAGTTCTGCTAGACCGAAGTGCCTGTTTTCTTTCGGTAAGTGCTTTGTAGTGCTGCATCTCGTCGGGGTTGAGCAGTTCCCCTTGCATGATGCGTTGGTGCAATGCAGAAAATTCATGGTCGTTCAGCGCAATGCGCAGGTTGATGATCAGACCGTCAAATTCCTGAACGGTTGCGTCGTCCCGTTCAATTTTCGGCGGTGGGGCCTGCAACAATTCGAGCAGGATTGCTTTGCGTGCCTCGTCGGAGGTTGCCTCGTAGAGACCCGCCAGCGAGGTGGGGTTGAAACCATCCGTGTCGCGGATGTCGAGAAAAGATTGGAGAATGTCCCGCACCGGGCCGTCGCCGGCCAGTTCGAGGATGTCTCCGGGCAGTTTTTCGATCAGCGTGGGGTAGGCGCACAGCAGCCGCAGCAGTTGCCGCAGGTTGCCGGTGGGCGCCACGCGGGGCGAGCGTTGGCGCGGGGCTTTGCGGCCGGATGCGTTGCCAAAGGAGTTACCAAAGCGGGCCTGTGTGGGGGCCTTGATTTCGAGGGCTGCGAGCACGGCTTCCACGGGCAGTTCGACGTCTTCCGAGATCATGCGCACGATCTGTTGCTGCAGCACGGGGGCGGAGATTTTCGGCACCAGTGTTTTGGCTTCGTACACGAGGCGCGAGCGATCTTCGGCGGTACCGAGATTCAGATCGCTACGCAGCTCGCGCAGGAGGAATTCGGAGAGCGGCAGGGCGTTGTGCACGGCGCGGTGAAACGCTTCCAGGCCTTGCTCGCGGATGAAGGAATCCGGGTCGTGCTCGGGCGGCAGGAACAGGAAGCGCGCCTCGCGGTCGTCGCCAAGCTGGTCCAGGCAGGCTTCGAGGGCACGGCGTGCGGCTTTGCGCCCGGCGTTGTCGCCATCGAAGCAGAACACCACCTTGTCAGACTGGCGGAAGAGTTTCTGGATGTGCGTGGCGGTGGTGGCTGTGCCGAGCGTGGCGACGGCTGAGCCGAAGCCGAATTGCGCGAGCGCGACGACATCCATATAGCCTTCAACCACTACGACCACGCCGGATTCGCGGATGGCCTGGCGCGCCTGGAACAGGCCGTAGAGCTCGCGCCCCTTCTCGAAGAGCGGGGTTTCGGGTGAATTCAGGTATTTCGGCTCACCTTCGCCGATCACGCGGCCACCAAAGCCGATGATGTTGCCGCGCTGATCGAGGATGGGGAACATCACACGATCACGGAAGCGGTCGTAACGCCGGCCGGTGTCGTTCTGGATTACCAGCCCGGCTTCGAGCGGCGCTGCGCCTTCGTAATCGGCGCCGAGTGCGGCGTGCAGGCCCTGCCAGTCGTCTGGCGCGTAGCCGATGCCGAAATTCTTGGCGACCTCGCCGGTGAGCCCGCGCTGCTTGAGGTAGGCGATGGCCTTGGGGGAGACTCGCAACTGATCGCGGAAATAGCGGGCAGCACGCTCCATCACGGCCAGTAGGGTGTTGATCTGGCTGTGGTCTTGCTGCGGGGCGTCATCTTCCGGCACCTTGAGGCCTGCCTGTTGGGCAAGATCCTTGATGGCGTCGCGGAACGACATGCCGTTGTATTCCATGAGGAAGCCAACGGCAGTGCCATGCGCACCGCACCCAAAGCAGTGGTAAAACTGCTTGGTGGGGCTGACCGTGAACGAAGGCGACTTCTCGTTGTGAAACGGGCAGCAGGCCATGTAGTTGGCGCCACCCTTTTTGAGCGGAACGTACCGCTCAATCAGGCTGACGATATCCGTCCGCGCCAATACATCCTGAATGAATGATTCGGGGATCATTCCTGCTCCGGGGAAAACAACGATACAGCGACAACTCTGTCACGGTGGTGGCGAGGTGTGATCAAGTAACTGATCAGGCCTGGGCCAGCGTGGCCTTGACGCGGGCAGACACGGCAGTCATGTCGGCACGGCCAGCCAGTTGCGGCTTGAGGATACCCATCAGCTTGCCCATGTCGCCGGGGCCTTTGGCGCCGGTCTGGGCAACAGCCGCGGCAATCGCGGCGTCGATTTCGGCGTCGGAGAGGGCGGCAGGCATGTAGACAGAGAGCACTTCGATTTCGAGGCGTTCGGCGTCGGCCAGATCCTTGCGTCCGGCGGCATCGTACTGGGTGACGGAATCGCGGCGCTGCTTGATCAGCTTGTCGGTGATGGCAATGATTCCGGCATCGTCCAGCATGACACGCTCATCCACCTCTTTCTGTTTCATCGCGGCCATGAGCAGGCGGATTGCGCCCAGCTTGGCTGTTTCACGTGCGCGCATGGCGGATTTCATGTCTTCGTTGATGCGTTCTTTCAGGCTCATCCCGATCTCCGATTCAGTTCAAGACAAAAACCCGGCCACCCAAACGGGCACCGGGTTGTGCAACATCTGTGCAGAAGCGGCAGGCTCGACCAGCGAGTCTGCCCGAAGCGATTAGTACAGCTTCGGCGGAAGCGTCTGGCTACGCAGACGCTTGTGCAGACGTTTGACAGCCGCAGCCTTCTTGCGCTTGCGCTCGGCTGTGGGCTTTTCGTACGATTCGCGGGCACGCAGTTCGGTCAGTGTGCCAGCCTTTTCGATGGTGCGCTTGAAGCGACGGATCGCAACTTCAAACGGCTCATTTTCCTTGACGCGTACACCAGGCATTCTATGTTCCTTGCTGAACAGGCAATATGAAGAACTCGCGAGTCTATCCGCAATCGCAGAAAAAACCAAGCCCCTTTTTCAAGAGGCTCGTGTACAGCGGCACATTGGGCTAGAATTCGGGCAATGAGCAAGTTGCAACGCGTTCTCGGGATTGAATCCTCGTGTGACGAAACCGGCATCGGCCTGGTTGACGTCGACCGTGGCCTGTTGGCCCATCGCCTTTTTTCGCAGATCGATCTGCACGCGGCCTATGGTGGCGTGGTGCCGGAGCTGGCTTCGCGCGACCACGTGCGGCGCATCGTGCCCCTGATCCGGGAGACGGTGGCCGCTGGCGGCTGTACTCTGCGCGATATCGATGCGATTGGGTATACACGCGGCCCCGGGCTGGCTGGCGCCCTGCTGGTGGGGGCCTCGGTGGCCGAGGCGCTGGCCTTCGGCCTGGGCGTGCCGGCAATCCCGATCCATCATCTGGAAGGGCACATGCTTTCGCCGATGCTTTCGGCAGAGCCCCCGGAATTCCCTTTTGTGGCCTTGCTGGTGTCTGGCGGGCATACACAGCTGATGCGCGTGGATGGCGTCGGCCAATATATATTGCTGGGCGAGAGTCTGGATGATGCTGCCGGCGAGGCGTTTGACAAAACCGCCAAGCTGCTCGGC
>DBTS01000024.1:5001-58412 GCA_002307175.1 Rhodocyclaceae bacterium UBA1310
CGCCAAGCTGCTCGGCCTGCCGTATCCCGGCGGGCCTATCCTCTCAAAGCTGGCAGGGCAGGGTACGCCGGGCGTGTTCAAGCTGCCGCGCCCGATGAAGAATTCGGGCGATCTGATGTTCAGCTTCTCGGGGCTCAAGACGGCGGTGCTTACCGCCACCCGGAAGCCGGATTTCACGCCCGAGCAGGTGCCCGATCTGGCGGCCGAGTTTCAGGAAGCCGTGGTCGAGGTGCTGTGTGCCAAGGCGCGCGCCGCGCTGGCGCAAACCGGCTTGGCGCAACTCGTGGTGGCGGGAGGGGTGGGCGCCAACAGCCGCCTGCGCGAGCGTCTGCGCCGCGAAATCTCCCGGCGCGGTGGCAAGGTGTTCTTCCCGGAGCTTGAATATTGCTCCGATAACGGCGCGATGATTGCCTTTGCCTGCGCCATGCGGGTCAAGACGGGCACTGCTGTGCCCAGCGAGGCCGGTGGTTTTACCATCCAGCCGCGCTGGCCTCTCGCGGATATCGGCGCTGCCGCTTAACCTGCCTTGGAATCGTCGGGTTTCTTTTTCTGGCCGATGCGGCTTTCCTGGCCGGAGAGCAGGCGGACAATATTGGTCTTGTGGCGCCAGATCAGCACGATCACCATACAAGTCACAGAAATCGTCCAGTTATCCGAGCCGGTGAGCCAGTGCGTCAGGGCCGGGGCTGAAACGGCAGCCACGACAGCGGCGGCTGAGGAGTAGCGGCTGATGACTGCCGTGGCGAGCCACACCAGTAGCACCAGGCCGCCGAGTGCTGGCGAGATGCCCAGCAGCACCCCGGCGGCAGTGGCAACGCCCTTGCCGCCCTTGCCCTTGAGGAAGATAGAGAAGACGTGGCCGAGGAATACTGCCACGGCGATCATGCCCAGCCCCGCAGTATCCACACCCAGGCCCGGGCCGAAAGTGCTGCTCGCCCACACAACAATCCAGCCCTTGGCGGCATCGCCCAAAAGGGTCAGCGCGGCGGCCAGCTTGTTGCCCGAGCGCAGCACATTGGTGGCGCCAGGGTTGCCGGAGCCAAAGCTGCGAGGGTCGGCCAGGCCCATCATGCGGGTGACGACGACGGCAAAAGGAATCGAACCGATCAGGTAGGCTGCAAGCAGCAGAGGTAGAATCAAGGTCATTTCTTTTTCATTGTGGCCAGTTGGCCCAGCGTATACACATGGATTGCATCTTTATTGAAGGCATGCTGGTCACCACCCGTGTGGGGATCTACCCGCGGGAACGGGTCGCCTCTCAGACGCTGGAGATCGACATGGCCTTCGGTTTGCTCGATGCGGCGGCAAGTCGCGATGATATCGCGGATACGATCAGTTATGACCAGGTCGCCGACAGGATACGGGTGGTGCTGGGCGAACGCCAGTTCAATCTGCTCGAAACCCTGGGTGATTTCCTTGCCAAGCTGATGCTCGAAGAGTTCAGGGCGCCGTGGGTGCGTATCTCCATTGTCAAACCGGGGATTCTGCGCGATGTGCGGCGGGTGGGTGTCTATATCGAGCGCGGGCAGGACGGGGTTGAAATTCCGGCTGCGCGGAATTGCCTGCCAGGGTTTCGCTGAATCTATGCGGTAAAGCGTGACAGGTTTGGCAGTGCGTGAAGTGTGAATAAAAAAGCGGCGGCAAGGCGTCGCTTTTTTATTTGCAGATCATGAACCGCATTCTTGGTGTTACAGGCCTTTTATTTGATCAGCAGCGCATCCAGACTTTTGCCGGCGCCGACGGCCTCTGCCACCCATAAAGGCTGACGGCCACGCCCGGTCCAGGTTTGCGCTGCATTGGCGGGGTTGCGGTATTTTGCCGGCACCTTGCCACGCGGCTTGCCGGCTGCACCGGCCTTCTTGGGCGCGCGGGGCGCTTTGGCGCTACCCCGGGCGGGTTTGCCGCCGAGCAGGTCGGAGATTGATACGCCGGCTTCGGCGGCGAGCTTTTTGACCTTTTTCAGCAACTCAGCCTTGTTGCTGCTTTCGCGGCGAACAAGTTCTGCTTTGACTGCAGCGGCTGCCTGCTGCAATTCCTTATCAGAGGCTTTGCTTAATTGGGATTTCGTCAGAAGCATGATTTTCCTTTATTTATTGTCCGGCCACCCGATGCATGTTTTCTGCCTCGTATTTCTCCGCCCAGGTTGATGCAGGGTACAGGAGAGATTCAGGTGCAGATACATATCTGTACTTTCATTCTGACATCAATATATATCCTGGGCAAATATATACAAGGGGGTACGATGAAATTTCTGTTAAATGCACTTATCTGAACTGCATGCTCAGGCGCGCGGGTGGTGGGCCTGGTGGAGAATTTTCAGGCGCTCACGTGCTACATGGGTATAAATCTGGGTGGTGGAAATATCGGCGTGCCCCAGCAGTAGCTGCACTACGCGCAGATCAGCGCCGTGGTTTAAAAGATGAGTGGCAAATGCGTGGCGCAGGGTGTGCGGGGAGATTCTGGCCGGATCAATTCCGGCCAGAGGGGCATAATGCTTGATCGTGTTCCAGAACATCTGGCGGCTCATGGCGGAGCCAAAGCGGGTCAAAAAAACCGCATCACAGGGGTTTTTCAATAATACACTGCGGGCTTCATGGAGATATTTCCTGATCCAGTCGAGTGCCCATTCTCCCAGGGGAACCAGCCGTTCCTTGGCGCCCTTGCCGGTAATTCGTACGAGTCCCTGGTTTAAATCCAGTTCGGAAATCTGCAGATTCACCAGTTCCGAAACGCGTAAGCCTGTGGCATACAGGGTTTCGATCATCGCCCGGTCACGCAGGCCAAAACAGGTGCTCACGTCTGGCGCGGCGAGGAGCGCTTCAACCTGGGCTTCGCTGAGCGTTTTCGGAAAGCGTTCCACGTTTCCAGGCATCCCCAGACCAAGCGTGGGGTCTTTTTCGATTTTCTGGTTGAGAATCTGTAGCCGGTAAAAACGGCGTAGCGCAGATATTATCCGGCGCTGTGTGGCTGGCTTGCAGTGTCCGGCAAGATGCACCATGTAGCTGGCGAGTTCAGCCTGGGTGATTGAAATCAGCGCTTGAGGTGAATGCTGTTCGAGCCAGCTGGCAAAAATCTGCAAATCGCTGCGGTAGGATTCCAGCGTGTTTTTGGCAAGGCCATCCTGCAGCCATAGATCATCGATAAAAGCGTCGATCTCTGCCTGATTATTCGTTTTACTATCCATACGTGGGCAACTAAATGGCCTGTTCGTGCTGCAATAACCACAGTTTAGTTTCGAGCAGCCATCCGTTTTGGGCGTGGGCAAATCCACCCAGGCCGGATTTTGCGAGTACGCGGTGGCAGGGCGTGACGAGCGGGAAGGGATTGGCGCCGCAGGCCTGCCCGACAGCGCGGGCGGCTGAATCCAGATGAGATGCCAGTTCGCCGTAATGGCGGGTTTGCCCCGGGGGAATGGCCCGGATGGATTGCCAGACCCGCTGCTGAAACGCTGTGCCGCGCTGGGCCAGGGGCAGGTTGAAAACGTGTGCGGGGTTATCGCGGTAGGCGGCGATCTCGGCGATAAAACGCTGGATGAGCGGAGCCGAGGGCTTATCCAATTGCGTTTCTGGAGGGAGGAAGTGAATTTCCTGGATTTCCCCCTTCAAACTGATGCGCAGCCCCAGCACGCAAGTCGGCAGTCTGACGACTGCTGGCATGGGTGCCGGGGTGGCGGCTTGGCGCATCGGCTTACTTGCGAACTTCCCCGTTGCCGAAGACCACCCATTTCTGCGAGGTGAGGCCTTCGAGGCCCACGGGGCCGCGTGCATGGATCTTGTCGGTCGAGATGCCGACTTCGGCACCCAGGCCATATTCAAAGCCATCGGCAAAGCGCGTGGAGGCGTTGATCATCACCGAGGCAGAGTCCACTTCGCGCAGGAAGCGCATGGCATGGCTGTGGTTTTCGGTGACGATGGCATCGGTGTGGTGCGAACTGAAGTCGTTGATATGGTTGATGGCTTCATCGACACCCGCAACGACCTTGATGGAGATGATAGGGGCGAGGTATTCCTCGCTCCAGTCGGTCTTTGCTGCGGGCTTCAGGTAAGGTATCAGGCTCGCATCGCGGGAAAGGATCGCGAGGGATTCCGCACAGCAGCGCAGCTCCACATCCTTGCCGGCGAGCATCTGGGCGATTGCCGGGAGCAGGGCTTCGGCCACGGGGCGGGAGACGAGCAGAGATTCGGTGGTGTTGCAGGTGCCGTAGCGCTGCGTCTTGCTGTTTTCGACGATGGGTAGAGCCTTGGCCGGGTCGGCGGTATCGTCAAGGAACACATGGCAGTTGCCATCCAGATGCTTGATCACGGGCACGCGGGCATCGCGGCTGACGCGTTCGATGAGGCTCTTGCCGCCACGCGGCACGATCACATCGACAAATTCGGGCATGGTGATGAGGCAGCCCACGGCTTCGCGGTCGGTGGTCTCCACCACCTGCACGCCGGCAGCCGGCAGGCCGGCGGCTTCGAGGCCTTCGCGCACACAGGCGGCGATGGCCTGGTTGCAGTGCAGGGCTTCACGGCCGCCACGCAGAATGGCGGCGTTGCCGCTCTTGATGCACAGCCCGGCGGCATCTGCCGTCACGTTCGGGCGGGCTTCGTAGATGATGCCGATCACGCCCAGCGGCACACGCATGTGGCCCACCTGAATGCCCGAGGGGCGGCGGCGCATGTCGGTGATCTCGCCAACCGGGTCGGCCAGTGCAGCAATTTGCTCAAGCCCGGCGGCCATGGATTCGACGCCCTTGGCGCTGAGGGTGAGGCGGTCGATCATGGCGGGTTCCAGCCCGTCGGCGCGTGCCTGTTCCAGATCCCGCGCATTGGCGGCAAGGAGTTCCGGGGCGCGGTCGCGCAATTTTGCCGCGATGCTGACAAGGGCTGCGTTCTTGGCATGGGTCGAGGCCTTGGCCATTTCTCGTGAAGCGGCGCGGGCAGCCTTGCCCAGGGTCTGCATGTACTGTTGGATATCCATGAGCTGCAAGTCTTCAAACAAAAAGCATGGTGCGGATTTCAGATTAGAGCATTCCCGGTGCAATCACGAAAGTGCTTTGTGCGTTTGAACGGTAGTCGGTTCGTCTTGACCAGGCTGCGTGCGCTGCGCCACACTGCCCGGTTCATGTCCGCTCATCTGCCCAAGCCCTCTGTTTCCTTGTGGCGCGACGCCGCTTTCCTGCGGTTGTTCATCGCCAATACGCTATCTGCCCTGGGATCTGCCGTCTCGCTGATGGCGCTGCCACTGACTGCTGTCGGGATGTTGCACGCCAACGCCAGCCAGATGGGGGTGCTGGCTGCCTGCGAACTGCTCCCCTTCATCACGGTCGGCCTGCCTGCCGGGGTGTGGATTGATCGGGCAAGCAAGAAACGCCTGACAGTGCTGTTCAATTTCGTGGCAGCTTTCGGGCTTGGCCTGGTGCCGCTGTGCTGGTTGCTGGGATGCCTGCAGATCGAGGTGCTGTACGCGGTGGGCTTTGTAGCCTCGACGTGTGAGGCCGTTGGTGGTTCGGCCTCACAGGTGCTGGTGACCTTGATGTTTGGCCGGGAGCGTCTGGTGGAAGCCAACAGCAAGCTGTCGGTGGCCGGCTCGGTGTCGCAGATCTGCGGGCCGGCATTGGGGGCGCTGCTGGTGGCGGCTTTTGGTGCTCCGCTGGCTGTGACGGCGGATGCCCTGAGTTTCGTGGTTGCCGGTGTCCTGATTGGCCGGATTGCCGTGCAGGAGAAGGCGGGCACACGCTCGCGGGCTTCGATGCTTGTGCAGATCCGCGAGGGGCTGAAGCTGGTGTGGCATACCCCGATGCTGCGCGGGCTGATCGTTGTGGTGGCCGTCTGGATCCTGCTCTCTGATTCTTTCAAGGCGCTCTATGTGCTGTATGCCTCGCGCAATCTGGGGTTAGGCGCGGCAGCCATCGGCCTGATCAACATGCTCGGGGCGCTGGGGGGGCTGCTCGGTGCGCCGCTGGCGGATCGCTTGTCGCAGCGGCATGGCATGCGTCTGACTTTGCTGGGCGGGGTGGCGCTGGCCGGGGTGGGATATCTGGCATATGCCCTGCCGCAGGCGGATTGGCCGCTTACCAGCCTGTGGGCGGGGCTCGCGTTGTTCGTCTACAACCTCGGCGGTACGGTGTATGTGGTGAATTACCTGAGCCTGCGCCTGGCTGTCACGCCAGACCTGATGCTCGGGCGGATGGTGACCTCGATGCGCTTTGCGACAATCCTGCCCGGGCCTTTCGCCACGATAGCGATAGGCCATTCGGCGGATCGCTTCGGTCTGCCTCCGGTGTTTGCCGGGCTCGGCGTGGCCTGCATCAGCGTTGCGCTGCTGGGCGTGTTCTGCCTGCCGCGGCAATGGTCTGCGGCGGGTCCGCAGATCCGCACGCAGGCTTGATCAGATCCGGAAGTGCGAGAGCGCGGTGTTGATGTCGTGAGCCATGCTCTGCAGCGAGGCGACGGATTCCGAGGCGCCCCGTACCGAGCGATCAGATTCCTCCACCATGCGGGCAATGCGTTCAACGTTGACGGCAATGTTGTTGCTGGCGTCGTTCTGTTCCGCCGTGGCATGGGCCACATCATGGATTTTTTCCAAGGTGGCTTCGGTGGTGATGCTGATCTCGTGCAAGGCCTGCGCGGCGGATTCTGCCAACGCTGCACCACGTGCCATCTGCGGCCCCACGGCCTGCATGCTTTCCACCACCACGGCAGTATCGGTCTGCACTGCCTGGATCATGCTGTTGATTTCGTTGGTGGCCTTGCTGGTGCGTTCCGCCAGCTTGCGCACTTCATCCGCTACCACAGCGAAACCACGCCCCTGTTCGCCAGCGCGGGCGGCTTCAATGGCCGCGTTGAGTGCCAGCAGGTTGGTCTGTTCGGCAATTTCCTTGATCACATTCGCGATCCCGCTGATCTGGCGGGTGCGGTCAGCCAGTTCGGAAATCTGCTTCGAGGCGGTTTCGATCTGGCTGGAAACCTTGTGAATTTCCGTAGTGGTTTCGGTGATCTGGGCTTCACCATTCTTGGCAAGCTCTGCGGCCTTGCGCGAGTGCGTTTCGGTGTCGCGTGCGCTATCCGCAATCAGGCCCACGCTGACGGCCATTTCTTCCACTGAAGCTGCCGTGGCTGAGGTGGCTTCGGAGGAATGCAACGATGAGGTTGCAATCTGCTCCATGGTCGAGTTAATTTCCGTCGCTGCGAGCTTGAGCGATACGGATTGGCCGTGAATGTCCGAGATCAGGGTCTTGATGTTTCCCTGCATCTGCCCAAGTGCTGCCACGAGACTGCCGAGCGGGGCAGACTTGAGGTTCTGGGTGAGATCCCCCTTCGCCACCGCATTCACCATCGTGGCGGCGTAATCAGGCTCCCCGCCGAGCTGGCGATAGATCTGTTTGGCGAAGATGATCGAGAGTGTGACGGCAATTGCGAGTACCACAAGCCCTACGATGCCGAGGGTGATGGCGTAGCTTCTGAATTTCGCGTCGATGTCATCCACAAAGAAGCCTGTGCCGATGGTCCAGCTCCAGGGCTCGAAGCGCGTGACACCATTGAGCTTCGGGTACTGGTCTCCGGACTTGTCGCCGGGTTTGGTGGTCTGGATCACTACATAGGCGTATTTGCCCTGCTGGGCGAGGGCTTCCCGATAGACCTCGGCAGAGGTTTTGCCACTCGCGTCTTTGGTGCCAGGGTCTACTGTGCCGACCCGTTTGGTGTTGGAGTGCGCCACCATCACGTTGTCGTCATTGCGCGCAAACAGGTAGTCATTCCCCGATTTGAGGCCCATCAGGGCTTCTGCAGTGCGGTTTTGGGCTTCCTGGCGAGTGATTTTGCCTGCCTGCTCCTGCTGATAGAAGGAATCTGCGAGCCCGGCGCTCAGGCGCAACAGTGTTTCGATCTGCCCCTGGCGTTCCGAATACAGGCTGTTGTGGAGACTGCTCAGCCCCAGCCCTCCAACAAGAAGGAGTCCAAGGATGGTGCAACTGATAATGATGCCAAGACGGGTGGACAGCTTCATTTAGTGCCTCTTTCTTCGATGGCCATGAACCTTGAAGGCGGTTCCAGGAGCTTATGGGCTTATCGGCACGGGTAGGCGTGGCTTGAGAGAGCCTGCTGTTGAAATATGTTACGGCGTGTATTCGTGCGAGCTGAGTGCCCGTGTGTGCGGTGAGTAACTGTGTTTTTGTGCAGTACTGGCGTGAACCGGGTTTAGTCCCCGGTGTTGTCGAGTGCGCGCAGATCTTCCGGACTGTCTGCGTCACGCATCTGCCGGGCACAGTCATCAAACGGGACTTGCGTGGGGCTCAGCGTGGCGAGCCAGCTCTGCACCTTGCGGGTGCCTGCATCCAGATCTGCGCTCAGTGCTGGCAGGGCGGATCTCGGCAGAAGGCTGAAAACAGGCTGTGATCTGCCATCAATGATGGCGACTGCCGGAGTGCCCGGGCAGGGGGGGCAGAGGCGGGATACGTAATCAGCCGGCAGCAGAGGAGCATCAGTGGGGCAGGTGACCAGCCAGGGATGCCGGGCATGTGTCAGCGCAGCCTCAAAGCCTGCCAGTGGGCCGGGGAAATCGGGACGCAGATCGCTGAAGACGGCAAAACCCAGGGCACGGTAGGCGTCCAGATTGCGATTGGCAATGATGATCAGCTCATTCACCTGCGGTGCCAGGGCTTCCGCCACCCATTCAACCAATGGGCGACCGCGAAACACGACCAGGCCCTTGTCTTGTCCGCCCATGCGGCGACTGGCGCCGCCTGCGAGGATTACCCCCGTCAAGGGGCGATAGCCGGCGTTTGGGAGTGATTCGGGGAGCTTACCCACCGATATAGCTCATTTCTATTTTGGGTCGCCCGGCTTTGGCTCGGCCACGAATTTCAGAATAGCGGTCTGTGCGTTGCTGCCAGACAGAGGAGATCCAGGCGGCCATTTCTTCGTCCGAACGCCCCTCGCGCAGCAGTGAGCGCAGATCATGCCCCCGCGTGGCGAACAGACAGGTAAACAGCTTGCCTTCGGGAGACAGGCGGATGCGCGTGCAGTCACTGCAGAAGGCCTGGGTGACCGAGGCAATCACCCCAATTTCGCCAGCACCGTCGACATAGCGCCAGCGTTCAGCCACTTCACCGTTATAGGCACGGTCCACAGGCTCAAGCGGGAATTCGGTGCCGATCTGGTCAAGGATCTCGCGTGCCGAGACGACATCATCGGTACGCCAGTCGTTGCTGTTGCCCACATCCATGAACTCAATGAAGCGAAGGATGTGACCACTGCGACGGAACTGTCTGACCATTGGCAGGATCTGGTGGTCGTTGACACCGCGCTTGACCACCATGTTGACCTTGACCGGCGTCAGTCCGGCAGCGGCGGCTGCGTCAATGCCGGCCAGTACATCCCGCACCGGGAAACCCACGCCATTCATCTCCTGGAAGATATCGTCGTCAAGCGCGTCCAGGCTTACCGTCAGGCGCTGCAGGCCGGCTTCCTTCAATGCCCTGGCATAGCGCGTAAGCAGTGCGCCATTGGTGGTCAGGGTAAGTTCGATGCCGGGGATTTCTGCGAGTTGCGCAATCAGGGATTCGACGCCCTTGCGCACCAGAGGCTCGCCACCAGTAAGGCGGATCTTGCGAATTCCCAGGCTGACGAAAACGCGCGCGATACGCGTGATTTCCTCGTAGCGCAGGATTTCGTTGTGGCTCAGGAAAACATGATCGCGCCCGAAACTGTCTTTGGGCATGCAATACGCGCAGCGAAAATTGCAGCGATCTGTGATCGAAATGCGCAGATCGCGCATGTAACGTCCGAGTTGATCGCTGGGGATGCCATCCAGAGTGGCAGGCCGGCGCAGGGACGAGAGTGGGATGACGGTTTCGTGCGAGGACATTGCAGAATTATGGCAACAGAACGGGACTAAAGATACGGCGGAAAATACTGAGAACCTGCCGGGGACTTCACGGTGCTGCCGTAATCAGGGTTCATGTGCGACGCTTTCTTCTGTTGGCGGCTGTTTGCAGCAGATCGCAAAACAGATTCCGGGTGATTCCTGAGGTGCAATAGTAGGACAAAACTAGTTCGAGGATTTGACAAAATATTACGGTATAAGTTTAGAGAAATATGGAATTTGGTGCCTGGGGCGCAAAGAGGGTAGATTCCCTGCTTTTTTGGGGGAGTGATCAGATGCGGTTCGAAACCCTTGCGATTCATGCCGGGTACACCCCGGAGCAGACAACCAAAGCTGTCGCAGTGCCTATCTACCAGACCACGAGCTATGCCTTCGACGACACGCAGCATGGCGCCGACCTGTTCGATTTGAAGGTCAAGGGCAATATCTACACCCGCATCATGAATCCCACCACGGATGTGCTTGAGCAGCGCGTTGCCGCGCTCGAAGGTGGGATCGGGGCGCTGGTGGTGGCTTCCGGGCAGGCCGCAATCACCTATGCGATCCTGACACTGGCCGAGGCGGGCGACAACATCATCGCCACTACGACACTTTACGGCGGCACCTACAACCTGTTTGCGCATACCCTGCCGCAGTACGGTATCGAAGTGCGTTTTGTTGATTTCAAGGATCCGGCCAGTGTGGCGGCCAAGATCGATGGTCGCACCAAGGCTGTGTATTGCGAATCCATTGGCAATCCTCTGGGTAATGTCGTCGATTTCGGTGCCTTTGCCGAAGTAGCACACGCCCACGGTGTGCCACTGATCGTCGATAATACCGTGCCCAGTCCTTATCTGACGCGCCCCTTTGAGCATGGCGCGGATATTGTGGTGCATTCGCTGACCAAGTATATGGGCGGGCACGGCACGAGCATTGCCGGGGCTATTGTCGATAGTGGCAAGTTTCCGTGGGCTGAGCATAAAGAGCGCTTCCGCCGCATGAACGAGCCGGAAGTCAGCTATCACGGCGTGGTCTACACCGAAGCTCTGGGGCCGGCTGCCTTCATTGGGCGGGCGCGCACTGTGCCGTTGCGCAACATGGGGGCCTGTGTTTCGCCGTTCAATGCCTTCCTGGTGCTGCAGGGGATTGAAACCCTGGCCCTGCGCATGGATCGCCACTGTGAAAATGCGCTCAAGGCTGCGCAGTTCCTCAAGCAGCATGCCAAGGTGGCCTGGGTGAACTATGCCGGGTTGCCGGAGCATCCGAGCCATCCGCTGGTGCAGAAGTACTTCGGGGGCAAGGCATCCGGGCTGTTCACGTTTGGCGTGAAGGGCGGGCGTGATGCCGGCGCCCGTTTCCAGGATGCACTCAAGCTGGTGACCCGACTTGTTAATATTGGTGACGCCAAGTCTCTGGCCTGTCACCCTGCGTCGACCACCCATCGGCAACTTTCCGATGAGGAGTTGAAGAAGGCTGGGGTGTCGGAAGACATGGTACGTTTGTCGATCGGCATCGAGCATGCAGACGATATCATTGCCGACCTGGATCAGGCGCTGGCAGCGGTATGAGATCGGTCTCGTAGTTGTGAGAAAAACACCGTCCGCGCGACGGTGTTTTTCTTTCCGCCAGCACCTCTCCAGTTGAGTTTTGCCGTGCCGGAAAAGCGCCTCAAAACGTGTAGGAAAAACTCTGCATGTAAGCCAGAAAGTCCCTTCCTGTAAGGGTATGCGGGATTTTTCGTGCATCAAGTCGTCTCCTTGCCTGTCGTTGTCCCACGCAGGATTTGCGGGTTGCAGGAAGTGAATGGCCTCCCCCCCCTCTGGCTGTTCCAGGAAGTTCCGGTATCCGCAGAAATAAGGAGAACGGCATGGCAGGGATTTTCAAATGCAGGGCGCTGGTGTTGGGCGTATGCGGGATTCTGGGGTGTGGCAGCGTTTATGCGGAGGATGCTGAAACAGATTCTCTATTCAGTCGTGTTGTGAACACCACGCAGACATTGTCCTGGGCCGTGGCGAGCGGTTTTGAGGCCTGGCATTCGGGAAACCATTCAGATCTGAACGGGCACAACCCGGGTATCGGCATCCGAGGCCCGGATGGCTGGGTGATCGGGACCTACTACAACAGCTACCGCCGGCATTCTGTATATGCCGGGCGTGAATTCCAGTGGCGTCTTCTGGGAGTTGGCGACAACGGCCTGAATCTTGGTGTCGTCGCGGGAGGAGTCTCAGGTTACAACGGCGGATTGAACGCCGGCTATCAACATGGCATTCATCTGATGGCGTTGCCAGAGGCTGTGGTGACCACCCGCTATGTCGAAGCTGCTCTCATGTATATCCCGAAAATGACCAAAACGCCGACCACTGTTGCCGTCCAGCTGCGGGTGAAGTGGCCATGAGGGAGAGTGTATTAAGGATGAACGAGAAATGAGGTTAAAGCTTCGTGAGTCTTTTGGGCTGAGGCACAGGGATAGGCGATCTTAATTTAAATACAAGACGCTTTCCAAATTCAGAGATTTTTGCCAAATGCAGCATTTGACAAGGCATGTCACATGCCAAGTGTTTTTGTCTCTCCGTGGCCCAGTTTGGTATAGTGCAGCCCTTTAGGCGAGAGAAGCCGCATAGGGACGCAGTTTTTGCGTCATGTTCGCTTCTTCCCGCACTTTATTTACCTGGAAATCCCGGGGGGACTGCATGAGTATTATCGTGACCGGTGGAGCCGGTTTTATCGGTAGCAATTTTGTGCTCGAATGGCTGCGTGCTTCGGATGAGCCGGTCATCAATCTGGACAAGCTGACATACGCGGGGAATCTGGAAAACCTGGACAGCCTGCAAAACGATCCACGTCACACATTTGTCCGGGGAGATATCTGTGACCGTGCCCTGATCGACCAATTGCTGGTGACACACAAGCCCCGGGCGATTGTGCACTTTGCCGCAGAAAGCCATGTGGATCGCAGCATCCATGGTCCGGGCGACTTCATGCGCACCAACATCGAAGGCACCTTCACCCTGCTTGAAGCCACGCGTGGCTACTGGCAGGCGCTGGAGGCTGATGCCAAGGCCGCCTTCCGCTTCCATCACGTCAGCACCGACGAAGTCTATGGCACTCTGAAGCCGGAAGACCCGCAGTTTGCCGAAACCAACGCCTACGCCCCGAACAGCCCCTATTCCGCCAGCAAGGCGGCAAGTGATCATCTGGTCCGCGCCTGGCATCACACCTACGGCCTGCCGGTGACCACCAGCAACTGCTCGAACAACTACGGCCCCTATCATTTCCCGGAAAAGCTGATTCCGCTGATGATCATGAATGCGCTGGCTGGCAAATCCCTGCCCATCTATGGCGACGGGATGCAGGTGCGGGACTGGCTGTATGTCACCGACCACTGCAGCGCAATCCGCACGATTCTCGCCAAGGGCAGGCCGGGTGAGGTCTACAACGTGGGCGGCTGGAACGAAATGCCCAATATCGACATCGTGCACACCCTCATCCGCCTGCTCGACGAGCTTGCTCCGAGCAAGGAAGGCAGCTACGCGCGCCTGATCACGCATGTGACAGACCGCCCCGGGCACGACCGCCGCTATGCCATCGATGCGCGCAAGATTGAACGCGAGCTGGGTTGGCGGCCTGCGGAAACCTTTGAAACCGGGATCCGCAAGACTGTCGAATGGTATCTGGCCCACCAGGAATGGGTGCACAACATCCAGACCGGTGCTTACCAGGAATGGGTTAACAAGAACTACGCAAGTCGTTGAAACGGGGAATTCACATGGCAACTCGCAAGGGCATCATCCTGGCGGGTGGATCGGGCACGCGTCTGCACCCGGCCACTCTGGCAATCAGCAAGCAGCTGATTCCCATCTATGACAAGCCAATGATCTATTACCCCCTCAGCGCACTTTTGCTGGCCGGTATCCGCGATATCCTGATCATCTCCACGCCGCAGGACACGCCCCGCTTCCAGCAGTTGCTGGGTGATGGCGCACCCTGGGGCATCAATCTGGAATACGCTGTCCAGCCCAGTCCGGATGGGCTGGCACAGGCCTTCATCATCGGTGCCGACTTTGTGGGCGATGGCTCGTCGGCCTTGGTGCTGGGTGACAATATTTTTTACGGGCACGATCTGGCAACACGCCTCAAGCAGGCGGATGCGCGGGAGAGTGGCGCCTCAGTGTTTGCCTATCCGGTTACCGACCCGGAACGCTACGGTGTTGTCGAATTCAACGCCCAGGGCCATGCCATCAGCCTGGAAGAAAAGCCCAAGCAACCGCGTAGCCGTTACGCCGTGACCGGGCTGTATTTTTATGACCAGCAGGTGGTCGAGTTTGCCAGGAACCTGAAGCCTTCGGCGCGTGGCGAGCTCGAAATCACTGACCTGAACCGGATCTATCTGGAACGCGACGAACTGGATGTTCAGTTGCTCGGGCGTGGAGATGCCTGGCTGGATACCGGTACGCACGACAGTCTTCTTGAAGCCGGTCAGTTCATTCAGACCATCGAAAAACGGCAGGGCTTCAAGATCTGCTGCCCGGAAGAAATCTGTTGGCGTAATGGTTGGGTTGATAATACCCAGCTGGAAGCACTGGCCAAGCCGCTGGCGAAGAGTGGCTACGGCCAGTATCTGCTGGCGATCATGAACGAAAAGGTGTTCTGATCCCATGAAGATACTGTTGCTGGGCAGTAACGGTCAGGTAGGTTGGGAACTGCAGAGATCGCTGTCTGTGCTTGGTGAGCTGATTGCCCTGCAGCGTGACAGCCAGGTGCATGCGGCAGATTTCAGCAAGCCGGAGTCCCTCGCGGCAACTGTGCGCGCCATTCGGCCTGATGTCATTGTCAATGCGGCAGCACATACTGCTGTGGATCGTGCCGAGAGCGAGCCGGAGCTGGCGCATCTGCTGAATGCCGCCAGCCCCGCCGTGCTGGCGCGTGAAGCGGCGCAGTCGGGGGCATTGCTGGTGCATTACTCCACCGACTATGTTTTTGATGGTTCCGGCAGCACGCCGCGTGATGAAACTGCGGCCACGGCACCGCTGAGCGTCTATGGGCGTACCAAGCTTGAAGGCGAGCAGGCGATAGCGGCCAGCGGCTGCCGGCATCTGATTTTCCGCACGAGCTGGGTGTATGCCGCACGTGGCGGGAATTTCGCCAAAACCATGTTGCGCCTGGCGGCTGAGCGCGAGCAGCTCAAGGTGATCGATGACCAGATCGGTGCTCCCACTGGTGCTGATCTGCTTGCCGATGTGACGGCACATGCCATTCGTGGCGTGCACCAGCACCCGGAAACGGCAGGCCTGTATCACTGTGTGGCAGACGGCGAAACGAGCTGGTACACCTATGCCCGCTTTGTATTTGAACAGGCGCAGGCGGCCGGTGTGGAGCTCCGGCTGCGTGAAGTGCTGCCAATTGCCACCCGTGAGTATCCGACGCCTGCTGTACGGCCGCTCAATTCACGTCTGGACACCACGCGGTTGCAGGCGAATTTTGGTCTGCATATTCCGGACTGGCGGGTCGGCGTGGCGCGCATGCTGGCCGAGATCCTGCCTCATTAGGCTTAGTGCTGAGGGCGGGTTGTCGTAGGCGTGGTACTGTATGATTTTCTCGAATCCAACGGGAGAATATAAAGTCCATGAATCCGTCCAAGCTGTTTCCCGTCATCCTTTCTGGTGGCAGTGGCACACGCATGTGGCCACTGTCTCGTGCCGCCTATCCCAAGCAATATCTCAGTCTGCATGGTTCGCACAGCCTTCTGCAGCAGACTGTGCTGCGCGCCTCCGGCATTGAAGGGGCCGGTGCTCCCATCGTGATCACTAACGATGCGCAGCGCTTCCTGGTGGCCGAGCAACTGCGTGAAATCGGCGTTGCGTCAGGGCGTGTCGTGTTGGAACCGGTGGGCCGTAACACAGCGCCGGCGGTTGCTGTGGCTGCATTGCTGGCATTGCGCGAAGCCCCGGACGCCATGTTGCTGGTGCTGGCCTCCGATCATGTGATCGTGCATGAGACCACATTCGTGGCGTTGATGAACCGTGCGATGCTCGCTGCCCGAGGCGGCGAGCTGGTTACCTTTGGCATTCTGCCAACCGAGCCGCATATCGGTTACGGGTATATCCGGCGTGGAAAATCGCTTGGCGAGGAGGGGGTGTTCCGCGTCGAGGCCTTCGTGGAAAAACCCGATGCCGCGCGTGCCACGCAGTTTCTGCAGGAGGGTGGGTATTACTGGAACAGCGGGATGTTCATGTTCAGCGCCCAGGCTTATCTGGCTGAGCTGGAACGCCTGCGTCCGGAAATTCTCGAGGCCTGTCGTGCCGCCCTGGAACATGGGCAGCAGGATCTGGATTTCCTGCGCCTGTCAGCTCCACATTTTGAGGCGTGTCCGAGCGATTCCATTGACTATGCAGTGATGGAGCATACCCGGCACGCGGCCGTGCTTGAGGCTGCGGATATCGGCTGGAGCGATATTGGGTCGTGGTCGGCACTTGCCGAGATCAGCGGTGCAGACGCCGACGGCAATTTCCTGAAAGGTGATGTGCTGGTTGAAGGCGCGAAAAATTCCTATGTCCGTGCCGAATCGCGACTGGTGGCGGTAGTCGGTATCACGGATGCTATTGTGGTGGAGACGGCGGATGCCGTGCTGGTCGCCCGCAAGGATTGCGTGCAGGACGTCAAGAAGATCACCGAGCGCCTGAAAGATGCAGGGCGTTCCGAAGCCACGCTGCACCGCAAGGTGTATCGTCCCTGGGGGAGTTATGAAGGGGTGGATTCCGGCGAGCGCTTCCAGGTCAAGCGCATTGTGGTCAAGCCTGGCGCAACCTTGAGCCTGCAGATGCACTATCACCGTGCCGAACATTGGGTGGTGGTCAGGGGAACTGCCAGGGTGGTCAATGGCGAAAAAGAAATCCTGCTCAGCGAGAACCAGTCGGTGTATATCCCGCTGGGCGTCCGGCATCGTCTCGAAAACCCCGGCAAACTGCCGCTGGAACTCATTGAGGTGCAGTCGGGCGCCTATCTGGGCGAAGACGATATCGTTCGTTTTCAGGATCAGTACGGGCGGTCCTGAAGCTTGATGCAACAACGTTCCGATCCTGGAAGGCCAAGCTTCTTGGATCGGAACCGTTTTCCCTCCCCCTGTGTTGCGGCCGGTTCTGTCTCCTGCCCCTCTCCTGTAATTTTGGTTGCTTCTGCGCCAGGGAAAACCCGGCAAAGATCGAGAGAGCGTCGTTAGCTTAGATAGCGGCGTTACCGGTACCGACACGAATTTTCCGGGTTTTTGTGCTGGACTGCGGTGATCAAAAAGGGTTTACCTGTACATTTCTCTGTGTCCGGGCAATCCTAGATATACGAAAATTTCCGCTCGCGTTAGCCTGTCCGTATTCTCAGGATCTGGCGCCTGTAATGGAACTCAACACCATCGCGTTGATGTCTTCGCTGTTTCAGCAGATGTGCGTGTATCTGGTGGTGGCCTATGCGCTGACCAAAACCCCCTTGTTCATGCCACTGATGCAGGTCAGCGTGCGTCTCCCGCACAAGGTTCTGTGCTATGTGATTTTCTCGGGATTCTGCATTCTGGGTACTTACCTTGGGCAGGAGGTGGATGGTGCCATTGCCAATACGCGAGCCACGGGGGCAGTCATCGGTGGCATCATGGGTGGCCCTGTTGTCGGCCTGCTGGTGGGCTTCACGGGTGGCATCCACCGCTACAGCCTTGGCGGTTTTACCGGCCTGGCATGTGCCTTGTCGACGATGGCTGAAGGTCTCCTTGCCGGATGTGTGCATCGTTATCTGTTTCAGCGGGAGCGTACGGCACTGCTGCTGAGTCCACGCCTGCTGTTTTGCGTGACGCTCCTCGCAGAAGTCATCCAGATGCTGATCATTCTGGCGGTTGCCCGTCCGTATGACCGGGCTTTGCACCTGGTATCGCAGATCGCCTTGCCGATGATTCTTACCAATTCCGTGGGTGCGGCCTTGTTCATGCGGCTGATTCTCGATCGGCGCGAGAATATGGAGAAGTATTCCATCGCATTTTCTGCCAAGGCCCTGCGTATTGCCGAGCGCTCGGTGGGCTTGCTTCTGAAGGGTTTCGATGCGGATAGCTGCAAGCTGCTTGCGCGTATCGTGCGCGAGGAAACCGGTGTTGGTGCGGTCGCCATTACCGATTGTGAAAAGCTACTGGCGTTTACCGGGATAGGAGAGGATCACCATATCCCCGGCTCGCCTATTGCATCAGAACACACCTTTCTCGCTATCTCCAGGAACGAGGTTGTATATGCCGATGGCAATGAAGTACCTTATCGCTGCTCAATCTCCAGAGACTGCCAACTGGGTGCCGCACTGATCATCCCTTTGCGGGGCGAGGAAAACCGGGTTATCGGCACCATCAAGCTCTACGAGCCACGTCGGCGCATCTTTACCAAGCTCAATCGCACGCTGGGGGAGGGCATTGCCCGCCTGCTTTCCACACAGATCCTGATCGGGAAATACGAGGAACAGAAACAGCTTCTAATCCATTCGGAATATAAGCTGCTGCAGGCGCAGGTCAATCCCCATTTTTTATTCAATGCCCTGAACACCATTGCTGCGATCATTCGCACCGATCCGAACCGTGCGCGTACGCTGGTAGCCAATCTCTCGTCGTTTTTTCGTACCAGCCTCAAGCGCAACAGTGTCGAAGTCAGCCTGCGCGATGAACTGGCGCAGATTGATGCCTATCTGCAGATTGAGCAGGCCCGTTTTGGTGCGCGCCTGAGTGTCTGCTATTCCATTTCAGAGGAATTATTACCCGCACGACTGCCAACATTCACCTTGCAGCCTCTAGTCGAGAACGCTATCAAATACGGTGTCTCGCAAATGCTGAGTCCAGGCCATATCCATATTGGAGGAGAGCGGACCGCCGGAGGCGGATTGCACCTGTTCGTGGAGGATAATGCCGGTCTCTTCGAAGAGTACGATTCCCCGGGCGATGGGCTTGGCATGAACATCGTGGATCGGCGGATCAAGATCCGTCATGGAGAGAATTATGGAGTCTCCGTTGAATGCGAGCCAGGCATTCGGACCCGTGTCTCCGTATTGACACCGTTTGTGGAGGCCTGAAATGCTGAATGCATTGATTATAGATGATGAAATGCCTGCGCGTGAAGTGCTGCGCGAGCTCCTGCAGGCCACCGGTGAGATTGAGGTGCTTGGCGAATGTGCCAATGCCATCGACGCCCTTGGTGCCATCTATCGCCTGCGCCCGGATGTGGTTTTTCTGGATATCCAGATGCCGCGTATCAGCGGGCTGGAGCTGGTTGGCATGATAGAGGCAGAAGTCCTGCCGCATGTCGTGTTTGTCACCGCATTCGATGAATTCGCGCTGCAGGCCTTTGACGAACAGGCCATCGATTACCTCCTCAAACCAGTCGATCCCGCAAGGTTGACGCGGACGGTGGCGCGGTTGCGGCAGATGCGCAGTGCCCCTGCTGCAGCGAGGGTCCTTGCCAGTGCCACCACGCCCTTGCGACAGATTCCCTGCATTGGGCACAACCGGGTTTTCCTCCTGCCTGTTGATGAAGTTGAATACCTGTGCTCCGAGACCACCGGGGTACGGGTGGTTGGCGTACGCCAGAGTGGCGTGACGGAACTGGCACTCAAAATCATTGAATCGCGTACTGCATTTTTTAGATGTCATCGTCAATATCTGGTAAACCCTGATCATATTTCGGAATTGGTGTTTGCCGAGACTGGCACCTGTGAAATCCATACGCGCAGTGGGAAAAGACTGCCCGTAAGTCGTAGGCATTTACGCGACGTTAAGGATTTTCTCTCTCTTCCCTAATTGACCGCCAAACGACATAACGGCACCCTGTCGCCGCTATCATTCGTTTTTAAACCGCTGGGATGCGGATTTTTGCCGCTCATTGGAAAAAATCCTCCATTTACCCAGGCGGTCTAAAGTTCCAGTGCGGTTTCAGTGCGTCAAAAATCAATACGGAGGAGACATGAACGCGCTTTATCTGGTGATAGGAGCGGCCTGTATTCTGATATTGGCATATCGCTTCTATGGCGGCTTTGTCGCTGCCAAGGTTTTGGTCCTCAGGGGGGATAGGGTGACCCCCGCCCACGAGTTCGAAAACGGCAAGGATTATGTGCCGATGAACAAGTGGATTGCGTTTGGCCACCACTTTGCCGCCATTGCGGCGGCAGGTCCCTTGGTCGGGCCTATCCTTGCAGCCCAGTTCGGCTTTCTTCCGGGAACCCTGTGGATCCTGATCGGTGCCGTGATTGGTGGTGCAGTGCATGACATGGTGGTGCTGTTTGCCTCCGTGCGGCATCAGGGGCGTTCCCTGTCGGATATTGCCAGGGAAGAGATCGGGCCGATTGCCGGGATTGCTGTCGGTCTGGCAATCCTGTTCACGATCACGATCACCATGGCGGGCCTTTCGCTGGTGGTTGTCAATGCGCTCAAGAACAACCCCTGGGGTACGTTCTGCGTTGGCGCCACGATCCCCATCGCGATGGTTGTCGGCCTGCTCATCAAGGCGCGCCCTGACAAGCTCAGCTGGTGGACTGCGCTGGGCATGATTGCGATCGTGTTGGCCGTTGTCTTTGGCGATGAGATCAAGGGTACCGCGCTGGGCTCGCTGCTGACCCTTAGCGAACAGGGCGTCAAGCTGGCTCTGCCGGTGTACGCTTTCTTCGCAGCTGCGCTGCCGGTGTGGTTCCTGCTCGCTCCGCGTGACTATCTGTCTTCGTACATGAAGATTGGTACGATTGCAGCGCTGGCTGTCGGCATCATCTTCGTGGCCCCGGTCATGAAGATGCCGGCTTTGATGGATCAGTTCCTCGCTGGCGGTGGGCCGATCATCAAGGGGCCGGTGTGGCCGTTCGTGTCCATCACGATTGCCTGCGGTGCGATCTCCGGCTTCCATGCCCTGATCGGTTCTGGCACAACGCCCAAGATGATCGACAACGAAAAGGATATCCTGCTCGTCGGTTTTGGCGGCATGCTGGTGGAAGCCTTTGTTGCCATCATGGCGCTGATTGCTGCCTGCGTGCTGGACCCGGCTGACTACTTTGGTATCGCGCTGAAGCCCGAAACCCTGGCTGCCCTGCACATGACCCCGGTGGATCTGCCGCTGCTCTCCCAGATGATCGGTATCGACCTCACCAATCGTCCGGGTGGTGCTGTGACGCTGGCTGTCGGCATGGCGGATATCTTCCGTCGCTTGCCGGGCATGGGGCATCTGATGTCCTACTGGTACAACTTCGCGATCCTCTTCGAAGCAGTCTTCATCCTGACTGCCATCGATGCCGGCACGCGTGTGGCCCGTTACATCGTGCAGGACTACTTTGGACAGGTCTATCCGAAGCTGCGTGACAACAACTGGTTGCCCGGTACCGTTGGTGCGAGTCTGCTGGTGTCGGTGCTGTGGGGCTATCTGCTCTATGGTGGCGATATCGCCACGGTGTGGCCGCTCTTCGGGGTATCGAATCAGCTACTGGCCTCCATCGCTCTCGCAATCGGTACCAGCCTGATCCTGCGCCGTCGTACGAATCTGTACTATGGCCTGGTGACTGCCGTGCCAATGGTCTA
Source organism: Rhodocyclaceae bacterium UBA1310 (assembly GCA_002307175.1). Lineage (GTDB taxonomy): Bacteria > Pseudomonadota > Gammaproteobacteria > Burkholderiales > Rhodocyclaceae > Uliginosibacterium. The sequence goes on from DBTS01000024.1 coordinate 26,414, forward strand.
CCTGTTCTGCTCGGTGATGGTGGCCGGTTACTGGACCATCGTTAACCAGTATCTGCCGCAGGGCAAGATCCTCAACGTCGTGCTGTCCCTCATCATGATGGGGCTGTCGGTGGTGGTGATGGCCGACGCTACGGCCAAATGGGTCAGTCTTGTGCGTGACCGTCTTGCCGGCAAGCCGCCGGTTGTGGGGCAGAACGCCTGAGCATTTGCAGATGAGCTGACCTTTGGTCGGCTTACATGGCAAGCCACCAAGTGTGCAAACTTGGTGGCTTGTTTTTTTGCCTGCCAGAGATGAATAGGTTTTCGCTATACAGAATTTTGTTTCGTTAAATTAGACCTATCGTGACGTGGCGCGTAGCATGACCCATGTCGTCAGTGACACAACACTTTCAGGAGAAAACTTCATGTCCCTCATCAATACCGCCATCAAGCCTTTCAAGTCCACCGCCTACCACAATGGCAAGTTTGTGCCGGTTTCCGATGCCGATCTGAAGGGCAAGTGGTCCGTCGTCGTGTTCTACCCCGCCGACTTCACCTTCGTCTGCCCGACCGAACTGGGCGATCTGGCTGATAACTACGCTGAATTCAAAAAGCTGGGTGTTGAAATCTATTCGGTCTCAACTGACACCCATTTCACGCACAAGGCCTGGCACGACACGTCCGACACCATCAAGAAGATCGAATACCCGATGGTGGGTGACCCGACCGGCGCCATCACCCGCAATTTCGAAGTCATGATCGAAGAAGAAGGTCTGGCCCTGCGTGGCACCTTCGTGATCAACCCCGAAGGCATCATCAAGCTCTGTGAAATCCACGACAACGGTATCGGTCGTGACGCCAAGGAACTGCTGCGCAAGGTGCAGGCTGCCCAGTACGTCGCTTCCCACCCGGGTGAAGTCTGCCCGGCCAAATGGACCCCGGGTCAGGCCACCCTGGCTCCGTCGCTGGATCTGGTCGGCAAGATCTAAGTTGCTAGCGTTTCTTTCCCTGACAACCCGGCAGTGGTCGGGTTGTCAAAGGAAACGACCCTTGCAGATTGACCTGCGCATCCGGATCCATCTGCAAGGGCGAGACAATAAAAACAGCTCCCGACTCCAATAAAACAGAGAGAGCTCCAACTCCAACAGAGACCCCTTTATCTACAAGAATCGAGACGAGCATGCTGGACACCACCCTCAAAACCCAGTTGCAAGGCTATCTCACACGCCTGCAGCAACCCATTGAACTCATTGCAAGCCTGGACGACAGCGATGCCGCTGGCGAAATGCGTTCGCTGCTCGAAGAAATTGTCGAACTCTCCGACAAGATCAGCCTGCAGACCTCCGACGCCGCTGACTTGCGCAAGCCCTCGTTTGCCGTGCGGCGTGTCGGCTCCGACATGGGCATCCGTTTTGCCGGCATTCCGCTCGGCCACGAATTCACCTCGCTGGTGCTGGCGCTGTTGCAGGCTGGTGGTCACCCGCCCAAGGTCGAGTCCGATCTGATCGAAACCATCCGCAGCCTCAGGGGGCCGCTCGAATTTGAAACCTACATTTCGCTGAGCTGCCATAACTGCCCGGATGTGGTGCAGGCACTCAACCTGATGGCTGTGCTCAATCCCAACGTGCGGCACACCATGATTGATGGTGCATTGTTCCAGGAAGAAGTCACGGCGCGCCAGATCATGGGTGTGCCGGCGGTGTACCTGAACGGCCAGTCCTTTGGTCAGGGGCGCATGGAGCTTGAGGAAATCATCCGCAAGCTCGATACGAACGCTGGTGAGCACGAGGCCGAAAAACTCTCTGCCAAGGAACCCTATGACCTGCTCGTCGTGGGGGGCGGGCCGGCAGGGTCGGCTGCTGCGATCTATGCTGCGCGCAAGGGTATCCGTACCGGTGTGGTGGCCGAGCGCTTTGGCGGACAGGTGCTGGATACCCTGGCCATCGAAAACTTCATCTCCGTCAAGGCAACCGAAGGCCCCCGTCTGGCCGCCGGCCTTGAAGAACATGTGCGTGAGTACGGCGTCGACATCATGAACCTGCAGCGTGCCGCCGAGTTGATTCCTGGCGATCTGATCCAGGTGAAACTCGAAAACGGCGCAGTGCTGCGCACCAAGAGCGTGGTGCTGGCGACCGGCGCGCGCTGGCGTGACATGGGGGTTCCCGGCGAGCGCGAATTCCGCACCAGAGGCGTCGCCTACTGCCCGCACTGTGATGGGCCTCTCTTCAAGGGCAAACGCGTGGCGGTGATCGGTGGCGGCAACTCGGGTGTCGAAGCTGCAATCGATCTGGCCGGTATCGTGGCGCACGTCACGTTGCTGGAATTTGACTCTGTGTTGCGTGCCGATGCGGTGCTGCAGAAAAAGCTTGCCAGCCTGCCCAACGTGAAGGTCATCACTTCCGCGCAGACCACCGAAGTGACTGGCGCTGACAAGGTCAATGGCCTCACCTACAAGGATCGCGTATCCGGTGAGTCGCATCACATTGATCTCGGAGGCATTTTCGTGCAGATTGGACTGGTGCCGAATACCGACTGGATCAAGGGTACGGTGGCATTGACTCCGCGTGGCGAGATTGAAATCGATGCACGTGGCCAGACTTCAGTGCCCGGCGTGTTTGCGGCAGGGGATGCCACCACCGTGCCTTACAAGCAGATCATCATCGCCATGGNNGCCGTCATCGGCGGCGGCAACTCCGGCGTCGAAGCCGCCATCGACCTGGCCGGCATCGTCGCCCACGTCACCCTGCTTGAGTTCGCCGACACCCTGCGCGCCGATGCCGTCCTGCAGAAAAAGCTCTACAGCCTGCCCAACGTCACGGTCATCGTCAAAGCGCTATCGACCGAAGTCACCGGCAATGGCGAGAAGGTCAATGGCCTGGTTTACAAGGATCGTGACACCGAAGAAGTGAAGCGCATCGAGCTCGAAGGCATCTTCGTGCAGATCGGCCTGCTACCCAACACCGACTGGCTCAAAGGCACGGTCGGCCTGTCCAATCGCGGCGAAATCGAAATCGACGCCAAGGGGCAAACCAACGTACCCGGCGTCTTCGCCGCCGGCGACTGCACCACCGTGCCCTACAAGCAGATCATCATCGCCATGGGCGAGGGTGCCAAAGCCTCCCTTGGAGCCTTTGACCACCTGATCCGCAGCTCTGTGTCAGCGTAAATTCAGGCCTAATCCCTGACGACAAACCCGTGCGAGTCTGGCGGGTGGATTGCAAGACAGGCCGGCTTTTGCCGGCCTGTCTTCGTTTTGCAATAGTCGGCACGCTACACTCAGCGCTTATGACAGAGCTGATTCTGGGCCGGCGTGCCACGATAGACGATGTTGCAAGCCTTGCCGGCGTTTCCCGTTCGGCTGTGTCGCGCACCTTTACGGCAGGCGCCAGCGTCTCGCGGCAAACCCGGGAGCGCGTCGAGCATGCCGCGCGCAGCCTGGGCTACAAGCCCAATGCGCTGGCACGCGGGCTCACCAAACAATGCAATCAGCTGATCGCCTTTGTGTCCGGTTTTCAGGACAATCTCTATGACGCTTCCTATCACGACAAGGTGCTGCTCGGTCTTCAGGCTGCCGGCTTCCGTGTATTGCATGTGCATATAGGAAGTGGTGTTGAAGTTGGTGAGGCGCTCCTGGAAGCGCTGGACATTCCTGTCTCGGCTGCGGTTGTTGCTGGCGGCAGTATTGATGAAGCGAGTATTGCCGAGTGTATCCGTCTGCGCACCCCGATCATCCTGTGTACCGGTGAAACAGATCTTCAGGCCGTTGACTGCATCAACAGTGACAATGCCGGGGGCACTCTCGCGGCACTTGAGCATCTTCTCGCCAGACACTGCCGCCGGATTGCCTATATTGCCGGAACGGCCGGAATGTTCTCGGCACGCGAGCGTCTTGCTGCGTTTCAGGGCGGTATGCAGATGCATGGCTTGCCGCCCTTGGCCGTGACCCAGGCGGACTTTACCTATGAAGGCGGCCTGCAGGCCACCCAGCAACTCCTGCAACGCTCCCCCTATCCGGATGCCATTCTGTGTGCCAACGATGCCATGGCGCTCGGTGCGCTGACGGCAGTGCGCGAACTCGCGGGCCTGCGTGTGCCGGAGGATATTGCCATCATTGGTTTTGACGACATTCCGCAGGCTGCATGGCCGAATTTCGCACTGACCACGGTGCGTAATCCCGTGGCAGAGAAGGCGCATGCCATTTGCGAGCGTGTGCTGAGCCGTACGCGTGATCCGGCGTGTGCGAGCGTCAACCTGCGCTTTGCAACGCCTCTTGTTGTGCGCCGTACTGCCTGATCACAGGCAGCCGCAGACTAAATTTTTGTTGCAGTGCTGCCTGTCATTCCTCTGACACGTAGCCCGCGTAATTTGCAACCGGTTGCAAAAGATTCGAACGGGAGCAGAAGATGGAAACCGGATCCTTGATCAGCATGCGCGGGCTGCGGGTTGCCTACGAAAAAACCGAAGTGCTCAAAGGTATCGATCTGGATATCCGCAAGGGTGAAATGCTTGCCCTGCTGGGAGCTTCCGGCTGTGGCAAAACCACTCTTCTGCGTGCGCTGGCGGGCTTCATGCCGGCAGCCGGTGGCAGCGTACATCTGCGTGGCAAGGATGTTTTGCCCCTGCCGCCAGAGGCGCGTGGCATGGCCATGGTGTTTCAGTCCTACGCGCTGTGGCCGCACATGAATGTGGCGCAAAACATTGCCTATGGGCTGCGTCTTCGTGGCATGCCCGCAGCTGAAATCAGCCGGCGTGTGGAAGACACGCTGGGCATGCTGGGTCTCTCCGGCTACGGCACACGCCGCATCTCCCAGCTCTCGGGTGGGCAGCGGCAACGTGTGGCGTTGGGGAGGGCGCTTGCCATCGGGCCGGAGATCCTGCTTCTTGATGAACCTCTCTCCAACCTTGATGCCGGCATTCGCCAGCAGATGCGCCATGAAATCCGCTCTCTCCAGAAGAAACTCGGGCTGACTGCAATCCTCGTTACGCATGATCGTGAGGAAGCATTGGCGATGGCAGACCGCATCGTCATTCTGAATGCCGGGTGCATTGAGCAGGTTGGCACACCAGAAGAGGTTTTTGGCGCACCAAAGACCCCTTATGTGGCCAGTTTCATGGGGGCTGGCAACCGCATTGGTTGCCGGGCCAGGCGGTCCGCCGATGTCTTGTGCCTGGAGGCAGAGGGCAATGCCGTTGCCGGCCAGATGCTTCTTCAGGTAGCACCAGAGATCCTGCCGCAATGCTCCGGCGAGGAGCCGGTGCAGGTGTATTTCCGTAGCGAGGCTGCGAGTCTGCATGTCTCGCATCAGCTGCCGGAGAACAGTCTGCGTCTTGCCGGGCGTGTTGGCAGCACGAGTTTCCTCGGCAGTGTCTATCGGTGCGAGGTGAATACAGACTGTGGCAGTTTTCTGGTGGATCACCCGGTGCGCCTGAACTTCGATCAGGAAGTGCTGATGTGCGTGCCAGCCGCCATGCTCCACGTTTTTGCGCGACCCCATGCCAGTGCAGCGAATTGACCTTGCCCTGGCGAATCCCTTTCAACTTGCAGGAGTTCAGACATGAAGCTTGAACGCAAACTCATGTGCCTTGCCCTTGGTTTGGGGCTGGGCCTTGCCGCACCGGCCAGCCAGGCAGAAACCGTGCTCACGGTGGTTTCCGGAGGCTCCCAGAACATGGTCGACTACATTACCGACTATCTGGGGCCGATGTTCGAAAAGCTCAATCCCGGTGTCAAGGTCAAGGCCCTCGGCGTAGGCCCGGATGACGCTGGCTCGCAGAAGATCGTCGAGAAGCTGCAGGCCCAGAAGAGTGCCGGCGTCAAGGAATGGGACGTTGACGTTGTGGTGCCGAATCAGCAAAAGACTGGTGAAATGGTCAAGGCCGGGCTCTTGCAGAAGTATCGTGACAGCATTTCCACGGGCAAGTTTGCCGTGAGCCAGTCTGCCCAGCATGCGCTTGGCGTCAATGTTGGTGGCTACGTGATGCCGATGTTCGAGAGCCAGACCGCATTGGCCTATAACCCGGCACTGGTAAGCAATCCACCGTCTTCCTACGACGAACTGCGTCAGTGGGTGGCAAAGAATCCGAAAGCCTTTGGCTATAACGGGCTGAAGAATGGCATGTCCGGCGTGGCCTTCGTGGTCGGCTGGATGTATGCGTATGGCGGTAATCCCGCAGTGATCCAGCAGGGGCCGTACGACAAGAAAAATGAAGTCTCCTGGGACAAGGCTCTGGCCGAACTGAAGGCGTTCAACCAGCAGGTGACGTTCACGCCGGGAAACGCCGGAACGCTCGATATGCTCAATCGCGGCGAAATTGCCATGGGGCCGGTGTGGGTGGATATGTTCTATAGCTGGAAGGCCGATGGCCGCCTGCCGCCGAACCTCAAGCTCAAGCTGATTGCCCCCGGGATGCCCGGTCAGCCCTACTACTATGCGATTCCCGCACAGGCCCGCAATGCCGCACTGGCGCGCAAATTCATCGAGCTTGCAACCAGCCCTCAGGTGCAGGCCAACGGCATCGTCAAGCGCTTCAACTGGTATCCCGGTATCGATCCGAATGCCGTCAAATCGCAGTTGAGTGCCAAGGACTGGAGCGAGTTGTTCACTGACGTCACGCCTGCCGATCTCGCTGCAAACGCCAAGCCATTCCCGCTGGCGCCTTACTTCACGGATATGCGTGAGCGTTACGAAGCACGCGTGCAGAACTGAGTTTTTGAGTGAATGGCTGGCTTCACCGATCAGGTATCACGTCGGCGGAGTCGGCCTGTGTGGGTAAAGTGTATGAATCAGACGAATGTTCTTCCCCGCCTGCCAGCTCTTCAGAATGGCCGCTGCAGCCTAAGCAGGGTGGCCCCGCATGTGCCTGTACTGCTCCTGCTGGTGCCGGCATTGCTGGTGGTGTTTGTGCTGTTTGTCTACCCGCTCGGGTATTCGCTCGTCTATGCGTTTCGTGACGAAAAACTCGGCGTGTGGGGATTGATGAATTTCCGGCAGGCATGGCTTCTGTATGCCAAAGATATTTTCCTGACACTTGGCGTATCGCTTGCCTCAAGCTTCCTGATCGGGTTTTTTGCGGTGGCGATAGCCGGTTACCTGAGCCTGGGTGAAAACCGCCGCGCTGTGGCCATTCTCAAATGGTTGTACCGCTGGCCCCTGTTCATCCCCGTGGTGGTGGTCGGGCAGATGATGCGTACCTTCCTGGCACGCAATGGCCTGATGAACAATGCGCTGATGGCACTTGGAGTAATCGAGCCGCTGCAGGCCGTGAGCTTTCTGGATTGGCGCGGCATGATTTTCACCTTTGTCTGGAAGCAGTTACCGTTTGCCACCCTGCTGATTGCCGGGGCCATGGCAGCGCTGGATCGCTCCATGCTGGAAGCTGCCCGAAACTTGGGCGCCGGGCGCCTGCGGGTGCTGTGCGGCATCGTGGTGCCACAAGTGTTGCCGACAGTGCTGGTGAGCCTGATCCTGTCCTTTGTGTCGATTCTTTCTGTGCTCTCGGTACCGATGATGCTCAATGCCGGCAGCCCGACCATGATTACGGTCGATATGGCCTGGCGTGTGGCATCGTATTCCGATTATGGTGTAGCCAATGCGCTGGGCCTGATTTCTTGGGCGATGTGTGCCGTGGCCGCATGCTTCTATCTGCGCCACGGAGTGCGCGAGAGAGGGCTGCAATGAGAGCCGCAGCGAGGGGTACAACAATGATGAATGCCTGTGGCCGCTGGCCGGCCATTGCGCTGCGCAGTCTGCTGCTGTTGCTGTTCGCTGTCGTGATTTTCGGGCCATTGCTGAACCTGCTGTTATGGACGGTGGCCGAAGCCTGGTACTTTCCGGCAAAGCTGCCTATTCATTGGGGATTTTCCTACTGGGGGCGGGTTTTCCGCCCCGAAGCTGGTGCCATGCTGGCACTCGGCAACAGCCTGTGGATTGCCGTTCTCACCGTGCTCGTCAGCACAGCCCTGGCGATACCTGCCGGGTATGCCCTGTCGCGGCGCAGCCTGCCCTGGCGGAGCGTGTTCCTGCTGGTCTTTCTGTTACCCCAGGCCTTTCCGGCGATTGCGGTGGATCTCAATATCGCCCGCATCTTTTACGGGCTTGGTCTGAATGGCACGGTGACCGGTGTGGTTCTGGTGCATACCCTGCAGGGTCTGGTCTTTTCTGTCTGGATTGCCTCGGCAGCCTTTGCCGGCGTGCATGCCGAGCAGGTCGAGGCTGCCCGCAATCTCGGCGCTTCTCCGTGGCGGGCCTTCTTCACGGTGAGTCTGCCACAGGCCAGCCCCGGCATCATTGCCAGTGCGATCTTTGTGTTCCTGATCTCGCTGGATGAGTTCTCCGGTACTTTCTTTGTCGGTGCCCCGGATATCAGTACGCTGCCCTTGCAGCTGTATACTGCAGCCACTGAGGGCAACTACCAGATAGCATCAATTACGGCGCTGCTGTTATTGCTGCCCTCCATTCTCTTCATGCTGGTGGTCGAGCGGTTTCTGCGGGCCGATGTGCTGGCAAAAATTGGTACCTGACATGGCTGATCAATTCAAGCCGGAGCTGGCCCCGGCGGTTTCTGTGCGCCTCGATTGCGCACGTCTGGCAGTGCGTGAGGCAGGGGCATTCGCCCTGCGGTATTTCCGCGACAGGGATCTGGTGGTAGAGATCAAGGGCGCTCAGGATTACGTCAGTCATGTGGATCGTGAGACCGAAGCGCTGCTCATGGGCACCCTGCGTAAGGAATTTGCCGATGATGCCTTTCTGGGGGAAGAATCCGGCGCACATGGCCTGGATGCTGACGGGCGTTTCATCTGGGTGATTGACCCCATCGATGGTACGACAAATTATGTCCATGGCCTGCCGCTGTGGTGCATCTCGGTGGCGCTGGTGCATGGCCGTGAGATCGTGGCGGGCATTATCTTCAATCCGGTGACGGATGAATTCTATGAAGCCTGTGCGGGGGCCGGAGCCACCTGTAATGGCCAGACGCTGAGCGTATCGGGCGTCAGTGATCCGGGTCAGGCGCGTGTCGGTATGGGATTTAGCTATCGCCGCCCTCCCGAACTGCATGCCGAAGGTGTGCGCCGTCTGTTGTGCGCGCATTGCGAATATGCGCGCTTTGGCAGCGGTGCGCTGGGCATGGCGTATGTGGCGGATGGCCGCTTTGACGCGTACTGGGAACCCCATATCAACGCCTGGGACGTACTCGCCGGGATCTGCCTGGTGCGTGAGGCCGGCGGCTGGTGCAATGATTTTCTGGCGGCGGATGGCTTGCATGCCGGCAATCCGATTCTGGCGTGCACACCTGCGCTGAAACCGTTCCTGATGGCTACATTGGTGACTTTGTCTGATGAATTCAATGAATCCGATGGCACCGGGTGCGTTCGTGACTGAGCTGGTGGAAGACGTTGCGCCCCATGCCGGGTACTCGCTCTGGCTGCTGCCGGAAATCGCGTGGGCCAAGCGGCTCGACGCGCTTGTGATGCAATTGGCGCCATCTTTTGGTTGCCCGGTGTTTCAGGCGCACATGACCGTGCAGGGAGATCTCGGTGTGAGCCAGGGCGCCCTGGAAGCAGTGCTGGATTCCGCCAGGTGTATCCCTTTGGAATTCGAACTGGCCGGTGTGGAAACCTCGGAGGCCTACTTCCGCAGCTTCTATCTCCGATTGCGCGACAATCCGGCCTTTCGTTCCCTGCAGACCCAGGTTTCCACGCAGACAGGAACCGCGGTGGGGTTGTCACCGTATCCTCATGTCAGTCTGGTCTATGGCGAGCCTGCAGATCCCCAGCTCAAGGGCCGCTGGAGGGAGGTGCTGGCGTCTGCAGGGCTGCCGGTGACGCTGCGCTTCGATCGACTCGCGCTGGTGCGTTCCTCCAGGAAAGTACCCATCGGGCAGTGGGCTGTATTACGAACGCAGCGCCTGGGCTGAACATCTTCCACACCAAAAATCTGTTTCCTGGCGGTGACACACGACAGGATTCCCCGGGCGGTATGGAACCTGCGCGTAACACTTCACTGCTATGTTCAATCCAGGGTGCCGCAGCGGCCCCCAAAACCTTGGAGATAGCGCCAGCAGCAAGGCTCCGCAGGTCTGACCATCCGGGCAAAATCCATCTGCCGGAATCGGTGGGGCTGATGTGCCGGACCTGAACATGGCAAAATGAAGATATGGGACGCGAAACAAACGATTTCGATATCCTCATCGTAGGTGGGGGCTTGGCCGGTGTCAGTCTGGCGTGTGCATTGCGCGGCAGCCGCTACCGGGTGGGGCTGATTGAGCAGAATCTGCCGCAGCCGGTTGCTGGCTGGGATTCGCGTGTCTACGCGATCAGTCCGGCAAATGTGGATTTCCTGCGCGACTGTGGCGCCTGGGAGCATCTCCCGCGTGGTCTGGTGACCCCCGTCGAGCGCATGGATGTGCATGGCGATGCGGGAGGCTGGCTGGCCTTCAGCGCCTACGAATGCGGTATGCAGGCGCTGGCCTGGATCGTGGAGGGCGGGCGGATCGCGCAGGAACTGTGGGAAACGGCCAGGCGCCAGTCCAATGTCGAGGTGATCTGCCCGGCAGTCCCCGCTGCGCTGAGCCGCAATGAAACCAGTGCCACGCTTGCACTGCAGGACGGGCGGACGCTGACAGCATCTCTGGTGATCGGAGCCGACGGGGTCAATTCCTGGGTGCGGGAACAATCAGGCATCGCTGCGGAAATTCGACCTTATGGCGAATTGGGTGTGGTGGCGAACTTTCATTGTGAAAACCCGCATTTCGGTGTGGCTTTCCAGTGGTTCCGGGATGATGGCGTGCTGGCCTGGTTGCCGCTGCCGGATAATCATATGTCCATGGTGTGGTCGACACCCGAAGCCAACGCCCAGTCTCTGCTGGCGTGCAGTGAAGACGAACTGTGCGAGAGGGTGGCTGCCGCCGGTCAGCATCAGCTGGGCGACCTGCGGTTGGTCACGCCGCAGGCGGGTTTCCCATTGCGCTGGATGAAGCCGGAAACCGTGGTGGCATCGCGCCTGGCCCTGATCGGAGACGCGGCACATGCCGTTCATCCGCTTTCCGGGCACGGCATCAACCTGGGTTTCCAGGACGCGTCTGTCCTGGCAGAGATGCTCCTGGCACTGCCGGACTTTCGCGATTGCGGCGAAGTCAGTATATTGCAGCGATACGCACGTGTGCGGGCTGAAGAAGTCCTGCTCGTGCGTGGTGCCACCGATGGCCTGCAGCGTCTCTTCAGGCAAGGGCGGGTACCGCTTGGGTTGCTGCGCAATGCCGGGATGAGCCTTGTCGGTTCGATTTCTCCACTACGCAGCATGCTGGCCCGCTACGCAGCTGGCTTGTATTAATGCAGACTCTCATAAAGTGGAGAACATTTTGAACAGTATCATGCGACGCATCCTCCCCGTGGCCTGTCTGGCCCTCCTCAGTCTGCCCGCACTGGCCGGCGAAGCCGAAATCCGCAAAGGGTTGGCCAGCGTATTGCGTGACGAAGGCAAGGTTGTGAGCATCCAGAAGACGCCGTACCCCAATCTGTATGAAGTCGTGTTGAGCAGTGGCGAAATCGCCTACGCCGACGGCACTGGCAGCTTCCTCATTGGGGGCGGGCAGCTTATCGACGTGAAAAGCCGTCGTAACGTCACAGCAGAACGCGAGCGTGTGCTCAACCGCGTCAATCTGGCTGATCTGCCGCTGTCCCAGGCGATCAAGCAGGTTCGTGGCACCGGCAAGCGCACCCTGATCACCTTCGAAGATCCGAATTGCGGCTTCTGCAAGAAGCTTGCCAAAGACGCCAAGGACCTCAAGGACACCACGATTTATACCTTCCTGATCCCCATTCTGTCGCCTGATTCGGCAGACAAGGCACGCAACATCTGGTGTTCTTCCGACAAGGCCAAGGCATGGAATGACTGGATGATCGAGGGTAAGGCACCTGCCGACGCACAGTGCGACACGCCGCTGCAGAAGAATACGGCGTTGGCGCAGAAATACCATATCACCGGCACGCCGACACTGTTCTTTGCCGACGGCAACCGGAATGGCGGCTATATGCCTTTGGCTGATCTGGACAAGGCCATCACCGATGGTGAGCTGGTGCACGGGAAGGCCGCTCAATAAGGGATTTTCGTTCGGTCCAATCCCAGGCCGTCACCGCAGGCCGTCACCGATGTGACGGCTTTTTTGTGTCCAAAGTGTCGGGATTTCAGGTGTTGACGTGACACCATCTGCCTCATTTATCCTCATTGCGGTTCTGCTTTCTGTATGTCAATCGGGTTGTTCTACGATAAACAGGCAGGCCTGCTGTCACAAGCTACCTTCAAAATCTGACTGTGTGTGAAACGCGGCAAGCCATCGAAAGCCCTCACAGCCGCATAAAGGAGTCCGGCATGTCTGCTGTCGTCACGCAAGGAATGCCTCCGGAGATTGCTATCACGTTGGCCCGCCTCGGGCGGGGGATTGATCCTGTCGGCACCGCTACGCTGTATGCCTCTCTCCAGGAACCGGAGCCGTATGAGAATGTTATTGTCATGCGTGATATCGCGTATGGTGACCAGCCACGTCAACTGCTGGATTTGTTCGCAAGCACCGTTCCCGGAGAACGTAAGCGCAAACCTGTGCTCATGTTCGTCCACGGCGGTGGTTTCTCAAGTGGGGACAAGCATATTCCGGGGAGTCCGTTTTATGATAACGTCACTCTCTGGGCGGCGCGTCATGGATTTGTCGGCGTCAACCTGACGTATCGTCTGGTGCCACAGGCGGTGTGGCCGAGTGGTGCCGAGGATGTCGGCTCGGCGCTGCGCTGGGTGCTGGCCAACATTGGCAGGCATGGCGGCGATCCCGCGCGTGTCTATCTGATGGGGCACTCCGCAGGCGCAGTGCATGTTGCCGGTTATATTTCCCATCCGCGCCTGCATGTGAAGAGCGGCAGTGGGCTTGCGGGAGCCATTCTGATTTCCGGCCTGTATGACCTGATGGCACGCCAGATCATGCCGCCGGAGCTGGCGTATTTTGGTGCAGATCCTGCCTGCCATGCGGAAAGGTCTTCACTGGCGGGGCTGCTTGAACAGCCCACCCTGCCGCCCTTGCTGCTGGCTGCAGCAGAACTTGATCCTCCCGCCTTTCTTGCCGAGTTTGAAGGCCTGCGCAAGGCTTTGGCGCAAGCCGGGAATACCGACGTGCAGAGCCTGATCCTGCCACAACACAGCCATCTCTCCGAGGTATTCTCAATCAACACGGCAGACACCATGTTGAGCGATGCGATTGCTGCATTTGCCCACGCAGCCTGAATTCCGGATCATTCAACTCTGGGCTATTCGTCAGTCAGAAGAGCAGATGACTGCTAAGAGGCTATGCGGCGCCGTGCTGCCTGTTCATCGGGCTGTGTTGCCGGTTGCGCTGGAGGCGCACCAATGTGCACGGCATTCCGGCCTGCGGCCTTGGCCGCCCGCACGGCACGCATGGCGCTGTTGACCATCGATTCGGCGGTGCGTGCGTGCAGGGGGAAAATCATCACGCCGATGCTGACTGTCACATTGATTTGGCGATTGCTGATGGCGAAGTCACGTTTCATTGCTTCGCGGATCTTGTCGGTGACTATCTGCACGTCAGCCTCGTTGCTGATGCTTGGCAGTAATATGACAAAATCATCTCCGCCAAAATGGCCTACCACATCCGAGTCACGCACGCTCTTGCGCAGCACTTCCCCCACTTCCCTTAGCAGCTTGTTGGCAGTCATGCGGCCGAAGCTGTCGTTGATTGCCTTGAGTCTATCCACATCTACGTAAAGCAATGCCAGGAGTGCCTTGTTGCGCTTGGCGACATTCAGCGTGTGTTGCAGAACGCTGAAGAACAATGTGCGATTGGGCAGGCCGGTCAGTTCGTCGTGCTGCCCCAGAGTGCTCAGGCGCTCGGCAGCGGTGCGGCGTTCGGTGATATCCGTGAGCGTGCCGATCATGCGCTGTGGCTGGCCATCCGGAGTCCGCGCCACCACCATGCCGCGTGTCGAGATCCAGCGCCATTTGCCATCTTCTCCGAGCATGCGGTGCTCGCTGATATACAGGGGACTCCTGCCATCCAGGCAGGCCTGCATGGCGGCGCGCTCGGGGGCCTTGTCGTCGGAATGGATGCGTGCCGTGACGGCGCCATTGGTGGGAACCCCAAGAATGGCATCGCAGCGCGGGGAATACTCCACTTGCCGGGTGCTGACGTTCCACGACCATACACCGTCATCGCCACCTTCCAGGGCAAAGCGCCAGCGTTCATCACTTTCCTGCAGGGCCGCCTCCATGGCTTCCGTTTTGGCGCGGATGTTTTCCTGGCGACGCTGCAGGGCGATGTAGAGCCCGCCAGCCAGGATCGTCAGGGCAAGGCCGAACAAGCCGGTGAGGGCGGGGTGGCTGAGGCGGTGGCTCTCCAGATAGTCTGCCGTGGGCGTCAGGGTGACGAACCAGTTCTGATCGTTGAGGCGCAGGGTGCGGCTTTGCTGCAAATCCGACTTTTCCGACTTCCATGCTGAAGTCGAAAAGATACGTGCATCTTCCGTGGCATCCTTGCCAGCCAATATGCTGACATCAAGTTTTGGAGTGTCCTCTCCTATCGCCGCATGGAACCATTCGTTGGCGGAGAGCGTCAGTACCGCCCAGCCCATCAGATTGCTGCGCCGCTCATCCATGCCAGCGTGTGGTGACCCCATTGCAAACAGTGGGGCTGCAAGTGCAAAGCCTGGAATTTTCAGATTGTCTGCACCGCCCACCAAAATCTTGTCAGAGAGCATGGCCACTCCGCTGTCGCGCGAGCCCGCGAGGATCGCCTGCTCCGCCGGTTCCGTAAACAGATCCGTGCCAGAGGGGATCGCAAGGGCACCGACAGAAGCAGTACTGAATAGTACGGGAGCATATAAAGAGCGATTTCCGGAAGGGCGGATCGTGAAATCCTGATTGCCTGCCTGATGTTGTGCCTGGATGAAACTATCGCGCTGCTCGGGCAAAATCATTGGTACGAAACTCAGGCTTGTTGAGCCGGTACAGCCTGAATCCGAGAATAGTCCGGGGGCATAATGTGAAAACAGGGTGACCCCTGTGTTTGGCGTACTCTCATAGGCACTCTGTACGCCGCGCAGAAGGCGTGAGCACGCGTTCAGGCTTTGTTGCAGATGATTCGCGACCTGATTGGCATCGCTTTGCAGACTGGCCTCAAGATGGCGCCGGCTGGCCGATTTCAGTTGCACGCTGGCGATAACTGTGAGGCTCAGAACCAGGCCGCCGATGATGACGGGTACGCCCAGTTTCCGGATGGCTGCATGCATGTACGAATTCCTTCAGCAAAAAACCGCTGGCCGCAAATTATTTTCAGCCATGCCTGGAAACCCGTCTGTGATCGTTCGGTGAGGCATGGCTCGCGGCTCATGCTTCACGCAAAAATGTTGTTTTTTTCAAATTACCACGATTTATGCGTCGTTCTGCGCGCTACCGCCGGCCGCAAACAGGTGTTCCGGACACAATACGCATTTGGCCTAGTTTGATCAAGCCGCGTAACTGCCTAACCCCTCAGCCGCCGCGATATGGAACCCTGCCACTTGGCACGAGTCGTGAGGCACTCTTCAGATGGGCATCCTGATCGTCGAAGAAAATATGCGCACCGAATGCTGCGAGGATTTCATCCTTGGCAACTCCACCGAGGAAGAACGCTTCATCAACACTCACCCCCCAGGTGCGCAGGGTGTGCACCACGCGCGCATGGGCCGGGCTGGAGCGCGCTGTGACGATGGCGATGCGCACCGGGCAGCGTTCGGCGGGGAACTGTTTCTGCAGATCCCCAAGGAGGATCAGCAGCTTGGCAAACGGGCCGGCTTGCATGGATTCAAACCGGTGTGCTTCCTCATGTGCCTGGAATGCTGCCAGGCCTTGTTCCTTGAAGATATGTTCGGATTCCGGTGAAAACAGTACCGCATCTCCATCAAAGGCGATGCGGATCTGTTCCTGTTGCGCAGCATTGACGTCAGGCGGGGCGTACAGTGTGGCTGCAGCAACACCGGCATCGACAGCGTTCTGAACATCTGTTGCATATTTCGAGAGGAACAGATCCACCTTGAAAGACTGAAGATAGGGCGAGATGGCTTGCCCGCCTGAAAATGCGGCCCGGGTGATCGGCAGGCCATAGTGTTCGATGCTGTTGAATACCCGTAATCCGGTATCCGGTGTGTTGCGTGACATCAGCACGACTTCGACAAATTGCCGGCCGGGCACCAGTTCATTGAGGCGTAACAGCGAAGATACCAGGGGGAATGCAGTGCCGAGGGGGAGTGGTTCATCCTCGTGAGCATGCTGAAAATCCGCATAGGCATTCACGCCCTGCTGTTCGTAGAGTGTGTTTTCGATTTCGAGATCGAACAGCGCACGCGAAGAGATGCCGATGACGAGCTTGTCAGAAAGATCAAAGGCCATGTGATAACGCCTGCGTTCGGAGAAGCGACAATGGCAGGTATTGTCGCAGAATGGACGATAACCGGGGATGCAACGTGCGACACCGGGTTTGCCGCAGGTCTGCGGAGAGAGTCTCCGACGGCCGGCAGGTCCTTCATTTGACACGGAAAATGACAGCAAGAGCAAGAGAGCTTCCTGTATGATTACGCCCCCTCCCTCGCATTCCTTCCCGGGTTAAGTTTTCATGCAATCAGTGGCCCCTGCACGCGCCTGTGGCGTGGATTTTGGTACCTCCAACTCGACGGTTGGTCATCTGTGTCCCGGCCGGGGAGATATGCTGACACTTGAGAAGGATCACCCCAGCCTGCCGTCTGCCGTGTTTTTCAACGTGGATGAAAATAGTACCCACTTTGGCCGTGATGCCATGGCGCAGTATCTGGAAGGGTATGAAGGGCGGCTGGTCCGCTCCCTGAAAAGTCTCCTGGGCAGCAACCTGATGGACGCCTATACCGAGATCGGCGGGCGGGCCTTGTCGTTCAGGCACCTGCTGGAGACTTTCATTGGTGAGCTTAAACGGCGCGCCGAGCAGTCCGCCGGGCGCAGTTTCGATTGTGCCGTGCTTGGGCGCCCGGTGTTCTTCGTGGATGGCAAACCGGAGGCTGATCGTCTTGCCGAAGAGACCCTGGCGCAGATTGCGCGGTCTGTCGGTTTTCGCGAAGTCAGCTTCCAGTACGAGCCGATTGGTGCTGCCCTGCATTACGAGCGCGAACTGAACCGTGAGGAACTCGTGCTCGTTGCCGATATCGGCGGCGGCACGGCCGATTTCTCGCTCCTGCGCCTGTCTCCCGAACGTGCCCGGCAGAGCGAGCGCAAGGATGATCTGCTCGGCAATGGTGGTGTGCACATCGGCGGAACCGATTTCGACCGTGCCCTCAATCTTGCCAGCGCCATGCCGCTGCTTGGCCTGGGCAGCAAGACCCAGTCCGGCGCCGAGCTGCCATCGCGGCTCTTCCATCAACTGGCAACGTGGCACACCATTCCGCTGGCTTACTCCCGCGCCGCCTGGGCGGATTTTCAGCAGATCTACCGCATGAGTGCCGAGCGCGAGCGCCTGGACCGGCTCTCCCGCCTGATCGACAGGCAGGCCGGGCATTGGCTTGCCAACCGGGTGGAGGAGACCAAGATCGCCTTGTCCTCCAGCGACCAGACGCGCATGGAGCTCGAAGAGCTTTGGCCGGGCCTGGATTGCGTGGTCAGCCGTGAGCTGTTTGCTCAGGCCAGCGCCGAGCTTGTGGAAAGCGTCGGGCAGACAGTGACCGAACTTCTCGCCCAGGCGGAGATTGACCGGGAGACCATCGACACCCTCTTCTTTACCGGGGGGGGCAGTGGTGTGCCGCAACTGCGCGCGCACATTGCTGCGCTGGTGCCGACTGCGCGGATTTACCAGGGCGATCTGTTTGGCAGCATCGGCGCTGGTCTGGCTGTTGAGGCAGCCCGGCGTTATGGCTGATGCAGGTGTCTGAGTAGGCGTTAGACGGGCCCACGTGAGGCGGTAAATGGCGTAGATTTCGCCAGGTGGCCGTTTTGGCACTTTGCGGAAGTCTGCCTGCGGCTACAATCCAGCATGTGATCTGCTCGGGGTGCCCCGTGCAGGCTTTAACCCTGACGTAATGCAAGAAGCAGCGGGGTTGGTCGGCGTCCTGGCTTGCCGGGATTGGGTGAGGATAAAATTTGCCAGGCCACGATCTGGCGCGTTGAATCAACAACTGGATTCCTCATGACCTCTTTTCGCTGCTCACAATCGGTAACACTGGATACGCGGCTGGCGATTCAGGAGATTTACGCCGATCTGATGCACGACGACGTGGCCCTGGTCATATTCTTCTGCTCGAATCAGTATGATCTGGATCTTCTTGCTCAGGAGATCAACCGGCTGTTTGCGGATATTCCCGTGATCGGATGTACCTCGGCCGGCGGCTTCGGGCCGCAGGCTTATGGCCAGGCGGTGCTCAGTGCAGTGAGTTTTTCACGCCAGGATTGTGCGGTGGCCTGCGCCTATTCTGATGACCTGCAGCGCTTTGAGCCAAAGAATGCACGCGAAATGGTCGCCTCTCTCATGCGTGACATGGAGAGCAGGGCACCCGGATTCCAATCAACTGGGTGTTTTGCCCTGCAACTGATTGATGGCCTGTCGTATCGCGAAGAGCTTGTCACCCGCCTGTTGCAGAGCTCCCTGGGGCGCATTCCCCTGGTTGGCGGGTCTGCTGGCGACGACATGCACTTTCGCCAGTCGCGGGTGTTTTGTGCCGGGGCGTTCCGCAGTGCGGTGGCTGTCGTTCTGGTGCACACCACGCTGCCGTTTCAGGCTTTCATGACCCAGCATTTCGAGCCCACCGAAGAGCGGTTTGTGGTGACTGAAGCGGATGCCCCCCGACGGATCGTCAGGGAGCTCGACGGTTTTCCCGCTGCACAGGCCTATGCCAGGAGTCTGGGCGTGGCGGTGGCCGATCTGGGCTCCCGGCTGTTTGCCGAATTTCCCGTAGTGGTGGCGATTGGCGCAAATCACTACGTGCGGTCAATTCAGCGCGTCTTTGATGACGGCAGCCTGGGCTTCTACTGCGCCATCGAGGAGGGCGTGGTGCTGCGCGTGGCACGCAGTCTGGATCTGCTGCAGAGCCTGAGCGGAATGTTCACGAGGATTCGCGCCCAGGTTGGCAAACCGGCACTCTTTATCGGCTGTGATTGCGTGCTGCGCAAACTTGAGGCAGAGCGTTCGGGTATTGCAGAGCAGGTTCAGATGCTGCTGGCTGCCAATCATGCGATTGGCTTCTGCACCTATGGTGAGCAATACCAGGGGGTGCATATCAACCAGACATTGACGGGCATTGCCATCGGGCGACGACCGGGAGAACCTGATGACTGAATCTGGGGCCCAGTGCGATGCACCGACCACAGCCAGTGCCAACGAAGCAGAAATCCGCCGGCTGGAGAAGGTTGTGCGGGTGCTGATGGATCGCGCAGAGCGCAGCACGCGGTCCCAGGGCTCTGATTTTGACCTGTTCCAGATGACGGTGATGCTCGAGGAGCAGATCGGTGAGCGTACCGCGCAGTTGCAGATGGTGCTTGCCGAGAACGAGAAGGTGACACGTGCCCTGTTGCTTGCCACCGAACAACTGCGTGCTTCGGAAAATGAGCTGCGGCGGCATCGCGATCACCTCTCCGAACTGGTGACTGAACAGACTGCCGATCTCCTGGCTGCCAAGGAGGCGGCAGAAACAGCCCATGCCCTGCAGCGGGAATTCCTGCTGAACATGTCCCACGAATTGCGCACACCGCTGCATGCCATCTCCTCCTACGCACAGATTGGTCTGGAAAAAGCCGGCAAAGCAAACCCCGAAAAAATTGCCGACTATTTCTTGCATATCCGGCAAAGCGGCCAGCGACTTGGGGCCTTGGTGGAAGAGCTGCTCGATATCTCCGAACTGAACGCCGGCAAACTGCATCTGCAGCGTCGCCGCTGCTCCCTGCAGGATCTGATCGATGCTGTTGAACACGAGCAGATGGCGCTGGCAGAGGCTCGAGGAGTACACATAGCGCACGCCTTCACCTGCCGCGATGCCACCGCAGAGATTGATCCAGAAATTCTGGGCAAGGCATTGCGCAATTTATATGCCAATGCGATTAAATATTCCCCCTCGGGGGGATGTATCCAGATCGGCCTGCAGGATGGATGTCTGGCGCCCCCGCTGATGGGTGATGCTGCACAGGCCCTGATCCTGACGATATGCGATGAGGGGCCGGGAATTCCGCCTGGCGAGGAAGAACGCATCTTCGAAAAATTCGTGCAGAGCACCGCGACCAAGACGGGTGCCGGTGGTACAGGTCTGGGATTGGCGATTGTGAGCGAGATCGTCCGTCTGCATGGGGGGCGGGTGTGTGTCCGCAATCGTGCCGGTGGCGGCGCGGAATTCGAATTGTCGCTGCCGCGGCATGCCGTGAATTGAATTTGCCGACAAAATCCACCTGCTGTTTCTGAATTGCTTCGAAACCTTCAATCCGGAAGGGATTTTCAGTGGAGAAGTGCAATTTTTGGTTGTAAATGAGTATCATTCTCATTTATTATCGGGTCGTTTTGACTGCACCAGACCTGAGTGCTGGTGCAGTCACATTCTTCCCAAAACCAAAAAAATCCGGTGATCCTCATGAAGCTATCCCCCTGGCTCCCCCGCAACGGTGCACTCTGCGCGCTGATGTTGTCGTCCCCCCTTGCTGCCATGAATGCCCAGGCAGCAGACACGCCGGCAAATCCGGCAGAGGTCGACAAGGAATTGGGTGTGGTGGTGGTCACTGGCAACAGTGCCAAAGGCTTGCGCGCCGAAAGCGTTGAAGCCGGTACTTTCCGTGGCGCGGATGTCATGAGTGCGCCTTCAACGGTAAACGTCATCACCCGTGAAGCACTGGATCAGCAGGCAGCGCAGGGCGTGTACGACGCGGTTCGCAATACTGCCGGGGTAACGCGCCAGCAGAATGGCGGGGAAACCTGGGATCAGCTCGTGATCCGTGGCATGACGGTGGAAAACCGCACCAACTATCGTCTGAACGGCTCACTCTCGGTCATGAATTTTGCGCAGGTCATGATGGAGGATAAGGAGCGTGTTGAGGTGCTTAAGGGCGCTTCTGCCATCTACTACGGCTTCACCTCGCCAGCGGGCATTGTCAATTTCGTGACCAAGCGGCCCACAGACAAGCCTGTCACCAGCGTCTCCACGAATTTCGACCAGTATGGTACGGCAGTGGCGAGCGCCGATGTCAGCCGGCGCTTCGGCAGCGAGGATCAGTATGGATTGCGCCTGAATGCCGGTGGTGGCTCGCAGGGCTCCTATCTGGATGGGGCGCGCAATGGTGATCGACGCTTTGCTGCCCTGGCCTTCGACTGGAAAGCCTCCAGCCGCCTCAAGATCAGCACCGATCTGGAATACGATTATCGCAAGGTGACCGAGCAGGCAGGGGTGACCCTGCCGACTGCCGTCAATGGTTCCATCACCCTGCCGCATCCGGTAGATGCCACCAAGATGGTCGGGCCGAAGATGTCACAGTTCCAGACTGAGGCCATCAATGGCCTGCTGCGCGCCGATTATTCGATTAATGATAATTGGGTGGCGACGCTGGAAACCGGGCATGCCCAGACCACGCGCGACCGCAACCTGGCCACCTTCAAGTTCAATTCCGCGGCTGCGGTGGCAACCGGAGATGGCAAGATTACCGGCAACAGCCAGCATACGGTCGTGAAGTCAGATCTGTACAAGGGAGAGCTGTTTGGTACCGTCAAGACATGGGGGATTTCGCATGAGCTGACTTTCGGTATTTCCAGTACAGATCTCTCGCAGGATCCGATCTATCAGACGACCTATTCCGCGGGGGCGCAGAATCTCTACGATCCTGTCTCGGTGAGTACAGTCACTTTTGGCAGTACCCCGACTTCGCCGACAACGGCCGGGCTCACAGCTACCGATACCGGCATTTACGCCGTTGACCGCATCTCGCTGGGCCAGCACTGGCAGGTCATTGGCGGTCTGCGTGACTCCAACTACAAGAGCGATCAGGGTACCGACCATTACGACGTCACCCGTGTCACGCCGATGCTGGCTGCGATCTATCAGCCGACCTCCTCACTGTCTCTGTACTCCTCTTTTTCCCAGGGGGTTGAGCAGGGTGATACGGCACCAAGCGGTTCTGCGAATTCCGGTCAGCATATGGCACCGGGAGTCAGCAAGCAGTATGAAGTCGGCTCACGCTGGCGCAGTCAGGGCGGCACGCTGTTGTCGGCCGCACTGTTCGATATCACGCGCCCGGGGTCTTACACCAATAGTGACAATATCTACGTCAGTGATGGCGAGCAGCGCTATCGTGGGCTCGAACTCTCCACCCAGGGGCAACTCACGCAACGGCTGGGCTGGCTGACTTCTGCGCAGTGGCTTGATCCAAGCTTTCAGCATACGACGGATGCCTATAACGGAAAGCTCCCGGAAAATGCCGCAAGGCGCACTGCGAGCGCATTTCTTACCTACGATGTGGCGGCACTGCAGGGGCTTACCGTCAATGGAGGCGCTTACTATACGGGGCGCAGGCCGGTGAATGATCTGGACCAGGCGTGGTTGTCCAGCGTTACGCTGTATGCGGCAGGGGCACGCTATGTGAGCCATATCGGTGGGCGCAAGTGGACCTGGCAGTTCAACGTCGAAAACCTTACCGACAAGAAGTACTGGGCCGGTGCCGGCACGCGTCTCGCTGCCGGAGCCCCGCGCACCTACAAGCTCGGCATCAAGGTTGATCTGTAAAGTTATCAGGCCAGGAACACCGGGGGCGGTATGCATCGCATCACTTTTTATCTGCACTGGCTGCTTGGGCTGATTGCCGGAACCCTGTTGATGGTGATCGGGGCCAGCGGAGCAGTGCTGACTTTCGAAGACCAGATTCTGGATCTGCTCAATCCAGGGGTGCGTGTGGTGGCCCCCGCCGGGCGGGTCAGCCTGAGCCCCCCGGCGTTGCTGGAGAAGCTGCAGCAGAATCTGCAGGGCAACGGAAAAGCCATAGGGAATCTGATGGTGTATGCCGAGCCGGGCCGCAGCGCCCGTGTGATGCTGCAGGCGGCGCGTGGCGCGAGACCCGAGGTGGTGTATGCCGATCCCTACTCGGGGGCAGTTCTCGGGTCGGCAGCAGGCCAGGGCTTCTTTGACTGGACTGAACGCCTGCACCGTTTCCTCCTGCTGCCACGCGAGGCAGGGCGGATTGTTGGCGGAATCTTGTCGAGCAGCCTGTTGCTGCTTCTCTTCAGCGGGATCTATCTGCGCTGGCCGGGCCGCGCCACAAGCCTGCGTGAGTGGCTGAGCTTCAATCCGCGTTTGCGCGGGCGGCCCTTGCTGTGGAGTGTGCATGCGGTAGTGGCGACCTGGGTGATACCGGTCTGGCTGATTCTCGCCGGCACCGGAATTTACTGGGCCTTCGATGGTGTGCGCAGCGTGGTGGATGGCTTGGCGGGCGTACAGCGCCAGATGCGCCCGCGACAGCCCCCGCCGGAAAAGCAGCAGGCGGCCGAAGAGGTTGATCTGCGTGCAGCCTGGGAAGGTTTTGCGGCACAGGCCGGCGCCTGGAGCAATGTGCGCCTGAGTCCGCCACGCCCGGCGGCGAAGAGTGTCGAATTTGCCTGGGTGGCCCAGGATGCACCCCATGAGCGCGCGCTCAATCGCATGCGGGTCGGCGTGGATGGCAGCGTGCAGAAGGACGAACGTTTCGCCACGCAAAGTGCGGGTCGGCGCGCTCTGGCCGCGATCTATCCTCTGCATATGGGGCGCTATTTTGGTCTGCCCGGGCAACTGCTGGTGCTGTTGGCCGCTCTGGCACTGCCCCTGCTAGGTGGCACGGGTTGGTGGCTGTATCTGCAACGGCGGCGCCAGGCCAGCCAGACCCAGCGAGAAAAATTGGCATTGGTTGGCGATCAGCCTGAGCCTGATGCAGAGGCGCCGGCGCTGCTGATCGCCTATGCGAGCCAGACCGGGCGGGCAGAGGGCCTTGCCCTGCGCACGGCGCGCAGCCTGCAGCAGGCGGGCCACCGCATCGTGTTGCGCTCCCTGGCGCAGATGTCTCCGCTGGAACTGGCGGGCTATCCACAGGCCCTGTTCGTGGTCAGTACCTATGGCGATGGGCAGGCCCCGGATGCCGCACGTGGATTTGCACGTGCGCTGGGCAGTGCCGGGCAGCGCCTGGATCGGCTCAGCTATGCCGTGCTGGCTCTGGGAAATCGCCAGTATCCCAATTTCTGCGGTTTTGGCCGCTTCCTCCATGAACGCCTGCAACAACTCGGCGCAGTGCCGCAGGCCGGCCTGCATACGGTGTGCGAATCCCAGACCGATGCTTATCGCGAATGGTTCGACAGCCTCCAGCGCCTGGGGGTGGATATTGACACAGTGGATCAGGAAGCCGCGCCAGAAGATGCAGGGTGGATTTCCTGTGTGCTGGGGAATCGTGAGTTGCTGAATCCCGGCAGCCAAGGGGCGCCGCTGTATGGCGTGAGCCTGCACGCAAGGGAAGGTGAGGCCTTGCCGCATTGGGCACCCGGCGCATTGCTCGAAGTGCGCCCCCGCCATTCTCTGGAGGTGGTTCAGGCCTGGGCGGAGAAGCATGGGCTGGATGTTGCACAGCAGGTGGAGATTGATGGCAGGAGAGACACACTCCTGAATGTCCTGGCCTGCCGCAAGTTGCCGGATCTGCTAGAAGCCGGTGCCAGCATGCAGTTCGGGCAGCTTCCGTTCCTGGCGCCCCGCCGTTACTCCGTGGCCTCGATTGCTGAAGATGCCAGTCTGCAACTGATCGTGCGGCAGTACCTGCACGCAGGAGGGCTAGGGCTGGCCTCTGGCTGGCTGACAGAGCATTGTCCCGTCGGGGATGAAATCCCGGTACGCCTGCTCGCCAATCCATCGTTTGGGGTCAGCACCGCCGCGTTGCCATGCCTCTTTGTGGGTGCAGGCTCAGGGCTTGCCGGGCTGCGTGGTTTGCTGCGCGAACGCATCCGCCTGGGCCTGGGGCAGAACTGGCTGGTTCTGGGAGAGCGCAATGCACAATACGACATGCTGTGCGCGGCAGAACTGGATGCGTACTGCGAGGCCGGTCTGCTGGAAGTGAATCGCGTGTTTTCACGCGATGCCACACCCCCGGCATATGTCCAGGATAGCCTCCGTGAGCATGCCGAAAAGCTGCGCCAGCTGGTGGCGGCAGGCGGCTTTATCCACGTCTGCGGCAGCCGCCACGGCATGGGCGAAGGCGTAGATGAAGCCCTGCGCGAAATTCTGGGCTATGCCTGCGTCGATGAGCTGGCGGCGAATGGCCGGTATCGCCGGGACGTTTACTGAAGCCTGTTTCTCGAAGATGATCCTGGCCATGCAGGAGGCCGGGATCATCTCGCAAGGGACTCTCACAAGCTGTTCGCCTCTGATCCAATTGTTGGCTCTTCGGGCTGGGTCATCCATTTACCTTCATGACTGGGAGAAGGGAGTGATTGCGCTGTTCGGAGAGACTTGCTGTACCGCTCGCTATTGGTTTGGCGGCTGAGTGCTCAAAGAGACCGGTTGATGTGTGGGGAATTGACGTCTGCATTCGACCCTGAGCGGTCAGACACACTATCGGAATGAGGTCACTCAGATCATAAGAACTTGATTCGAGCCCGGCCCTTTAATTACTGAGTCGGAGTTGGCGCAATCGCCTGTTCGATCAAGGTCTTTAGCTCGGGAGCAATAGTGAAGTCCGCCGGGATTGTAAACGCATTTAACAGCGTGTCATCTTTCCCGGCTGCTTTGATGATCGGCTTCAGTGCGGCGTGCAGCCGCTTGCCTTTCACCGTCTTCGGCGAAAAGCCTCCTGCGGCATCCCACATATGTTCTGCGTTAGGTGACCCTCCGTTTGGCCAAATAACCCGAACAACATTTTTTCTCTTGTCTAAGAATGTTTCTCGTGCTTTGCTGACCTTATTTGCTGCTTCTTTCCGCCAATTTTCGGCGATTTCTGGTGATACGCCATAGAGCGAGCATAGGTAGCTGGTTTGACAGAAATAGTCCTCAATGTCTGATCCGGCCGTGACCCAAGGGAACACACCTTGTGTCTTAAAACCGTTAACCCAAATTTGAGCTTCCTCAGCAGTCATGAAGTCACCATCGCGGTGCAAAATAGCTTGAATATTTAACTTGCCGTCAACAAGTAGCCCCTCCAAAAATTTATCGCGGGGTAGATTGTCTATGCCGAAGCATCTGCACACGGCGATCTGTCGCACAAGATTCGGCCACTGGCGAAGCACTGCCCGGAGTGGCTTGTCATCCTCGTCCTCCACAAAGAAAAGAGCTGCTTTGTCGAGCCCGCCCCAGCCGAGCAACCGCCGGATTGCCTCGTCGTCTTGAGTCTCAACTATGCCTTTTCTCATCCACACAAGCTTGGCGGTCGAACTCGCAGCACGAACTATGTGGGGACTGTGGGTTGTAAGAATGACTTGAGTGTTGTATTCAGGTGCGGCCTGCTCAAGCGCCTCAATGAGACGTTCTTGTTTGTTCGGGTGAAGATGCGCATCGGGCTCGTCAATAAGCATTATCTTCGGCTCGAACAAAATAAGGTATGCGAAAATTTGAATAACTTGCAGTACCCCAGTCGCTGCCGTTTCTAAGGGGCGACTGTAGTCGGCTAAGTCGTCAGTCCGGATCGTAGCGGAGATGTAATAGTCCTCGCGTTCGTCGAATGAGACGTCAACTTTGACGCCAGGATGAACCTTCTGGATGAGCTCATTCAGTTTTTCGAGTCTTTTCCTTCCTTGAGTCTCGTCTGTCTCTTCTGGCTTTCGGCTATGCAGACTAAAGAGAATGTTGCGCAAGACGCCGCCAGCATCGCCGCTTGCAGCCTGCCGACGCAGTGTTGGTTGCGCAAGAATCGACTCCCTTTCGGATAGGCCAGCAAGACCTGGAATATAAGTAGTGATGAATTGGACTCGTTGCTTGTAGGGCGTGACAGCGGTTCCTCCATCGATATGGGCGGTGATGCCTCCGCGGTTTCGTGCTGCACGAATGCGAACAGTGGCTTGCGTTGATTCGTCGCCTGCTGGCCTGTGTGAGAAAACCACTTCTACTGGGTCCGAGGCCGTGTCTGATTTAAGTTCTCCCTTGTGGAGCGTGGTTAGCGGCTCACTCGACGGAACGTAGTCGAGTCGCTCAAAAGAAACCATCTCCTTGGTATTTTTTGGCTGTATGTAGCTAGCTGCTCGTGCAGCCCAATGGATGGCTTGGAGTACTGATGACTTTCCACAGCCGTTTGGCCCAACTAGGATCGTTACACTCTCCAAGGGGATAGTTGCTGCTGTAACCGCTTTGAATCTCTGGACAGTTATCGACTCAAGCGCGCTCCAACGCCGAGCCCGCACTGAACGTGTGTCGGATATTGCGCCTAGCGAGGGGAGAGCTGGTGAGTCGCTGACTTGCTGCGGCAGAATGTCGCCAATAGACGTTGCTTCGGCGGCCGTACTCTCGGAGTCTCCATGCATGTTCGTGAATTCATTTGCCATCCCTGACTCGGGGACATTATTGTTGTTCATCGCTGTGCTCGAGGCTTGTTGGCGTTGGTAATCATGTCCCATGTGACTGCTTTGGGCACATTTGTCTGGGAGGCCGCTCTTGGCCGCAAGAAGTCCTTACATTATCGCTCCTGCATCTCGAAGGTCGTCAAGTCCCACTTTCGACCCTTTGCTGTCGGTAAGACGTTTCGAAGCGGACGTTCAATGTAGAAGTGAGGGGCGGTCGGAGCGAAGCGCAGGGAACCATAGAGCCTGGTCTTGCCCTGCTGACGGCTCAACAGATCATGAGCTGATTCTCGGGGATTTTGTCCCCGAGCTGTTTTCAGTGATGCCCGCCGCAACCACAGCCGGTACCGGCGTCCGGCGCTGCGTCGCTCTTGCTGTGCCCGCCGCAGCCACACCCACCGGAAGCGTCTCCGTCATGCCCGCAGCCGCAGTCACTGGCAGCCTTGCGGCCGAGGATCAGGGCCATGATGGCATGCACGGTGCGGCAGGGAATGCCATGTGTGATGCGACAGAATTTTTCGTGCAGAGATGTCGGAGCATCGGTTTTCGAGTTTTCACAGCCACACATGACATACCTTTCTGAACGTGTGAGAGAGAATCAGACGGCGCCGCGGACTTCGCGCGTCTTGCCGTTGCCAAGCTTGAGGGCCTGTTCCAGATCAATCGTGGCGGCGTTGCGTGGCTTGTAGCTGATGAGCTCGCGGAAGACGGCGAGCGCCTTGTCGGCTGGCGTCAGATTCTTGATGTCGCTCTTTTCGAGGGCTGCCAGCTCCATCAGTTCAGTCCATGCGAGACCATCATGCAAGGGCAGCAGGTGCACGGTGCCTGTTTGGCCGGTCAGCGTAATGGGCTTGTCGATGTTGAACACAAACAGCGTGATTAGGGTATCTGCCTGCGTGCTGGGAGACAGGATATTCAGGAGGGCAGCTGTGTCCGCCACGTCACCGAGCATGCCGGCAACAAAGCTCAAGTGCTCATTGGCGAGGATGACTGCCTGCCCCAGTACCTTTGTCGGAGGGCTGCGCCGGCCTGCCGCATCCGTGACTTCACCTTGCTGGATGACGAATTCACCACGGTAGGCCGTCAGGTTGCCGTCGGTGCATGGTTCGGTCAGATTGCTGTTGAAGAGAAGTCCTTGCTGTTCGTAGTCTTTCAGAAGCATGGTGTGGGTCCTGATGGCTATGATAATGAGGTAGTAGATAGGAAGGGCTTTAACAGCATTCCTGTTCGATCTGGTCCAGCAGTGCCAGGGCGGCTTCGTCTTCATGCAGCTCAAGCTGGTCGCGCAGGATGTTGATGTGGGCGTGAATCAGGAACAGTTCGTCGTGGCGGGGGCCACTTTCGGGGCTGAGCTTGCGGGCAAACAGTTGCCAGAAGGCGTTACTTTTTTCCGGGGTTTCCATGTAAGGCCGGAGCATGCCTATCAGTCGTTGTGCCTGGCCGTTGCAATCAAGGCCGACAAAACTGACGTAGCGGTCGCGGTCCGCCTCCAAGCGTTTGGCACAGCCGCAGGGAAGTTCGGGGTCAGTTTGCGGTTTCATCGTCAATCAGTGCAATCGCGAGCCCGGTGGCGGATTCGATGTTGCCCGTCAACGCTGCACAGTGTTCGCCGGTATTCACGCCGTAGAGATAGAAACCTTCACCTTCGATCAGTGGTTTCAGGCGGGAGGGCACATCGTTATCCTGGCACAGCGTGAACGGGATGCCGGGAAACACTTCCCGCATTTCCCGGTCGACCCGTGGCTGCAGGGCCTTGCCGTTGGCAAGTGTCGCGCAGACGATATTCAGCAGTTCCGGGGTGATGGCTGTCATGCCTCTTCCTCCTCTTCAAAATGGCTGAACCGTTCCAGCGATGGCGGTTCAATGCCCATGACGCGTGCCAGCCAGGGGGGAGGGGTACGCAGGGAGGATTGCAGACGCAGGACGCTTTCACGGGCCAGGCCGCTTTGCGGGATCTTCACCGGGTGGATATTGGCGCGGATAACCTTGGCCGCAGCCGGCCCACCGATGGATTGCACATACAGCACCTGGCAATCCTTGATGATCTCGGTGCGGGCGACATTCTTGTCTTCGGCGTCTTCAGCTACCAGGGTGGAGCGGATATCGACAAGGCGCATCTCTTCCGGGGAAACCTGATAGACGAGGAAACGTTCGCAGGAACCAAAATGCCCATCGAGCATTTCTCCTGAATTGGAGGCGCAGGCCAGCCGGATTGATCCGGGCATGTCACCTTCCTGATAGGGGTCCAGGCGCGGCAATTCACTGGCCGTGATGCCTTCACCCCAGAGCAGCCGTACGGCCTGCTTGAGATCTTCCTTTTCTGCCACACAGATGCCACCTTCGCCGTCCATTGCGGCGCGCAGAATTTCTACGGAGCAGGCAGCGAGCTTGTTTTCAGTGAGGGGAAGATCGAGTTTTTCTGCCAGTGCCAGAGTCAGTTCGCGCGGTGTGACTTTGAGTTCCATGGCAGCCAGACCGATACGCAATGCGGCTTCACGGGTGATGGAGGTGTTCATGTGGCAACTCCCTGGCACAGGATGATCCGCCAAAGGATCATCCAGGTGTAAGTGTTATGGCATAGGTACCCGACGGGGCGGACCCGTCGAGACCGGAATTACATAAATACGATGCAGTTTTCGCCGGAAGGGCAGGTAGCCTGGCACTGCGGGCCGTCATCCTTCTCTTCACATTCATTACAGGTGTCAGCCTTGATCTTGACGATGCCACCCTTTTCAAAGATGGAACCAGTCGGGCAAACCTTGATGCAATCGCCACAGCTGCTGCATTCAGCTACAAGAATTTTCATTGCCATGATTTTCTCCTTGCCTAGTCGGCGTTACTCGACACCGTCAACGCGCCGTGCCCGCACGGAGATGGGAAAACGTGCGGGTATTGGCATCGGATCGATGTAGTAGATCCCTCCGTTGGCCAGCTTGATTTCGCCACCCCATTGCTCGGGGCTGTCGAATTCGATGGAGGTGATGTTGTCTTCGATATCACGCTTGGGCAGATAGAACACGTAATCGCCTGTCGCGTTCTTGCGTACCATGATGTTGGCCATGTCTGGGTACCGGGGTCGTTTTTCCGAGAGGTATGGGCAGGCCCTCCTGCCCATACCCTGTCTGGCCTTAACGCACTACGTCGTAGTTGTAGTCCGTCACGCCGAGGACCTTGGTCTTCTCGTCGAGAAGTTCCAGAACCGCATTGGTCAGCGTGGTCAGGATGTACATGGCACCTTCATAGCCCAGCGTCGTCATGCGATGCAGGTGATGGCGGTCCATGATCGGGAAGCCCAGGCGGATCAGCGGCACTTCGAACTCGGCGCCCTTGTGCAGCGTGTCGCGCTGAATGGTCTTGCCGTAGCTCGAACCGATGACGAAGTCGGGCTTGTCGGTAAAGCACAGGCTGCGCAGGTGCCACAGGTCGCATCCCGGATACAGCTTGGCATGGATCCCGTAGGGCGAGGATTCAAGAACCTTCTTCATCGCCTTTTCCCAGCGCTTGTTGCTGTTGTTGCAGACGATGTGGGTGGGTTCAATACCGAATTCGAGCAGAATCTTGGTGAGCCCCATGACGAAGTCGGGGTCGCCAAAGATGGCCATCTTCTTGCCGTGCAGCCAGGCGTGGGAGTCCGTCATCATGTCGATGAGGCGGCCACGTTCCTTGGCCAGCGAAGCAGAAATCGGCTTGCCGGTGACTTCGGAGACCTTCATCAGGAATTCGTCGGTCCATTCCACGCCCATCGGAATGTTGATCTTCGGGATGTCCTGGTTCCAGGTACCTTCGATGAACTTGCGGCTCTTTTCCAGCGTGGTCGGCTGCAGCAGGAAGGTGGCCTTGGCGTTCGGTGCATCTTCCACTTCTGCGATGGTCGTGCCGCCGGCATACATCTCATAGACGCCGGTAGCCGGCATATCGAGCACTTCTTCCGGATCAGAGAGGAATGTGTAGTCGACATCCATCTCCTTGAGCATGCGCTTGATCACACGGAAGTTGCCCAGGTAGGTTTCGAAGCCCGGCACAATATTGATCTTGCCGTTGCTGCCCGGAACCTTGCCTTCCATCTTGCTCGTGGTGAAGTAGCTCAGGATGCCTTCGAGCATGTTGTCCCACCCGGTGATGTGGGAACCCACGAAACTCGGCGTGTGGGCAAACGGCACCGGGAATTCGTTGGGGATGTGGCCTTCCTTGCGGGCGTTACCGATGAAGGCACCCAGGTCGTCACCGATGACTTCTGCGATACACGTGGTGCACACAGCGATCATTTCAGCGTCGTACAGGGCCTTGGCATTGGCCAGACCTTCGAAAATGTTCTTCTGGCCACCGAACACTGCGGCGTCTTCCGTCATCGAGTCAGCGATGAAGGCGATCGGTTCCTTGAAGTGGCGGTTGAAGATCGTGCGGAAATACGCAACGCAACCCTGGGAGCCGTGGATGTAGACCATGGCCTTGTGGAATCCGAGCCCACACAGGGCGCCACCCAGAGGCTGACAGGCCTTGGCCGGGTTGA
>DBTS01000024.1:58681-117686 GCA_002307175.1 Rhodocyclaceae bacterium UBA1310
GGTCAGCGCTTCGCGCTTGAAATTCAGATCCTGATATTCCTGTGATGTCGTCCAGGCGAAAACTTCCGCCACCTTGTCATCGCTGGCAGCTTCTTCAAAGCTGCGCTTGCTCTTCCAGATGGCCTGATATTCCGGCTCATTGAAGAGCGGGTAGCATGGCTTGATGTTCTCTGCGTTCTGCATTTTGCATCTCCTATCCCGGCCATCTAGCTGTGGACACGGGAGAGTTTGTCGGGGTGCGGCACACCGTGCCGCACCAGATTGCCGAGCGGTACGTATCAGTGCTTACGCAACCTTGAGCTCGCCTTCGGATTCTTCCTGCTTGTCCCACGGCGCCTTGAACAGATCCCAGCAGGGGTTGTTCAGCGTCATGTCCATATCGCGGGCAAACACGGCAAAGCCGTCGAAGCCGTGATACGGGCCGGAGTAATCCCAGGAGTGGAGCTGGCGGAAGGGCACGCCCATCTTGTGGAAGGCGTACTTTTCCTTGATGCCGGAGCCGATCAGATCAGGTTTCAGCTGGCGAACGAATTCTTCGAATTCATAGCCGGTGACATCGTCATAGATCAGCGTGGCATCTTTCATGTCGCGCATGGTGCGATCGTAGTCATCGTTGTGGGCGAATTCATAGCCGGCACCGATCACTTCCATGCCCAGGTCTTCATACGCACCAACGGTATGGCGGGGGCGCAGACCACCCACGTAGAGCATCACCTTCTTGCCTTCAAGGCGCGGGCGGTACTTGGCGATGATGGCATCCATCACCGGCTTGTACTTGGCGATCACGCGTTCAGCGCCTTCCTTGATCGTGTCGTCAAAGTGACTGGCGATTTCGCGCAGGCTCTCGGCAATCTTGGTCGGGCCGAAGAAGTTGTATTCCAGCCAGGGAATCCCGTACTTCTCTTCCATGTGACGCGCGATATAGTTCATCGAGCGATAGCAGTGCAGCAGGTTGAGCTTGACCTTGGGGGTGTTTTCCATTTCGGTCAGCGTGCCGTCGCCGGACCACTGGGCGATCACGCGCAAGCCCATTTCTTCAAGCAGGATGCGGGAAGCCCAGGCGTCGCCACCGATGTTGTAGTCGCCAAGGATGGCCACGTCGTAAGGCGTGCCTTCGAAAGCCTTTTCATCGCGGTTGGAGATGATCCAGTCGCGCACGGCATCGTTGGCGATGTGGTGGCCCAGAGACTGGGAAACACCGCGGAACCCTTCGCAACGCACCGGGACAACCACCTTGCCGATTTCCGCAGCCTTCTTCTTGGCGACAGCTTCGATATCGTCACCAATCAGCCCGACCGGGCATTCGGACTGAACCGAAATCCCCTTGGAGAGCGGGAACAGCGTTTCCAGCTCGTCAATCAGCTTGCCGAGCTTCTTGTCACCACCGAAAACGACATCCTTTTCCTGGAAATCGGACGTGAAGTTGATGTCACAGAACGAATCCACCCCGGATGTACCGGAGAAGTAGTTGCGACGACCGCCGCGTGAGTAATAGCCGCAGCCGATCGGGCCGTGCGAGATGCCGATCATGTCCTTGATCGGGCCCCATACCACGCCCTTGGAACCGGCGTAGGCACAACCGCGCTGGGTCATGACGCCCGGCACGGATTTGCGGTTGGAGGTGATGCACTTCTTGGATTGGGTGACGGACTTGTCGTTGACCATCAGGTGTTTCGCGCGGTCTTTCTTGGCCTTTTCAGGATAGACCTCAAGCACCTCTTCGATGAGGGCCTGAGCGCGTTCGTGAGTAAGCTCGGACATGGTGTTCTCCAGGCGTCGGTCCTTAGCCGGACACGACGCGCAAATATTGAACGGCAGTACGGTGGATCAGGCGGCGACTTCTGCTGTCTTG
This sequence comes from Rhodocyclaceae bacterium UBA1310, assembly GCA_002307175.1. Taxonomy (GTDB): domain Bacteria; phylum Pseudomonadota; class Gammaproteobacteria; order Burkholderiales; family Rhodocyclaceae; genus Uliginosibacterium. The sequence goes on from DBTS01000024.1 coordinate 60,534, forward strand.
GTCTTGCCGACGATGGATTCGTCTTCGACGTCCATGATGCCGAACTCCATCAGCAGGGTTTCCAGTGCTTCCATTTCCAGAGGATGCGGGATGACCAGCATCTTGTTGTCGACCACCTTCTTGGCCAGGGCGCGGTATTCATTGGCCTGGTTGCAGTTCGGGTCATATTCGATCACGGTCATGCGGCGGATTTCAGCGTGCTGCACAACGTTGTCACGCGGCACGAAGTGAATCATCTGTGTGCCCATGGCGGCTGCCAGTGCAATGATCAGTTCATCTTCGCGGTCAGTCTTGCGGCTGTTGCAGATCAGGCCGGCCAGACGCACGCTACCGGAGGTGGCGTACTTCACGATGCCCTTGGAAATGTTGTTGGCTGCATACATGGCCATCATTTCACCGGAGCAGACGATGTAGATTTCCTGGGCCTTGTTTTCGCGGATCGGCATGGCGAAACCACCACACACCACGTCACCCAGCACGTCGTAGAACACGAAGTCGAGGTCGTCGGTATAGGCGCCTTCTTCTTCCAGGAAGTTGATGGCGGTGATCACGCCACGACCAGCACATCCCACGCCGGGTTCCGGGCCACCGGATTCGGCACACTTGATGCCGCCGAAACCCACCTGCAGCACGTCTTCGAGTTCCAGATCCTCGACCGAACCAGCTTCTGCAGCCAGCTGCATGACGGTATTCTGCATCTTTGCATGCAAAATCAAGCGGGTGGAATCCGCCTTCGGGTCACATCCGACAATCATCACCTTCTTGCCGGCTTCGGCCAGAGCGGCCACGAGGTTTTGGGTTGTGGTGGATTTTCCAATACCACCCTTCCCATAAATTGCGCATTGACGCAGCTTTGCCATGATGCTTCTCCTTGCGGGCTAAAGTTGTTCGGGTCAGGAAGAGGTGTTGTGGGATACTGCGCACCAACAACCCTGACGACACGCCATTGGTATCGCAATGGCTGTGCCAACAACTCATCAATGTATGCAAGCTGTTGATAAAAAAGGAGACTTTTTCAAATGCGGGGAGCTGGAGACGGTGTGGCATACGACAAAGAGCCTGTTCAGTGTAAGGATGGCGACAAGCATCCCGACAACCCGACACTGCCAACCTGGGCCAGACTGTCAATCAACCGCTGCAATCTGCCAGCGGTGATTCTGGGGAGTCTGACCTATCAGCAGAATCCTTCCCCGCTGGAGATTGACGGAGTGGCCGACCTGCACCGGGATTTTTTCCGCATGCTCCATATGCGCGAAGAATCTGCCGAGCGGGTTCAACTGTTTCAGGATTACATGCGCATGTGTTTCAGGCTTGACGCGCTTGAAGACGCAGGACTGACCCCGGGCATGTCGAAGAATCGTGGCAAGCTCAATTACCTGAAACTGATCCGTGGATGGCATTTTAATTCGGACAGCATTGAGGGGGCGGTCCTCAAGTCCTGGGCCGAATCGCGCTTTGGTCTGCTGCCGCGCTATCACCGTGCGCCGATCCGTGATTTTTCCGGGGAGGCCTACACTCAGTATCTTGAACAGCGTTCAAGTGGTCTGTACAACACCAATGCGCTCGAAGCGCAGCTGGATCTGTTGTACACCTACACACAGACGGAACTCGCCAGACGCTATCCGGAGCGTACGCATTTCAGCCTTTATCGGGGTGTTAACCGCTGGGAATCCTTCGAGATTCTTGGCGAGCGTGAAGGCCAGACTCTGGTGCTGCTGAACAATGTGAATTCCTTTTCACGTGAGCAGGAGCGCGCCGGTGAATTTGGCGACCGTGTGATCGCTGCCGAAGTGCCGCTGACCAAGATCATCTGTTGCGATGAAGTGCTGCCCGGCAAACTGCAGGGGGAAGGCGAATTTCTCGTGATTGGTGGCGTGTTTGGTGTTCGTGCGGATTAGTACAAATTAAAAGGCGGTTGCCACGTCGTGTGGCAACCGCCTGTATGAAGGCCAGACCGGCGAATCAGTGGCGGTCGTGATCGCGGTCATCATCATGCCTGTCGCCGCGACGGTCGTCGTGACGATCCGGGCCGGGGCGCGGGTCATCGCGGCGTTCAGCACGCGGAGCAGGGTGATCATCATGACGGTCGTCACGGCGCTCATCGCGGCGATCGTCACGCCGATCCTGGCGCTGATCATGCCAGTCGCGGCGCATGTCGTGATCGCGCCAGTCATTCCAGCGCGAGAATTCAGCCCTCTGGGCATCGCGCCAGTCCGGCCCAGCGTGGCGATCCCAGCGGCCCCTGTTCAGAACCCAGCGTCCATCGCGTTCTTCCCAGCGTTCCGGTACCCACACATAGCCCGGACGCTCCTTGCTCCAGGAACCGCCCACCCAGACGTGGTCGTGGCCGTTCCAGTTCCAGAAACCAGGGTGCCAAACCCAACCCGGGCGCGGTCCCGGCACTACTTCTTCGCGCGGTGGCGGCGGTGCGTCATTCAGATTCACCGAGATGCCGGGCAGGTTGAGATTGATGCTTACTCCTGCCTGGCTCGTATGCGCAGCCAGCAGACCGGCACTGACCAGGGCCGTGAGAAGCAATGTTTTGGTTTTGTTCACGTAAAACTCTCCTTCTGTGAGAGATGATTGATCGCGTGATAGCGATTATCGCAGTCTATGACCTAAGTTTAGGCGCCGGATGTCAGGAGCCCTGCCACGCATGGAGCTTTGGACAGCAGCCTGAGGCTTTTAGCGCCAGTGATCGTGGTGGCCATGGGGAGGCTCACGCCCGCGGTCGTCATGCCAACGATCATCATGCCAGCGGTCATCGTGCCACCGGTCATCGCGCCAGCGATCGTCATGCCAGCGGTAGTAGGGCGGTGGTGGTGGTGCATAGCGCGGCTGTACCGGCACATAGTAAGGTTCATCGACGTAATACACCGGTGGGGGTGTTCTGACGATAACTGGTGGTGGAATCATGACGGGCGGTGGCGCTATCAGCACCGGGCTCACGCCCAGCGAAACATCCACGTGTACGCGGGCCTGGCTGATTGCCGGAGCCAGCAGGCTGGCGCCCAGTGCCAGGGTAAGAATGAGTGACCGGGGTGTTTTCATGGACGATCTCCTGATGCGTCGTTTGTATGTAGCAAATAACGCAGCGGTGGGAGCTGGCGAGGACATCCAGTTGTAAGTGTTTGTAATCCAGGGGTGCAGGAAGCCGGGATTGTTCTGCGGGTTCCCGCAATAGGTGGTGTGACCCAGATGGCTTAAGCTGCCTGCGTGTCCAATTGAGGCTGATCCATGAATCTGCGCACGTTGTTCTCTCTTGCCGTCTTTGGTTTGGCGGGTGCCCTGCTGCCTTGCTCCGCGCTGGCAGAAGATCTCTTTGCCTATCGCATGCCCTGGGATGATGCCAGTGTCAATCTGACCAATCTGCGGGAGTGGAATGTCAGGCCCGCCGGAAAAGCCGGGTTCGTGCACATACAGGATGGGCATCTGTATGCCGGGGATCAGCGCCTGCGGCTGCTTGGCGTCAATATCGTGTTTGGTTCCGTGGCCCCAGAACATGACGTGGCTGACCGGCTGGCTGCCAGACTGGCACGCTTCGGCGTCAACATCGTACGCCTGCACCACATGGATTCTGCTCCGGCACCGCGAGGTCTGCTGCAGAAGGATATGTGCACACTCGACCCGGCAATGCTCGAACGTTTCGACTACTTTGTGGCGGTGCTCAAGCGTGAGGGCATCTATAGCGACATCAACCTGCATGTCGGGCGGAAGTATCCTGGCTTTTCCGGCTGGGGCGAGACGACGCCAAATTACTGGAAGGGCGTCGATAATTTTTATGCGCCTATGGTCGAAATGCAAAAGGAATACGCACGGGATCTCCTCCTGCACCGTAATCCGTATACCGGAAACCGCTATGTCGATGAACCTGCCGTTGCACTCATTGAAATCAACAATGAAAATGGCCTGATGCGCGAATGGCGAGCCGGCAGCCTCAATCAGATGGGGGAACCCTATCGCAGTGATTTGCAGCGGCAGTGGGAAGGCTGGTTGCATGGGCACTATGCGGATGATCAGGCCTTGCGGCGGGCCTGGGGCGTGCGTGAAGAGGCGCTGGGTGCCGAAATGCTTGGTTCCGCCCTGAATGTACGCAGTGTCGAGGCAGGCTGGAATCTGCAATTGGTGGGGAGTGCAGCGGCAACGCTGATGCGCACACCGGATGGAGTGCTGGATCTGGCGATGAGCCATTCCGGTGCGGAAATCTGGCACACCCAGCTGCATCAGAACCGGCTGGCGTTCAAGGCGGATCAACCCTATACCCTGCATTTGCGCATGCGTGCCGATGCCCCTCTGCGCGTAGGTCTGCAGGCCATGCAGGCACATGCGCCGTGGCAACTTCTGTGGGCGCAGGAAATCCAGGTCGGGCGTGACTGGCAGGATTATCAGCTCAGCTTTGCAACCGAAGTGTCCGAAGATATTGCCAGGCTAACCATCGGGCATATTGGCCGGCACGCCGGGCATCTGTATATCCAGCAGGCCAGCCTGCGCACGGGCGGTTTGTTGGGCCTGTTGCCGGGCCAGAGCCTGCAGGCCGGCAATATTGCGATGCCCGATGCTAGCGCACTGATGAGCCTGACTGCGGCGGGGCAGCGTGACTGGCTGCAGTTTTTATGGGATACCGAAACAGCCTATTGGCAGGGGATGAGGGATTATCTGCGCCAGGATCTGGGCGCACATCCCCTGCTTGTCGGCACCCAGGTCAGCTACAGCCCTGCACCGATACAGGCAACGCTCGATGTAGTCGATGGGCATGCGTACTGGCAGCATCCGAGTTTTCCCGGAAAACCCTGGGATCTGGATAACTGGCGCATCACCAATACGCCAATGGCCGGCGTCGAAGGTGGTGGCACCCTGGCGGATCTGGCCCTGCGTCGCGTGCCCGGCAAACCTTTCATTGTCACCGAATACAACCATCCCTTCCCGGGGCAGTATCAGGCAGAGGCATTGCCTCTTGCGGCAGCCTATGCGGCCTTGCAGGATTGGGATGGTCTGTTTGTCTACAGCTATGGCGCCCACAGCCAGAACTGGGATCCGGGCTTTGTCGAGAATTTCTTTGATAGTGGGGCCAATCCGGTCAAGATGAGCAGTCTGATCGCTGCCGCGGCAATGCTGCGGCGTGGCGATGTGCAGGCCGCAGCAGTGCCCCAAGTGGCGCTTCCCACGCAGAAAATGTGGCTCAATGCATGGCGCACCGCCACCCGTGTGCCGGGTGCCGAGTCATTTGGCGCGCCGCGCTCGGCTGCCTTGTCAGGCTATGCGAGTATTGCCACCCCCGCCGCTGCTCCAGGCGCTTCTCTGCCTGTTGCCAGTGTCACCGGAGAGCTTGTCTGGGGCTTAGCGGGCGCATCATCGGGGCGTACTGTGAGCATTGATTCACCACGCAGCAAGGGGCTGATTGGTGCGCGTCTGAGCCAGGCTTTTGATGCTCACGGAGTGAAATTTGAACTGCTGGCGGCTCGCAACGATTGGGGCGTGATCCTGGCCACCCTGATTGAGGGCAAAAGCTTTGCCGGCCCCTGCCGGATACTTGTTACAACCCTGGGGGACGAAGAAAACTCCGGGCAAATCTGGCTTGACGGGAAAAAAACGACACTCGGGCGCAACTTCGGGCAGGCGCCCGTTCTTGTTGAAGGGCTTGCGGCGCGCATTACGCTGCCGGTAGAGGCCTCGCGTGTTCGCGCCTGGGCACTTGATGAGCGTGGCGAGCGCCGGGCGCAGCTGCCTGTCGGTGGGGCAAGCCATGCGATCATCGAGACCGGTAGTGCGTACCGCAGTCTTTGGTACGAAATCAAAGTGGATTGATGTGCCTAGACCTTGAACTGACGTACCGATTCAGACAGGGCTTTGGTGCTTTGGCGGGTTTGTGCTACCAGAGCGTCCAGTGTGCAGGCGTCTTCGCAGGCCCCGCTACAGGCCTGGCTGACGTTCTCGATCACGGCAGCGATTTCCCGGTGGGATTGGCGCTGAGCCGTCAGGGCGTTGCGAATGTCGCTCATGTTGTGGATGACAGCCTCGGTGGCGCGTGGAATGCCCGCCACCTCATCGGCTGATCCGTTGGCGCAACGCACGCCATCCTCTACTGAGCTGATGCTGGTTTGGGCATTCGCAACGGCGGCATGGCTGGTGTCTGTGATATGGGCGATCAGCGCGAATATCGTGGTCGTCGAAGTACTCGTGCGTTCGGCGAGCTTGCGCACCTCGTCGGCAACCACCGCAAAACCGCGCCCCTCTTCGCCAGCCCGGGCCGCCTCGATGGCAGCATTGAGGGCGAGCAGATTGGTCTGGTCAGCGATTTCGCGGATGGCACTGACGACGCCAGAGATTTCCTCTGCTTCGTGGGCGAGTGAGCCAATGGAGGACGACATTGTCTGTACCGATTGTGACACTCCGTTCAGCCCTTGGGCGGCATTGCGTACGCTGGCAGCGCCCGCCCGCGATAATGTGCCCGCGGCATTTGCTGATTCCACGGCATGTTGTGCGTTGTCGGCAACCACCTCAATGGCCTGCGTAGCCTCTTCAAAGCCAGCCAGTGCCTGCTGGGCAAGGGTGTTCTGAGCCTCGGCACTGGTGCGGACGTGGGTAGAAAGCGTAACCAGGGTGCCCATGTGCTGCTCAATGGCTTCCGCCGAATGATGCGCCTGGGCTACAACCTCCCGCTGGCTTGCGAGCAGATGCGCCAGCGCCTGCGCAACGCTGCGGACCTCCTGCGAACCAGCCACCTCGGGTGTCAGTGTCAGATCGCCGCTGGTGGCAATTTCCGTAGCGCGTTGTGCCAGCCGCCGCAGCGGTGGTACGCTGGAACGGAACACCTTGAAGGCTACGCCACACAGCAGGATCGTTGCCAGCATGCCGCATACGAGAATGTTGATGCGTGCCTTGGCGGACGCATTAGTGGCGTCTTCGGCCTGCTGCACCGTGGCGGTTTCGATGGCGTCACTGAGCTGACCAAGCTGTTTTTCCAGAGCGTCGAAATCAGTGTTGAAACGTGTTAGATCCTTTCCTGCTGAAGCGGGCTGGCTGACAATTTCACCAGCTGTGGCAGCGTAGCGTTCCAGTACCGGCGCAGCGGTGTCAGCGATGCTGCGGGCGGCTGGAGCAAGCGCAGGCAGGTTATCCCGGAACTTGCTGCGCAGCTCATTGGCGTGCTCTGCAAACTCGCTTTTCAAGGCCGTGATTTCACCGGCGTCACCCGACTGGGCCAGCAACAGGGCTTTGTAGACATCGGCGCGGATGGCGTCGTGCATCATATCCACGTCACCCTGTACATGCGCCACGCGGTTGGCCACCAGAACCCGGGCATTCGCATCGGCCAGACTGGCGAGATTGGCCAGGGCGATCACGGTGGTGATGAGCAGAGCACCCAGAGCGGCCACCAGGAGGGCCGCCAGCATGGTGCCAGTGGATAGGGCGGCTTTGTCGGCAGGCATGTGCATCTCCCGGAAGTTGGTGGCGTGTTGTGGGACTACCCCCGGTCTACGGCGGCGCATGGCCCGGCTTGAGAATCAGTTCATGATCTTGCTGCGAAGGCGTGATCGGGCCGAATGCGCTGCCCGTCCGGACAGGGGGCGGTAGCCGATTTGCTTGTATGGAACCCGAGGCGGGGGTTTCGCTTAGTTTCCAGCAGCACTGCCCGAAAGAGAACAGGTCTATCGAAACCGCGTCAGCCCTGCTCTGCAGGCGGGTCTGCATGTTGAAGAGGCAGTGGGTAGGCTCAGTTCGCCTGCCAGGCCGGGGAGCGCTGGATCAGGAAATCGGCGTAGTCGACACAGCGTTTTGCCACTACCGGATTGAGGGCTTTGAGCCACAGGGAGGGCAGGGCTGTTTCTCCGACCAGGGCTCCCATCACAGTGCCGGCAATGGCCCCCGTGGTGTCGGCGTCGCCGCCGCGATTGACCACATCAAGCAGCACTCCCTCGAAGCTGTCATTCACATCAATGCCCTGCAGTACCACGTGCATGGTGTCTACGATGTAGCCACTGGGGTTTTCCTCATGGCGTTTGCGGAAGTGGAAAATGGGATGGATATGGCTCAACTCGTGGGCCAGTGCCATGATGCCACGGATTCCCGTACCATCCAGGCCGGCCTGGATCATGCGCACTACGGCACAGGTGGCCGAGTCCGTGAGTGGGTTGTTGTGCGTGACGCGTGCCTGGGTCAGCGTGGCGGCTTCGATGTCTGCCAGCGGTGCGCCCAGGGTGGCCAGCGCCACCGGGGTGCAGCGCATGGTGGCGCCATTGCCGGCATCCTCTGATGGCGGGATGAGGGCTTCGCCTGTGCGCCGGAAGCGTGCGATACCGCGTCGCACGGTGTGCCCGATGTCGATGGGTTTTGCACGCATCCACGCATCAAAGGCGCGGGCACAGTCTTCCGCGCCGGGTGAGGCGGTACTCTCCAGCCAGGCATCGGCCAGCGAGAAAGCCATGGTGGTGTCATCAGTTACCTGGCCGGGTGGTAGGCGTAGCCAGCCGCCACCGCGAATCATGCGATGGCAGCCAAACTGCGCCCTGATTTCGCGCGGCGTCATGAATTCCACCGTGGCGCCGAAAGCATCCCCCAAAGCCAGACCCAGCATGGCCCCACGCGCGTGGCTACGCATGTGCTCCCGATCCACCCTGATATTGCCGGGCTCTTTTTGAGAGGGCAATGCTGAGATCGTTTCTGCCATGATGAATGGGGGGCCGGGGCCACGGATCGATACTGCCTAATGATGCGAATCTGTACACCGTTCCGGGCTGCCTGAGCAATTCCCGGAAACGGGGCGCAGTGCCTGCCCTCCCGCCAGAGCCAGTTGTTCCAGGTTGAATCCGACGATGCGGGTGCTGCCAATTTCCATCAGTGGTCTGCGAATCAGCAGATGATCAGCCATCATCGCATGCAATGCCGATGTCGTGTCAAACATGCCCGGAATGAGTTCACCGGATTTGATCTTGGGGGCATTCATGTTGAACCACTCTGACACTGGCAGATCCATGAAAAAATCCAGCAGGCGCATTTCCGTCCAGGCTTCACCCAGCAGATCATGCGCCACGACCTGGTGACCACTGGCGATCAGCTCTGCGCGCTGGCGCGCATTGGTCTGGCAGCCGGGTTTTTCCCAGAAATGGATCAGCGCCATGTCAGTGTCCCTCCTGCAACGAGGCTTGCGGCGGGGGCACGGAGGGAATGCCGGTCAGAGAGCCGGGTGGATTGAGGGGCATCCCCAGTTCGTCCACGATCACGCCTTCCACCGGGCAGATCGCTGCACATTGTGGTTCTGCATACGCTTCCACACATTCCGAGCAGCGCAGCGGGTCAATTTCAAAATGCGGTCTGGCCTCCCGGATCGCCTCGTTCGGGCACAGAGGCAGACAGGCCCAGCAATTCACACAACCCTCAATGATTTCGAGTGCCATCGCGATTCTCCATGCCATGGCCTGTCGGCCATGGTTCAGTGCTTCAGGCGCGGCGCTGGCTCATCTGCGTGTCGCCAAGCCGGCCAGATTTGAGCATTTCTGCCCAGACCTTTTCGATGGCCTCTTCAATCGGTTCCAGGGCGTGTTCGCCATTGGGCTGGATGCCTGCCGCCTCGAGTGATCCCCAGGGTTCAAAGCCGATGCGCGAACACAGCACGACTTCACACCCGGCAAGTGCCGCGATAGTCCGCTGCAGCACATCCTCAGCCTCGCCGCAGTCGGCTTCCCCGCCGCAGTATTGCGCAGCGCGGCGGGTACCCTTGAATTGCACGCCACTGGCACTGGCTTCGTACACCAGAAATTCGCGGGCATGCCCGAAATGCTGGTTGATGAGCCCGCCACCCTGGCTGGCCACCGCCATCAGCACCGCACGCCCCACCGGTTTGACCGGCCGGTGCAGGGTGACCACCTGGGAGCCTGCTGAATGCCGTGTGGCACGTTTGACCTCCAGCTCTGCATTGATCGCTTCGCGCAGGGCGAGGCGTTTTGCCATGGCCGCTTCCTCGTCGATCTCCATGGCTTCGACCTTGGCAATGCTGAATTCCGCGCCACGATCTTCACCGAGCATGCCTACTGCATCGGCGCGGCACTGGCGGCAATGACGCATCATGGCCATGTCGCCGGCACAGTCATCCTGGAGGGTCTGCAACTCTTCGGGAGTGGGGCCACGCTGGCCGCTGAGGCCGAAATAGGTGCCGTGGGCGGCATCCGAGATGAGTGGCATCACGTTGTGCAGGAAAGCGCCCTTGGCACGTACAACACGCGACACTTCTTTCAGGTGCTGGTCATTGATACCGGGGATCATCACCGAATTGACCTTTACCAGCACCCTGCGTGCAACCAGCATTTCAAGCCCCTTCTGCTGTTGCGCGATGAGGATTTCAGCGGCTTCGCGGCCATGGATGCGACGATGGTTCCAGAAGATCCAGGGATAGATCCTGGTTCCAACTTCCGGATCGATGCAGTTGATGGTGATCGTGACGTGGTCTACCTTGGCGGCCACGATCTGCTCCACATACTCTGGCAGCATCAAGCCGTTGGTCGAGAGGCAGAGTTTGAGATCCGGGGCACGCTTCTGCAGTTCACGGAAAACGGCAAAGGTGCGTTCCGGATTGGCCAGGGCATCGCCAGGCCCGGCGATGCCCAGCACGCTCATCTGGGGAATTGCAGCGGCCACGGCGAGGGTCTTCTTGACGGCCTGGACAGGTGTCAGCACTTCGGAGACCACGCCCGGGCGCGATTCGTTGGAACAGTCGTATTTGCGGTTGCAGTAGTTACACTGGATATTGCACGCCGGGGCAACAGCCACATGCATGCGCGCATAGTGGTGATGCGCTTCTTCCGAATAACAGGGATGGTCCTGCACGCGGCGCGCAACATCATCGGTCAGGCCGGCCATCTGGCCGGCACTGGAACCGCAGCGCCCGCTGCTGCAACCGGAGGCAGTAGAAGTGGGGAAGGGGGTGGGCATGCGAGTCTCCCTGGGGTGGTTTGTCTTCCACGCAGCAAAGCGCATGCCTGAAAATATATTCCCTATGTAATCAATGGTTTGATGTATAAAAAAACACAGGCTGTCGGATTGGCGACAGCCTGTGTTGTGCGGAACGGTACAGTCAGGCGGGTGGGATGTACACGCCTGAACCGACCCGGTCATCAGGTACTGGACTTGCTCCCCAGCTTCAGGCTGAGTCCGGTTGAGGTGTAAGTCGGTGTCGCGCTGCTGAAACCCTTCACGGTAATGGTGCTGAAGGTGCCTGTGAGCGCTCCGGCGGTCAGTACTGTGATGCTGTCGCCCGCCGCAGGCGAGTAGGAGCCTGGGAAGGTGACGTATAGCGTGCCACCGGAGAGCGTTGCGGTGCCGGCAATCTTCAGCGTCCCCTGGGTGGCGCTGTTCATATCGACTTCCAGCGTACCGCCGAGCTGGGTGAACTTGCCGCCGATGTTCAACTGGCTGCTGGCATCGCTGATCAAAGTGCCTGCCTTGATATATACGTCGCCCGTGCCGAGCGCACTGCCTGAATCCGCCGCCAGTGTGCCGGCAGACAGAATCGTGCCCCCCGTGTAGGTGTTGGCTCCGGTCAGACGCAGGGTACCTGTTCCGAGCTTGGTCAGCAGGCCGGCACCGGAGATGTCGTTGCGCCAGGAATCCAGTGCGTAGAAGCCGCCCTGGGTGGCATCCATGGTGACGCTGACATCACCATTGAAGGCGCCATAGCCATCCGCTGCAGCGAAAAGATTCAGACGGCCCCAGCCTTCGTCGTCGTCAGCCAGCGGATAGCCGGAATCGATCTCGGTGGTTTTCAGCACGACACGCCGCTGTGCCGCTGTCAGATAAGGCTGGCGGGTTTCCAGCAACACTTCGGCGCCCTTCGGTACCGTGGGCGACTGGCCAGCCTTGGAAGCGTTGACCAAGCCGAATCCGTAGGTCAGACGGGTGGCGAAGTTGGTCTTGTTGGTGGAGTGGTCAGTGAAGCGGTCGTAGTTGTCCGCGCTGGTATCCGTCGTTTGCTGGGTGTGGGCATACGAGTTCAGCGTATTGAAATCGCTGGAACCGGTCTTCGTCATCAGGTAGCTTTGCGCCTGATTGTAGGCTGCCTGTTTGACGGCCGAAGTGTAATAGCCGTTTGCGGTATTGCCATTCAGGTCATACGCAATATTTGCGGTGCCGAGAATGCGCCCGCCCATCACATCGAGCGGCGAGTGCATGCCGGATACGATTCGGTTCTGCCCCAATTCCATGGCGCGTGTAATCAGTTCCTGATAACGCTGCGGTACGAGATATGCCATCAGCAATGCATCACGCCAAGCTTCTGCAGTGTGGCCTGAGGGGAAGCCACCATCGGTGACGGGGGTTGTGCTCTCAAACTGTACAAGCGCCGGCACCACGCCTACGGTATAGCCAAAATTGGTATTCCAACGGAATGGACGTCCATATTTGAAGTAACGCTTGGTGGGTTCCGTCGAAGCGCTATCGACATTGTTCATGAACGCCACAGCGAGGCCCAGGTTGCTTGATGTCGAGCCGATTGACGAGGTGACCGTATAGGTGGTCGTGCTGGTGGCGTCAATCTTCGAGGTGTCGGAGTACGTGGTGGCGGTGTCGCTGCCGATGGTGAAGGAGAAGGATTGGCCAGCGCCAGTACGCCAGATGCTGGTCAGGGAGCCAAGGCCATCGGTAACGCTGTAACCCTTGTCGCGACGGTCATCCAGAAATGCCGCCAATGCTTGCGAGCTGGTGCGGTTGGCGGTGGTGGTCTGGACGTAGGTGATGTTGGTGTTGTGAACGCTGCTGTTGGCGACAGTGCCGTCCGGGCTCGTGCCGGGGATGCCGCTCCACAGCGAGGTGGCGACTGCGGCGCAGGTTCCCGAGGCAGCGGCCGAAGAGCCTGCATCGACGTACACCGTGCCATTGACGGCAAGTGGAGACCAGAAGTCGAGGAAGCCTTTGAGTACCCTTACCCCTGCATTTGTATCGAGTGTGGCATGGCAGGCATCGCCCCTGACATTGGTGCTGCCGGCATCCACAAAGGCGGTAACCCCGCTTGGGGCATCCGCCGAGTCAGAGTAACCCAGTCCGGTGGGGGCTGTCGGAGTGCTCTGGGTGGTGGTGCTGGTGGATGTATTGCTGCTGTCATTCGAGGAACTGCTGCCACCACAGGCTACGAGGCCAAGGCAGGCCAGCAGGGCCATGACCATCGCGGCACGCGCGAAGGGAGGATGCTTGTGCATTTGAGAATGCTCCACGTTATTCGTTAATGAGTTCTTCTGGAAACGTGGAATCTTCGCGCAGCAATATTTCGTGCGTACTACAGAATTATGAAAACATATTCTTGTAACAGGGGGCCCCGCCTGGATCAGTGGGTCAGTGCCTGCCTCAGTTGTGCCAACACCTCACTCCAGTCTCCCGGCCGGGACTGCCGGAAGAGTCTGGCACTGGGGTACCAGGGGTTGTCGGTTCTCTCGCAGAGCCAGCGCCAGTCGGGCACGTAGGGGAGCAGAATCCAGACGGGCTTGCCCAGTGCTCCGGCAAGATGTGCCACAGAAGTGTCCACGCTGATGACGAGGTCAAGCTGCTCGATGATTGCCGCCGTGTCTTCAAAATCGCGCAGTTGTTCTCCCAAATTCAGAATGTTTGATTGTTTTGTCATCCATTCAAGATCAGCGGGGCGGCATTCCTTTTGCAAAAGGAAAAGCCGGGTGTTGTCGGTTTCGAGCACGCCAAAGTTGTGCAGCGGGATCGAACGCCGGCGATCGTTGGCCAGATTCGGGTTGCCAGAGCAGACGATGCCGATCTTCCGTTGCGCCTGCCCTAGCTTGTTCCGCCAATCGGCTCCGAGCGCGGCATCGGCATGGAGGTATTTTTTTGGGGCAGGGATGCCCGCAAGATCAATTCGCAGGGCTCCCGGCAGATCCAGCAAGGGGCAATGAAAGTCGGTGGTGGGCACCGCTTCGCCGCGTGCGAAAACTTTTACCTGTGGTCCCAGGCTGCGCTGCAGCAGGCTGGCCAGTGGTGCCTGCACTTCAAGCCAGACGTGCGCTCCCCGTTCGACCAGAACGAGTGCCAGTCGGCAGAACTGGATGGTGTCACCCAGTCCCTGTTCGGCCCAGAGCAGGATCGACCTGCCCTGTAGCGTTTCGGCTCCACTCCAGGCGGGCCGGTCTGTGTGGCGAGGTGCTTCGGCCAGCGGCATCTTCCAGCGCCAGTGGTAGCCGGCCCAGCCGGCGGCGAAATGGCCCAGCAGAAGTTCCGTCAGCGTGGCGTTCCAGTGTGCGTCAGCGTGGCCGGGCTGGCGCGTCAGCAAACTGCGGTATGCGTTCAATGCCTCTGTCTGCTGATTCGCGGCACCGAGAGCGTTGGCGCGATTGTAGAGGGCTTCGATGTAATCCGGACGAAGTGCAAGGGCTTTGTCGTAGCATGCCTGCGCCGCTGCGAAATCATTTTTTTCCTTGAGGGTGGTGCCTTTGTTGTTGAGGGCCTCAGGGTAATCGGCCCGCAGTGCCAGCGCAGCATCGTAACTGGCAATGGCCTCATCCAGGCGCTGCAGGGCTGCCAATGCCAGCCCCCGGTTGTTGAGGGCAGCGATATGTCTGGGGTTGAGCCGGAGCGCCCTGTCGTAACTCGCCAGCGCCTCTTCGTATTGCCTGAGCGCACGCTGGGCATTGCCGAGGTTGTTGAGGGCCTCGGGGAAATCCGGTTGCAGGGCCAGGGCTTTCTGGTGGGCCAGGATGGCTTCGGCGGGGCGTTGCAGATTCGCCAGCACCAAGCCGAGATTGGTATGCGTGGCAGCGTTGCGCGGGTCCTGCGCAACAGAAAGCTGCAGCTGTTCCAGCGCCTCAGGATAGCGGCGCAGCTTGATCAGCCCATTGGCAAGATTGCAGCGCATGGTCGGATCGGGCTGGATGCGGATGGCACGGCCGATGAGCTCAATGCCCGCTTCGACATCCCCGTCCTGCAGCTTGATGACGCCGGAGAAATGCAGGGCACCCGCGTGCGCGGGGTTTTTGCCCAGAATGAAGGCATACAGACGCGCAGCCTCCTCGACCTGCCCACGCTGGTGTGCCGCAAGCCCCTGCGCCAGATAATTGGCCATGGGGTCCTGTCTGGTTTTGCTGCTGGAGCTTGGATGTTTGGGCATGATTCTTCTGTCCGCTTTGGTGTGGTGGCAAGTTTACGGCGAAATCCACTGCGGGCGTGTGCCGCTGAAACTGTCCGTTCAGCCGGATACAATGTTTTGTTGTGCAAACTAATGCCAGGAGCAGGATCAATGAATTTACGTCGAGCCGGGTTTGGAGCTGCCTGGGGAGTTTCCCTGGCATTGATGTCAGTCTCCTGCACGACTGCGCCTGTCCCTGTCGCCGGAGAGGGGGCGCCGCTGGAGCTGACCCTCCTGCATATCAATGACCACCATTCGCATCTCGACCCCGAGCAGACATCACTGCAGGTGCAGACCACTGGCGGGCGTCGTTCGGTGAGTGTCGAGCGGGGCGGCTTTGCGCGCATCACGGCCTTGATGGAGAGTCTTTCCACCGGGAAGGATAACGTCCTCAAACTGCACGCCGGAGACGCCCTGACGGGTGACCTGTATTACACGCTGACCCAGGGGCGCGCGGATGCTGCGCTGATGAATACCGTGTGTTTCGATGTGTTTACGTTTGGCAACCATGAGTTCGATAATGGCGACGCCGGGCTGGCAACCTTCCTCATGGCACTTCGCAATGGTCCCTGTCATACCGCCGTGGTTAGCGCGAATGTGCGTCCGCTGGTGGGCACCTCACCTCTTACCCCCAAGACGGCAAACGACATGTTTACGCCTTCCACAGTGCTGGAGCGGCGGGGGCAAAAGATCGGGGTGGTCGGCATCACCGTGGTGGGCAAGACCAAATATGCCTCGCGGCCTGATCCGACGACGCAGTTCCTTGACGAAGCCACTGCCGCGCAGACCGAGATTGATCATCTGCGTGCGCAGGGGATCAACAAGATCATCCTGTTGACCCATCAGGGCTACGATATTGATCAGCACATGGCTGCGCAGCTCTCCGGCGTGGACGTCATCGTAGGTGGCGATTCGCATACCCTGCTGGGAGATGCCAGCCTGTCACGCTATGGCATCACGCCTGCGGGGCCGTATCCCACGCTGGTGCATGACCGTGATGGCAAAATGGTTTGCGTGGTGCAGGCGTGGCAGTACGCACAGGCGCTCGGTGATCTGCAGGTGAGTTTTGATGCGCAGGGAGATGTGACGCGCTGTGCGGGCACCGCCTTTCTGCCGATCGGGGATGTGTTCACGGCACCCAAGGGAACTCCGGCCTTGAATGAGCAGGACAGGCAGGCGATCCGCGAGGATATCGCGCAGCAGCCAGCCCTGCGGATTACCGTGCCATCTTCTGCTGCCCAGGCCGTGCTCAAGCCCTTCAGCGAACAGCGTGCAGCACTGGGGAATTCGGTTATCGGCCAGACTGCCGATGCGCTGTGCCTGCGGCGTATGCCCGGGAATTCTGGAGACAAGACCGGCTCCACTCTGGGGGATATCTGCGCAAAATCTGACCGCGTCAACGCCCATGGCGGCGATATCCAGCAACTCGTGGCAGAAGCCTATCTCGAACAGGGGAAAATCTTTGGTGGCGCGGAGATTGCGCTGCTCAACGCCGGAGGCGTGCGCATTGATCTGGCTGCCGGCGATATCACGCTGGGCAAGGCTTACGCCCTGCTGCCCTTCAAGAACACGCTGATCCGTCTGAGCATGACGGGGCGCGAAATCGTCGCAACGCTGGAAGACGCCACGGACAATGCGCTGGTGAATCACAGTACCGGCGCCTATCCCTATGCCGCCGGCCTGCGCTGGCAGGTGGACACTGCCAAGCCGAAGGGGCAGCGGTTTTCGCATCTTGAAGTGCGCCAGAACAGCGGCGGCTACGCACCTCTGGATATGGCAAAAACCTATCGGGTGATTGCCAGTGATTTCATCGCTGACGGAGGAGATCGTTTCGATACCCTCAAGACCATTACCGGCTCACGTCGCGAGAATACCTATCTGGACTATGCCGAGCCATTTGCCGACTACGTTCGCCGGCATTCTCCGCTGCATGTACCAGCCGAGGCTGATTACAGTACCCAGGTTTTGCGCGAGACCGGCGTTGCACACTGAAAGTGCTGCCGCAACGCCCCATGGTGTTGCGGTTGCGGTGCCAGAAAGATTACAGCGAACGGATCTTGCCAATCAGTGCGGTGGTGGAGCGATCCACTTCGAAGGGGATGGAATGTACGCTTCCCCCCCAGCCCAGCACCTCGGTGTAGCCGACGATCTTTTCAACGGGCCAGTCGCCCCCTTTGACGAGAACGTCGGGGCGGCATTCGAGAATGCGCTCAATGGGGATGTCCTCATCGAACCAGGTCACCATATCCACGCAGCGCAGTGAGGCCATCACGCGGGCGCGGTCTTCAAGGGTATTGATCGGGCGGTCGTCCCCCTTGCCCTGGCGCTTCACGGAAGCATCAGTATTGAGCGCCACGATCATCGAAGCGCCCAGCGCACGCGCCTGCGCCAGATAGGTGACGTGGCCGCGGTGCAGGATGTCGAAACAGCCGTTCGTAAAAACCAGCGGGCGCGGCAGTTCGGCAATGCGCTGGCGCAGATCGGCCGGGGCAACGACACGGGATTCGAATTCGGGGCGGGCGTAAGCAGTCATGATCAATCTGATTTCTGAATTCCACGGATCAGCAAGCATAGCACGCCGGCCGAAGGCTTATTCAGCATCACTGTGCTCCTGCAACTGCAGATTCCACATCTGTGCATAGCTGCCTTCCCGGGCCAGCAGGGCCGCATGGGTACCACGCTCTGTGACGCGGCCATGCTCCAGCACCACGATTTCATCGGCATTCATGATCGTCGATAAACGATGGGCGATGATCAGTGCGGTGCGCCCGCGTGCAGCTTCTTCAAGCTGTACCTGGATGGCCTTTTCGGTGCGTGAATCGAGTGCCGAGGTCGCCTCGTCGAAAATCAGGATAGACGGGTTCTTCAGCAGCGTACGGGCGATGGCCACGCGCTGCTTTTCGCCGCCCGAGAGCTTCAGGCCCCGCTCACCAACCTTGGTCTCATAGCCATCCGGCAGGCTCAGGATGAAATCGTGCAGCTGTGCGGCGCGCGCGGCTTCAACCACTTCTTCATGCGATGCCGTGGGGCGACCGTAGAGAATGTTGTAGTGGATGCTATCGTTGAACAGCACGGTATCCTGCGGCACGATGCCGATGGCCCGGCGCAGGCTTTGCTGGGTGATGTCGCGGATGTCCTGGTCATTGATGCGGATGGCGCCGCTGGTGACATCGTAAAAGCGGAAGCTGAGGCGGGCGAGGGTGGATTTCCCGCTGCCGGAATGCCCGACGACGGCCAGGGTGCGGCCCGGCGGAATCTCCAGCGACACTTCCTCAAGCACCGGGCGACGCTCATCGTAGGCGAAGCCCACCGCTTCGAAGCTCAGGCGCATCGGGCCAGTCTGCAGATCGGTGGCTCCGGGAGCATCTTCAACCTCGCGGGCCGTACGCATCAGCGTGAACATGCGCTCGATGTCGGTCAGCGACTGGCGGATCTCACGGTAGAGCACGCCGAGAAAATTCAATGGCGCGTAGAGCTGGATCAGGAAGGCGTTGACCAGCACCAGATCGCCGATGGTCATGGTGCCCTGTGCCACCCCCGCAGCGGCCTGCCACATCATGGCAGAGACCCCCATGGCGATGATTGCTGCCTGCCCCATGTTGAGCAGTGACAGAGAATACTGGTTGCGCAACTGGGCGCGGCTCCAGGCGCGCAGTTGCTCGTCGTAACGGCGGGATTCCCAGGCTTCGTTGTTGAAATACTTGACCGTCTCATAGTTGAGCAAACTGTCGATGGCGCGTGCGTTGGCGGCGGTATCCAGCTCGTTGGCCTCGCGCCGCAGGGCGGTGCGCCAGTTGGTGACAATGATGGTGAAGGCAATGTAGATCACCAGCGTGACCGTCGTGATCAAGGCAAAGGTGGCCGCATAGCGCACCAGCAGGATGCCCATCACCATGGCGATTTCCACCAGAGTTGGCAGGATGCTGTAGATAGCAAAGCTGATCAGGGTATTGATCGAGCGCGTGCCACGTTCGATATCGCGGCTCAGCCCACCGGTCTGGCGTTCCAAGTGGAAGCGCAGGGAGAGCGCATGCAGATGTTCGAAAACGCCCAGTGCAATGCCGCGCACCGCCTCCATGGTGACGCGCGCAAAAAGGATTTCACGCAGTTCCGTGAACATCGAAGTCGAGAAGCGCAGCACCCCGTAGGCCAGCAGAAGTGCCGCCGGGACGATCAGGCGTGCTTGGGCTGGCGTGGGTTGCAGGTCGTCCACGATGTGCTTGAACACCAGAGGCACCCAGACATTGGCCAGTTTGGCGATCACCAAGCAGATCAGCGCCAGCCCGATACGCATCTTCCAGCGCCACAGGTAGGGCAGCAGGCTTTTCAGGGTATCGAGCGGGTTCAGTTCGCCAGGGCGTGCGGGGGTGGCTGGAGGGGAGGAAGAAAAATGCATTGTTGGAGTGACCTGCGGGGTGGCTGCGAAGCTTGGGGCGCTTGCCTGGGGTAATCTTTTCCGATCCGCATCTATAACAGTAGCGTCCGGACATGTTTTGAAACAGTGGGAACTACGGCGGTTGTTGCGGAATCTGAAGTCAAGGTGTGATCGTTAGCAGTCAAAATGGCGCTGTCTGCTATTTTGCGGCAAACTGACAGGATTTTCCCGCTTTTGCGTTGGTCCATTCCGTGCTCCGTATTCCCAAGCATATCCTGCTGCCAATGATTGTTGCCTGTGCCCTGTTCATGGAGAACATGGACTCGACAGTGATCGCCACCTCTCTTCCCACCATTGCGCGCGATCTGCACGAGAATCCGATCGCGCTCAAGCTGGCGCTGACTTCCTATCTGCTCAGTTTGGCGGTGTTTATCCCGATCAGCGGCTGGATGGCAGACAAATTCGGTGCGCGCACCGTGTTTCGGTCTGCCATTGCGGTCTTTATGGGGGGCTCTGTATTGTGCGCCCTGTCTGGTTCGCTGGGAGGGTTTGTCGCCGCACGATTTGTGCAGGGGATGGGAGGTGCCATGATGGTTCCCGTCGGCAGGCTGGTAGTGCTGCGCAGTACCAGCAAGGAAGATCTTGTACAGGCGCTGAGTTATCTGACCATGCCTGCGCTGGTGGGGCCGGTGATCGGCCCTCCGCTGGGAGGCTTCATCAGCACCTATTTCCACTGGCGCTGGATATTCTTCATCAACGTTCCCATCAGCATCATCGGCCTTGTTCTGGCGGGGCGGCATATCGAGAACATCAAGGAGGCTGTCAGTCAGCCGCTGGATTGGCATGGTTTCATTGTTTCCGCCATCGGTCTGTCGTCCTTGATGCTGGGGTTGGCGACGGCAGGGCGTCATCTGGTCTCCACTACAGTCTCCGTGACCGCGATTGTGCTGGGGTTTGTGCTGGTGTGTTGGTATGTATGGACCGCGCGGCGCAAAGAGTATCCGTTGCTCAACTTGGGGTTGTTTGATATCTCCAGCTTCCGGATTGGCGTGGTGGGAGGATTGTTCTTTCGCGTCGGCATTGGTGCGACACCCTTCCTGCTGCCGCTCTTTCTGCAGCTCGGATTCGGCATGAATTCGTTTGAGTCAGGGATGCTGACTTTTGCCTCAGCAGCAGGTGCCCTGTTCATGAAGACCATCGCGGCCAGGATTCTGGAGCGCTTTGGCTTCCGCAGGGTGCTGATATTCAATACCCTGCTTGCCGGGGTATCGCTTGCGGCCATGGGGGCTTTTACCGCACACACGGCACACCTGATCATCATCGGAGTATTGCTCGTAGGTGGCTGCTTCCGGTCCCTACAGTTTACGAGCCTGAATGCCTTGTCGTATGCCGATATCGACAAGCCGCAGATGAGTCAGGCGACCAGCCTTGCCAGCGTCGTGCAGCAACTGGCGGCAGGGATGGGGGTGACGGTAGGCGCATTCGCCCTGCAGAGCATGTCATTCATGCAAGGGCATGCGAACGTGGTGGCGGCAGACTTTCCTCCCGCTTTTGCCATTGTGGCACTGGTTTCTACCTGTTCGCTGTTCTGGCTGGCCCGGCTTGGCGCCAATGCGGGTGCCGCTATTTCAGGGCACAGACGGGTTGCTGAAGAGGATTGAAGAATGGAATGCCTGATGTGCCCTCGGGCGGGCACATCAGTGAGCAGGGAAATTGAAGCTTGTTGAAGCTTAGTGCGTCGGTGTGGTCATGATCTTGACCATGATATCCGTGGCGTCATCGCTGACAATGACAGGCTTGTATGTGCTGTTCATCGCAGAAATGGCCGTTGTGGCGCCGTGGAATTCGGTGAACTTGACCCCGGCCTTTTCAAGCTTGGTGCGGATTTCGGCATCACGTTGGGCCCGTATCTTGGCCGCCACCACGCCCGACTCGGCCGCTGCCTGGCGGAAGAGATTCTTGTCCGCATCACTCAGGCTCTTCCAGCGCTGGGAAGAAACCAGCACTGCAACCGGCGAAACCGAGTGGTAGCTGAAGGTGTAATACGGCGCGACCTTGTAGTGTTCCGAAGTGTAGTACGACGTGAAATCGTTTTCCGCAACGTCGATCTCGCCACTCTTCAAGGCCTCTGGCACCTTGTTGAAGGCAATCGTCGAAGGTTTGCCGTCAAGCGCCTTGACCATCGCGATCATATCCTTCTTGTTGGCCACGCGAATGGTTTGCCCCTTGAAGTCCGATGCGTTCGGCATCAGTTTGTTGCGGGAATAGAAAGAGCGTGCACCGCCGTCATACCAAGTCAGCACGATATAGCCCTTCTTTTCCAGCAGGCTCGACATCTTGCGGCCGACTTCGCCATTCAGGGCTGCCATCATCTGTTCCGGGTTGCGGAAGATGAAGGGCAGTCCGAAAACCCCGATTTCGGGAACGTCGTCATCAAGGGCAGAGGCATACAACAGTGCAATATCAACTTCGCCAGCCTTGAATTTCGGGAAGACGTCTTTCTGTTGGCCCATGTCATCGCAGCAGAATATCTTGCCGGTATAACGGCCCTGGCTATTGGCCTTGAGGCGGTCAAAGAATGCCGCCAGACCCTGGTACTGTGGATATTCGGGGGTTTCCCGCAACCACCCCTTCAGCTCTACGGCGCCGGCTGGTGAAGCGAGGGTTCCGAGCATGAACATGGCAAGTGCGGACAGCATAACTCTGATCGACATGGCAAACCTCGTTTATAAGACTAAAGCAATACGCGTAAGACAAACGGTTTAACTATTCAAGTAAACGGACGCGGTTATCATAACCGCGCAGGTTAATACTTTAGTCGAAGATCTGCAGTAAATTTTTCAAAATAGCGTCAGTGTATGTACGTTTTTGATGCTTTAACGTAGGGCCTGAAGTTCCGCGATCCCTGATTCTATAAGGCGTGCGGCAATCGAGACAGGCGACGGCAGGGGCGGCAGATCGTCAAGTGTAAACCAGCGGGCATCCTCAATCTCACCCGGCTGCGGAGTGATGTCACCTCCAGCGTAGTCGGCGTGGAAAGCCAGCATCAGGGATTGCGGGAAAGGCCAGGGCTGGCTGGCGAACCAGCGCAGATTCCTGACGCGTATGCCGGTTTCCTCAAATACTTCACGGTGAACACAATTTTCGACACTTTCACCAGCCTCCACAAAACCGGCCAAAGCGCTGTACATGCCTGGTTTGAAATGCGGAGATCGAGCCAGCAGCAGTTGGTTTTCACGCCGTACCAGGCACATCATGGCAGGCGCAATCTGCGGATAGAAGCGTTGCTGGCATTCCGGGCATAGCTTGGCGGGCTCATTTTCAAGTGCATCGGTCGGGGTGCCGCAGGCGCCACAGAAGCGGGTCACCAAATCCCAGCCGAGCATGCGTTTGGCGCGTGCGGCGAGTGTCCAGTTGCCATCAGGGAGTAAACCGAAGGCGTTGCGCAGGCTGACGGCCTGCAATTTGTCCGGCAAAGCCAGATCCTTGGGCCAGGTGGCGGCGATGCAGGGCAGACCGCGCAGGCGACCAAAAACGAAGGTGGTTTCGGGATCGGCAAGCTGAGTGATCTGGTTACCTGAAGGCAGGCGACCGTCGAGTGTCAGCAAAAGATCTTCGCCTAGAAAGACGAAATAGTTGCCAATGGGCGTGAGCGATTGACTGGGAGTAAAGAGCGGGATGAAATCAGTTGGCCACTGCATGATCGTCTGAAGCTGAAAGGGTGAGTGTGAGCAATTTCATGGCAACAAGGCTTGCCATCCTGTTCAAAGTGTAACGCAAGGCTCCGGGCGAGGGGGTTGTTGCACAAATGGCAGTGGGGACTTGGGGGGGGCGGCGGAAAAGGTATACTGCGCCACGCAATGGGAGTCCCCTGGTCTCAAAAGGGTGCTTTCTCCCTATTTCCGAGCCACCGTCCGTGGCAGACCGGCGAGTATCTACTATACAAATACGACGTGTCCTGCGGATTCTGGTAACCCCCTGGCGGAGAAAATTCTAGATGAGCGGTACTCATGGTAAATCGTCGCAGCCTCTGACCAAGCTTATGCTGGCTGCGCTTGGAGTGGTGTATGGCGATATCGGCACCAGTCCACTGTATGCCCTGCAAGAGGCATTCAATCCAGGCGGTCATCACCCTTTGCCCGTCACCCAGGGCAATGTGCTCGGGGTGCTCTCCCTGATCGTCTGGAGCTTGCTTGTTATCGTCACTTTCAAGTATGTCTTGATTGTGCTGCGCGCGGATAACCATGGTGAAGGCGGCGTTGTGGCCCTGATGGCGCGTGTGCTGGCACGTGCGGCGAATTCGCCGCGCAAGAAGGCGATTGCGATTGCACTGGGGATTTTCGGTGCGTCGCTATTTTACGGGGACGGCATCATCACGCCTGCGATCTCGGTGCTGTCGGCCGTTGAAGGTCTTGGAGTGGCTGCGCCGGCACTCAGCCCGTATGTGGTGTTTATCACCATGTGCATTCTGGTGTGCCTGTTTCTCGTGCAAAAACACGGAACTGCCATTGTTGGCGGATTCTTTGGGCCGTTCGTGGTGGTCTGGTTCATCTGCCTGGCCTTGATCGGGGTGCACAACATCCTGGCGTATCCGCAGGTGCTGACGGCCCTTTCGCCACACCATGCGTTCCTGTTCATCGCCTCGAATCCGCACATGGCCTTCATCGCGATGGGCGCCGTGTTTCTGACTATGACCGGGGGCGAAGCGCTGTATGCGGACATGGGGCATTTCGGCCCTGTTCCGATCCGCTGGTCCTGGTTCTGTCTGGTATTGCCCAGCCTGTTGCTGAACTACATGGGGCAGGGGGCGATGCTGATCAGCCATCCGGAGGTTGCCGCCAATCCGTTTTATTTGTCAGTGCCATCCTGGGCACTGTATCCCGTAGTTGGCATTGCTACGATTGCCACGGTGATTGCTTCACAGGCGCTGATTACCGGCGCCTACTCGGTTTCCCTGCAGCTCATCCAGCTGGGTTACGCTCCGCGTATGGCGGTGCGCCACACCTCGGGTGCCCAGATGGGGCAGATCTACATGCCTTTTGTGAACTGGACCCTGCTGGTGTTCGTGCTGATCACAGTGCTTGGCTTTCGCTCTTCGGGCAATCTGGCAGCTGCCTACGGGATTGCCGTCACTCTGACCATGCTGGTCACCTCGGGGCTGGCGTTTACGCTGGCACTGCGTGACTGGAAGTGGCCCCCGGCGCTGTGCGTGCTGATTTTTGCCCCACTGGCCTGCATCGAACTTGTCTTCCTCGCTTCCAACGGCATGAAGATCAAGGACGGTGGCTGGTTCCCGCTGGTCTTCGGGGGAGCGATCTGCCTGATCCTGTTTACCTGGCGGCGCGGACGTCAACTTCTGGCTGAAGCCCAGAAAAACGATGATGTGCCCCTCGAACCGTTTGTGCGCATGCTCGATGGCGAAGATATTCACCGTGTGCCCCATACGGCGATATTCCTCAATCCGCGCTCCAACCAGATGCCCACCTCGCTCTTGCATAATCTCAAGCACAACCTTGTGCTGCACGAATGCACGATCTTTGTGAGTGTGCTGATCGAGCCGGTGCCACGCGTGCCGATTGAAGACCGTGTCGAGGTGCAGACGCTGGGCAAGACGTTCCGCCGTGTCTATGTCCGTTTCGGTTTCATGGAAGAGCCGGACGTGCCTAACGCACTGCTGCTATGCAAGGATCAGGGGCTGGATTTTGACCCCATGCAGGTTTCCTACTTCCTGAGCCGTGAGACTATCCTGCCTTCCAATGAGATTCGCGGCATGGCGATCTGGCGAGAGCGCCTCTTCGAGTTCCTGTTCCGCAATGCTTCGAGTGCAGCCAACTTCTTCAAGCTGCCGACGGCGCGGGTGGTGGAGCTGGGTAGCCGGGTGATGATCTGATTGCCGTCGGTTTCCGATTCCTGGTGCGCCAGGAATCGGGTCTTCGGTAGTTCGCGTCGGTAATATCTCAAGACCTGGCGCGGATTGGCCGTTGTTCCAGGGAAGCAATCCAGGGGAGTGACGGCGTGGCAGCGAGGGGTGTCGAACAGGCGGTTCAGGAATGGGTTGAGCGCATTCGCGATAGCGACATGCCAGTGTTCGGCCGTACCGTGCAGGAAGTCCGCCTTGTCACTGAAGACGACATGGCCTCGGCTGGCAGGCTTTCGCGTGTGATCCTGCAGGATGTGGCACTGACCACCAAGGTGCTCAAGCTCGCCAACAGTGTCGTCTTCAATCCCAGCCACCAGAATGTCAGTACCGTCAGCCGCGCAATCGTAGTGCTGGGGTTCGATCTGGTTGGCCAGATCGTGCTCTCCATCCATCTGATCGATGCCTTGTTGTCGGGGGGGCGTCGTGACAGGGTGGTGACCGAGATGGCACGCTGTTTCCATGCGGCAGTGCAGGCGCGGACTGCGGCTGAAGCCAAGGGCAGCAAGGCTGCCGAAGAGGTCTTTATTGCGGCCCTGCTGGGTCAGGTCGGGGAGATGGCTTTCTGGTGCTTTGGCGGACATCAGGCCGAGGAACTGGATGCCGCCTTGCGTGAGCGGCCTGAAGAAAAGCCGGAAGAAATCCAGCTGGAACTGCTGGGGTTTCGCCTGCGCAATCTGACGGCGGCGCTGGCCCGCGAGTGGCAGCTTGGGCCGCTGGTGGAGAGTGTTGCCGAACCGCATGCCCACCCAGGGGATGAAGAGCTGGCGATTACCAATGGCTATCGTCTGGCGACAGCTGTCGAGAATGGTTGGGAAACTCCGGCAGCGCGTGCGGCCCTTGTGAAATATGCAGAATTTGCCGGGCGCAGCCTCAAGGAGCTTACCGGCGAACTGGCCCTGAATGCTGCTGAGGCCGCGCGTGTGGCCGCCCAGTTTGGCGCCGAAGAGGCCGCCCGCCTGATTCCGGTGCCCCTGTCCGGCGGTCTCGTCGATATCGATGCCGAGGTGGCGGAGCTTGCCGATCCGGCCCCTGACCCCTTGCTGCAACTGAAGATTCTGCGGGATCTCTCCATGTTGCTGGCAGGGCGCCCCAGCCTCAATGATGTGCTGCAACTGGTGCTCGAGGGCATTTATCGAGGCCTTGGCATGAGTCGTGCCGTGTTTGCGCTGCAGTCTGCCGACCGTAGCAGACTGGTTGGGAAGGTCGCACTGGGGCGTGACGCCGAACGGCTCACCGCGCACTTCACGTTTCCTCTGGATGGGCGGCCGGGAGAGATCATCAACATGATTTTTTCCCGCAATCAACCCTACTGGCTGCGTGGGGAAATGCCGGAAAATTTACGCATCGACCGCCTGCAGAATGTGACAGGGCGCAATGATGGAATGCTGGCCCCCATTGTGGCGAGCGGCAGGGTGATCGGGGTGTTCTATGCAGACCGTAGCCCCAGCAATCCCCCAGATGAAGAAACCTGGCAGGGCTTTCTGCATTTCGTACAGCAGGCCAGCCTGAGTTTCGAGCATGTGGCGGCACGCGCCAGCCGCAAGTGATTTGCCACCGGGAACCCGGCAACACGGTTGTTCTTGGCGCATACGCGAGTAGAATGCGGCACGCAGTCTGATGGAATTCCCGTGCCAACCTCACTCAAATCCCTTCTTGCGCAATGCCAGGCCCGCCTGCGTCGCCCCACGCGGCGCGAACTGCTTCTGGCCCTGGCCACCATTCCCGCCCTGATTCTGCTGTATGTGCTGGTGTTGATTCCATTCACCCCCAGCATCAAGGATATCCGCAAGGCCAAGGTGGATCAGCCGGCGCGCATCCTGTTTGCCGACGGCAAACCACTTGCCGAATTCAAGTGGGCCAACCGCAAGTGGGTGAAGCTCGACGAGATTTCGCCACATGTGATCGACGCGTTGATCGCCACTGAAGACCGGCGTTTCTACCAGCACCACGGGATCGATTTCCGTCGCACAGCGGGAGCCATGCTGCATACCTTCTCGGGAGACCGCCAGGGCGGCTCCACGATCACCCAGCAGCTTGCGCGCAATCTGTATCCAGATGATATCGGGCGTGCTCCCACCCTCACACGCAAGGTCAAGGAAGCCATTACGGCCATCAAGATCGAGGCCTTGTATACCAAACCCGAGATTCTCGAAACCTATCTCAATACGGTGCCGTTCCTGTACAACGCCTACGGAATCGAGATGGCGGCGCGCACCTATTTCGGCAAGTCTGCCGATGAACTCGATGTGCCTGAGTCGGCCACCCTGGTCGGCATGCTCAAGGGCAACAGCTATTACAACCCTGTGACCAATCCGGAGCGTGCCCAGCAGCGGCGCAACGTGGTGCTCGAACAGATGCTCAAGATGGGCAAGCTTTCTCCGGAACGCCTCGCCGTGCTGGAGAAAAAGCCTCTGCGAATAGATTTCGAACGCCAGACCGAACCGCCCGGGCCGGCCCCGCATTTTGCCGTGCAGGTGCGCAAGTGGCTGATCGAATGGGCCGACAAGAACGACTACGACATCTACGCTGATGGGCTGGTGGTCTACACCACCCTCGATTCGCGGCTACAGGCCTATGCCATGCAGGCCGTCAGCTATCAGACCAAGCAGTTGCAGCAACTGGCTGAGGCGACATGGTCAGGCCGGGATGGCTGGCACGCCGGGCAACCTCTGGTGCAGGCTTTCGTACGCGATACCCCGGAGTACAAGGCCGCTGTGGCGGCAGGGCAGGGCCCGGAAGAAGTGCTTAAAAAGCTTGAGGCCGACAAGACCTTCATGCGCAATCTGCGCCAGCAGAAACTCATGGTACAGGCCGGTTTTCTTGCCATTGATCCGCGTAATGCCGAAGTGCGGGCCTGGGTGGGGAGTCGTGATTTCACCAACTCGGCATTCGATCATGTGGCCCAGGCACGACGCCAGCCCGGCTCCACTTTCAAGCCCTTTGTTTACGGAGCCGCTTTTGCCCACGGTGCCAGCCCCGACGACACACTGGTGGACTCTCCGGTGGAGTATCACCTGCCCGGGGGCGAAGTCTGGCGCCCGACCGACGATTCGCCACCGACTGGGCAGGCAATGACGCTACGCGACGGTCTGGTGTTCTCCAACAACATCATCACCGCGCAGGTCATGCAGCGTGTCGGCCCCAGCCGCGTGGCGCGCCTCGCGCAGGCGATGGGGGTGCGCGACAGCAAGCTCGATGAAGTGCCTTCGCTGGCGCTCGGTACCAGTCTGGTCAGTCTGCGCGAAATGGTCAGTGCCTACGGCACGATTGCCAATGATGGTGCATATCGCGAACCCCGGCTGGTAGCGAGGATTGAAGATCGTCAGGGCAAGGTGCTGGCCGAATTCACTCCACCCGAAGCGCAGCAGGCGCTCGACAAGGATGCCGATCGTACCCTGCTGGAAGTGATGCGGGGCGTGGTTGACCGTGGAACCGGTTACGGTATCCGCGGGCGCTTTGGCATTCGCGCCGATGTGGCCGGCAAGACCGGCACCACACAGGACAATACCGATGGCTGGTTCATCCTCATGCATCCTCAACTGGTTGCAGGTGCCTGGGTGGGGTTTGACGACAGCCGCATCACGATGCGTAGCAACTACTGGGGGCAGGGCGCGCGGAGTGCCCTGCCAATGGTGGGTTCGTTCTTCCAGCACGCCCTTGCGGCAAAAGTGATCGATGCCAAGGTGCGCTTCGATACCGAGCATGATCAGGGCTGGTTCCAGCGTCTGCAGAATGGCGCCAGCGAATGGTTGCGGGGCCTGTTTGCCCCGGCTCCCGGCGCTTCGGCGCCTGTGGCATCCGTGTCGCCTGCTGCTGCGTCGATGCCCCAGGCGCCTGAAACGCCGGTCGAAACCGCGTCTCAACCCGCCGTGGGAGTGCCCGGCGAATCGGTTCCACCGGCGGCCGCTTCGCCTGTCCCTGCAGGGGGAGTGCCAGCCTCAGGAGTTTCGATGCCTGCACCAGTATCGGTGCCATCCGCTCCGGTGTCAGCGGTTAATGCCTCTCCCGCCACTCCGCCTGCGGGTGCGCAACCGCCGTGGGCATCGGGTACGCAGTCGATGCCGCACGCCACGGTCCAGTAAAGCTGTTCTGCTTTGTCCCGTTGATGCTTCCATGCTTGGGCTTGTACGTAGCTTCTGCAAAGAGAACGCGGGCAACAGGGGCAAGTTGTCGTAGAATTTCCGGCTTCCCTTTCCTATTCCTCCAGAGGATACGTCATGCCCGTGAATCTGCCCCTGCCTGTTGCCGATCAACTCCTGCCGGTTGCCGGCGTGCGTCTGGGGACTGCCGAGGCAGGTGTCCGCAAGCAGGGCCGCCGCGATCTGACATTGATTGAACTGGCCACGGGGAGCCGCGTGGCGGGTGTGTTCACACAGAACGCCTATTGCGCCGCACCGGTGCGTGTGTGTCGCCAGCATCTGGCGCGTAGCGGTGGTATGCGCGCCCTGGTGATCAACACCGGGATCGCGAATGCCGGTACCGGTGCCCAGGGCGTGGAAAACTCCCTGCAGAGCTGCCATGCCGTGGCAGAACTGCTGGGTGTGCCGGTGGATGCCGTGCTGCCGTTTTCCACAGGGGTGATCCTCGAACACCTGCCGGTTGAACGCCTGACTGCTGCACTGCCCGCAGCGAAGTCTGCGCTCAAGGCCGACGGCTGGTTCGATGCCTGCCACGCGATCATGACCACCGATACCCAGCCCAAGTGCACCTCGCGCCAGCTGCAGATCGGCGGCAAGACGGTCACCATCACCGGCATGAGCAAGGGGGCCGGCATGATTCGCCCGAACATGGCCACCATGCTTGGCTTCATTGCCACCGATGCGAATATCGAACAACCCGTGCTCGATGCACTGGTCAAGGATGTTGCCGACGAATCGTTCAACAGCATCACGGTGGATGGTGACACTTCCACCAACGACAGTTTCGTCCTGATTGCCACCGGCGCATCCGGGGCCCCGGCGATTACGCTGTGTGAAGGTGTGGATTACCAGGCATTGCGTGCCGCACTGGTGGATTTGGCGCAATGGCTGGCGCAAGGCATGGTGCGAGATGGTGAAGGTGCCACGAAATTCATGAGTATCGTCATCGAAAGCGGCAAGGATCGCGCCGAATGCCGCCAGATTGCCTACTCAGTGGCGCATTCACCGCTCGTCAAGACAGCCTTCTTTGCCTCCGATCCCAATCTGGGCCGTATCCTCTGTGCGATCGGCTACGCCGGCGTGGCCGATCTGGATGTGGACAAAATCCGTGTCTGGCTTGGTGATGGCAAAGAAGAGGTGCTGGTGGCGGAAAAGGGCGGGCGTGCTGCCGCGTACCTTGAAGAGGATGGTGTGCGCGTGATGAAGAGCCCCGAGATCATTGTGCGGGTTGATCTGGCGCGTGGGCAGGCTGCTGCAACAGTGTGGACCTGTGACTTCTCGTACGATTACGTGAAGATCAACGCCGACTACCGGAGCTGAGACTGTTGAGATTACTGAGGCTGTTCGACTGAGCCAGCCTCCAGACGACCTGACTGCGATCCGGGCGGATCGTGGTCAGGCTGCGCTCAATGCAGGGTGCGTGGGCCGACCAGGAAGAATTCCGGGATATCTGCATCGAACTCCGTGCCATCCTCTGCCCGCATATGGTAGCTGCCGTGCATGCTGCCAAAAGGCGTGTTCAGCGAGCAGCCGCTGGAGTACTCAAAACTTTCGCCCGGTCTCAGGCTCGGTTGTTCACCGATCACCCCTTCCCCTTCGACTTCTTCCACAGTGCCATTGGCGTCGGTGATGTACCAGTGGCGGCCCAGCAACTGCGCTTTGACTTCGCCAACGTTGTGGATCGTGATCTGGTAGGAAAAGATATAGCGGCTGTCCTCGGGCGAGGATTGTTCGGGCTCGAAGCGCGCAACCGCTTCAACCCGGATGGCGTAAAGACGGACGGGTGAATCCTCGGTCATGGGGAATTCTCTGCTGGCTTGTCGCCGGGGCGACTGGGATAATAGGAGTTTCGGTCATTCTACCTGAGCAGATCATGCCTGAGCGCACTTACATCCTGGCACCCAGCCTGTTGTCCGCCGATTTCGCCAACCTTGGTTCTGAAGTCGATCGCGTCATCAAATCCGGTGCTGACTGGCTGCACTTTGACGTAATGGACAACCATTATGTGCCGAACCTCACCATTGGGCCATTGGTCTGTGAGGCGATCCGGCCGCATACCAAGGCACCAATCGATGTGCACCTCATGGTGGAACCCGTTGACGCCCTCGTGCCGATGTTTGCCAAGGCCGGGGCGGATATCATCACCTTTCATCCGGAAGCCTCCCGCCATGTTGACCGTACCCTGCAACTGATCCGCGATCACGGCTGTCAGGCCGGGCTGGTCTTTAACCCAGCCTCTTCGCTGGCCTGGATGGATCATGTGATGGATCGGCTCGATCTGATCATGCTCATGTCGGTGAATCCGGGGTTCGGCGGGCAGAGCTTCATCCCGTCAACCCTGCCCAAGGCCCGTGAGGCGCGTGCGCGGCTGGATGCCTATGAACGCGAGAGCGGGCGGCGCATCCGTCTGGAAATCGATGGGGGCGTCAAACCGGGCAACATCGCCGAGATTGCGGCTGCAGGTGTGGATACGTTTGTTGCCGGCTCGGCCGTGTTCGGCGCTGGCAAGGATACCGATCCGAACCGTTACGATTCCGTGATCGCTTCGCTGCGCGAGGCGCTTCAGGGCGTGGCCTGATACTTTGGCACCGGGCAGGCACTCAGGGTGCCTGCCGTCTGGTCCGCCGGTCGGTGCGTATGTGGGCAAAGCAGAGTCCTGCTATGCTCCTGCCTCATCTGTGTATTGTTTAGTGGAGTTCCGGCCATGCCTTTCTTCGGCCTCGGATTGCATATCCTCATCGCCCTGTATTTTGGTATCCACGCGCTGCGGCGTGGCCACAATATGTACTGGCTGATCATCCTGTTCAGCTTCCCGATGCTGGGCAGCATCGTGTACTTTTTCGTCGCCTATCTGCCCGAGTTGCGCCAAAGTCGTGGTGCCCACGTGGCCAAGCGTGCTGTGGTCAGTGTGCTGGACCCAGGGCGTGAGCTGCGGGAAGCCAGTCGTGCCTACGAACTGACGCCAACCATCAACAACCGTTTGCGTCTGGCCGATGCTCTGCTGGGGGATGGCAAGGCCCAGGAAGCGCTGCAGTACTACAACGAGGCTGCGCACGGCCCGTTTGCCGGGGATTCCCTGGTTCTGCGCGGCCTGGCCCACTGCCAGCTGGAGTTAGGGCAGGCCTCTGCGGCAGTGACGACCTTGGAGCAGCTGTTTGCCAGTGACAAGGATGCACGGCGTCACCCGGTAGCCGCACTGCTGTACGCACGCGCTCTGGCAGGGGCTGGTGTTGCCGGGGTGAAAGAGGCTTTTGCCCTTGCCCTGGAAGTGGCGACCGATGCCGAGCCGAGATGCCGTTATGCTGATTGGCTGATGATGCAGAGTGCTGCAGACATTGAGGCTGCACGTGCCCTGTATCAGCAGATCCTCAAGGATTCCGGGCATTGGCACAAACATGCCAAAAACCATAATGCCGAGTGGCTACGCCGGGCGAAAGCCGTGGTTGGCTGATCCGGAATTCGGCCTGTCTATGGCTGTTGCAACAGGATGAATTTTTAATGACAAAGAAGTTTTCACCGCAAGCGGTATTTTTTGATCTTGACGGTACGCTCGTCGATTCCGTTCCCGATCTGGCCGAAGCCGCCCGTCGGATGCTTGCCGAACTTGGGGAGCCCACACGCAGCGATGCGGAAGTCTCCACCTTTGTTGGCAAGGGGATTCCGGTGATGGTCGAGCGTGCCCTCACGGTGGGGCGTCGGCCGGTTGGTCCCGAACGCCTCCAGGAGGCCGTAGCCTGCTTCATGCGGCACTATGATGTGACCAATGGCTTGCTCACTGTTGCCTATCCGGGAGTGAGCGAAACCCTTCCGCTGCTGCGCGGGCGAGGCCTCAAGCTGGGCTGTGTGACGAACAAGGCGGAAGCCTTTATTGCTCCCTTGCTGGAACAGCTCGGGCTGCTGCAATACATGGACTGTATCGTTGGCGGCGACACCCTGGCGAAGAAAAAGCCCGATCCGGAGCCGCTCTGGCACGCCTGCGAGAGCGTCGGTGTGGCAAGCGGGGCAAGTCTCATGGTGGGGGACTCCGGCAACGATGCCCTGTGTGCCCGGCGTGCCGGTATCCCCGTCCTGTTGATGACCTATGGTTATAACGAAGGGGTACCCGTGGACACAGTGGATTGCGACGGGTTACTATCGAGTCTGACCGAGTTGCCCGCCTTGCTCATGTGAGCAGGGCATCATTCACCAGAGTTCACATCTTGATTCGCAAGAGCCCGTTTCTCAGAGAGGAGCCCCTCCCGGCTTGTGCAGCCATGCAATGGCAGCGCGACGGGAGTACATGGCGTAGCTGCTGAAGCTACTCCATGGGGCGGGTTTTTGATTGATCCGTCCGGGTATCAAACACTCAATAGGAACTGCCGAAGTCATGATGACCGAACAAGAATTTCTGGCGCTTGCCGACCAGGGCTATAACCGTATCCCGCTGACTGTCGAAACCTTTGCGGATCTCGACACCCCGCTCTCCGTCTATCTCAAGCTCGCCAACGAACCCTATACCTATCTGCTCGAATCCGTGCAGGGCGGAGAGCGTTTTGGCCGCTATTCGGTGATCGGCCTGCGTGCCAGCACCCGTATCGAAGTGCGTGGGCGTAGCGTATTGCTGCTTTCCAATGATCGAATTGTGGAACGCCGCGATTACGGTGATCCGCTTGCCTATGTCGGCGAATTCATGCAGCGCATCAAGGTGCCGCCCAAGGCCGGGTTGCCGCGCTACTGCGGTGGGCTGGTCGGCTGCTTTGGCTACGATACCGTGCGTTACGTGGAGCCGCGTCTGGCGGGTCACGAAGGCCGCGACGAACTGGGCCTGCCGGATATCGCCCTGCTGGTGTCCGAAGAACTGGCGATTGTCGACAACCTCTCCGGCAAGCTGACCCTTGTGGTGTATGCCGAGCCCGAAGTGCCCGGGGCCTACAAGCGCGCCCAGCAGCGCTTGCTGGCACTCCTGGCGAAGCTGCGCGAGCCTCTCGTGGCACCCGTGTCGGAGCCGACCGAATCACATCCGGTGGTCTCCGTGATGGGCGAGGAAGCCCACCGTGATGCCGTGCAGCGTGCCAAGCAATACATTGTGGATGGCGACATCATGCAGGTGGTGCTCTCCCACCGCATGAAGAAGCCTTTCACGGCAAGCCCGATGGCCCTGTATCGCAGCCTGCGTGCGCTGAATCCTTCGCCCTACATGTTCTATTTCAATTTCGAGGATTTCCATATTGTCGGGGCCTCCCCGGAAATTCTCGTCAAGCTGGAGCACGAAGGCGAGCAGCAGGTCGTTACGGTGCGGCCGATTGCCGGCACGCGCAAGCGCGGTGCCACTTCCGAGGAAGATCAGGCGCTTGAACGCGAACTGCTGGCTGACGAAAAAGAGCGTGCCGAGCATCTGCAGCTTCTTGATCTGGGGCGTAACGACGTGGGGCGTGTGGCAAAGACCGGCTCGGTCAAGGTGACCGAGAAATTCATTGTCGAGCGCTATTCTCATGTCATGCATATGGTATCCAACGTCGAAGGGGTTCTGCCGCCCGACCAGGACAAGCGTGCAGCAGCCCTTGCCGTGCTGCGTGCCACTTTCCCGGCTGGTACCGTATCCGGTTCGCCGAAAGTGCGGGCCATGGAGATCATCGACGAGCTTGAAACCGTCAAGCGTGGCATGTATGCAGGCTCGGCGGGCTACATTGGCTTCGATGGCGAGATGGATATGGCCATCACCCTGCGCACTGCCGTCATCAAGGATGGCAACATGTACGTGCAGGCCGGTGGCGGCATCGTAGCCGATTCCGACCCGGCAGCCGAATGGCAGGAAACGCTGAATAAGGCCCGTGCCGTGATCCGTGCTGCGGAGATTGCCGAAAGCGGGCTGGATACGCCACGCTGATTTGTTGTGTTGCCAGGCGTGCCGGTTCCGGCACGCCGCTCCATCGCTGCATCAGATCAAGAAATACCCCCATCTCTTCGGTAGGCTGCGGCAAACCTGTATTCCTTGTGGGGCGATGTGCTTCTACGCTGGAGCCTCCATGCTTCCTGCGAGGGCTTCCTGATGTCTGCATCCGTGCTGTTTCGAGGCAATATTCCCCCTGTACCAACGATTTGGGCTGCTACTGGTGAGCTAGACCGGGCCGGGATGGGCCGGATGCTCGATTTCGTGATTGCCGGTGGGGCTGACGCCGTATTCTGCTGCGGGAGTGCCGGTGAATTCAGTCAGATGACCGAAACCCAGCGGCGGGAGGTGGCTGAATTTGCGGTGGCGCATGTAGCCGGGCGTGTGCCTGTGCTGATCGGGATTGCCTCGTGCAGCACCGATCAGGCGATTGCTTTTGGCCGGCACGCCAAAGCCATCGGCGCCTCCGGGGTGGTAGCGGTCAATCCGTATTACGCCCTGCTGTTGCCCGACAATATCCTGCTGCATTACCGACGCCTTGCTGCAGCAGTCGATCTGCCACTGATTCTCTATAATTTCCCGGCTCTCACAGGGCAGGATCTTTCCCCGGCGATGATTCTCCAGCTGGCGCTCGAGTGCCCCAATATCGTTGGGGTCAAGGATACGACTGACACGCTTCGCCATATCCGCGATGTGATCCGTGTAGTCAAACCGGCACGGCCTGATTTTGCAGTGTATGCAGGCTTTGACGAATACATGCTGGAAACGCTAATCATGGGGGGAGACGGGTGTTTTGCCTCGGCCATGAATTTTGCCCCGCAGATCCCCGTCGGGCTCTGGCAGGCCTTCCAGGCCCGTGATGGCGCCAGACTCATCGAGTTGCAGCGCCTGTTGTGCATGTGCCCGCCGATGTTCGGCCTCGAGTCCCCGTTCTATGCAGTGGTCAAGGAAGCTGCGCGCATGGTGGGGTTGGATATCTCCACGTATGTTCTGCCGCCGGCGGTACCGCTAACGGAGGAAAAGCGTGAGCAGGTGCGAAACAGCCTAAGGGCCATGGGTCTTAGGTTGGTCTGATTGGTGATGCCTGGGGGAGTCCTGATGGCTTTCGACGGATAACCCGATTCCGTTCGGAAATAACCACGTGTTCGCTCGGGCAATCCCGGTGCGTGCCGGGCAGGAATGATTAAAGTGTCACTGCTAACGGAGTGGGCAGGCTTTGCTGTCTCCGCAACCATGACCCGTTTGTTGCTGTCAGGCGGGAATGAGTAAATATTTAAAAGAAGGAGAACCCCCTATCATGCAAAACTTCAGCTATTACAACCCCACGCGGATTCTGTTTGGCCAGGGGCAGATTGCGGCCCTGGGTGATCTGATTCGTCCAAAGGCCAAAGTGCTGATCACTTATGGCGGTGGCAGCATCAAGAAAAACGGGGTGTACGATCAGGTCATCAAAGCGCTGGGTGAGCATCAGTGGCTCGAATTCGCCGGGATTGAGCCCAACCCCCGCTATGAAACCCTGATGCGTGCGGTGCAGATCGTCAAGCGTGAGAATGTGGATTTTCTGCTGGCGGTAGGCGGTGGGTCCGTCTGTGATGGCACCAAATTTATTGCCGCAGCAGCCCGTTTTGACGGGGGCGAGCCATGGTCCATCCTGGCGCAGCAGGCTGAAGTGAAGAACAGCGTGCCGTTGGGTGTGGTGTTAACCCTGCCAGCCACAGGTTCGGAATCCAATACATTTGCTGTGATCAGCCGGGAATCGACTGGCGAAAAGCTGGGGTTTGGTAGCGAGCACTGCTATCCGCAGTTTGCCGTGCTGGATCCGCAGACCACATTCAGCCTGCCGGCACGGCAGGTTGCCAATGGCATTGTTGATGCTTTCGTGCACACCGTGGAACAGTACCTGACCTATCCGGTGGATGCCCCGCTGCAGGACCGGTTTGCCGAAGGTATTCTGCAGACTCTCATCGAGATTGGCCCGCAGACCCTGACCAACCCGCAGGATTATGCCTTGCGGGCAAATCAGGTGTGGAGTGCCACTTTGGCTCTGAATGGGCTGATCGGTTGTGGTGTACCGCAGGATTGGGCTACCCACATGATCGGCCATGAAATCACGGCAGAGTATGGGCTCGATCATGCTCAGACACTTGCGGTGGTGCTGCCTGGGGTGTTGCGTAATCGTCGCGAAGACAAACGCGCCAAGCTGCTGCAGTACGCTGCCCGTATCTGGGGGCTGATGGCGGGCTCCGAAGATGAGCGTATCGAAGCGGCTATCGCGAGTACTGAAGCCTTTTTTGAGTCGCTGGGAGTGCACACCAGATTGTTGTCCTACGATATCAAGAATGCCGCTGGTGCGCCTAAAAAAATCGCAGCCCGACTGACCCAGCACGGGATGACCAAGCTTGGCGAGCGGGGCAGTATTACTCCGGAAATTGCAGCAGAAATCCTCGCAACGCGGCTATAAGCCCAATTTTGCCAGGGGCCTGCATGCTCGTTGCTGGACGGGCTTGCAGGCCTTTTTCATACCAGGCATGATTCCGGGAACATTTTCCCGTAGAGGGGAATCCAGCTGTTCGCACGGAAGTTCTCAAGCTTCTCTGGGTTGGGCCGAAATAATTCTGAGATATGGCGGGTTTTTGCCATGTTGGTTTGAGCAGACGAGGCGGCGATTGCCCGGATGTTCAGGCACTTCCGCGACGATCAGACACTCCCCCGTATATTGCAAAGAAGGTTTTCCTCCATGCTGCCTCCCGTACTGAAACGAATGCTCGTGGCTGCCTGTGTGGCCGCATCTCTCCCTGTTCTCGGGGCGCCTGCCGATGAAGGCGCGTTGCGTGCGCTGAGTGCCGATGGCTGGGCCAGTGTGGAAGGCGGCACGGTGGGCGGCGCCCGGGCCGCATCCCGTGAAGTGTTTCATGTGCGCGATATTGCCGGCTTGCTGGCAGCCTTCAAGCGCGCCGGAACACAGTCCAAGATTGTGGTGGTGGAGGGGGTGATTGATGCCACGGGCGGCAAGCCCTTTGAGAGTAAAGCCGATCAGGGCGAGCGTACCCAGATTCGCGTACCTGCCAATACCACGCTGGTAGGGGCAGACAA
This sequence comes from Rhodocyclaceae bacterium UBA1310, assembly GCA_002307175.1. Classification (GTDB taxonomy): domain Bacteria; phylum Pseudomonadota; class Gammaproteobacteria; order Burkholderiales; family Rhodocyclaceae; genus Uliginosibacterium. The sequence goes on from DBTS01000024.1 coordinate 99,039, forward strand.
GACTGCGGGTTTTGTGAATGCCAATCTGGTTCTCAAAAATGTGGACAATGTCATTGTGCGCAATCTGACCATCCAGAATCCCTGGGATGAGTTCCCCGTCTGGGATCCTAGCGATGGGCCGGCCGGGCACTGGAATTCCGAATATGATGGCATCACGATTGATCACAGCACCCACATCTGGGTCGATCATGTGGCCTTTACCGATGCTCCGCGCACGGACGAGCAGAACGGCAACGCAAATGGGCAGGAAGTACAGCATCATGATGGAGCCCTGGATCTCAAGAAAGAATCAGACTTCGTCACGATTTCGAACTGCATTTTTGCGCAGCATGACAAAAACAACCTGATTGGGCATAGCGATAAATCCCAGCAGGACGCAGGGCATCTGCGCGTGACTTTTCATGACAACCTGTTTCAGGACATCATTCAGCGCGCGCCACGAGTGCGTTATGGCCAGGTGCACGTCTACAACAATTACTACGTCGGCAGCAAATCGCACACGGTCTATCCGCACATGTACAGCATCGGTCTCGGGGTTGGCTCAAGTGTGATTTCTGAAGACAATGTTTTCGAGATCAGAGGGGCTGACAGCGTCTGCGATGTGGTCAAATCCTATGGTGGCGTAAGCTTTGCAGAGTCGCGTTCCCTGCTCAACGGTGCACCGATGAAAACCGATGTCGCCTGCAAGGCAATGAAGGGTGATAGTGCTTTTGAAACGCCGGGGTGGCAGCCTCCCTATCGTTACGCCCCGATTTCTGCGGTGGATGTGGCAGCCACGGTGAAGGCATCCGCCGGGCCCCAATAGCTAGCCTTCCTGATAGCCCTTGTCATGAGTAGGAGAGGATTCTGCGGGGGTTCTCAGAACCGTCTCTCAGGGAGGCCGTGTGCACTGTTTGCATCGCGGCCTCTTGCATTGTTAGAATGCTACACATGATGCAGTGCTCATCCCTCCCTCTCTGCAAGCTTCTCCCGGGCCGCTGGTGGCGTTAAGCCATACAGACCGAGCCACTGCGCGTCCCCCTTGCGCGCGACCATTTCAGAGGGGAACCCCGGATCGCAGGTTTCAAGTGAATTTCAGATAAGAAATGCACTGTTATTGCATGAGCCTGGCCGGAATCCATGAAGCAAACAGAAGCTTTGGAGTATGACATGCTGCTGATGATCGATAATTACGACAGCTTTACCTACAACCTCGTGCAATATTTCGGCGAACTGGGTGCCGATGTGCGCGTCTATCGCAACGACGCCATTACGCTTGAGGAAATTGAGGCACTGGCACCCGCGAAGATCGTGATCTCGCCGGGGCCTTGTTCGCCCGCAGAAGCCGGTATTTCGGTGCCGACTATCCAGCACTTTGCCGGCAAGCTGCCGATCCTGGGCGTCTGTCTGGGGCATCAGAGCATTGGCGCAGCCTTCGGGGGCAAGGTGATTCACGCCAAGCGGCTCATGCATGGCAAGACTTCACCTGTTCATCATGCTGATACCGGGGTCTTCAAGGGCCTGCCCAATCCTTTCATTGCAACCCGCTATCATTCTCTGGCCGTTGAGCGCGAGAGTCTGCCGGATTGCCTGGAGGTCACGGCCTGGACAGATGATGGCGAGATCATGGGGCTGCGGCACAAGACGCTGAACATTGAAGGCGTGCAGTTTCACCCCGAATCCATCATGACTGAGGGGGGTCATCACCTGCTCAAGAATTTTCTGGAGAACTGAATCATGACACCGCAAGAAGCATTGCAACGCGTGATTGAACATCGTGAGATCTTTCACGATGAGATGGTGGATCTGATGCGTCAGATCATGTCCGGGCAAGTTTCGCCAGTGATGATTTCGGCGATTATTGCAGGCTTGCGCGTCAAGAAAGAGTCCGTTGGCGAAATTGCTGCAGCTGCCACGGTGATGTGTGAGCTGGCCACCAGGGTGCCGGTGAAGTCCGATCTGAATTCCCTCGTTGATACCTGTGGTACGGGGGGGGATGGCGCCCATACCTTCAATATCTCGACAGCTTCGATGTTTGTCGCCGCAGCGGCTGGCGCACGCGTGGCCAAGCATGGCGGGCGTTCCGTTTCTTCGCAGAGCGGTTCGGCAGATGCGCTGGAATCTCTTGGTGTAAATCTGAATCTGAGCCCGGAACAGGTGGCACGGTGTATTGATGAACTCGGGGTTGGCTTCATGTTTGCGCCGAACTATCACAGCGCCATGAAGCACGCCGCACCGATCCGGCGTGAGCTGGGGGTGCGCACGATCTTCAATATCCTCGGCCCGCTGACCAATCCGGCACGTGCGGCCAATCAGCTGATGGGGGTGTTTCATCCCGATCTGGTGGGCATCCAGGTGCGTGTGCTCAAGCAACTGGGCGCGCGCAATGCGCTGATCGTCTACGGCATGGAAGGGCTTGATGAACTTTCGATCTCAGCCCCGACGCTGGTGGGAGAGCTGCGCGATGGGGAAGTGCGCGAGTACCGCATCACGCCGGAAGATGTTGGTCTACCGCTGCATGCTTTTTCGTCGCTGCGCGTGAGCAATGTCGAGGAATCCAAGGCTGTGCTGCTGGGGGCACTCGATGGCAGCATCCCGGCTGCACGCGATATTGTGGCTTTCAACGCAGGGGCAAGCATTTATGTGGGGGGTGTGGCGCCTTCCCTGACGGAAGGGGTCGAACGCGCCCAGGATGCTATTGCAAGTGGGGCAGCCAAACACAAGCTGGCGGAATTTATCGAGCAAACGCGATCCTTTGGCGCAGAATAAAGCCCGGAAGTGCGTTGCAAGCTTGAAGCAGGTACCTATCGTCGCGTGGGGAGGCATTGATAAGCTGCCGTGACTTATTATTAGTCATACAGTCCATCAAAGTCCGGGCATGCAATGATGAGTTTCTGGCGTACAGCGCGCCGCTGGTTGCAGGATCACAGGGAGCGGGCAATTGATCTGCTCGTGCTGGTGCTTGTCTGCATTCTGGGTGCAGCAGTGTTTTTTGTCCTTGAGCCGCGTCCGTCGGTCCTGCGCGAACCTTCTTCCCGCATCATCGGCTGGCTGGGGCTGCTGGTTCTCGGGCTGGCAGTCTATGCCTGGCGGCGCTGGTGCGAGATCAACGCACTCCTCACCGAAGCAGATACTGACGTTTTGACCGGGCTGAACAACCGGCGCAAGACCGAGCGGCTGCTGCTTAACGAGTTTGACCGGGCCATGCGCTATAAGCGCCCCTTGTCCGTGATCATCATCGACATTGATCACTTCAAGCGCGTTAACGACACCTTCGGCCATCCTGTCGGAGACGTGGTGCTTGCCACAGTGGCCCGACGCATCCGCAGGCGCATGCGGGTATCGGACCATTTTGGGCGCTGGGGGGGCGAGGAGTTTGTGCTGATCTGCCCGGAGACGCCAATGCGGGAGGCTACTCTGGTGGCAGACCGGATGCGGCGGACCATCAAGCATCGTGTGATTGGCAAGGTAGGGTATGTTACCGCCAGTTTTGGCGTGGCGACCTATTCCAGGCATCGGGATTATGATGCGCTGGTCGATGAGGCGGATGTCCAGCTCTACAATGCCAAGCATCAGGGGCGTGACAGGGTGATGAACAAGGAAATCCTCGCCGAGCAGAACCGGCGTCTCAAGGAAGGCAAGCCTCTTGCCGAGGAAAAGCCCGGCGGAACTTCTCTTGGCTCGCAACTCGCGTCAATGGATTTCACAGTCATGTCACCGTTGTCGCGTGACAAACGCCGTCGCTGATGGCTGGCTGTGGTGTTTATCGTTACCATAACATCTGATTCTGGGTGGGCAAGTGAGCCCGCCCTCTGTTTTACGGAATGTAACCATGCCCGATATCCTGCAGAAAATTCTGGCCACCAAGCACGAAGAGATCGAAGCCGCCCAGCGTGAAGTATCGCGGGAAGATGTCGTCGAGGCCGCGCGCGATGCATTGCCTGTGCGTGATTTTGTGGGTGCGCTGCGTCGCAGGATCGAAGCGGGGCAGGCCGGCGTGATTGCCGAGGTCAAGCGCGCGAGCCCCTCGAAAGGGATCATCCGGCCCGATTTTCATCCGGCCGAAATAGCCGCGTCGTACGAACGTGGCGGGGCTGCGTGCCTTTCGGTATTGACCGACCGGCAGTACTTTCAGGGTTCCCCCGAGTTCCTTGTAGCGGCGCGCGATGCCTGTTCCCTCCCAGTGCTGCGCAAGGATTTCATCATCGACCCGTATCAGGTGTTTGAAGCCCGTGCGATGGGGGCAGATGCCATTTTGCTGATTGTGGCAGCATTCCTGCCGCCGGATGGGACCGTCAATGCAACCACGGCGCGCGCCGCACTGGCTCCGATGCAGGAACTTGAACAGCTTGCCCACGATCTGGGCATGGGCGTGCTGGTTGAAGTCCACAGTGCTGACGAACTGGATATCGCCACCCAGCTCACCACGCCGCTGCTGGGGATCAACAACCGCAATCTGCGCACCTTCGAAGTGTCGCTGGAAGTCACCCTGGCACAGCTCTCACGTATTCCGGCTGGGCGTATCGTGGTTACTGAAAGCGGCATTCACGGTCAGAAGGATGTGCGCACCATGCGCTCGCATAGTGTGAATGCTTTCCTGGTGGGCGAAGCCTTCATGCGCGCCGAAAATCCGGGGGCCGAACTGGCCCGCCTGTTTGAGGCCTGAGCTGCCTTTAGCCAGTAACAACTGAGGGGGCTTCAACTGCGGTACGCAAACACCGTGTGTGCCATGCCCCTGAAATCGAAACTGGCCACCTCACGCATGGCCATGCGGCTGTGGGCCTTGAGTGATGCAGGGTTATCCTGGCGGACGAAGAGAATGCCCTCGCGACCAGGCAGGAGTTCCTTCAGGCATGCAAACATGGCCTGGGCAACGCCCTGGCCACGCTCAGCCTCGGCCACGCAGATCGGGCCATAAACATAGGCATCGGGTTCACCGGGGTAGGCCTCAAGCATGGCCTGAATCACCGGGATATCGGCATTCATGCTGCGCGAGCTGACCAGCAGAAAACCAATGATTTCCCCCTCACGTCGCGCCACCACGAAAGGCAGGTCGGCGAGCATTGCCAGCAGCCGCTCACGCGGCAGATTGGCAGACAGGCGCCCTCCCTGGGAAGGCTGATTGGCGGCCATGAGCGCGAGAATGCCGGCAAGGTCGGCGGCGCAGGCAGGGCCTGTTTCGAATGCCATGGGGAATCCGTGCAAAGAGAGCGGGGGAACGCCGAAAAGGAGAATGCCGAAAAACCCCGCCGTAGCGGGGTTGGCCGGACTTATTCGTGCTTGGGGGTGGAGATCATCACATGCTGAACGAGTTCAGCCAGGGAGTTGACCCCCATTTTCTCCATGACGCGGGCACGATGCACTTCCACGGTCTTGATGCTGATACCCAGGTCATCGGCGATCTGCTTGTTGAGGCGACCAGCCACGATCAGGTCGAGCACTTCCCGCTCGCGCGGCGTCAGCCCCTCAATGCGGCGCTGGGCTTCGGCTTCCTGGCGGCGGGCGTCATGCCGCTTGAGGTCTTCGGCAAGTGCCGTGCGGATCAGCTTGACCATTTCCTGGTCGTTGAAAGGCTTTTCGATGAAGTCGATGGCGCCCTTCTTGAGGGCAGACACGGCCATGGGCACATCACCGTGGCCGGTGATGAAGATGATGGGCAGTGTCGAATGCATGGACAGCAACTTTTCATGCAGTTCCAGGCCACTCATGCCGGGCATGCGGATGTCCAGCACCAGACACCCGTTCATGCGCGGGTTATAGGCTGCCAGAAAATTTTCGGCGGAATCGAACGCCAGCGACTTCAACCCGGTTGATTCCAGCAACCAGATCAGCGAGTCGCGCAAGGCTTCATCGTCATCGACGATATAGACGAGTTGTTCGGGTGATGGGACGTTACTGGGTAATGTCTGATTCAAGGCTTGTCTCCTGCGGCAACGTGAAACGGAAGATACTCCCTCCCGTAGGGTTTGGGTCAACCCAAAGCCGACCCTTGTGGAATTCGATGATCGAACGGCAGATGTTCAGCCCCATGCCCATGCCGTCCTTTTTTGTCGTGAAGAATGGCGAAAACAGATGGTCGACGATGAGCGGGTTGATTCCCGTGCCGAAATCGCTGACGTTGATCTGCACGAGATCTTCATGAATCTCGGCTGTGATGTCGATGCGCCGTTCATGGATGGGCTTTTCGTGCATGGCTTCGGCGCCGTTCTTGATCAGGTTCATGAGTACCTGTTCAATCATGATGCGGTCGGCCATGACGGGCGGCAGGTCTGCCGGAATCGAAACAATGATATGGGCGCCGAGGCGCTTGGCTTCGATGCCGGCAATTCCGATCGCATCCTCGATGATCTGCTCGATCCGGACGAGGCACTGGCGCGGCTCGCTCTTGCGCACGAAATCGCGGATATGGCGCACGATGTTGCCGGCCCGCACGGCCTGGGCGCTGGCTTTCTCCATGGCGCCAAGCAGGTCTTCAGGCCGGAAATTGCCGCTTTTCAGGCGGTTTACGCAACCCATGCTGTAATTCGAGATGGCCGAGAGGGGTTGGTTCAGTTCATGGGCCAGCGTTGATGCCATTTCGCCCATCGTGATCAGGCGTGAAGTCTGGGCCAGACGTTCTTCCTGTTCGCGCGTGAGTTCTTCGGCGCGTTTCATGGTGGAGATGTCCGTGGCAACCCCCAGACGCACGATGCGCCCATCCACCCAGCGTAGTGCCCGTTCCCGCAGGTGGAACCACTGCCCGGTCTGTGGATGCTGCAATTCCCCGTCGAACAGCTCGCGTGGCACGTCGTGGGCCAACAGACGGCGCGGGTCAACCGGATAATCCCCCCACTCGGGCTGTGGCACGCCAAGATGCCCGGTGTCGCCCGCCAGGCGCATCTGAGCCTCATAGGCCCGGTTCGAATACAGCAGCGTGGAGGTGGCGGCATCCGCCACGTAGACAGCCGCATCCAGACCCTCCAGAACTGCCGTGATGCGCTCATTGGCCGCCTGCAGATCATTGCTGGTCCGATGTTGTTCCGTAATGTCGGCCATCGCCGTCATCCACCCGGTCTGAATGCCATCGGCGTTGACAAGAGGCGAGACGTGCATGCGCACATAGCGCAACTTTCCGTCGTGGCGGCGGATGCGCAGCTCTATGCCCTCCGCCGGGGTTTGTCCCGAGCGTTCAGGTTCAATCCACTGGGGAGCCTTCTCGTCATTGGCATCTGCCCAGTAGGGGAAAGGGGGTTCGCGGCCAATCAGGTCGCCCATGTCGTAGCCAACCAGTTCACAGAAGGCACGGTTGACGTAGATGATGCGCCCCTTCATATCTACCGCCCGCAAGCCCGTCAGTACCGAATCTTCCATGGCCTTGCGGAAGGCAGATTCGCTGCGCAACGCATCCTCGCTGATCTTGCGGTCGGTGACATCGTGAGCCACCACATAGACGCGCGACTCCTTGGGCAGTGGGGTGGCATTCCAGCTCAGCCAGCGATAACTGCCGTCACCACAGCGGCAGCGCACCTCGAACTGCGCTGCCTGGCCGCCGGCAAGGCTGTTTAACCCCTGCCGGACGATGTTGCGGTCATCCGCATGGACGATGTCGATCAGCGCCATGCCTTCGATGTTTTCCGGTTTGAGGCCGAGCGTATTGACCAGCGCCGGGTTGAGGCGCTGGAAGTGCCCTGTGGCATCGAGCATGCCAAAGATGTCCAGCGACAGACTGAAGAACAGGTCGCGCTCTTCTTCGGCCTGTCCGACGAGCTGGTTGCGTTCCTTGGTGGTAAAGACGCCCCAGGTGGCGACTGCCACGACGGAGATCACCACCACCAGCATGAAACGCCATGGATCGGCCGCACCCAATGTGGCCGGCATGGCGGCAAACCACGCCAACCCCAGGATGGCCGCCAGGAACAGAATGGTCTGGACCGGTGACTGGGGGCGGCGGCGGTGGGCTGGGGCGTTCTCGTCGATCGGCTTCATTCCGGGCAGTTTAGGTTGGCAATCCGGGCACGCAACATGGCTCTTTGTGCATGTTACCCCTTCATTAAAGAGGGGTGTTGGTGACCAGCAGGCCATCTGGCGGGGGGATTGTGAAGGAAAATTCGGGTAAACCGCTATCGGTACTTCCCCCCAAGACAGTTTGCCTTAGAAAGGCAAATCGATATTTCAGTTTTGTCACAAAGTCGTTTCCATCTGCCCTGGGGAGTTTTTATTGATTGCTTTTTGCATATTTGTGCATTGCAGAATCCTGATTGTTCAAGGTTTTTTATGCTTGTGTCGGCAAATTTGATGGATCGTCAAGATTGCGTGAAAGGCGCCATTCTTTTATATTCCAAGACCGGCGAGTCGCCCCTCCAGCTTATCCAGGGTAGTCTGAAACGCGGATAATCACGGGTTGCAACAAGGGACGGCAAAAGTCTCAGAGCCAGCCTTTACCCACTTTGTGAGTATAGGCAAGTAAAGAAAAGGCACGTCATTCCGGTTTCTCCGACCGCGATGGCTTTAATGAACCCCTGATGAGGAGAGCAATATGGCAGTTGTGCCCCATGTCCTGCTTCGTTCCGATGCGGACGAGCAGGAAACCCAGGAATGGGTTGAAGCACTGGAAGCAGTTGTTGCAAAAGAAGGTACCGAACGCGCCCAGTTTCTGATCGAAAAGCTGATCGACGACTTACGCGATGAAGGTGTGGCAGTTCCCTACAGTGCCAACACCCCGTACGTGAACACCATTTCCACGGGCGATCAGCCCAACTACCCCGGTGACCCCGAAATCGAATTGCGTATCCAGGCCTATCTGCGCTGGAATGCAATCGCCATGGTGGTGCGTGCCAACAAGCACACCAACGTGGGTGGTCACATGGCCTCGTACGCTTCGAGCGCAACTCTGTATGACGTCGGCTTCAACTGGTTCTGGAAGGCGCCGACCGACAAACAGGAAGGCGATCTGGTCTTCTTCCAGGGGCACTCTATTCCAGGCATCTATGCACGTGCATTCCTGCTTGGCCGTCTCACCGAAGAACAACTCGAAAACTTCCGCCAGGAAACCTCGGGCAAGGGTCTGTCGTCCTACCCGCACCCCTGGCTGATGCCGGATTTCTGGCAGTTCCCGACCGTCTCCATGGGTCTGGGGCCGCTGCAGGCCATCTATCAGGCCCGCTTCATGAAGTACATGTCCGACCGTGGCATCCAGGACAATACCGGCCGCAAGGTCTGGGCCTTCCTGGGCGACGGCGAAATGGACGAAGTTGAGTCCCGTGGCGCGATTGCCCTTGGCGCCCGTGAAAAGCTCAACAACCTGATCTTCGTCATCAACTGTAACCTCCAGCGTCTGGACGGCCCGGTGCGTGGTAATGGCAGCATCGTGCAGGAACTCGAAAGCGAATTCCGTGGTGCCGGCTGGAACGTCATCAAGCTGATGTGGGGTTCCAACTGGGATGCCCTGTTCGCACGTGACACCCAGGGTCTGCTGAAGCGCCGCATGCTCGAAGTGGTTGACGGCGAATACCAGACCTACAAGTCCAAGAACGGTGCCTGGGTGCGTGAGCACTTCTTCAACACGCCTGAACTCAAGGCGCTGGTTGCAGACTGGACCGATGATGACATCTGGAAGCTCAACCGTGGTGGTCACGACCTGTTCAAGGTCTTCGCTGCCTACAAGAAGGCTGTCGATTCCACCGATCAGCCCAGCGTGATTCTGGCCATGACGGTCAAGGGTTTCGGCATGGGTGAATCCGGTGAAGCGCAGAACACCAGCCACCAGCAGAAGAAGATGACGCTGAACTCGCTGCGTGCGTTCCGCGATCGCTTCCACATTCCGGTTGCTGATGACCAGCTCGAAAAGATGCCCTTCATCAAGTTTGAAGAAGGTTCTGCCGAACTGACCTACATGCGCGAACGCCGCATGGCTTTGGGCGGCTATCTGCCGTCGCGCCGCCGCAAGGCCGCCGCACTCGAAGTGCCGGCCCTGTCTGCGTTTGACGCGCTGCTGAAGGCTTCCGGCGAAGGCCGCGAGTTCTCCACGACGATGTCCCTGGTGCGCATGTTCAACACCATCATGAAGGATAAGCACATCGGCAAGAACGTTGTGCCCATCGTGGTTGATGAATCGCGTACCTTCGGGATGGAAGGCATGTTCCGTCAGTACGGCATCTGGAACCAGGAAGGTCAGAAGTACCTGCCGCAGGATCATGACCAGCTGATGTTCTATAAGGAAGCCAAGAACGGTCAGGTGATTCAGGACGGCATTAACGAAGCTGGTGCCATGGCTGACTGGATCGCTGCAGCCACGGCCTACTCGGCTCACGGCCACCAGATGATCCCGATCTACGTGTTCTACTCGATGTTCGGTCTGCAGCGCACGATGGATCTGTGCTGGGCGGCCGGGGACTCGCGTTCGCGTGGTTTCCTGATCGGTGGTACGGCTGGTCGCACAACACTCAACGGTGAAGGTCTGCAGCACGAAGACGGGCACTCGCATGTGCTGGCTCACACCATCCCGAACTGCATCAGCTACGACCCGACCTTCTCGTATGAAGTCGCAGTGGTCTTCCAGGATGGTCTGCGCCGCATGTTCGCCGAGCAGGAAGATGTGTACTACTACATCACGGCGATGAACGAGAACTACGAGCACCCCGAAATGCCTGCCGGCGCTGAAGCCGACATCATCAAGGGGCTCTACAAGTTCCGTACCGGTGGCAAGGGCAAGGGCGCACGGGTCCAGCTCATGGGCTCGGGCACGATCTTCCGCGAAGTCATTGCTGCAGCGGATCTGCTCAAGGCTGACTGGGGTGTTGAATCCGACATCTGGGGCGCACCTAGCTTCAACGAACTGACCCGTGATGGCCAGGCCGCTGAGCGCTGGAACATGCTGCATCCGCTTGAAGAGAAGCGTGTTTCCCATGTTGCCGAGAAGCTGAAGGGTGCTGTGGGTCCTGTGATTGCGGCGACCGACTACATCCGTTTGTATGCTGAACAGATTCGCCCGTTTGTGCCGAATCGTTATGTGGTGCTGGGGACCGACGGGTTCGGCCGTTCCGATACGCGTGAAGCCCTGCGTGCCCACTTCGAAGTGGACCGTCGCTGGGTGACCATTGCCGCGCTGGCCGCTCTGGCTGACGAAGGCAAGATCGAACGCGAAAAGGTTGCGGCTGCGATTGCCAAGTACGGCATCGACCCGAGCAAACCCAATCCTCTGCATGCATAAGGATTAAGTGAAGGATGAGGCCGGCGCGAGTGCGCCGGCTATCTTTCTTCCTTCCACGGAGAACACAATGAGCCAACTCATCGAAGTAAAGGTACCGGACATCGGCGATTTCAAGGATGTTCCGGTCATTGAGGTATTCGTCAAGGTCGGAGATGCGGTCAAGGTCGACGATCCCCTGATCACCCTGGAATCCGACAAGGCCACGATGGAAGTGCCTTCCTCTGTTACCGGTGTGGTCAAGGAGCTGCGTGTCAAGCTTGGCGACCGCATTGCTGAAGGTGCTGTCGTCGTGGTCATTGAGGATGCAGCAGGTGCTGCCGCCGCTCCGGCCGCCGCAGCTGCCCCGGCACCCGCATCGGTAGCCCCGGCTGCTGCACCCGTTGCGGCAGTGCCCGCTCCGGCTGCTGCCGGTGGTGTGGTTGAACTGAAGGTGCCGGATATTGGTGACTTCAAGGATGTGCCGGTCATCGAACTGTTCGTCAAGGTTGGCGATACAGTTGCCCTGGATGCGCCGGTTGCCACTCTGGAATCCGACAAGGCCACCATGGAAGTGCCGGCGATCGCAGCCGGTGTGATCAAGGAACTGCGCGTCAAGCTTGGTGATCGCGTCTCCGAAGGTGCCGTTCTGGCCCTGATCGAAGCTGTTGGTGCTCCCGCTGCTGCAGCTCCCGCTCCGGCACAGACAGCTGCCGCCGCTGCTGCACCGGCTCCGGCCAAGGCTGCTGCGCCTGCTCCCGTTGCAAATGCGCCGGTGGCTACCGCCACGCCGTCCAATTCCCATGCCAGCCCCGGCGTACGCAAGTTTGCACGCGAACTTGGTGTCGACATCGCCAAGGTTGCCGCTACAGGCCCGAAGGGCCGCCTCCTCAAGGAAGACATCCAGAACTTCATCAAGGGAATTCTGGCCCAGGCGTCTTCCGGCTCGGCTGCCGCACCTGCTGCTGGTGCAGCCGGCGCAGGTGTCGGCGGGCTCTCCCTGCTGCCGTGGCCGACGGTTGATTTCACCAAGTTTGGCGAAATCGAAACCAAACCCCTGTCACGCATCAAGAAGATCTCCGGCGCCAACCTGCATCGCAACTGGGTGGTGATCCCGCACGTCACGACGCATGACGACGCTGATATCACCGACCTGGAAGATTTCCGTGTGCTGATGAACAAGGAACTCGAAAAGAGCGGTGCGAAGCTGACCATGCTGGCCTTTATGATCAAGGCTGCGGTTGCCACGCTCAAGAAGTTCCCGACCTTCAACGCCTCGCTCGACGGCGACAACCTGGTTCTCAAGAAGTATTTCCACATCGGTTTTGCCGCCGATACACCGAACGGTCTGATGGTTCCGGTGATCAAGGATGCCGACAAGAAGGGTGTGATCGAGATCGCCAAGGAAATGGGCGAACTCGCCAAGCTGGCCCGCGAAGGCAAGCTCAAGCCCGATCAGATGCAGGGTGGTTGCTTCACCATCAGTTCCCTGGGGGGTATCGGTGGTACGTATTTCACACCGATCATCAACGCGCCGGAAGTGTCGATCATGGGTGTGTGCAAGTCACAGATCCGCCCGGTGTGGGACGGCAAGCAGTTCGTGCCGCGCCTGATCCTGCCCTTGTCGCTGTCGTGGGACCACCGCGTCATCGACGGCGCCGAAGCCGCACGCTTCAACACCTACTTCGCTGGCGTGTTGAAAGATTTCCGCCGCGTGCTGCTGTAATGGCCAGAGGATGAATCATGAGTGAATTGATTGAAGTTAAGGTACCGGACATAGGTGATTTCAAGGATGTCCCGGTCATTGAAGTGTTCGTCAAGCCCGGCGATAGCGTCAATGTCGATGATCCTTTGGTGACCCTGGAATCCGACAAGGCGACGCTCGAAGTGCCGTCTCCTGCAGCCGGCAAGATCAAGTCGATCGCCATCAATGTTGGTGATCGCGTGTCCGAAGGCTCGGTACTGCTGATGCTCGATTCGAACGCAGCACCGGCTTCGGCCAGCCCTGCAACCCCGGCTGCCGCGAGTGCGGCTGCGGCAGCCGCAGCTTCTGGCCCGGCTGAAGCCCCGGTGGCTGGCAGCCATGTCGGCGGTGCCGACATCGAGTGCGAAATGCTGGTGCTCGGCGCCGGCCCCGGTGGGTATTCCGCCGCATTCCGTTCCGCCGACCTGGGCATGCAGACTGTGCTCGTCGAGCGTTACGGCAAGCTTGGTGGTGTCTGCCTGAACGTTGGGTGTATTCCCTCCAAGGCCCTGCTGCACGTGGCCAATGTGATTGAGGAAGCTACCCATTTCGCCAACGTTGGCGTGGCTTTTGATGCCCCGCACGTGGATCTGGACCGTTTGCGTGCCCACAAGCAGAAAGTGATCGACAAGCTCACTGGCGGTCTGTCAGGCATGGCCAAGACTCGCAAGGTAGAAGTCGTGCGTGGTTACGGCAAGTTCATCGATCCGAACCACATGGAAGTGTCGCTGACCACTGGCGACAGCCGTGATGAAACGGGCGAAAAAAAGATCATCAAGTTCAAGAAGTGCATCATTGCGGCCGGTTCCTCGGTCGTGAAGCTGCCCTTCCTGCCTGAAGATCCGCGCATTGTTGATTCTACCGGCGCGCTGGAACTGCGCTTCGTTCCCAAGCGCATGCTGGTGATCGGCGGCGGCATCATTGGTCTGGAAATGGCCACGGTGTACTCCACACTGGGTGCCAAGATCGACGTCGTCGAGATGGGTGACAGCCTCATGGCTGGTGCCGACCGCGATCTCGTCAAGGTCTGGGAAAAGCAAAACCTGCATCGCTTCAACAAGATCATGCTGAAGACCCGCACCGTTGGCGTCACCGTGCGCCCGGATGGTCTGCTGGTCAAGTTCGATGGTGAACAGGCGCCCGCCGAAGAGCAGAAATACGATCTGGTGCTGTCTGCCGTGGGTCGCAGCCCGAATGGCAAGAAGATCGATGCCGAGAAGGCTGGCGTGATCGTCAATGATCGCGGCTTCATCCATGTCGACAAGCAGCAACGCACCAACGTGCCGCACATCTTCGCGATTGGCGATATCGTTGGTCAGCCGATGCTTGCCCACAAGGGTGTGCATGAAGCTCACGTAGCGGCTGAAGCAGCGGCTGGCGAAAAGTCTTATTTCGACGCCTCCGTGATTCCTTCTGTAGCCTACACCGAGCCGGAAGTGGCCTGGGTCGGAGTGACCGAACTGGAAGCCAAGAAGACCGGTCGCAAGATCGGTGTTTCGAAGTTCCCCTGGGCAGCCTCTGGCCGTGCCATTGCGAACGGTTGCGATTATGGTTTCACCAAGCTGATTTTCGATGAGGAAACCCATCGTGTGATTGGTGGCTCGATTGTTGGCCCGAATGCTGGCGACATGATCGGTGAAGTCACGCTGGCCATTGAGATGGGGGCAGATCCTGTTGATATCGGCAAGACGATTCACCCGCATCCGACGCTGGGCGAATCCATCGGCATGGCTGCCGAAGTGTTCGAAGGGGCTTGTACCGACCTGCCGCCAATGAAGAAGAAGTAAGTCTTAACAGGGTTTTACCTGTATCTCATAAAAGGCCACCTCCGGGTGGCCTTTTGTTTTGTGCCTTTCGTGCAATGTTCGAAGGGGTAGGTTTAAAAAGCATGCTGCGTCGCAGCGTTAGTATCCGCCACATAAGGACCTGTCCATGATCCAGTTGCGAAGGTAATCCGCAGTACATCATTGCTTGAAATCCTTGTCTCGCCACTCCAGCTTGCGATTTCAGTGCTGTCAGGTGTTCTGCCGTTTTCTTCAGTTTCTGCCCTGCACAGGTTCCCAGAGCTTTGGCCAAAAGCCCGGACAAATCGGACCTGATAGAGGAGAACGCTATGGAAAACGTAGTGATCGTGGCAGCTGTTCGCACTGCCATCGGGAAGTTCGGTGGTACGCTCGCCAAAGTGCCGGCGGCAGAACTCGGTGCAACTGTGATTCGTGGCTTGCTGGCGAAAACCGGCATTCCTGCGGATAAAGTCAATGATGTGATCATGGGAAATGTCCTGACCGCAGGGCTGGGGCAGAACCCGGCGCGGCAGGCAGGCATTCGCGCCGGATTGCCGGAGACAGTCCCGGCTGTGACCATCAACAAGGTCTGCGGCTCCGCCCTGAAAGCGGTCATTCTGGCGGCCCAAGCCATCAAATGTGGTGACGCCGAGATCGTGGTGGCCGGCGGGCAGGAAAACATGTCAGCCAGTCCGCATATTCTTGCCGGCTCACGCGATGGATTCCGCATGGGGGACGCCAAGCTCATTGACAGCATGGTTCATGATGGCCTGTGGGATATCTTTAATGGTTATCACATGGGGATAACGGCAGAAAACCTCGCGAAAAAATACAGCATCACCCGTGAGGAGCAGGATCTCTTCTCGGTAGCTTCACAGAACAAGGCAGAGGCTGCGCAGAAGGAAGGGCGTTTCAAGGACGAGATCGTTCCGGTGGTGATTCCTGGTCGGAAGGGCGACACGATCTTTGACGCGGATGAATTCATCAAGACAGGGGTCACGATTGATGCGCTGGCCTCTCTCAGGCCTGCGTTTGACAAGGCCGGGACGGTCACTGCCGGCAACGCCTCGGGCATCAATGATGGGGCTGCGGCGGTGCTTGTGATGAGTGAGTCCAAGGCCCGTGAACTGGGCCTTCCCATCCTGGCCTACATACGTGCCTACGGAACTGCCGCCGTGGATCCCTCTATCATGGGGATCGGCCCGGCACCGGCAACCCGGCAGACTCTTGCACGGGCAGGCTGGAATATCAACGAGCTGGATCTTATCGAAGGCAATGAAGCGTTTGCCGCCCAGGCTCTGGCTGTGAACAAGGAACTGGGCTGGGATACCGCCAAGATCAATGTCAATGGTGGCGCGATTGCCTTGGGGCACCCGATTGGGGCGTCAGGATGCCGAATTTTTGTGACACTGCTCTATGAAATGCAGCGGCGTAACGTCAAAAAAGGCCTTGCAACCCTGTGTGTGGGTGGTGGATGCGGGGTCGCAATCGCCGTAGAACGGCCATGAATGGATGATTGCTTGAGAGTGAGGGATGGAGACAGCAGGAAGCGGGCTTCGGCCCGCTTTTTGCATCCAGATACCTTCAAAAGGCGGCGTGTTTGCCGGTTAAGGCTACAATAGCCGCTGAATTATCTTTTTGGCAGTGAATCCATGAATCAGGATACTTTGAAGCAACAGGTTGCGCAGGCTGCGCTGGAATACGTGCCGGAAGGCCAGATCATCGGTGTCGGTACCGGCTCGACCGCGAATTTCTTCATTGATGGCTTGGCAGGCATGCGGGAACGTATCCGGGGTGCCGTGGCCAGCTCTGATGCGAGCGCCAGGCGCCTTGCCGGGCACGGTATCCGCCTGTTCGACCTCAATGAAGTCGAAGAACTTCCCGTTTATGTGGATGGGGCTGATGAGATTGATGCGTCGTTTGCCATGATCAAGGGTGGTGGTGCTGCCTTGACGCGCGAGAAGATCGTTTCTGCCGTGGCCAGACGTTTCGTGTGTATTGCAGATGCTTCGAAAAAGGTTGAGGTACTGGGCCGGTTTCCGCTTCCCGTTGAGGTGATCCCGCTCGCACGTGCCCAGGTCAGCCGCGCCATCGCCTTGCTGGGCGGGCGCCCGGTATGGCGTGAAGGGGTTGTGACCGACAACGGGAATGTCATCATTGACGTGCATGATCTGCGGATCACGGAACCGCTGAAGCTGGAAGAAAGTCTGAACCAGATCGTCGGGGTAGTGACCAGCGGGCTGTTTGCCCATCGCCCGGCCGATGTTCTGCTGCTAGGCACCGCCGAAGGCGTGAAGCGGTTTGAACGCTGAGGACGGGTGGGCTGGGAGTGTTTGGGGTGGTTTGCAATCGACGGACAGTTTGCAATAGAACTGTCATGTTTTTCTCAGATAATGTGTGGTTCGTTGCCAGAGCAGGCCAAGAGGATCAAAGATGAACGAGCATACCATGCGTCAATATGACGTCGAGCTGGATGGGGTACGCACCCGGGTGTTGCAGATGGGTGGCTATGTCGAGCAG
This sequence comes from Rhodocyclaceae bacterium UBA1310, assembly GCA_002307175.1. Classification (GTDB taxonomy): domain Bacteria; phylum Pseudomonadota; class Gammaproteobacteria; order Burkholderiales; family Rhodocyclaceae; genus Uliginosibacterium. The sequence goes on from DBTS01000024.1 coordinate 116,230, forward strand.
CAGGTGGTAGGCGCGCTCGCTGGTTTCATGGAAGGCGATATGGTTCTGATCGAGCGTGTGATTGAGAATGATCATCACGTCAACGAGCTCGAAGTCGAGATGGACGAAGTCTGCAATCAGATCATTGCCCGCCGCCAGCCCACTGCCAAAGATTTGCGCACCATCATGAGCATTTCCAAGGTGGTGACGGATCTGGAGCGCATTGGCGACGAAGCCAAGAAAATTGCCAAGGTGGCGCGCACGCTGTATCAGAACGAGCCGTCCGGGCGCCCGCGCACTCAGCTCAAGCATCTGGGCGTGCAGGCCATTGAACAGCTGCGCAAGTCTCTGGATGCCATGGCGCGTATGGACATGGATGCCGCCGCTGAAGTTGTGCGCGAAGATCACGAGCTTGATGTCGAATTCAAGGCTGTTACGCGCCAGCTCATCACCTACATGATGGAAGATGCGCGCACCATTTCGCGCGGGATCGACATCCTGTTTGCTGCCAAGGCGTTCGAGCGCATTGGGGATCACGCCAAGAACATCGCCGAGTACACCATCTTCCTCGTGCGGGGGCGTGATGTGCGCCACATTGGCGTGCATGAAGTATTGAAGGAAGTCGGTCATCCCGACGCGTCATAAGGCGCCTTGCTTGAGGATGAAGAAAAAAGGGGCTATGGCCCCTTTTTTCTTGCTCTCGTTTCTCTGAAGGAAGTGTCTTCGGGGTCGTTCTTGTTATGTCTTTGTAATGGCGGGAAGATGTTTCAGTTACTTTATTAACTTAATGACGTCGTCTGGTCTGCAGTTGCTGCATTTCAACCTGGCAGGACAGCGCAAAGGTGTCGAGTGGCAGTGTCGGAATACTTTACCTTGGGCCGTAACGGCTTGCGGGTATCCCGTCTCTCGACATTCGGCATGAGGATGGGGTGCTGCAACGAAAAAGCCCGCATGAAGCGGGCTTTGCGGGGGCACGCGTGACAGCGTGGATTACTTGCCGTCCTTCTTGCCACTACTGATCAGCGGGATGCAGCTGTCGGAACTCTTGCCGAGCAGGCCAGTGCCGGTATAGATGCCCAGCTTCTGGCGCGTGTCGATGATGTCCAGATTGCGCATGGTCAGCTGGCCGATACGATCAGCCGGGGTGAACGGAGCGTCTTCCACCTTTTCCATCGACAGGCGTTCCGGTGCGTAGGTCAGGTTCGGGCTTTCCGTGTTCATGATGCTGTAGTCGTTGCCACGGCGCAGCTCCAGCGTGACTTCGCCAGTGATGGCGTGAGCCACCCAGCGCTGGGCGGTTTCGCGCAGCATCAGGGTCTGCGGGTCGAACCAGCGGCCCTGATAGAGCAGGCGGCCGATTTTCAGACCATTGACACGATACTGTTCAACGGTGTCCTCGTTGTGGATGCCGGTCAGCAGACGTTCGTAGGCAATATGCAGCAGCGCCATCCCAGGGGCTTCGTAGATGCCGCGGCTCT
>DBTS01000038.1:0-8583 GCA_002307175.1 Rhodocyclaceae bacterium UBA1310
CACACAAAAGTCTGAAGGACCATATCTTTGGCACCGCAAACAAGGCGGGAGTGAGCATAGATCTGGCGAGTTCCTCTTCCTCGTGTCATGCGTTCTACAGTGGTGATGGCATCAATTGCCCCAGCGGCTATTACAGTTCCGGGAACAGTTGCCGTTCCGATTAGGCGTACAGGCGTTCATCCCACGACGAACGGGGTCAGGCTATAAGTGACCCCTGCGCTTACGCCAAATGACGAACCTGCCGCAGCGCACCACTCACGCTTCTGTACCAGGCAGGAATTTCCGTGATAAAAGTCATAAAACATCTTTTCTGGCTACAAATTCAGATGCCGACGCGGTAAAACATCGGAAATCCAAGCCGTGCCGTGAAGCATGAATTGGCACTGCAGAGCTTGGATGGCGGCCAAAACCAGAACGTTGGCGTTTGATGAAATGTCGTCATATCAGACCTGCCCCCGTATGTCCGTCAGCGCTGTTCAACATAAAGGACATCTGCGCATGCAACCTCATTTGCTTGGCTCGGAAGAGGGATACAATTTCGTCGGCTATCAGGAAAACGTCTATGTCTTGCCTCAATGGCTCGGCCCTTTTACGGAGGAAACCCGGCAACACCAGGAGGTGATCGTCTGCGACGATCTGACTGAAGCACAGCATCTTCTTCACCTGAAACTTATCGGCAGATCAGGCAAGACTCGGCTCACCTCGATGCTTGGAATTCCGATCAACACACATTACTACGGAGCCAACCACCCTGCCCTTGATCCACTTTTTGTGGAAGGCTATGACAACATTGCGCCTGGCCACGCAGCCTCACTCGAATACAGCAACACCACTCTCGCCTCGCTGGACCGCTCGCTCCAAGGCTTCAGAAGCAGAATGCGCATGACAGGCATTGCCGAGTCAACGATCAGACGCTTCATCGAATCACGAGATTACGTCAGCCAGTGCATCGTGTCTTTAACTCCCGGCATCCAATTTTTCCAGGGAGCGCCCCTGACGCTCGGGTACCAGCCGTGGTGCCTTCAGGTCGAGAAATCAACCACAATGTTTCTCCCATTTATCACTTCGGCGCAAAGTTGGGATTTCGATCCACGGGGCAGGGACAAGGATATCTGCACCCTGATCCGCAGTCTTGTTTCAGCGGATACCTGTCTCGGGCTGATCACGAACATCAAGGCCACCCAGAAGGCGATTCCGCTCCTGCTTGGCGACACCACCCTCTCCAGCAAGATTTATCATCTACCCTTCTTTCTGCCCCCACCCATACCCTGTATCAAAAAGACCGGGCAATTTCTTTTCACCACCTCATGGCATCAACACACTGGCAGCTTCTACTCGCGGGGCGGCGTAGACGCCGTGAAAATCTTCGCCGAACTGAGCAGGAAACATCCCGGCCTCGAACTGGTTATACGGTGCAGGATTCCTGAGGACGTACCTGAAGAAATCAGGGCGAACCTGAACGCCCCCAATGTTCGCATTCTGGACGGCAAGCTGGATGCCGAGGATATGAGCAAACTCTTTGCAGAAGCAGAATTTTATCTGCTCCCTGCCGCCTCACTCCATTCGATGTCCACGCTCGAAGCAATGGCCAATGGCTGCATCTGTGTTCTCGCTGATGCCTGGGGAAATGATGAATATCTCGCTCACGGCGTCAATGGCCTCCGAATCAGGGGACGCGAGGGGAAATACTGGCGCTACGATGCTGACAGAGGAGTAGTCTCCGAACGCTACCAGGGTCTGGAAAATCCCGACCACACCTTCATTGCAGACGCAGTGAGAGAAATTGAAGGCCTGATCGGTTCAGAAGATCGCAAACGGCATCTCTCGGATAATGCGCGGTCATACGCAGCCTCCAATCACAACCCCGAATCCATCCGAAAACAGTTCTCCAGCATTGTCACGGACATGAAGGAACGCGCCTCATGCGCCTTCGACAAGGGAAATTTTCTTAACTAACGACGAGCGGCTTTTTTGGCGTGAGCGGGGTTTTGCGTGACCAGATAAACCCGATGCCAATAGTGGAAAATCAGCGCCGACACCCGCGCATGCGACCTCTCCCGATCGCTACAATGACCATGCGCCGGAACGCGCCTGCGCCTTTTCCGACCTACAACAAGCAGCCTTTTGGGCACAGAGGAGTGGAGGATAGGATCGGCATGCCAGTTATTGGCCACACTAAAGTCTGATGAACCAAAAAAGGCAGCCCCCTGAAGGGCTGCCTTTTCTGCAGCGCCGGTAACGCAACGGTCAGCGAGCCAAGCCCGCCCCCATTGCACGATTCCAGATCCGCACTGGCACCTTGCCACCCATGTCACCTACTCTGGTAGACAACCCGCTGACAGAAACTGTGCCGCTAAGCGTGTTGGTCGGTACCACTATGAAGTTCTCGTCGCCCTGGAAGAACAGCGCATTTCCATCCGGGCTGATCGCTGCTGCCACCTTGAAATTACAGGTATACGTATTTACGTTATGACATCCGGGATATGCCGGCAAATCAATGTATCCCAGAATCGGAAGGTTGGTGTACAACCCGGCAGCGGAGCTGGTATCGAACACATAGACGCGTGGCATCACCGTATCCGTGCCGTTAAGAGATGCCTCGTTATACGTCAGCACATACGCGCGTTTACCATCTGGCGCCAGCACTCCGGCCATCGTGGAATATTGCGTGGATGGCAACGTCAGATTGCCAATCAGACCGAAATTTGCATCACGCACGCTCTGCTCTTCGAACATCGCCCGGCTGCCATCGTCAGATATCGTAAAGAACATGATATACCCCAGGCCCGCCGTGTTGGCATGCAGCAGCTCATCCGTGGCATCCATGTACAGCATCGGCGGCCCGTAATTGATCGGCGCCTGGGTGATCAGCATGCGTTCGCCATCCCGCGAGGTATGCATCCACGGCCCCTGGAAATTCGTCGACAGTGCCTGCGTTGCACGCAGCTTGATGCTGCGACTACGATGATCGAAGTACACCAGATCACCTGCAGTACCTAGCCAGGTGCGGCCGTCGTTGGTGCTGGCCGCCAAAGCCAGGCCACCGGTCTGCAGACCGCTGTAGGTCAGGCTGAAATCGTTAGCCAGCGTATCCGCATTGAGCAGCCGCAGCTCGGAAGCGCTGTTGTAGGCAAGAAAGCTTGCGCCATCCGGACTCATCGCCCCAGCCTGCACACCGGAGAAGGATGCAGCAGACAATTTCCAGGTGCTACCATCAAAATGGATGGCATCGATAGCCTCCGTGCCTGTATTGACCACATAAGCCGTCCGGCGTACCGCATCGTAATCGATCGACCGCCCCTGCCCTGGCACAGCAAGCACGGCTGTCGCATAGGTCTGCGGATCAACCACCTTCAGCGTGGCAGAATTGGTCGCGCCCAGCGAGTTGGGCAGGGACAGCGCATAACTACCCGAAGAGGTCGGCGTCACAGTAATCTGGAACTGGCTGTCATTGACGCGCGTGATGCTGTCCAGAGCCAGGCCACTGGTCTGCAGACTGCCGACCATATCGCTCACGCTGTCAAAGCCAGCCCCCCGCACATGAATCGTCGAGGCTTTGCCGCTCACCACCGTATACGGGCCAAGGAAATAGATTTCCGGCAAAGCCTTGGTAAAGGTCACCGTGAATTTCACAGGTGACAGTGCCGTCTGTGTCGGGGTAATCGTCACAACCGTGCTGTAGCTGGTGAGATTGCTCCAGGCCAGCACATCACTGACATTCACATGATATGAAAGGGTGGAAACAGATGTGCCGGTTGTCCCGGAAGTGGTATCCAGTTTGAGCCAGGAGTCCGCCGCAGAAGCCGTCCAGCCAATACTGACCGCACCGTTGGCGGTAATGGCAATACTGCCAGACAGATTCGTGCTTGTCGTTGTGCCACCCACCTTCACATTGACCGCAGCGGGCTGTACCAATCCCGCACCGACAGTAAATGCCACAGGTACGCTGACTGCGGTGCCTGGTGCGGGCGGTGTGAAGGTAATGGTCGCCGTATAGCTGCCTTGGGTCAACGCCGCAGCAGAGGCCACTACATTTGCGCCGCTCGCCGTGCGTGTCACGGTCAACCAGCCACTGGCACCAGTTCCGTAAGCGACCGAGGTTGTTACATCCCCCGTCCCGATCCAGGTAGGCAGACTGATGGCGAGAGGCTGCATCGTTGCGCTCGAGCCCTCGGTCGACGCGAAAGTCAGGCTGGCCGGAGACACCTGCAGGTCGTGCTCGCCTGTCACTGCCTGCACGGTATATTGGACCGGCACCGTCCTGGACTTGCCACCGGATGTAATCAGGAGACTGCCCACGTATGTACCAGAGCGCCAGGGCTTGGCACTGACTGCCTGTGTCGTGGCGGTCACCGCACCAAGACTCAGCCAGTCCGCACCCGACGCAACTGAAGCAGTAAAGCCGGTAACCCCTGGCAGTGGGGTCACCGTCAGGTTTGCGGACGCACCCACCCCGCTATTCGCCGAAAGCACCAAGGGAGACGGCAAAACCTTGAATGGCACGCTGACCACCAGCGTATAGCTCACCTTCAGCGGTGTCCCACCAATCGGATTATTGCAATTCAGATCGCTGCAGGCATACAGCAGAATGGTTCCGTTGTAGGTTCCAGCCGGCATCCCGGTCAAAGCCGAGACATTAAAACGCGCCTGGGTATCGGAAATAAAGGAGAAAGGAATGGAACTGGATATACCACTGCCGCTGACCACGGCACCAATGTAGATCGTTCCTGAATAACTGCCGTTGGCAGTCACCGTCACGGTATCGGAAGCGCCATTGACGCTGCCTTCGTCATACGTCAGCGCAATCGAACTCTTATCCGCCGTCACGCTGAAGCCGGTAGTACCCCCCGTGCCGCTCGTGGAGGTATTTGTTCCACCGCCACCACCTCCCCCCCCCACCACCACAGGCGGTCAAAACCACGCACACCACGAGCCACAGGCCCGTCACAAAACGCCTGAATCCCCTCATCTTCAATCCCCGGATGTTTTTATAGAGCTGAATGGCCTGCAAGCAGGCCATCAGATTCATTTACAATCAGCAGGATTGTGCATATTTGCGTTAATTTTTGTCAAAAAGTTTTAAATTTATTATTCTAAGTCAAACTTCTTGAAGCGCTTGCCACAATACTGTGCCGTTAATGCCGGCCGGATATCACAATCAAAATGCTGTATGTCTTTTTGTCAGCCCTTGAGTCAGATCGTGCTCTTTGACTGCCGCACGATGATTCTTTGGTGTCTGTCAATGCGTTGCAACAAGACCTGGCTGCGCCCCCGAAGAGTCGCAGAACTGGCACTTGACGACTTTCTTGGGGCACTCACTGCTTGGGCCAGGAAGAGTCCAGGCACTTTGATTGACAGCGTTGATTGACAGCCACGGTCAGCACATCGCCGTTTGCCAAAATGTCGGAATCCCAGGCCTGACTCCACGATTCATCGGGCGATAGCCGCAGTGGCCAGCCCCTCGACACCCCAGCAGCATGATCAGCGTGGGTGCCGTTATTGCGGCTGAAGCACTGCTGCCCGGACGGTAATTTTCCGGCGGGATTGGGCACTATGCCCCGGCGGGTTCCTTTTTGTGCGGCCACGATGTGTTAGGGGTATTGTTGCTAACGTGGAGGCTTGCGGCAGGCGACGAATACGGGCAATTCGGGTGAAGTGCAGCATACGCATCGGCAGGTGGGGTTGGGAACAAGCGAAGGCAAGCGTGCTGAAGCTGCGCCCTCATTGTCCTTCTATCCTCCTCTGGTTGCTGCGCCCAGCCCTCATCAGCCCTAACTGTCGATACAGGGAATTGCTCATGTGTATAGTACGAAATTTGTTTGCTGCGATACTCGCCATGCTCGTCCAGGCCGAGAGTCATGCAGACGCCCAGGACAAGCCCATCGTGCTGGCCAGCTTCGACTATCCACCGTTCATGGAAATGGCGAATGGGCTGCCGTCAGGCATCATGGTCGAGGTAATAACAGAAGCTTTCAGGCGGGCAGGAACCCCCGTTGAGATCACCCTTTACCCGCTTGGCCGCAATTTTATGATGGTTGATGCCGGGGAAGTCGACGGCATGTTTACGGTCAAAAAAAACCCCGAACGGATTGCCACCTATGTTTTTTCCAGGGAGCCACTTCTAACGCAGGATTATGTCATTTTTGTTGCCCGGGATTCAAAACTGAAATTCGATGGCAAGCTTGAAGAACTTGGCAGTCAGCTGATCGGCGTCGTTCGTGATACATCGTATGGGCAAGTCTTTGATTCCGCCGTACGCGATGGCACACTCAAGCGACTCGACTCCACACTGACCCATGAATCAAACTTCCGGAAATTGCTGCTCCATCATGTGGACGCCGTTGTCAGCAGCAAGATAGTCGGGCTTTCAATCCTGAAACGCCTGAACGCCAGCGAACAGGCAAAGATCATCGGCCCCTCACTGGAGACCACGCAAAGCTATGTGATGTTTGGGCGAAAAGTGAATCCCTCGATAGTCCAGTCATTCGACAAGGCTATCGCGAACATGCGATCCGACGGCACATTCAACAAGATTTTTGACAAATATACCAAATAGGTGCGGGCACTTGATAGTCTTGCCCCACCCATGGCAAGGCAACAGCCCGGCATGAGCAGCGAGAAGCACGGCAAGCCGCCGAAAAATCACTTTGTCAGAGAAGTTCGCTCGTCCGGCCTTTGTGTGGCCAATTCCGGCTTCTCCCGCAACCTCAATCAATCATGACACATCATCATGGAAATGCCTGATAACAACGATTTCTGGAACCCTCTCGTGCCCGAGCTTACGGTGACGGATCTGAATGCTTCACTGGTTTTTTACAAAACAGCTGGTTTCAGTGTCAAATATCGGCGCGAAGCGCCACCCTTTGCGTACATTGCGCTTGGAGGCGCTCAAATCATGCTAGAGCAACAGCACGATGAAGGATGGAATATTGAACCGCTAGATCGCCCCCTGGGCCGGGGAGTCAATTTTCAGATCTCCGTGGCTGACGCGGATGCCGTGCATAAAGCCCTGGTTTCGATGGGAACCTCGATATTTCGACAACCCAGCGAGGTTTGGTACCCTGCTTCTGATATGGAAGTCGGAAAAAAGGAATTCCTTGTACAGGATCCTGACGGATATCTCATACGTTTTTCCGAAAACCTTGGCTGCCGCGAGCGGAAGCACTCTTCCGCAGACGGCCAGCTTCCAGGATAGGCCCACACGGGAGTTCAGCAACAAGAATCATTGCCAAACAACCAAAGAGTCAGGCCTAGTCTTTTGCGCGTCAAACGCTATTTTTTGCGGTAACAAAGTTCAGGCGGAAGCCATAAATTTCCCGAATAAATTCAAAAATCGTGTCCTGATCACAAAACCACTTATGATCTCAAAAAATACCATACTCATATTTTTACTGTAATACGCGGGGCTTCCAAACCAGCTTGTTGAACAGCTTGGCAGACAAAAGACGCAATCTAACTCCGGGATCTCGAAGCTTGCCAGCCACGCCATTCAGTCCAGGTCGCTTGCGGCGTGGCGTTCGGCCAGCTGTTCCGCCTCATCACCCCAAACGCGATTCACCCGTCTGCCACGCCGCACTGCCGGGCGTGCACCAACTTCGGCGCTCCAGCGCTGCAGGTTGCGGTATTCGTAGACGGACAGGAACTCGGCTGCGTTGTACAGATCACCGTTGATAAGGCCTCCATACCACGGCCAGATCGCTATGTCGGCGATCGTGTAGTCGTCGCCGGCAATGTAGCGGCGCTGCGCCAGAGTCTTATCCAGCAAGTCGAGCTGGCGTTTGGTTTCCATCGCGAAGCGGTTGATCGGATATTCCAGCGGTTCTGGCGCATAGGCATAGAAATGCCCGAAGCCACCGCCCACGTAAGGCGCAGCCCCCATCTGCCAGAATAGCCAGTTCAGGGTTTCCGTGCGCCCGGCAATGTCTTCAGGCAGGAAAGCATGGAATTTTTCGGCCAGATACAGCAGGATCGAACCGGATTCAAATACCCGGATGGGAGAAGGGCCGCTGGTATCCAGCAGCGCGGGAATCTTGGAATTCGGGTTGGCGGCCACAAACCCGCTCGAAAACTGGTTTCCCTCGCCAATGCGGACCAGCCATGCATCATACTCTGCCCCACTGTGGCCAAGCGCCAGCAACTCTTCGAGCATGATCGTCACCTTCACGCCATTGGGCGTGGCCAGCGAATAGAGCTGCAGCGGGTGCTTGCCGACGGGCAGTGCCTTCTCATGCGTGGCGCCGGAAACCGGGCGATTGATGTTCGCAAAGGTGCCACCGCTGGACTGCGGAGGCGTCCAGACCTTAGGCGGCGTGTAGGCGTTGGGATCAGTCATCGGAATCATTCCTTTCTGTAAGAGCCCACACCCCAGAGAAAGCACCAGGGGCTATTGGCAGAAGCGCGGGAATTTCAGCGCTACGGTTGAGCTAAGATAGGGATGTCTGCCAAAGCAATCAATACTGATAAAGAAAGTTTTTTGCTCTGATGGCAAAAACCATAATGCTGCTAGTGGCTGTGCCGCTGACAAGTGGGCGTTATGAGCCTGTTGCCCATTCCGGAACCGTCTAAGAAGCTGTTCACGATCTG
>DBTS01000038.1:8941-23961 GCA_002307175.1 Rhodocyclaceae bacterium UBA1310
GTAAGATCATGAACAGCTTCTAAGCGCTGCGACCCGGAAAGGAGGCACATGACTTGGCCACATTGCCCGCTATGGCTAACAAGCAAGATTCATCCGGCTTTAGTATGGGTTACAACACAGGCCGACACGCGTTTCAAGGGTGGCGAAGCAAACAATGAGCGTCAGCGAATTGCACCTTCCGCATGAATTTTCGGGTGCTCCCTCGTTCGGTACAATTCACGGCGTTCATTGCACCCTAAATTGCGGTGTATCCCGCACAGTAGCAAGCGCGATAACGCATGCCTGACCCTCACTAAAGTCTGAAGAGCCATGCCTTTCAACGGCAGGATGAGAAATCTCGGATGGCCGGAGACTGCTGCCCCACCCTGGCGCGCAGTTTACGCAGAAGGTGTACGCCCAGCAATTCAATCAGGATAGTGGCGATGATAACGGCGACAGCGCCGCCTACCGCACGCCAGTACTGCGGCATACTCATGGCAATATCCCCAAAAGCCAGCGCCCCGCCTGGCTGCACCTGCCCGGTAGCAAGCAGATACATGCCCGGCAGGTTCAGCGCAAGTACGGTGGCACACGCAGCGAGGATGATCCAGGCCGCTATGCGCAACACAACGATCAGTGCCGTGATCAGAACCTGACTAAATAGTGATTGCAAATTGTATAGCATGCCTGATTATGGCACACGGCGGCCTCGTCATACATCCAGGCAGAACCACTCAACGTGACGCGCCGATAATCGGACGCGCGCGTGCTGAGGATCAGCTCTCACTTTTTGCCTGCCAACAAGTATGGCAGGCGCAAGGGGCTGAACATCGCCCATCCGGCAGGGAAATAGGCAAAAAGCACGACCTGACCTCGGCCTTCGAACCAGTCATCAAACAGCGCACGGCGGAGAACGGCGCCCGCAGTGCTTGTGAAGCCTCCGATCCCGCCTGTGCGTTTATTGCAACGCTGCGGGAAATTGTTGCGGCGGCACACGCCAAGCACCGTTAATATGCAACATGTAAATCTTTTTAAAATACAGAAAATAAATACCATGCGATCCGTCATCTGCGGACTTTCATCTGCGCCGGCCAAAGCGCTATTCCTGAGCATGTGCTGCGCGAGTGCATTGCTGACGGGTTGCGGCCCCGCCATTTACATCGCGCCAGATCCTGTCGTCCAAGCTCCTGCCGCAAATGAAAGCCCGGTCGGCATCAGCGTGACGGGGAATACTGCCGTGCTCTCGGCCCCGACCGGCATTCATGCCTATCTAGTCAAAAAGTATGAGTCTGGCGAGCGGGCCAGGGAATACGTACTGCATTCCGTGGGGCCCAAGACCGAAACGGAAACTGCAGCGTATGTCGGCACCCTCCCGGAGGGCGAATACCTGATCGATTGCTACGACTTCGGCCCCACTGCATTTGTGAGGATGGGGGAAGCCAGCCAGAACCTGCTGGGAAAGTTTGTGGTGAAAGGCGGCGAGCCTGTTGATCTGGGCCGCCTGGTATTTGCGTCATCTCCAGACGGCCGCAGGACGCTGCTGGGGAGAAGCTCGATGGTGACAGACAACCAGAAATTTCTGTCGCGCCTCGACGGCCGATATGCCGCGCTTTTCACCACCTCCGCGACGGGGTGGCTGGGTCCGGTATCCGAATATGACATCGCCGAGTCCATTTCGCTGAGCGCCCCGATCGGATCCCGGTCTGTCACACCCGAAGCACCCGGCCACGCTCTGGTAGCCACACGCATGGGCTCGGTACTGGAGCGAACTACCGGAGGCCGCTGGCAGGTATGGCGCACCAGGAATTCGCTGGAATCTCTCTATGATGTGATGCCTGCCGACCGGCAGGACGCGCGTTTCATCGCCGTCGGTGAATATTCCACGATTGTTCGCATGCCACGCGACGGGCAGCAGATGGAGCCGGTTTCCCCAGGCAATCTTCCAGTCGGCAAACTCCTCTTCATTGCCGGCAATGACAAAGTCGGCTGGTATGTGTTGGACCAGTCCGGAGATGATGTCCGACTATTTCATTCCGCCACCATCGAAGCCGGCGACTGGACGCAGATCGCCACTGAATCCACGGCCTTCTCGAGATGGAATGGCCTGAATACACTGTGGGCCTGGCGTACCCGGAACGGGATGGCTTATGCCGTTTCCGCCGGCAAGATCCATTTCCTGGATTTTGAGACGGGGCAATGGACTCATCGCGAGGCCCCCAATCGGGACAGGCTCATCCAGGTGGCCCCCAATGCAGACGGCAGTATCGGAGCCCTCACTTCCCCCGGGGGCGGCGCTGGCGGCGTACTTGCCGGCGTCTGGCTGTCGCACGACAACGCAGAAAGCTGGCAGGCACTCTCCGTTCCCTTCACGGTCAAGGTGGCAGCACCGGTTGCCACACCGGAAGGACGGTTGATTGTTGCCGGTGGAGCTTTCGGCAATCCCGAATTGCAGATCAGCGATGACCACGGCGCAACATGGAGCAAGCTGGCCGACCATTCGCTAGACCGGTCCATCCAGGTGACGCCGGATGGCCTCTTTTATGCCATCACCTCAGGATTTGGCGGCCAATACGCGATCCGCACCTCAGAAGACGGCGGCGTACACTGGCGCATTGAATACACCAACGCCCCCTAGAAAGCCCCGTACGCTCCCCCAGCCCCGAGACCGGGGCTGGGCGTCGCTCTCATCACAGCCAGTCCGGAATGCCACAGGGCCATCCCCGAAGCAGGGACAGCGCAAACCCTTTGTTCCCACCGCCTTCTTGCGCAGTATTGCCAGCAGCTCGGGCTGATTGTTCACGGCATTGCGGACCCAGATCACCACCTGAGCATCCAGCTTTGGGTAAGTCGCATCGTAGAGCTGCTTCGCCTCCTTCAGCATCTAGACCGCACGATCATAGGCCACCCCGCTCTCCCTGACGTAGTCTTTGTTCGGCTGCTGGGCTAGCTGAAAAAACATCGCCGCGTAGCGAAAATCAGGCTTGCTCCCCGGACGCACAAGTTCCTTCTTGCCAAGATCCCGCTGACATACGAACATTAGAGGTTCTGCAATCGTTAAAATGTCATAATATCAGGCCTGACCGCGTGATTCGGATTCGCGCTGCGATTCGCGAATCGCAACTTGGGGGACGTGGTTCGGTGGTCTTTCTGTACAATACCATCTATAAGGCATCTCAAAAAAGCAGAATGCACGGAACAAGAACCATGTGGAATTACGTCAAACAGCGGCTTTTGCAAGGCACATACATGCTGTCTCTGGTGCTCACCGGACAAATCGTAGTGCTGGTGCTTTCCCTGGCAAAAATCGATCCCGGCTTTTGGCCCAAAACCACGCCAGCCCGGCTCTATGCGAACAGCGGCACAAACGCTGCACTGATTGTGGTACTGGCACTCTGCCTTCTGGTGCTGGGACGCTGTCGCAACGAAGCCCGCCGTGTTGTCGCCCTGCTGATCGTTGGCATGCTCTGGGGAATCGGCAGCGCTTCGTTCTGGGGGTTTGATCCAGGAATCGGTGGTTTCTATTTCAGTTGCGCCGGCGCCCTCCTCTGGAGTATCAACCCCCGCGCCAAAGATATGCTGAAGATTGACACCCCAGCATGAACTAATCTCCGCGCATGGCGTACGCGTATCGCGCATGGCTTCCCGCAGATCAAAGCTTATGTCCGGTCTCAGCATTTCAGATGTATAGTCAAACATCCACGCATCAAAACTTCGGAGCGAACGTTGAGCCCAAGCCTGTCTATTGAAATCGCCTTTCCCTATGCTGTCGCATATCGGGGCAACCTCGAAGTCATCGTGCGCACGCCGACCCAGATCTTCTGCTCGATTCCATTCCCCTTGGCGGGCATCTATCTGCTGTACCTCACGCTCTCGTCTAACGCAGAGATCGGACTGACCCAGATTGTGGCGATAATCTGCTGCTTTTTCTTCACCCCCATCATGTTAGCGTTCGGTCTGTTCATGGCACGCCGACGCAACCCGCTGGCAAAAGGCCCGTTTCGCCTGACCTTTGACGAGTCTGGAATCCTGACGACCAACAAAGATTTTTCCATGACTTTCAAATGGTCCGCCATTCAAAAAGTCAGAATGAGCAGCCACTTCATCTTCTTTTTCCACGCCCCAGGGCGAGCCACCTCAGTTCCGTGTCAGCAACTCAACCCTGATGATCTGAATGCATTGAAGGCAATTGCCAGAGCCAACGTAGCGGATACGAATTTGTAATTCAAATTTACGCCATCTGGATCTACTCCATCAATGACTTTTCAACACTCATTGAATCCCTTCTAGCATCCTCTCTCGCGCCTATGTAGGACTCGAACGTCAGGTCTCACTTTTTGCCTACCAACAAGTATGGCAGTCGTAAGGGGCTGGACGTCGCCCATCCAGCATGGAGATAGGCAAAAGGCAAGACATGACTCCGGCATTCCTTTCTGACCCCGGCATTTGCAAAGGCGACACAGAACCCCGAAGGAGCCCAGAAAACCGGCTGAAAACCGATTACCAAGCGACAAAAGGCTTTGATGGCAGAAAATTCTTCATCCTTAGCATCGAATAGCCGAAGGCGTCAGGGCGTTTTTGAGCATCCTGCTAAACCCTCTGAATTGTAGTTACATAAGGGATACTTACTTTTAACTTTCCAAGCCAACTACTAACTTGCTATGAATTATTTTTCTCAATCGTCCTTCTCTGTTCGTCTTGAATGGGGTCCTGCCGCAATCTGGAATCTGGGACCAACAGTAGATTGTATTGTTGTGTTAGATGTCATGTCATTTTCTACGTGCGTAACTCTCGCAGTCGAGCGCGGTGCCATTATTTATCCGTATCCTTGGCGCGATGAGAGTGCGAAGCAATATGGCCATGAGAGAAAGGCAGAGGTTGCTAGTGGTAAACGCCGGTTTGCCGGCGGTTGGTCCCTCTCCCCCCAATCCATGCCAAGGGTCACCGATGGACTCAGGCTTGTACTTCCATCACCCAATGGCTCTGCCTGTATTTTCCATGCCAAGGATCTTGGCAAGGCAGTTTTCAGTGCCAGCTTACGCAATTTGCATTGCTACGGCCCAAGCCTGCAATCAGTATAAAAGCATATTGGTTGTCCCTTGCGGTGAGCGCTGGTCGGCGGACGATAGTTTGCGGCCCAGTTTCGAGGATTACGTGGCGGCGGACGGGCTTGTTGCCATGCTCAATCGTACAGATGTTTCTCCTGAAGCTCGTGCAGCTTCGCTGGTCTGGCAAGGTCTTAATAGCCGGTATAACTCGCTGATGGCCTGCGGTTCTGCAGTTGAACTCGTAGACAGAGGGTTTGCCGGCGATGTCGAGCTTTGTCTTGAGGAAGACGTCAGTCGCGTGGTATACCACTTACATGGTGATCATTTTATCGGTGAAACTTGGGATTAACTTGTGACATCATTCAAACATTAGGGGTCAGGTCTCACTTTTTGCCTACCCACAACGATGCCAGGCGTAAGACGCTGGACATCCGCCATCCAGCAGGGAAACCGGCAAAAGGTAATACTTGACCAATGGGTAACCCTGGCTTCCATTACCGTAATCTGCGGAACTGGTGCCAGGCGACGAGAAAGGCCACGGCAACAGCCGGAACCAGACTGGCCAGCAGAAATGGCTGGGGCGTTTCCAGCCTGACCACTCCGCATGCCAGTGGGAGCGCAATGCCCGCAAAACAGGCAGCCTTGATGGTGGGCAGTCGCACGGTCATCCCCTTGGCACGACCAATCCCGATCATCAGGATCAGGGGACACTCCAGCGCAAACACCAGCAGCGCCCAGATCTGGTTGAATGACACGAAGGTCGCGGTATCCGCGGGAATCGTATACAGGCTGGGCCAGAGCCGCGGAAAGGCGGCCAACAGGCACAATACCGTGACGTCGAGCAGGACCAACAGCAGCCCACCTCCACAGGTGGCAAGGCGCTCGGCGCCGGCGTCCCCGGCACCGATGGCATGGGTGACGCGAATCGTGATACCAGTGGTGATGCCAGTGCCGATCAGCATCAGCAGCGCCAAGAAATGGGATGAAATCTGGTAGGTATTAAGCGCAGCGGCGCCCAGGCTACCCACCAGAAAAGTCATCGACGAGACCGCCACCGTCGTCGTGGAATCGGCAAGAGACATTGGCAGGCCAATGGCCAGCAGTGCCCTGGCATGGTCCCTGAATGCCGTGGAAAACTTCCGCGCGGCACCGGCAAGCATCGGGCCGATATCGAGCAGCACGATCGCCAGGGCCAGCATGCCTTGCAGCGTACGGGCCATGGTGAGTGCCCAAGCTGCGCCGATGCCGGGACTCAGCCCGAGGCCGGGATAGTCCGGGATGAGCACCAGCGCCGAGCCGACGCCAGCCACCAGACCACATATCGACAACGCGGTGTTCAGCTTGGGCTTGCCGGTGGCCTCCAGGTAAAAGGAGGAGGTCAGATACAGGCAGTACGGCAGCAGTCCCAGGCCAATCACAAGAATGGCTGGCAACGTCGTATTCATCGTCTCAACATAACCGCCGGTATGCGCCCAGGAAGCCTGGCCCAGAATCAGGCAGGCCAATACAGCCAGTACCGCCATGAGGGTCCCCACCAGCAACGCATAGGCATACGCCGAGAGCATGAATTGGCCGATACCCGCCCGGTCTTTCGCCCCATGCCGGCGCGCGACTTCGGTTTCCGTGCCGATCAGGGCGCTGAAACCCAGCACGATCAGGACCTGCCCGATGGCGAGCGCCAGCGACATGCTGGCCATTCCGGCCGGGGAATGACGCCCGAGCAGCAGCATGATCAGCATGCCCTGAGCGAAAGCAAAAATCCGCGTTGCCACCATGGCGTATGCAAAGCGGGCAATGGCCCAGGCCTCGTTGGCCAACTCGCTCATCTGGATCCCGGTAAGCGATAATTTTCGTCTCAATTCAGTCATCGTGTCTGCGCCTCGCAGAGAAAATCCCGGCAGTCCCGGAAAGGTCGGGATCAGGTCTTATGCGTCATGGCTCAAGTATCACTTTTTGCCTGCTTGCCAACAACTAGGGCGGGCAAATTTGAGCGCAGAGTTCACAGCAGGGCGGTGGGACATGCACGTCCACGAAGGGTCATGGGTGCGATCTGAAAGGGGCACTCTGAACCCCCGTGGTTCACATCTGCTTGCGCGCTCTGCGCGGAGGGTTGTTTGACCGGTGCAATTGCGCTGCGCTCCATTGTTCCGGCTACGCCGCACCCTACGCAAAACCTCGCCCGTAGGGGCGATCAGGCTCGGCGCGAGGTCTTGCCTTTTTCCTGTCAAGAACCCAAACACATATCAAACCTCAACGCCCCAGTAGCCCCACAATCCTCTCCGGATAAAGCCTGATCTTCCCCGCGAGCACATCATCAATAGACACCCAGTACCCTTCCATCGGGGTTTGTCCCTCCATGCCCCTGACTACCTCAGCTGCATAGATCTGCTCGTCTTCGAAACGGCCATCGAACACGTACACGATCTCGTGGCCCTGGCGCCCTTCGTGCGTAAAGAGGTTTTCGAGCACGCCGAGCAGGCGGACGTCGGTGATCGTCTTGCCGAGTTCTTCGTCGATCTCCCGGCGCAACGCCTGCTCTGCGGATTCCCCGAACTCTACGCCGCCACCGAACGATCTGAAAAATATCTCGTTCTTTCTGGTATCAAAGAACCTGGACGCCAAGACTTTGCCGTCTCGCTTGAACAGGCACACGGCTACGACTCTGATTGATTTCAAGTGAACTCCACGGTTTTCGTGATACGCCCGGGCTCTGGCCTGCACAGGCCAGAGCTTGAGGACGTCTTGCAATAGCCAGGGGCATGCCGGGAGGGCACGCGATCCCTCCCCACTTACTTTGCCTCAGCCACCCTCACCCGCGCCGCATGCAGCTTCCGATAGCTATCCAGCAGCCGCTGGTGGCGATCCAGCCCCTCCAGCTTCAGGCTGGTGGGGGTGAGGCCGTGGAAGCGCACGCTGCCGTCGACTGAGCCGAGGGCGGCGTCCAGGCGGGCGTCGCCGAACATGCGGCGGAAGTTGGGGAGGTAGTCGTCCAGTTCGAGTTCATCATCGAGCACCACTTCAAGCACGACGTTGAGGGCCTGATAGAAGAGGCCGCGTTCGACGGTGTTTTCGTTGTACTGGAGGTAGGCTTCGACGTGGTCTTTGGCTTCTTCGAACTGCTTGAGGGCGAGCCGGATGAGGAGCTTGAGTTCGAGAACGGTGAGCTGGCCCCAGTCGGTGTTTTCATCGAACTCGATGCCGATCAGGCTGATGATGTCGGTATAGTCGTCGAGCTCGGCATCTTCGAGGCGTTCGAGCAGGGCTTCGAGGGCGTCGTCATCGAGGCTGTGCAGGTTGAGGATATCGGCGCGGAACTGGAGGGCCTTGTTGGTGTTGTCCCAGATGAGATCGTCGATGGGGTAGATTTCGGAGTAGCCGGGCACGAGGATGCGGCAGGCGGTGGCGCCGAGTTGGTCGTAGACGGCCATGTAGGCTTCCTTGCCCATATCCTTGAGGATGCCGAAGAGGGTGGCGGCTTCTTGGGCGTTGGAACCCTTTTTTGTGCCATCGCCTTCACCGGAGAAATCCCATTCGACGAATTCGTAGTCGGCCTTGGCACTGAAGAAGCGCCAGGAGACGACGCCGCTGGAATCGATGAAGTGCTCGACGAAGTTGTTCGGCTCGGTGACGGCGTTGCTCTCAAACGTTGGCCGGGGCAGATCGTTGAGGCCTTCGAAACTACGGCCCTGCAGCAGTTCGGTGAGGCTGCGCTCCATGGCGACCTGCAGACTGGGGTGGGAACCAAAGGAGGCGAACACGCCGCCGGTACGCGGGTTCATGAGGGTGACGCACATCACGGGGTACTGGCCGCCAAGTGAGGCATCTTTGACGAGCACGGGGAAGCCCTGCTCTTCAAGCGCCTGGATGCCGGCGACGATGCCGGGGTATTTGGCGAGCACTTCCTGCGGCACATCGGGCAGGCAGATTTCACCTTCGAGGATTTCGCGCTTCACGGCGCGCTCGAAGATCTCCGAGAGGCATTGCACCTGCGCTTCGGGCAGGGTGTTGCCGGCGCTCATGCCGTTGGAGAGATAGAGGTTGTCGATGAGGTTGGTGGGGAAGTACACCACTTCGCCATCGGACTGACGCACGAAGGGCAGCGCACAGATGCCGCGCTCGGGGTTGCCGGAGTTGGTATCAAACAGATGTGAGCCACGCAGCTCGCCATCGGGATTGTAGATTTCGCGGCAGTACTCATCGAGGATGCCGGCGGGCAGCGCATCCCTGCGGCCGGGCTTGAACCAGCGTTCATCGGGGTAGTGCACGAAAGCAGCGTTACCGAATTCCTCGCCCCAGTACTGGTCATTGTAGTAGTGGTTGCAGTTGAGGCGCTCGATGAACTCGCCCAGGGCGGAGGCGAGCGCGCTTTCCTTGGTGGCACCCTTGCCATTGGAGAAGCACATCGGCGAGTGGGCATCGCGGATATGCAGCGACCATACATTCGGCACGAGGTTGCGCCAGGAGGCGATCTCGA
Organism: Rhodocyclaceae bacterium UBA1310; assembly: GCA_002307175.1. Taxonomy (GTDB): domain Bacteria; phylum Pseudomonadota; class Gammaproteobacteria; order Burkholderiales; family Rhodocyclaceae; genus Uliginosibacterium. The sequence goes on from DBTS01000038.1 coordinate 18,440, forward strand.
TCTTCATGCCGAGGCTGGCGAGGAAGGCGGACATGTTGGCGATGGTCTGCTCAAGCGGCAGATCCTTGCCGGGAATGTAGGTGGCGGCGTCGGTGGAAGGCTTCACGGTGAGCAGCGACTGGGCATCGGCATCGAGGTTTTCGACTTCTTCGATGATGAATTCCGGCCCGGTCTGCACGACTTTCTTCACGGTGCAGCGCTCGATGGAGCGCAGGATGCCGAGGCGATCCTTCTCGGAAATGTCGGTGGGCAGCTCGACCTGGATCTTGAAGGTCTGCTTGTAGCGGTTTTCCGGATCGACGATGTTGTTGTGCGAGAGGCGGATGTTTTCGGTGGGAATATCGCGTGTGCTGCAATAGAGCTTCACGAAATACGCCGCACACAGGGCCGAGGAAGCCAGGAAATAGTCAAACGGCCCCGGCGCCGAGCCATCGCCCTTGTAGCGGATGGGCTGATCGGCGATCACCGTGAAGTCATCAAATTTGGCTTCCAGGCGGAGTTTGTCGAGAAAATTGACCTTGATTTCCATGGGGGCTTCCAGAATGGCGTTTAAAACAGAGTGGGCGCCATTATCCGGTTTTTTCGGCGTAAGGGCCGAGGTGTGAGGCATTAATGATTGGCGACTGATCCACACGAATATACGTGTCAGGCGTCCCCAAGGCTTGCCAGGCAAGGCGCAGGTGGTGCATGAGGGCCGATCACGCCCTCGCCGTAGCGGTTCACTTGGCGTTTCGGCGGGCCAATGAACCGCTTCCCGGCAATTTCTCGGTACGGGTCACTTTTTGGAGTGATAATCTCTTGTTGAGAATGCAACGCATTCACTGAAATTCAATTCAAAAGGATGATCCCCATGCTGTCCCGCCACCTCGCCCGCCTGACACTCTGCCTTGCCACCCTGGCCCTGCCGGCCCTGCCCGCTGCGGCCACCGAACTTGCAGTGCACATCGACGGGATTGCCGCCGCCGGCACGGTGCATGTTTACGTCTACACCAAGGCAGACGGCTTTCCGAAGGAAGACGCCGCCGCGCTGCACACCAGCTACCCGGTGAACGACAAGGCGCAGGCTGCACTGGATGTAAAGATCGAGGCGCCGGAGGCTGCCGAATACGCGCTGGTGGCGTATCAGGACAAAGATGGCAACGGCAAGATGAACCGCCTGCTCGGCATGATTCCGCAGGAACCCTACGGCCTGAGCCAAAACCCGAAGCTCTTCGGCAAACCGAAATTCAGCGAGGCCGCGTTCAAGCCGAAAGATGGCGAGGTGGTGGTGATTCACCTGAAAGACTGAGCCTTCGCGTACCCCAGAAGGGAATCAGGCTAACTGACTCTCACCGACGAGTCGCCGGACAATTCCCGCAGTCGAGTCACCAGCCCCTGCGGGAGTCCCCTCAACAGGTGGACGCCTGCACTTTTTTCGGGCACTTGCTCAAGCCTCTCGCTTGACACCCAGAGTGGGTGGAGCGCAAAACGGATCATTCCTGGGAAAAATCTGCGCTGGGCAAATCTGTAGAAGTCTTCCAGTTCGGCTTTTGCCTCGGCCACAGATTGCGATCTGACTGTAGCCAACAGCATTTCGCTCGGCCCAATGACCAAGAATGCTCCGCACTTCCCCAATAATTCCGGCTTGTCTTTCAGCAGGAGCACCCCATTAACAAGGTCCTTGTTCCGGGACTTGATACGCCAGCAGGGGAAAGGTGCTTTCTCCAGCGGCTCGATCAAAAACCATTCACGAAAGCGCTGATTTTGCAGGGCAATATTGAAAACTTCCGCCGATGTTTTCCCCCAATGTGCAAGCATGGAACGGGAAACTTCCCACGGGCCTTTCGGCGACTCGATCACAAAGGAATTCCAATATCCGGGAACATCTTCCCGGCACAAAAGATTGGGAGACGGCTCGGCACGGGGAAATCCCTTCATCGGATCCTGCTTTGGGCAGTAACTCATGCTCAAATTCGGTGCGACTCTTTCAAAATCGCGGAGTGGCAGCTCCAGCGCTAGCAATTTTTGCCACTTTTCCAGATAGTCTTCCAAATACCGGGCCACAATCTCTGGCCAGAGGTCCTGACGTAATTCCACCATACATGCTCTCAACAGACAGCTGAAACACGACAGAAATTCCTCGTGCCCCTGGACTGTAAGCAATCCCTCCCGAATCTGGTCACCCAGCCCACGCTTGAGAATTTCCGTGCGAAGCAGTTCAGCGATGACAGGCGTAATGCCAACTGACCAATACGGCCTCGCCAGCGTCTCCCAATCGATCATGAGCTCGTCTGTCTCGTCTTCCTCGGGCTTGCCCGCGAGAAGTCGCCGCATCTCGCACTGCACCGCGTCTGCGATATAGGGAAAATTCTCCTTCGTCAGTCGCCGGAGCTCCTCCTGCGTCACGCCACCGATGCTTCGCCGCCATGTGCGCTTCAGCACCTCTTGCCGTTCTTGGCTTGCAGCATAGGCATCAAGGTCGCTCAGAGGTAAAACCTTCAATTCCGGATGTGTTTCAAGAAAAGCCCGTAATCTTTCATCGTGACGTCTGACCGCTTCTTCTGGTCGAACATCTCCTGAAAGAATCTCTGGCCGGCAATGCGGACAGAGGTCAAATATCAGAGCCGAAGCGATGATCGTCTTGAAAAATCCACCATCGGAGAGGGCGGTATCGATCTCAACGAAATCCCAGCTCGTTCTGGAAGGCACCTTTGATGTAAGCCTCCACCACCAGCGCAGAGGAAAGTGTCTTCGGGTTGCCGCTGGCTGCAGTCTGTACACGGCAACCCAGCTCTGCCCATCTGGCGGGGGTAGTAGCCGCAACAACACAGGGACTTTGCGACCACCTGAAATATGCACGGGATTGACATCTACAACAGCACGATAACCAGCCCTGCGCAGACAGCGGGTAGCATCGTCATAAAAATCCAGGTCGGCCCCACGAAAAAAGGGGGGCTTTGCCAATTTATAGTCGGCCGCCACACCGACAATCATCTTGCGGTACAGGGAAGCCGCAATCCTTTTGGCAACAGGCCGCAATGCCCTGACCTTCGCAGCCAGAATTTCAGGGGAATCATCCTCTGGAATCGATTCATCATCCTGGCCATCATCAAGCCTATGTTCCTGCAGCATCCGGAGCCCCGTATTCACATCCATGGGGCATCATGCCATGAAAGACAATCAACCTCCAGTCCATCAGCATATTTCTGTTCGCAGAGGGGCTAAGCTACTGAAACCATGCAATCCATACCGAGCGAAGATCGTGTAACACAGAATCGCCATTTCCCGGAGTGCAGCACGTAACACCTCGGCACACTCCATAAACATTGTTGCGGGAAGTGGCAATACGCGGGGGCTCTTCTATAGTGAATTTGCCGCCGCCGGAAACCGGAGCGCGGCACGGGACCTGCCGTCTCTCCACACCTCCCCCCAATCACAAGCTGTCGAGGAGTCATCCATGCTAACCAAATGGCTGCGCGTTCTTCCTTTTGTGGGTCTGTTGGTTGCCGGCATCTGCCAGGCACAGACCAAGACCATCCACTTCACCACCGACCCGGAGAAGCCCGGCGGGTATCTGCTGGCGATCACGCAGGCGGCGTTTGAGCGCGTGGGTTACAAGGTGGAGGTGGAGTATCGGCCCTGGGGCCGGGCGCTTGAAGACGTGATGACAGGCCAGACCGAAGCCCTGCTGGGTGCGCAGTTTACGGATCAGCGCGCCGAGAAAATGCTGTATTCGCAGCAGATCGGGCAATCGGAAATGGTGTTCTTCAAGCTCAAGACCAACAATGTGCCTTTCAAGCAGGTGGCAGACCTGAAGGGCATGACGGTTGGCACCATTCGCAACGCCTCCTACACGCCGGAATTCGACAATATGGCGGAAATCACCAAGGAAGTAGTAACTGATGCGCGCGTCAATGTGCGCAAGCTGCTGGCCGGGCGCATCCCGCTCTTCGTCGAGAAAAAGGCGATCATCCAATCCATCCTGAAAGCGGAATTTGCAGCTGATGCAGACAAGATCGATTTCATCACCCCGCCGCTGAAAACCATGAAGTTCTTCAACTGTTTTTCAAAGGCGGTCCCCGGCGCCGAGCAGAAGCTGGCGGACTTCAACCGCGGGCTGGAGATGATCACCAAGGATGGCACGCTGCAGGCCATTCTCAATCGCGGGCTGCATGAGTAGCGTTTGTGCCTGGGTGGCGCAGTTTGCCCCCACGTAAGGCAGAAGCTTGCTGATGCGTGAAGTTAGGCACGACGCTCGAATCGACGACCGAGGTTGTTTCTGATCTTTTCAACCCATCCGGATATTGGAATCGCCAGCCGGGCCTGCATGATCGCTCGACCACCGCGGAGCGGTGGGACGAGCATTACCACGGAGGACCGTGGTAACGATCAATGCATGAAGTTGGCGCCCTCCGGGCAGAGAATTGCGCCGCACGGGGAATCGTGGTGCGCAATAACTGTGGCTTGTAGGTGAGCTTGGAGTGGATCGCTCCCACGTCCTCCGTGGGAACGATCAACCGGTTAGCACCCTACGCAAACAGATGCGATCCCTGGAGCCGGGACTTATTCCAACACTCGCGCCAGGAGAAATCCGTCATAGCCTTTTGACCCTACTGTCTGAATGGCTGTGGCGGACAGGCGCGGATTGGCGGCAATGAGATCGAAGAAGCGCTGCACGCCGAGCACGTTGGCGTCTGTGCTGGCGGAATTGGCAACCGCTCCATCACGCACGACGTTATCGCCAACAATCACGGTTCCCGGCCTGGAGAGTTTCAGCGAGAGCTCGAGGTAAGCGGGGTTGTTGGGCTTGTCGGCATCAATGAAGATGAAATCGAAGGGTTCTGTGCCCTCGGCAAGCAAGCCTTCAAGGACGGCGACGCCCTGCCCCAGACGCAGATCGATGCGCCCGGAGAGCCCGGCATGGGTGAAGTTGCGCCTTGCCACTTCGGCATGCACGGGATTGGCTTCCACTGTGACAACGCTACCTGCAGCGCCAACGCCACGCGCCAGCCAGATGGTGCTGTAGCCTCCAAGAGTGCCAAGCTCCAGCACCCTTTTGGCATTTGCCATCTGCACCAGCAACTGTAGCAGCTTGCCTTGATTCGGGGCCACAGCATGCGCCGGCATGCCGGCACGCTCGCTGCTGGCAAGCGCTTCATCCAGCACGGAATCGGCTGGCAGAAGCCGATCAACGAAATACGCATCTACCGCAGACCATTTTCCCTGGCTTGTTTCCTGGTTCATAGGAGTCTCTCTGTCTCGATTTTTCGGAACTTGCATCGAAAATATAGCGAAAGTCATACCCGTCAGGTTGCTCACGTGCGCATTTGATCGCTCCCACGGCCACCCGGTGGGAGTGTAGGCCCCACCGCTCTGCGGTGGCCCCCAGGTGCAGGTTCGGCACGACGCTCGAATCGGCAACGGAGCTGGGTTTGCTGATCTCTGTAGAACACTCCGATAGTGGAGTGGTGAGCCGGGCAGACATGATCGCGCAGCCACCGCTGAGCGGTGAGACAGGCGTTACCACGGAGGACCGTGGTAAC
>DBTS01000038.1:24206-24613 GCA_002307175.1 Rhodocyclaceae bacterium UBA1310
GTTACCACGGAGGACCGTGGTAACAATCAGGCGGTTAGCAGCCTCCGGGCGGAGGATCGACCGACGCAATACGCCTTAGGCAAACCTGCGCGGTAAGGCTGTGATGAAGGGAGCATCCAGCCATGCGCGACATCAGCCCTCTTCTACATGCCCGGCCTGCTGCAGGTGTGCCAGCAGTTCATCGACCAGCCCTTTGAGTGCGCCGAGTTTTTCGAGCGGCATGCCGAGGGTGTGCACCAGATCAGAGGGGATGCAGGCGCATTGCTGCTTGAGCGCGGCGCCGCTTTCGGTAAGGCTTATCTCGACCACGCGTTCGTCGGTGGCGCTGCGCTGGCGTTGCACGTAGCCGAGTTGCTGCAGACGCTTGAGGAGCGGGGTGAGGGTGTTGGTGTTGAGCAGGGCACGGC
>DBTS01000038.1:24863-25008 GCA_002307175.1 Rhodocyclaceae bacterium UBA1310
GTGTTGGTGTTGAGCAGGGCACGGCTGCCGATATGCGAGACGGGGCACGGGGCATCTTCCCACAGAATCATCAGTACGATGTATTGCGGGTACGTGAGGCCGAGCGGATCGAGCATCGGCTGGGATAGCCGCGTCACGAGCCGTG
>DBTS01000038.1:25250-25674 GCA_002307175.1 Rhodocyclaceae bacterium UBA1310
AGCATCGGCTGGTATAGCCGCGTCACGAGCCGTGAGGCTGCGTAGAGCGGGAAACACAGTTGGCGATCGAGCCGCTGGAGCTCTTCCGGCGGCGGCAGACGGGGGTCGGCAGACATTCTAGATTCCCAGGGCTTTGCGAATGGCGGGCTCCATTTTCTCTGGTGCGGTGATCGGTGCAAAGCGCGCCAGCGGCTCGCCATCCCGACCGATGAGAAATTTGGTGAAATTCCACTTCACACTGCCGCCAAGCACACCGGGGAGGTTCGACTTGAGCCAGCGGAACAGTGGATGCGCGCCAGCGCCATTGACGTCGACCTTCTCGAACATCGGGAAGCTGACGCCATAGTTGATGAGGCAGCCACCTTCGATGCTCTTTGCATCTCCCGGCTCCTGTTGCATAAACTGGTTGCAGGGGAAGCCCAGA
>DBTS01000038.1:25914-27621 GCA_002307175.1 Rhodocyclaceae bacterium UBA1310
AAACTGGTTGCAGGGGAAGCCCAGAATCACGAGACCGGCGTCGGCGTATTTGCGGTAGAGCGCCTCCAGCCCGGCGTATTGCGGGGTGAAACCGCACTTGCTGGCGGTATTGACGACAACCACCACCTTGCCGGCGTAGCGTGCCAGATCGACTTCTTCGCCGCGCAAGGACTTTGCCTGAAAGACGCGAAATTCACTCATTACCGGACCTCCCCTGGGTGTTGATCAAAGCAGTTCGAGCGTGACTTCCACATTACCACGCACGGCGTTGGAATACGGGCATACCTGATGCGCCTGATCCAGCAATGCCTGGGCCTGCTCACGGGGAATATCGGGAATCGTGGCGGCGAGCTTCACCTGCAGCGCGAAGCCGCCGGCATCGTTGGAGCCAATACCCACAGTGGCGTCGATGCGCGTGCCGACGAGGTGGATCTTCTGCTTGCTGGCAACCAGATTCAGGGCGCTATCAAAACATGCGGCATAGCCGGCGGCAAACAGCTGCTCGGGATTGGTCTTGGCACCACCCGCGCCGCCCAGTGATTTGGGAATGGCGAGTTCGAGATCGAGCACCTTGTCGTCGGAAGTGACACGGCCATTGCGACCACCGGTAACAGATGCATGGGCTTCGTAGAGTGCTTTCATGATGAATCTCCTGTTGTGAGTTGTTTTATCTTTTGCGATTACATCGCATACGACACATATTACGCAGCGCACTTTCGGGAGTCAAGCATTTCTTCTGCACGGAGTGCACGCCAATGAAACACTCTGCCCCTGCCCGCAAAAACCAAGACTTTGGGGCAGGAAGTGGAGGAGTACGGCAGACTTATTCCACCATCCTCTCTGACTGCAACAAGCAACATGCCGCTGTGCCAAGCAGTGGAAGGATCTACCGCCCACCAGCCGAAACAAAGCTTAACCGCAATGCAGGCAGGACTTCCTACAAAATAGAGAGAGGAAGCGACCGGCTTAAGCGATGCGGGTAAATAGAGCCGGGATCATAACGCCGATGTAGCGCCAGACATGCACCTTTGCCGTTGTTTGAAGATTTGAAGCCCCACTGACGAAGACTGCCCTTCGTTGGCCGATACACACTTCACTGCCACATCAGAGCTGAGCGATGGAAATCGAACAAGAACAGAAGGAAGCGTCTGCAGAGCCCCAGGAGGGAGCGCAAGAAGAGGCGCAGGAAGTGGCCCAGGACACAGGCACGCCTACGGAGCCATCCGATGATGATGCTCAGCCCCAGGTCGAGCCTCAAGCAGAGGCTGAGGCTGAAGTGCAGGCTCCGACCGAATCTGAGGCCACCGCTCCGGCTCAATCTCAGCCTAACACCCAGGCGAATGCCCAGGCCAATGCAGACAAGCGTCAATCCGCCCGCCACAACGTGCGCTGGCGTGCACTGGTGCTGGCAGGCGGTGCAAAAATTCCGGTCACCGTGGTGGATGTGTCGGATGGCGGGCTAAGCTTCGCGGCCGGCCGTTCTCTCGCCACTGATGTACAGGTGGTACTGGCCGTTTTCATACCAGACCCGAAAAAACAGGGCTCGTATCTGGTTTCCAATGTTTCCGTCCAGATACTCTATCAGGTGTTGCGGCGGCACGAATTCAAGTTTGGGGCGAAGTTCCTTACTCCATCTGCGGAGTTTCTGGATCGTATGCGCACCGCCGTGCAGCGCGGCCTCTCCTGAGAGGCTGTTCACGATCTGTA
>DBTS01000038.1:27943-41348 GCA_002307175.1 Rhodocyclaceae bacterium UBA1310
TTATTCGTATAAATGAGGATTTCGAGCAGCCGCTGTGCCAAATGAGGAGGCCCAATCACGCCTTCGCAGTAAGATCATGAACAGCTTCTGAGTGCCTTGCCGCCTGCCTGACAGCTGGGTGCGAGCCTGGTACGCCTTGTTCTGCCGCTGCTAAGCCTGATCTGCTCCGATCTGGGTGGCCAGGGGCGTCAGCAACCAGCGCCCGCCCCCGCAAATCTCGAGCCGGCGTGTGTGATGCGCCAGCAGGCTGCTGCGGTGCCCCACGCTGACCACGATGCAAGCCGGCAGACGTTCGCGCAGCAAACGGTACATGGCATATTCAAGCCCTTCATCCAGCGCTGAACTGGCTTCGTCGAGAAAGACCACCGCAGGCATGGCCCACAGTACGCGCCCAAAGGCCAGACGCTGTTGCTCGCCCAGCGAGAGAATGCGGCTCCAGTCGGCAGTCTCATCAAGCCGGGGCACCAGATGGGCAAGCTGCACCTCGGCCAGCACCTGCGCAACCCGCCCATCCTCTCTGACCGGGCTGGGATAGCACAAGGCTTCGCGCAGCGTCCCCAGCGGCAGATAAGGCCGCTGCGAGAGGAAGAGCACGCCCTGCGCAGGCAGCGTCACCTCGCCCGTGCAATACGGCCACAGACCCGCAAAAGCGCGCAACAGGGTGGTTTTGCCGGCACCCGAGGTGCCCTGCACGAGAAGTGCCTCGCCGGCTTCCAGAGAGAAGGAGAGATCTCGCACCAGCACTTCTGCATGGGGGGTGCGCACTTCCATCGTATGCATGCCGATGCCCTCGCTCTGCACCTTGACGGGTGGCCGTGGCAAGGCCCTGGCAGCCTCGATGGTGGTCTGGAACCCGGAGAGACGGTTGAGCGTGGTGCGATAGCCTGCAAAATCATCATAGGCCTGGCGGAAGAAGGAGAGATTATCCTGCACAGAGCCACAGGCGCTGGTTGCCTGTATCATGTCACCCAGGGTGATCTGGCGGGAAAAGAATCGTGGCGCCTGGACGATGAAGGCGAAAACCGCACCCACCTGGCTGACACCAAGGTTGAAGCCCTGAAACTTCATCGAGCGGAAGACGATTTTCCAGGCATTGCCGATCAGTGCACCGAAGCGCGTGTTGAGGATGGTGGCTTCAACTTTTTCGCCCGCATAAAAAGCAATGCTTTCCGCATACTCTCGCACGCGCACCAAGGCGTAGCGATAGTCGGCTGCGTACTTTTCGGCGAGAAAATTCAGCGCCACCAAGGGCCGCCCGATTTTCACGGCAAACACGGTGGCAATCAAAATATAGACATATACGAGAAACACCAGGGCGTGGGGCACTTCCACACCCACCAGCTCCAAGGGGCCGGAAAGCCCCCAGAGCATGATGGTGAAGGCAAAGATTGAGACAATCGCGCTGATGGTTTTCATGACCAGCCCCAGTGAAGTCTCGACGAAAGCGGTGATGTCCTGCTGGATACGCTGATCGGGGTTATCCGCCAGCTCAGCAAGATGCAGGCTGCGATAGTAGGCCTGATCGGCCAGCCAGGCATTGAGCAGGCGTTCGTTGAGCCAGCTCCGCCAGTGCAGCGTGAACCACTGGGAGAAAAACAGATTGAGCAGGCTGCGCACCACGTGCACTGCCGCAAGAATCGAAAAAACCCCCATGGAGACCCAGAAAGCGTGTGCATCGAGTTTCTGGAGCGCGGTGTAGCTGTCGTTGCTCCAGGAGGAAAAAAGTACGTCGAGGCGCACACCGCAGAGCGTCAGGAACAGGATCAGGGCGACGGCACCAAGCGCACGCCAACCGTGTTGCCGGGGGTTGAAATACGGCCCGGCGAGCCGCCAGAACTGCCGCCCCCAGACTGTGCCTCGGATGAGGCCGGCACTGACAGGAATCAGCAGCGCGCAACAGATAACATAGGTTTTAAGCAGCCATAAGGCACTTGTCGCGAGTTGGTCATTCCAGTCCATCGGGGTTCACCTGCAGAATACTATTCTGGCGGGTAGACCCGCAGCACGCAGAAAGAGTTTCTGGAGGCCAGGGTAAAAGATTGAAAACCTTGCTTTTCCAGTCCGTCAGGCTTTTGTGTGGGTAAGTTGTACGCTCTCGCCTGTCACCCTGCAGCGCAGCGCAATTGCGCCGGCCAAGCAGCGTTTCCGTGCGCAGCGCGCAAACTGATCGTTGCCCTGCCCGCTCAATCAAGCCCAGCGCCAACCGGGCCAATCAAACCGGCCAGTCACAGTAGTCAACGGGAAGCCGTATGCCAATGAAGTAGGGCGTCAATGAGCGCAGTGAATTGCACCTTCCGCGTGCCTTTTGGTATTCCCACGCCTTGCCGTTTTGTGTAGAGCCAGCCGCGGAATTCGCTACGCTCTCTCCGCCCTACTCTTTGGCCTATCGCGCCGGCTTGCGTAGGGCGCGGCGAAGCCGGAACAATGCAGCGCAGCGCGCAAACTGATCGTTGCCCTGCCCGCTCAATCAAGCCCAGCGCCCTGCGGGCGGAGGCTCACAACCGGTGCAATTCTCTCGTCGCTCATTGTTCGCTGCGCCACCCTGTGCCAACCGGGCCAATCAAACCGGCCAGTCACAGTAGTCAACGGGAAGCTGTATGCCAATGAAGTAGGGCGTCAATAAGCGCAGCAAATTGCACCTTCCGCGTGGTTTTACGCCGCACCAGCCAATCCGGAAGTTTCCTTGGATTGACGGTAGAGACGGTATCTACAAAACCCGCCGCAACCTGACACCAAACCGCATGAACCGAAAAATCAATCGATCAGCTTGATCAGATCGCTGGGCTGCACGGGCTGACCATATGGCAGCGTTATGTTATTTTCACCCAGCACCTTCTGGTAATGCAGCAGGCATTGCAGGAGTTTCTCCTGATGCCCCTGTGCGAGGAACAGCAGATCTTCATCCGCGCCAGACATTTTCTTGAGCAGCTCGGAGACTTCCCTGGCTTCGGCGCACAGCATGGCAAGCCAATCACCCTGAATGAGGGAGCCCGGATACTGAGCCTCGGGCAACTGTACAACGGCGTGCTTGGTCTGCTCAGATAGGATATTTGCGGTAATCGTCTTCATGGCATCCTGGGCTTCTTGAACGGTTGATTCAGGCAGCCGGCAAGGTGCAGCGCCCCTTCCTCCAAAAACGCGCGCCACCGACCCGCAGTATTGTGGCACGCATTATATATAGAAAGTATTAGGCGATACCTGTTTTTCATGCCCGCACGAAAACGCCAGCAGCATTTGTAGGAAATTGGATGACAGGGACAACACCAATGGACACCAGCACAAGCGTACGAATCAAAGAAACGGATAGCTCATGAACGCGCGTCTACCTGCTTTCCCGGACCAGGAAAACGTCCGGCTCTCCGTCAAAACAGAAAACCCGCTATCCGTGTACAGAGGCTGCGCATACCGGGAACGCAGAGGTTCTCGCAAAGGTCATGTTGCAGCCATTTCAGAGGACTGAAATCCAGTCGTGAAATCTTTATGCCACCCCACGGGGAGCGGCACACACCCCACTCACTTCTGCTGCGTACTAGCCTCTGGCACCTGCACCCCGGCGGCGAAGGCATCGGCCCGGGTGATGAAATCTGCGTCGGTGCCGGCACCGCGATGGGTGAAGCCGGCCAGGAAGCCGAGGCGCTTGTTACTAGGATGCAGGCAATACAGGGATCGCACCTGGGAACGGAGGGGCTGGCGGCTGAAGGCCCCGGTGCTGGCGGTGGAGGATACGGTGAGCCCGGTGAAACGTACGCAGGGCGTGCCACGCTGTTCGATATAGTCGTATTTCGCTTCCAGCAGGGTCATCTTGCCGACCTTGAGATCGCTCTTGATGGCATCCTGGATGAAGACAATGAACTGATCCGTGCTCAGCGTGGTAGGTACCGGGAAAATCATGGCTTGTGCCACATAAAGCTCTCCGCTGGCGTTGCCGCTTTTCTGGAAAGTCAGCAGCATCTGCGCTTCGCCGATTTTTTCCCAACCAGGTTCGTTTGGCGCACGCACATCCAGCAGCGGGCTGGGAAAGCGCTGACCCGGGCTGACTGCTTCGGCATGTGCGGCAGGCAGGCTGAGCAGCCCGGCCAGGGCAAGAATGATGTATCCCGTCAGTTGCATCTGATTTGGTTCAAGTTATCTGATACCCGCTTCACGTGAGGCTGCACCAGGCAACACCAGAATCCGGCATTGCCCGATGCTACGCCCAGCCGCAGACGCCCCCGCAAAAGCGGGAATACGGCCGACTGTCTGTGATCTTACCGCGAAAGCGGATCGGGTTTCACGCGCAGCTTCTTGGCACATTGAGAAGCTGTTCACGATCTGCACAGCAGGAGGCCACTTGACGTTCCGGCAAGACGTTTACTTGCCGGCAGGCACCGACTGCGGGACTGCCGGTTCAGCTTCGTGTGTGACGACCACAGCCTTGACGCCCTTGAAAAACTCTTCAGCCTTGGCTGGCAGGCCCTTGTCGAAACTGTCGCCACGGTGCATGTATGCCACCATGAAGCCGATGCCCTGATCGTGCGGGTGATGGCAGTAGAGCGAGCGCACCTGAAGTTTCGCAGGTGCCCCGGTGGAGCTGTCCTTATCCTCGGTCAGGCCGGAATACTGGGCACAGGCGTAGCCACGCTGCGTAGTGTAGGTGAGTTTGGATTCGATCGGCTTGAAGCGGCTGAGCGGTGTATCGGCATCAATCCCCTTCTTGATGTAAGCAATGAACTCATCCTTGCTGAGATTATCCTTAAGGGGGAAGAGCATGAGCTGGGCGGCGTAGCTTTCATGTGGAGCCGCCCCCGGCTTCACAAACGAGAGGGCTACTGAGCTCTGCACGCCCATTTTCCAGCCTGCTTCGTTGGGCGAACGCACAAGTACCACGGTATTAGAGAATTCCTGCCCCGGGGACAGCGTTTCTCCGGTTGCCACGGTCTGCACCCGCTGGCTCGCCGCCGGCTGCTGTGCCGGTGCTGACTGGAACTGGGCCTGTGCGCTACCAAAAAACAGCGCGCCGAATGCGGCAAAGAGGATGGTTTGTGTGTAACGCATCTGTATGGTCTTCTTTTCCAAGATTTGAAGTGGTGACTTGCGTCGCAGGAGCCGGGCGACACCTAGCAACGTGCAGCCTGTACGCGATCTTACTGCGCAAAGGGAATCCGGGCCTGACGTTCCGCCAACAGATTTCGCCAAGCAGCGCGCTGGCAGCAAAGCCAAGGATGGAACAGTATGCCTATCGGTGGCATGCGTAAACATCAGGCGGGCAAAAGGAGAACATTGTGGAGGACATTGGCTTCCGGAACATCGCGCTTCCCGAAAATTTGTCCATAGGGGTAAGCCCACAATAGACCAGACCGAGGTTTCGCCTAATGATGCGCCGCGTAACAAAGGTAAAACGTGACGCAGACAATATGATTGTATGTGTCTACAAGAAAACGACGACCGGAGACGTAGCGTCTGGCTAAAGGGCATTTTCAGGTGTGTCACGCCACTCCGGAGGCTGTTGACGATCTGTGGCATGAGCCCCGATCCAGGTATTGCAACACAACCAGAAACCTCCTCCCGCAAAACCACACGAAAGCATCAGATCAGCGAAAGGGACACAAGTGAACAAGCTATCCATCACCCGCATGACACTCAGGGGCGGGCTCGCCATCCTTGCCTGCATGATCACCAGCCTGGGATATGCCAAGGATCTGATCCTTGCCGAAAACCAGCCGCCGGAACACATTCTGGTGCAGTCCGAGCAGATGATGTCGGGTCGCCTGGCGGATCTTTCCAAGGGCGCGCTCAAGCTCGACATCCGGGTCAATGGTCAGCTTGGCGACGAGAGCAAGGCATGGGCCAGCATCAAGGCCGGCACGCTGGACATGGCACGCGTGAATCTTGCCACCCTGTCGAAGGATCTGCCTTCGGTAAAACTGCTCAGCCTGCCCTACCTGTTCCGCTCCCGCGATCATATGTGGAACGTGCTGGATGGGGATTTCGGCCAACGCATCATCAGTGAGGCGGAAAAGAATGGTGCCATCGTGCTGACCTATTACGACAGCGGCACGCGCTCCTTCTATTCAAACAAGCGTGCCATCCGCAGCGTGGCGGATTTCAAGGGTCTGCGCATCCGTGTGCAGGATTCACCGGTCAACAAGGAGCTCATCAGCAGCCTCGGCGGCACGCCGGTGGTACTCCCCTACGACAAGGTGGCCGATGCCTTCCGCGATGGCACCATTGATGCTGCAGAAAACAATACCCCCTCCTACGTTTCAACCGGCCACTACAAGCTCGCCAAGTACTACAGCCTGGATGAACACTCCTCGGTGCCGGAAGTACTGGTGATCTCCCGCTCGGCCTGGGGCAAGCTGAGCCCGGCAGAGCAAACCGCGCTGCGGGCGGCCGCCAAGGAATCCGCCACCTACATGCGCAAGCTGTGGGCGGAAAGCGAAACCCAGTCACTCGCCAAGGCAAAGAAGGAAGGCGTGGTCGTCACCGAGAAATCCCAGATTGCCATGGAGGGCATCGAATCCTACGCGGTGAAGCTGTATTCCAAGTTCATCACCGACAGCAAGGATCTGGAAACCATCGTGAATATCCTGCGGCAGAAGTAAGGTTGCGAAGGTCTCGCGTCGGAGCTTGATGCAAAGCACCGGCCACTTGGCAGAAGCTTCTTAGACGATATCCCCGGCGGTGGCGTTTGATTTCAACAACGCCACCGTTTCTTTTTCGGGGAGCAGCCGCATCACTTCATGTGCCAGCAGGAGGCACGCCAACGGCGCCGCATAAAACAGCACGCCAGATTGCCATGCCGGCAGGCCTGCCAGTGCAGCAGTGGCGTAGTGCGAGAGCACCCACATCAACCCCCAGTAGAAGACAGGCGTCAGCACGAGCGGCCCAAACTCGCGCCAGCGGCGGTTTTTCACGGCAAGCACGAGACAATACACACCCAACGCCAGCACGAAAGCCGCCAGATAGATCGCATACAGCAACACTGATAGCGGGGGGGACTCTTCAAACATGGATGAGATTTTCTTTCCCGATAGTCCTGTGCGCGGGAGGCAGGGTAAAGCCTTGCGCCCGAAAAGCCTGTCTCAAGAAGCAAGCCCGAGAAGCTCACGCGGGAACTCTTCAAGGCTTTCGATCACCTGCGCCACACCAGGGCAGGTGCGCAATTGCGCATGCCTCTCGCGTGGCCCGAGGGCGATCACATGCCCAATGCCTGCGGCACGCGCAGACTCGATGCCGGAGAGTGAATCTTCGATAACGATGCATTGCGCTGGCGCCACCCCCAGGTGCTGCGCTGCCTGCAGGTAGATATCCGGCGCTGGCTTGCCCGCCATGCGGCCATTGTCATAGACGATCAGTTTGGGATCAAACCAATTGGCCAACACCAGATGATCGACGAAGAAGCGCAGATTGGTGATTTCGGACGATGTGGCAATGGTGTGCGCGATTCGATGCGTCTCAAGCGCATCAAGCAGCACAATCGCGCCGGGAGAGAGCACAAACCGCTCAGGGTGATCAAGGCACAGGCGCCGGTAAAGAGACTCCTTGAGTTCGGTCAGATCCGCCAGTTCCTGGCCCACTATGCTGCGCCCTGTGAGATACGCAAGGGTGTAGGCAATCGGCCGGCCATGCACATGCTCTGCAAACTCGGCTGGTGTCAGGCGGACGCGCCGCAAAGTCTGCGCGGCAACCTGCCAGGCCTCTTCATGAAAAGGGGAATCCCACAGCAAGACCCCGTTGAAATCAAAAATGACTGCAGAAAATTGCATAGGATCACTTACGCCCACATACGCCGGATTGCTTTGCCCCGGTCTGCTGCGGCAGACCACCCCACCACCATGCTTCTAATCACGAGCATTTCATGCACATGATATGGTAGGCATGGCCGTGTCTTACCGCAATCAGGGTCTACAATCTGGCAGCCTGCCGCTCTTCAAGGGTTGCGGGCATACGACAAACAGCTTCGCTGTGGCCAGCGGCTTGCCCTGCGGCATGCGCCGCAGGCTCACCCGGCGCGGATGCTCGTCTTCCACCCGGCCACGCGCCACCATCACCGCCCCGCGCTGGTAATCCACCCGGATCTGTTGCATGGCATCGCGCGAGGCGCTGTCGAAACTCACTTCGGCCACGCGCAGATCCGCCTCGCTGACGTCCAGGGTATAGCGCACAGAAGTGCCCTCCCCCTCGCCACAGGCATATTGGTGGTCAAACCCGACAACCAGTGCGTCGTCCTTGAACACCAGTTCATCGAGAATCGCGACAGAACACTGATCCCCTTTGATCGTTTCGCTGGGCACCCTGAATTCGCGTCTGTCGCGCACCTCGCCCGTTGCGGTATCAACACGCTCGATCACCAGCTTGCGCGGGTCCGGGTTCTCCGGAATCGCGATATTGCCGACCGTGTGCCCCTTCCTGGGCGGCGTTACATCCTTTTCCAGCAGGCTGGCACGCAACTTCACCCCATCCGGCCCCGGTACACTCTCGGCGGACTGTACCGACTTCCAGGTCGCCTCCGCTGCTGCCGGCAAAGCCGCAACCGCAAAGCCCAGACCAATCATCAGGGGGAAAGTACCAATCCGCATGCAGGCAACCCAATCAAATTTGCATCCAATCCGACAGGATACCCCGGTCAGCATAACTTTAGGGGTAGGGGCGGTGCCTTTGGGTAGGTCTTGAGTAGGGACTTTGGGCGCTGCTCTGCATACCGGGCCGATAGTGGCTCCATACAGGCTGGCCACCCCCCGCAATTGCGCTGCGGCGGTCGACTTTGTTACACTTACCAATACATCAAGAGTCGAGCCGCAAGGCTGGACACCAACCTGCTCCCAGCAAGGTGGTACCCTCCTCAGAGGGGATGTGGCCAAACCGGCAAACTCGGGAATAACCACTCACCATCTCCTGCTTGTGGAGCCTTCAGCAAAACAGGAGAAGCACAGTGAGCCAACAATTCGCCAGTGACAATTACGCGGGGATCTGCCCGGAAGCCTGGCAAGCTATGCAGGAAGCCAACGCTGGCTCCGTTCCCGCCTACGGCGAAGATCCCTGGACCACCCGCGCTGCCGACGCCTTCCGCACACTGTTCGCCACCGACTGTGAAGTATTCTTCGCCTTCAACGGCACGGCGGCGAACTCGCTGGCACTGGCCGCACTGTGCCAGTCTTACCATAGCGTGATCTGCTCCTCGTTCGCCCATGTGGAAACGGATGAATGCGGTGCCCCCGAGTTTTTCTCGAATGGCTCCAAGCTGCTGCTGGCACGTACCCAGCAAGCCAAGCTCACACCGCAGGATATCCGCACGCTGGCAACCTGTCGGAGCGACATCCACTACCCCAAGCCGCGTGCAGTGACAATCACCCAGCCTACCGAGACTGGCGAACTGTATTCTCTCGATGAGATCCGTGCCATCTCTGGCACCTGTCGCGAACTGGGCCTGCGCCTGCACATGGATGGCGCCCGGTTTTCCAACGCCTGCGCCGCGTTAGGCTGCAGCCCGGCGGAGATGACCTGGCAGGCCGGCGTGGATGTGCTGTGCTTTGGCGGCACCAAAAATGGCATGGCGGTTGGCGAGGCGATTGTTTTCTTTGACCGCGAACTGGCCGACGGCTTCGATTACCGCTGTAAACAGGCCGGGCAGCTCGCTTCGAAGATGCGCTTCCTCACCGCCCCGTGGGTCGGGCTGCTTGAATCCGGCGCGTGGCTGCGCAATGGTGCCCATGGCAACGCCTGTGCCGCCCGCCTGAAGGCACGTGTGGCGGGCCTGCCGGGGATTGAACCGATCTTCCCGGTGGAAGCCAACGCAATCTTCCTGCGCGCGCCCGAGCACGTGCTTGAGGGGCTGAGGGACCGCGGCTGGCGCTTCTATACCTTCATTGGTGGCGGCGCGCGCTTCATGTTCGCCTGGGATGCCCTGTTCGAGGAAATCGACCGGTTGGCAGACGACATCGTGGCCTGTGTCGGTAACAAACCGGCCTAAAAAAGGGGCGCCCAAGGCGCCCAAGAACCACTGGAGACAGTGGAAATCCAATTCTCAACCCGGTACCGGATCACTGCACATAGGTCGTGATGCTCTGCGCCGGAACCGAGGCGGTAAACTTGTTGCCACTCACGGAAACGGCGTTGAGCTGGGCAAAGGTGCTGCTCGCGCTGGTCTGGTAAGGCGTCAGTGACGTCAGGGTTGCGTTGCTGATCTGGATCGGCAGATCAACAGCCGTGGTATTGCTGTTGACCACCACGATTACATGATGGCCGTTCCCTGCGTAAGCAGAGAAATACACGCCGGAGACTGGTTGTGCGGTGGCCGCATAGCGCACGTAGCCTGGCCGCACAAAACGCGAGAAATGCTCCATGCCAATCCCGAAATAGGTGGGATTGTTGCTACTGTCGATCAGCCCCGTAGGCTGATTGTCATTGGAATTGACAAGCCACCACCAGACATACGCGTTGTACTGCCCCACCGCCATCGCCGTGTGGATCTCGCTGGCTGCTGCGATGGCGTCTGCAAGGTTCGTCTTCCATGCCGTGGCAGAGCTGGTCTTGGCGGTGGAATCGAGATAATGCTCGGTCATCCACAGTTCCTTACCAGCGTTCTTCGCGTGCGTCGGATAGTAAGGATCTGACCCGTACAGATGGCCACCGATGATCGAGATGTTTGCTGCTGCAGTGGCATTGTTGAGCGCGGCATCCGACATCGCCGCCGAGAAATAGAATGACTCTGGCATCATCAGCTTGACGCTAGATCCATTCACTGCTGCTGCGCCATAGCTGGCAGCCCAGCTTGCCATCTGGTCTGCCGTCCAGAGGCAGGATTCATACGTCTGCGGGTCCCAATCCGGCTCATTCTGCATTGAAATCGCATACAGGCTGACGCTCTTCGCCGCAGCATAATTGATGTACGCATTCAGATAACTCGCGTAGTCGGCATAGCTGGAAGTCGCGAGATTGCCGCTATAGAGCTTGCTCTTGCGGCTATCGTTATTGGTCTTCATGCTCGCCGGTGGTGTCCATGGCGTCGCAAAGATGGTGGCACCCAGATCCTGGGCTGCTTTCGCATTGGCCAGTTCTGCCGTCCAGGCACTGGTGTCAGCTGTTTTGGCAGCACTGTTCCAGGTGGTCGGCGCGATGCGCACGCGCATGATGCTCAGTCCCAAATCGCTGCTGTCAGTGCCGTAAAGCTTGCTGATCCGCGCAGCCGCCATCTGGGAATACCACGCATCCGATGCACCGAAACCACGGATGGTTTGCGCTGCCGAACCAAAATCCACAGTTGCGGTTCCGGTTGCCGGTACCACTGTAAGCACAGTGGTTGCCGTCACAGAATTGAAGTCCGTTGAATCCTTTGGCGTGAACGTTGCGGTCAGCACCATTGAACCGGCAGTACTCATGACGGTCCCCAGGGCTGGGGAATAGGTGAAGGTTCCGGCCACACCATAGAGCGTGGAAGCATTGAGCTGCGTGGCAGACAAGGCCGTTCCCTGTACAACGGGAGCCGGCTGTGCCCACTTCACGCCGGGATTCCCCTTGACAACCGCCAGCGCCTGAGAAGCAGTGACTGTGTTGTAGTTTGCCGTGTCTGTCGGCGTAAAGGTTGCGGAAAGCACCACGCTGCCAAGCTTGCTGAGGTAGGCCCCCGTGGCAGGAGAGTAAGTAAAGCTGCCATCCACAGAAGCCTTGGCGCTCAAGGCCGAATCGCTGAGCCACGACCCATAGGTCGCCGCCATCGGCGCATCCCATACGACGGCGGGATTGGCCTTGTTGACCGTAAGACTGACTGTTTTGCTTGCCACCTGATACTTTGTTGTATCACTCGGCGTAAACGTCACGGTGAGCGTCTGCGTTCCGGCGTTGGGCACTGTACCCGCCAGGGGAGAATAGCTGAAACTGCCAGGAACCCCGGCCGTGGCATTGAGCTGGCTGGCACTCAGGGCTGTGCCATAGGTGATGGCTGTCGGCACGATCCATGACAGGCCAACGCTTGAGGCATTCACAGCATTCTGCGAACTGGCGGCACTGCTGCTCGCCCCAGCTCCCGACGAAGCACTTGTGGTTGTGACCGAAGCTGAATCACTCCCGCCGCCTCCACCTCCGCCGCCTCCACAGGCACTCATTACAAGCATGGCCAGCGCCATACATCCAGGGAAAATGTGCCTCACGAATTGGGCTCTCATATACTCATCTCTTTTCAAATTTCAAATTTCCTCGAAGCGGAAGATGCAATCGCTCCGAGCAGCAGTCATGGTCATCACCGATTAGAACCTGTCTAGAACCTGTCAAAGAAGGTTTTGATTTCCTTCCCCGCAAAACTCGACGGCCAATGGCCGCCATCTTTATAACCGCACCACACAACGGGATATCCGCTTGCACAGCCCTGGTACTCCACACATCCGTTGCTGCCTTCGGCAACTGTTGTGCTACTGCACTGGTTGCGGGATACGAATTCATCACGCGCAGCTACGCCATACTGGTAAGCCACCACCGCATCGGCTTCAGAGTGAAGCAGCATCGCAGCCACTTTCTTTGAAGATGTTGAGCAACCGCTCCACAACGAGCCGGACATGGACGCTATGGCACGGAACGTTCCACCCATTTCACACCCAATGGCATTACTCATCATCCCGCCAAAACTGAAGCCGGTGGCATACACTCGGGAAGAGTCAACGCATAAGCCCTGTTGCAACTGGGTCACCATGGCCTGGATGAAATTGATGTCCCTATCATTTGTATTGGCCCATCCGCTGTCCAACCCATTCGGGGCTACAAAAATCGCCGTATCACCGTAAAGATTCTTCAGTCCGTAGAATGGCGTGCCGCTCGCCCAGCTGTTGCCGTTATAAACATCAGTCGCAGCCCCGCCTGACCAATGCAGCCCGACAATCAAAGGGTAAGCCTTTGACTTGTCATAACCCGAAGGAACGCTGACCCAGAATTCACGTGTGGTTCCGCCAGACACCAGTGAATACTTTCCGCTGCTGAACTGTGCAACGGCTCCGCACCCGGCACTAAGCTGGGTGGCAGACGTTGCGGCAGACGAATTCCACGATGAAGCCGCAGAGCTTGCTTGGCGAGAGGAAGACGAAGACGAAGACGAAGACAACGAGGATGCCGCAGCAGAGGAAGCAGAAGCTGCCGATGCGGAAGCTGCCGATGCAGAATCACTACTGCCGCTGCCGCCTCCACCGCAGGCACTCATGACACTCGTTGCCACCACAAGAAACACCAGTGCTTTTAACTTGATAGACATTATTCTCATGACCTTTAAATATCCAGCGCTCACGGCAGTTCAACCGCACCGATATCGCATTTGGTAACATCTCTTGCCACACCGCGCTGGTCAAACACCACGCAGCCCGAACCGATCCCAAGCAGACCACTTGCCGATCCCGGCAACATCGTCTGGGTTGGCCCGCCGTTATCGGCTGGGGGCGGCGCC
>DBTS01000038.1:41571-44553 GCA_002307175.1 Rhodocyclaceae bacterium UBA1310
CTGGGCGGGGTGGCCCCGCCGTTATCGGCTGGCGCCGCCAGCAGCGGATTGACTGCCAGCGGCGCGGCGATACATTTGTCCGCCCCTGCACCAGCGCTAGAGGTGAGCCACTGCACGACATGATCCCCAGTACCCGTCGAACTGCAATTCATGGCCTGCCCCCAGGGATTGCCCGCCGAGTTATCGACAAACACCGTATTCTTGAGCACATACTTGCTGCCGAACAGGGCGCCACCATGGCCGCCGGCAGAATTGGACGCATAGGTGACGTTGTTGTCAGTATG
The DNA here is from genome assembly GCA_002307175.1 of Rhodocyclaceae bacterium UBA1310. Classification (GTDB taxonomy): domain Bacteria; phylum Pseudomonadota; class Gammaproteobacteria; order Burkholderiales; family Rhodocyclaceae; genus Uliginosibacterium. Next base: position 41,856 of record DBTS01000038.1, read on the forward strand.
ACCATCACCAAAAACAGCCCCACCATATGCCGATGCCGTATTCTTGTAGAACGTGCTGTTCGTCAGCGCACAGCTTGGCGCGCAATCAAGGTAGAGCCCACCACCATTGCCGCCACTGGTGTTGGAAAGAAAGCTGGAGCGGCGGATGATGATCTCGCCATTGCTGACACGCATGGCACCTCCAAGCCCGCCATTACCTCGGCCATTCGAACCTGCCGCGTTGTTCTCCACCGTGGTCCGGTCGATGATGATGCGATCGGGCGGATAGACCCACAGATAGGCACCACCACCATTTCCGTACCCTTGGCTATTGGTGATCTTGCTGCCGCAGATGGACACATCGCCACCGATCGAATCATTCGGATCTTCCGAGGCTCCGTCGGTACCGATGGCCCCGCCATCACCGAGGCCACCATCTGTCACGGTGGAGTTTCCCGTAAAGGTCGAATTCACGACTGTCAGCGGAGAGAGAAGGCTATACACGGCGCCGCCATACCAGGAGGTGTTGTTCTTGAAAACGCTGCCGACAATCACCAGCGTGCTGCCGGTGTTCACGCCCACCGCGCCACCCCCACGACCTGCCGTGTTGCCGATGAACGTGCTGTTGATCACTTCAACCTTGGAGCGGAAATGCCCGGCAATGGCGCCACCGATGCCGGTACCCAGATCCATCGTGGCAGCAGCCTTGCCATTGGTGAAGGTCATGTTGCGCACGGAGAGGGACTGCGTGTTTCCCACCTCGAGAATGCGGCTGGTGCCACCGCCATCCAGTGTGACAAGCCCCGCTCCATCAATGACAGTGGTTTTGGAAACCGTGACGGATGAGGTGACCGGAATGGTGACAGCACCCCCTCCGCAGGAGAAAGTCACATGCCCGCCAGCCGTCACGGCCGAGCGCAACGATGCTTCGGTACAGCTGGCTGCCGTCCCTGTGCCGACTACGTTATTCGTGGTCGGCACCGCCCATGCGGCGGGAACATCACAGCTAGCCAAGGCGGTACCCACCGTACCCGAATCGGTCGTGACATTGACTGAGGATTGACTGCTGGCGGCGCTACTACTGGCAGCAGTGCTTGCCGTGGAACCTGAGTCGCTGCCGCCACCTCCTCCACCTCCGCAGGCAGTCAATCCCAATACACCCAGAATGGCCAGAAAGCCTGGTCGCCACCCGGCCGCATCCCACCCGTTCCTGCTGTTATCCATAATTTACCCTTGCAAAATTCGCATGCGCAGCCCACCGACAGGACAGCCATTGTCGCCGCCGGTTGCTGCATTGATTCGCGGTGCGCTTACTTGGTGAATTGGTACCAGTTCAGATTCACCGGCCCAGTCGCGCGGAGATAGACGTCGTGTACACCGGTCGTCGCCTTGATGGTGGTGGACTGCGTCTGCCAGGTCTGGGTGCTACCGGTCTTGGTGACCGCCAGTGTCCCTACTGGAGAATTGCCAAGGCTGTCGAGAACCACCTGAATGCTGGCTGTACCGGTTCCCGCCACACGTGCGGAGAACCCAGTGGCTGCGGTGCTGAAGTTGACGCCGGCGATCTTGATCCAGCTGCCGGACTTCATCGTTACATCCAGCGTGCCGTCTGTGGAAGATTCTGTCTCGATGCCACTTTCGTGATGAATGAGTTCCGCCTGGGTGACCGAGAACGGATTGATGGCCTTGAGTTGCGGCACACCAGTGGCACTATCTGCAACCTGTTTAATGGTTCCATCGGCGTTGTAATAGAGCCTGTCAACATTGACTGAGCGCAGATAGACATTGCTGTTGTCGCGCACGTTGGAGATCGCACGGTTGTGATAGAAGATATACCACTGGCTGTTGTAGCTCAGAATGGATGCGTGATTGTTATTGTAGTCGTTCTGCCAGGGTTGAGGCAGGATCACTCCCTTGTATGTGAAACCGGATGAGGGGCTCGAACTGGTCATGTAGCTGATCTGCATGCCATTGCTGGGGTTCGAAGAGTAGCTCAAATAGTACACGCCATCTTTCTTGTGCATGTAGAGCGCTTCGAAGAAGTTAGGCACATCCAGGCTGATCGCGGCGCCGCTCGTGCTGATCATGTCGGAGTTGAGCTTGATTACGCGGGCATTGCCCGGCCCACCGCCACCAAAGTAGAGGTACGCCTGACCATCATCGTCAATGAAGACACATGGGTCAAAAATCCATTTGACATTCGCATTAGTGGTACTGGCGCTGATCAGCGGCTTGCCAAGCGGATCGACATACGGCCCCTCAGGCTTGTCAGCAACAGCCACACCGATGGAGCTGCCACCATTGGGGAAGTACATGTAATACTTGCCATTACGCTCGATGAAATCCGGCGCGTAGGCCAGACTCGCCCACTTTGTATCCTTGCTCGCCTTCCAGATCACGCCGTGATCCTGCCAGTTGACCATGTCGTCGGAAGAGAACAACAGATACTCGGTCAGCTTGCTGTAACCGGTCTGCCCGTCAATATCATGACTGGTCATCAAATACACGCGACCGTTAATGACACGGACAGCCGGGTCTGCCGTATAGACATGGGAGATGATCGGGTTGTGATCATCCGTCTGCGTCAGCACAACGGAGGATGGACTGCTCGAAGAGGAGGACTTCGCCGAGTTGCTCACGGACACCGCGTTCGCGGAGCTTGCTGACGAGGAAGCCTTGGCGCTCGATGATGATGATGCCTTCGAGCTGCTTGATGCGG
>DBTS01000069.1:0-189 GCA_002307175.1 Rhodocyclaceae bacterium UBA1310
AAACTAAATCGTGCCGTATCTATAGTACAAAAAGCGGTGGCCGTGTGCCACCCAGACCTTGCTGTCTTCCCTGCTTTGCATGGACGGCAGATTGTGCAGACGGGCATGCCTTAGAATGCAGGCTTCAAGTCTGGAATGGAAGCGTGATGGCGGCGAATACTTTTTACTGGCACGACTACGAAACCTTCG
>DBTS01000069.1:480-1511 GCA_002307175.1 Rhodocyclaceae bacterium UBA1310
CGGCGCAGTTTGCCGGGCTGCGCACAGATGCCGATCTCGTCGAGATTGGCACGCCACAGATGATCTACTGCCAGCCAGCACCGGATTACCTGCCTGATCCCGAATCCTGCCTGCTGACCGGTATCCTGCCGCAGACCTGTCTGGAACATGGCCTGCCCGAACATGCCTTTGCCGCTGCCATCGAACGCGAACTGGCGGAACCGGGCACGGTGGGGGTTGGCTACAACACCATCCGCTTCGATGACGAGGTGACGCGTCATCTCTTCTGGCGCAATCTGATTGATCCGTATGCACGCGAATGGCAGAACGATTGCGGGCGCTGGGATCTGCTTGATGTCGTGCGTACCACCTTCGCCCTGCGGCCTGAAGGCATCGAGTGGCCCAGGCACGAAGACGGGCGCCCATCTTTCAAGCTCGAACATCTGACTGCGGCGAACGGGCTGCTGCATGAGGCGGCCCACGATGCCCTCTCCGACGTGCGCGCCACGATTGCCCTGGCACGCTTGATCAAGACCCGCCAGCCGCGCCTGTGGGATTTCTGCCTGAGCCTGCGGCGCAAGGATGCGGTGTTGCGCGAGATCGATCTGCTCAACCCGCGCCCGGTGCTGCATATTTCCGGGATGTATGGTGCCGAGCGTGGATGTATCGCGATCGTCTGGCCTCTGGCTGCACATCCGACCAACAAGAACGAGATCATCGTATGGGATCTCGCCAATGATCCGGCAGAACTGGCAACCCTGGATGCCACTACGGCACGCGAGCGCATGTTCTCGCGCAGCGAGGATCTGCCCGAGGGGGTCAGTCGCCTGCCGGTCAAGACCATTCACATCAACAAGTCTCCCATCGTGGTGGGCAATCTCAAGACGCTCTCGCCTGCCATGGCCGAGCGCTGGCAGATTGATGTGACAAAGGCCATGCAGCATGCCGAGGTGGCACGCCAGCTCCCCACGTTGTCTGCGCTATGGACGGAAGTCTTCCAGCGCCCTGGTGAAGTGGCTGCCGTCGATGTGGATGAGGATCTGTATGGCGGG
>DBTS01000069.1:1783-8729 GCA_002307175.1 Rhodocyclaceae bacterium UBA1310
TCGTCGGCAATGGTGACCGGCGCACGCTCAACATGCTGCGTACTCTGGGGCCGGAGCATTTGGCGCAGGAGAAGGTCAGTTTCCAGGATTCACGGCTGGAAGAGGTGTTCTTTCGCTATCGTGCGCGCAATTTCCCTGCCAGTCTGGACGCCAGTGATCTGGCCCGCTGGGAGGCGCACCGTACCGCCTGCCTGCATCAGGGGGCCGGCAGCTCGCGTTCGCTAGCGGCATTTTTCGAGCAGATCGATGCGCTTTCGGAACAGGCGGATGAGCGTGGCGAAGCGATTCTCGGCGCCTTGTACGACTATGCAGAAAGTATCGCACCCCCGGCCAATTGACGTAGGTCTGGGACGGGCGTGATAGGTTTGCGTGGTATGGTAATTGCTCCTATCATCGGCACGATGCGATACCCCGCGCCCATCAAGGGGCTCGCGAGGCTCCGCATGTAGTAGTCATCGGAAAACCTCCTCCTCGCAAAAATTGGATCATGGAACACAGAATCGTCACATTTGGCGAAGTCCTGCTTCGACTCACGCCGCCGGGTTATCTCAAGCTTTCACAGACCAATTCCTTTGCTGCCACCTTTGGTGGCAGTGAAACCAACTGTGCTGTTTCGCTTGCACATTTCGGTCTGCAGACCGAATTTATTTCGCGCTTTCCAAAGAACGACATTGCCGAGGCATGTCTGATGGAATTGCGCTCGCATGGTATCAAAACCGACAATATCCCCTTCGGAGGAGATCGTCTGGGCCTGTACTACTTCGAAAATGCCGCCGCACAGCGCGTTTCCAAGGTGGTGTATGACCGTGCCAATTCATCGTTTTCCACGCTCAAGCCAGGCATGATCGACTGGGCCAAGGCGCTCGCGGGTGCCACCTGGTTCCACTGGTCCGGCATCGGGCCGGGGCTTACGCAGGGTGTGGCCGATACGCTGCTCGACGCTTTGCAGATTGCCAAGAAGATGGGGCTGACGGTTTCCTGTGATCTGAACTACCGCAAGACGCTGTGGCAGTATGGCAAGACGGCCAACGAAATCATGGGCCCGCTGCTCGATCTGACCGATGTGCTGTTTGGCACCGGCAGCGAGTACCAGGTGGTCTATGGTGTAAAGCCTCCGTCATACAAGGTGAAGTCGGCTGAAGAGGAGATCGATCTTGGTCAGTATCAGAGTTTCTTCACCGAGATTGATGCCAAGGCGGGTGGCAAGAAGAAGTATTTCATTGCCCTGCGCAACACGCTGGACGCCAATCACCACATCCTGACCGGGTTGACGTATGCTGAAGGCAAACTGATTCCGGCGCACACCTATGCTATTGACCACGTTGTCGACAGCGTCGGGGTGGGCGATGCATTTGCCGCTGGCATGATTTACGGGCTCATCAACTATCCGCAGGATGATGCCACCGCGCTGGAATTCGCCGTGGCTGCCGCCACGCTGAAGAACACCATTTACGGTGACTTCAATCTTGTGACCGCTGATGAGGTCAAGACCCTCATGAAGCTCGAAGGTTCGGAAAACATCTCGCGCTGAATCTTTTTGCTCCAGGTGGAATCCGGGCGCCCTGCGGGGCGCCTTGTTGTTTCAGCGCAGCAGGGGTTGCTGGGCTGGGGCGGAGCCGCGCAGCTGCAGAAGAAGTGACTGGATGGCGGGGGAGCGTTCGAAGCGTTTGAACAGCACCAGCAGTTCAGAGTGATGCACGGGCGGGGCAAGCGGGCAGAAACTCACCCCCGGCAATCTGAGGGTGCTCGCTGATTCTGGCAGGAGAGCAATTCCCAGCCCGCCGGCAACCATGCCGACAGCCGAGCTGGTCTCATTGACGACCATGGAGCGGCGTGGAATGAAGGCGTGCGTTGCGCAGACACGGTGGATCGTATCTGCCAGCCCGCAACCGGGAGGGTCGTCTGGGAGTAGCAGGGTTTCCTGGTAGAGGTCGGCAAGGCGCACCTGCGGAGCGTTGGCAAGCGGATGCTCCGTTGGCAGGGCAACCTGGATAGCCCAGTTTGAAAACGTGAAATGCTCATAGCCTTCTGGCATTTCCGTAAGTGGGCCACGTAAAATGGCTATGTCATCTGATTCGTGGTGCAGAGCCGTCAGGTTTTGCTTGAAGTTCTGCAGATGCATTTCGATGATGACATCCGGGTGTTTTCGCCCGAATTCTGCCATGCCTTGGAGAAAGGCAGGTTCTCCCAGCGCACTGCTGACATATCCAATGTTGATGCTGCCGGTTTCGCCGCGGGCAGCGCGTTGTGCTGTGCGGACCGCCTGGTCTGCGTGAAAGATCGCCTGGCGGGCTTCGGCGAGGAAGGCGCTACCGGCTGCAGTCAGAGTGATGCGCCGGTTGGCGCGCAGGAACAGGCGTACGCCGATGCGCTCCTCAAGTGCCCGGATGTGCTGCGAGAGTGCCGGCTGGGTCAGCCCAAGCTGGCCGGCGGCGCGGGCAACATGGAGTTCCTCGGCGGCGGTGATGAAATACCGAAGCTGGCGCAGATCCATAAATTCATAAGGATTTACTTATCAATATTGCCATATTAGCGCAATTGATTGAATGAATCTCCAGGCCCAGAATGTCAGTAACGGATGCAGTGACCCAACCAGGCCCTTGCACCCGTTTCTCGTAAGCCGTTAGCTTGAATGGGGATATCTGTTGATATCCCCTTTTTTTGCAAAGCGCGGTATCAGGGCAAGCCCGTCACACTGTCTTCCTTGGGCCAGGTGATCCGGTAGTCCACACTGAATTTCACGCTGCCGCCTGCCGGGAGTGTGGTTTTCCACGCCGCCACACCATTCTTGTCATCCCAGTCTTCTTTCGTTGGCTTGGGGGTGAAAGTCTTCTCCACCTTCAGATCTTCGTGATTGCTGACTGGCGAAGGTTCGAGCAGCAGCAGTTCAACGGCCTGCCGGTGCTGGCTCGTCACGCTGTAGGTATCTGCGATCTGGCGCTCCCGGCGACTTCCGATGATGCCGGCCGAGCCGCTGGTGGCCTTGTTGTGGGCAACGCTGACATGCACCAGATCGTCGCGGCCGAAAGGCAGCTCCAGCTGCTCACTGTCCTGTGCGTTCCAGCGGCTGGCACCCACATAGGTATCGTCGCGATATAGCTGGATTTCTCCGGGCAGCCAGACACCCTGCGGGCGTGCTGCGCTGGCGATGAGATAGGCCGTGGTGTCCTGGCGTGGCAGCACCTGCACGCGCTGATTTACGGAAATGCTCTGGTGGGTGAGCTGAACCGTGATCTTGTGGCTGTCCGAAGGCAGCGAGATTTTTGCCGGTACCTCGAATTCAGTGGCATACATGTTCTGCAATTCAGCGACCTCAAACAGCGGTTCTGCACGTTCCCTCGCGCGCGCATCAGACCTTGCCAGCGGGGCAGGGGCGGCTGCCATGGCCATCATCGGCGCATAGGATTTGGCGAGTGGCTGCGGTTCGCGCAGGGCCAGCAACCACGGTCTGGGTTCCTGGCCCTGCACGGCGGCGCGGGGTTGGCCCGTCGACAGGCGCAGCGCCACATTGCTCCAGTCTTCCCCACTGTTCTGCGCAATCAGTGCCTGGCGCACCAGTTCCACCTTGCCACTGGTGGAATCCAGCGTGGCGCGGTAGGTGGGCTGCCAGCCGGGGCCGTTGACCTGATAGCTCACGCGCACGTCCCCGCCGCGTTCGGCGGCAAGCGTTAGCACCAGCTTGCGGGAGTCACGATTGCTTTCGGTGATCCGCGCCAGATCACGTTGCAGGGCAGCCAGCTGCTGTTCGAGGGTGCGTTTCTGAACGGCCACACGCTGAATGCGCCCCAAGGCATCCGAACCACCACGGCGAATGGCTTCGAGGGTGGCGGCAAGGTTGCGCGTGTCATTGGCCCGGTGCGGGCTGGCTTCATCAGAAGACTCTCCCAGTCCTTTCAGGTAGCCTGTCACCAGTTCTGCCGATTGGCGTTCGACATCAAGCTGGGCAATCTGGTCACCAAGCGCCAGGATCCTGCTTTCGAGTTCTGACTGGCGGGGGTTGATCGCCTCTGTTCGCGCCACATCCTGCACCGAAAATTCTCCCAGGCGGATACCGCCGTCGGATTCGATGCGGATGGTCTGAATATCGAAATTTGCGGGTAGCCCGCCGATTTCCAGCCGACCGGCACCCGCTGCAACATGGGCGACGCGTTCCACGGTGGCGCTGCCGGGGTATAGGGTGACACGGCTGATGCGGGAAGCGTCCTCAGCCTGAACTGTGCCGGTGGCAAGCATGACGGCAAGGCATGTGACGGTACGTGTGAAAACCATGACAGGGCTCCATTAGGCGATGGATGGACGGGCGAGGGCACGTCATCCTATTGTGACTGCATGTTTAACGCGGCAGACTGTCCAAATGGGTTACTCATTTTGTCCAGATTGAACGGGTGGGGCATGAGAAGAGCTTGGTGGGCCATCATTGCGGTGTGCTGGAGCACTTGCGCCCTTGCGCAAAGTGACGCGGATCTGGTGCGGCTGCGGATTCGCGAATTTGATGCAGGTCTTGCTGCCGCGCATCCGCGCCTGCTCCTGAAGCCGGCGGATGTGCCGGCGCTGCGCAGTATGCTGCTGGCCAGCGGGACTGATCCGGAGATGGCCGCCCTGCTCAGGCAGGCCATGCCGCCAGCCGAGCCCCGTCCGCTGATTGCCGAGCCTGCCGCTGTGCGCAATGGCACACCCGAGGGTACGCGCAAATGGCAGGATGGGTATAAGGCGGCCAGCGAAGCAGGCAGCATGGCCCAGCGCGAGGCCCTGGCCTGGTTGGTCACGCAGGATCCGGCACGTGGCCGAGAGGCTGCGCGCTGGCTGATGAGTCTGGCCGCCTGGAAAATTGACCGTGAGGTGCTGCGGACAAACGACGAGCTCTTCATTCAGCACCTGCGCCCCATGATATTTGCCTACGACTGGGCGCAGGATGCGCTGACGCCGGCCGAGCATGAGACGGTGCGCACGGCGCTGGTCGAGCGCCTGACGCTGCTGGCAGCGCACGTGGAACCGAAGTTCCCGCTGCAGCGCCCAACGCCGCCAGATAATTCCCTGAGTCATCCCATGCGTTTCATTTCCACGCTGGGGCTTGGCGGACTGGCCCTGTACCGGGAGACTCCGGATGCCGCGCAATGGCTGGCCTGGAGCTATGAGTACTATTTGCGCCAGTTTCCTGTGTGGGGTGGCCCGGCCGGCGGCTGGGCAGAAGGCCTGAATTACTGGTCGACTGGCATCACGCAGCATCAGCGCTTTCTTGAGTGCATGGCCCTGCAGGGGTTTGACGCGCCACTCAGACGCCCCTTCTGGCGCAATACCCCTTACTTCGCCATCTATGGGCTGATGCCATACGCAGGGTCATCATTCGGCGATCTGAGCGATGGTCTGGGGCCGACCGGTAGCATCGCCCTGATGCTGGAGAAAGCGGCCATCCTCAATGCCGACCCCTATCCCCTGGCGTATGCCCGTCTGTTGCGGCAAAAGCCTCCGGGCGGTTTCTCCTACTACACCTACGATCCCATCGATGCGCTGTTGCAGCGCCTGCGGACGAAGCTGAATCATTTGCCCGAAGTCTCGCTCGCCGCGCTTCCGCAGAGTCGTTATTTTGACGATATCGGTGTGGTGACGATGCATTCGGCGCTTGGCGATGCCGCCGACGACATCATGCTGGGCTTTCGCTCCAGCCCACAGGGCTCGGCCAGCCACGGTTTTGCCGATCAGAACAGTTTCGTGGTGAACGCCTATGGGCAGCCGCTGGCGATCAACTCTGGGTACCGCGAGTATTACGACAGTGCCCATCACATCGGCTGGACGCGCCAGACCAAATCGAAAAACGCTGTGCTGTTTGGTGGGGAAGGCCAACGCATCAAGGATGCAACAGCGGTGGGGCGCATTACGCGGTATGTTGATGCGACGAATTTCACGTTTGCCAGTGGTGATGCGCGGAGTGCTTATGCGCCGCTTGCCACGCGGGCACTGCGCCACGTTTTCTTCATCAACAGGCGCTATTTCATTGTTTTTGACGAGCTGGCGTCTCCTTCTCCGGTCTCTTTCCAGTGGCTGCTGCATGCGCGGGAAAAAATGGAGCTGCAGGCGGCCGCCAACGAGATCACCCAGCAGAAGGGTGATGCCCGCCTGACGGTGCGGCTGCTATTACCGGCAGTGGGGCAGCTTGGATTCACCCAGACAGATGCCTTTGACCCGCCTGTTCTGCCTGAGTATCGCAAGAAAATGCCCAAAGAATGGCATGTGACGGCCCAGACGAAGCTGCCGGCAAGCGCCCAGGATTTCATTGCCCTGCTGTATCCCTGGCGTGTTGGTGATCGGGCGCCGCGTCCACTGTCACAGGCCCTGGCGGCGGACAGTGGGCACGCAGTCAGAGTGCTCGCGGATGAGGGGAATACGCTGATTCTGTTGGCACGTGAAAATGAAATGCAGGTTCGCACGCGGCGCTGGTCGCTCGAAGGCATGGCCGCTGCGATTGAAGAGCGCACCGATCACGTGCTGCACCTGAGTCTCGTGCAGATCCGGGCACTCGACGGGCGTATCCATGTGCATGCCAGCCAGCCCTTCAGTGGTGAAGCGATGCTCGATACCCAGGGGCTTTCCCTGCAGGGGCAACTCGATGCCTCGCTCAGCCTGCAGCTGGCACCAGGTTTTCCGGTGCGCAGCGTGGAGGGTGCAGCAGACTGGCGCACCGAGGCGGATGGCAGCATTACTCTACAGCTTGCAGCAGGAGCTTTCCGCATCCACCTGATGCGCTAAGTGCCTTGGTCGGGGTCTGCCGGTGGGTTAGCTTCGCTCGTGGAGCCCTGTGCAGGTTCCGCAGCAGATTCTTTCGCTGCATGCTTCGCCGCTTCTTTCAGGATGGCGGCAGCTTTTGCCTCGGCATGCGCTGCCTCCATCGCGACGCGAGTTGCCGGGGTTTCCAGGCTGATGCGCCCCAGCTTGCCGTCGCGGTAATCCT
>DBTS01000069.1:8980-9408 GCA_002307175.1 Rhodocyclaceae bacterium UBA1310
TGCCGTCGCGGTAATCCTGCAGCAGGGTTTGCGCCGCTTTTTCAATATCCAGTGCGCCCCCCTTGAGGCGCATTGCCCGGCGCTTCGCCACCGCTTCCAGCAGCGCAACACCGTCCAGCCCCTGCGTGTCGAGGGAATACCGCTCCTTGAGATTGGCCGGATAGCGGACCAGCAGCAGGTCGGCGAGAAATACCGCCACCTCTTCATCGTTTACGGCGTTGCGGCCAATCGCATGGCTGGCCGCAAGCATGAAGCCATCACTTTCGTGCTCAATCTTCGGCCACATCATCCCCGGGGTATCCACAAGGCGGTGGCGGATATCGATATCGCCGCGCACCTGGCTTTTCGTCACCGCCGGTTCGTCGCCGACCGCTGAAATCTTGCGCTTGAGGAGGGCATTCATCAGCGTTGACTTGCCGACATTGGGA
>DBTS01000069.1:9681-9948 GCA_002307175.1 Rhodocyclaceae bacterium UBA1310
CCCATGATCATCATGCGCAGGGGCTTGGTGTTTTCGTTGCGGTGCGGTGCGAGGCTTCTGCACAGGCCCGGAACGCGTGCCACATCCCCTGCCTTCTTGCATGAGAGGGCTACGGCCTTGACGCCTGGCTGCTGATTGAAATACTCCAGCCAGGCTGCAGTCACGGCCGGATCTGCCAGATCGGCCTTATTGAGGATCTTCAGACAGGCTCTCTGCCGATGGTGGCGCAGCTCATGGATCATCGGATTGCAGCTGGCCTGGGGCAGG
>DBTS01000069.1:10260-10582 GCA_002307175.1 Rhodocyclaceae bacterium UBA1310
GCCTTCTTGCGCGCCGAGGTCATGTGTCCGGGAAACCACTGAATGGGCATGTTGGGGTAAATCAATAGTAAACGGCGCGGATTCTCCCACGCCACAGCCCATCCGGCTACAAGATCAGTACAAGGCAGGCGGGAAAGGGGACTTCAAAGTAAGCGGGCACGCACTGGGCGTGCCCGTTCGGGCCTAATGGGCCGTGGATTCGGCAGGTGTTGGTGTGTGGGGTCTGCCCAGCCCCAGTTTCTGCTGCAGCCAGTCGAAGGAGAGGTACAGCGACGGAGTGACGTAGAGCGTGATGGCCTGCGAGAAGATCAGGCCGCCGACG
>DBTS01000069.1:10819-10948 GCA_002307175.1 Rhodocyclaceae bacterium UBA1310
TGCGAGAAGATCAGGCCGCCGACGATAGCCACCCCCATTGGCTGGCGCAGCTCGGCACCGGCACCTAGCCCCAGGGCAACGGGCAGGGCACCCATGGCGGCTGCCAGGGTCGTCATCATGATCGGGCGG
>DBTS01000069.1:11299-16056 GCA_002307175.1 Rhodocyclaceae bacterium UBA1310
TCATGATGGCGTTTTTCTTGACGATACCGATCAGCAGCAGGATGCCCACCATGGCGATGAAGGTCAGTTCCAGTCCGACGATCTTCAGTGAGAGTAGTGCGCCGACGGCTGCCGAGGGAATCCCGGCGAGGATCGTGATCGGGTGGATCCAGCTCTCATACAGCACGCCAAGCACCACGTAGATCACCGCGATGGCCACCAGCACGAGCCACAGCTGGCTGGATTGCGAATCGCGGAATACCGCAGCATCGCCGGCGAAGTCGCCAAACACATTGGCTGGCATGTTCAGCGAGTCTTTCAGGCGCAATACCTCGGAGACCGCCTGGGATAGTGTTACATCCGGGGCCAGATTGAACGACAGTGTCACGGCAGCGATCTGCCCCTGATGGTTCACCGTGTTGTTGACGGGCACTCTCTCAATGCGAGCGAAGGCTGTCAGCGGCACGAGCTGCCCGGTCTTGGAGCGGATACGCAGGTACTCGAAGTTCGATTCGTCGCGGCGGAATTCATCCCCCCACCACAGGATGACGGGGAAATTGTCTTCCGGCTTGTAGATCGTAGACACTTGGGTTTCGCCAAAGGCTGCGTTCAGCGAATTGCGCAGGCTCTGCATGTCCACGCCTAGCGCGAGTGCCTGGTCGCGGTCGATGATCAGTTTGGCCTGCAGGCCATTGCGCTCGGCATCGGTGTTGATATCCTTGAGCAGCGGGGATTCGCGCATCAGGCGCTGCAATTTGCTGGACCAGTCTGCAACAGTGTTGTAATCGACGGACTGCAGCGTGTACTGGTAACGGCTTGCTGAGGAGCGGCCGCCAACACGCAGGTTCTGGATCGCCGAATAGGAGACCTGTACGCCGGGAATGTCTGCCGTGCTCTTGCGCAGGCTTTCCAGTACCTTGACCATGGGTTGGCGCTCCGTGCGGGGCTTGAGCGAGATGTAGACGAAAGCCTTGTTGCTGCTGCCGGAGTTGACGATGACGTCAGCGACTGCCGGGTTGGCCTGGATACGCGAACTGATCTTCAGTGTGAGGTCGCGCATGGCGGGCCACGAAATGTCCGCGGCAGCCTGGATCGGTGCGCGCACCTGGCTGATGTCTTCCTCGGGGAAGAAGCCCTTGGGCATCTCTCTGTACAGCCATACGGTCATGATGCAGGTGCCCAGCGCCAGCAGCAGCATCAGCCAGCGCCGGCTCAGCGTCCAGTTCAGGCTCTTGACGTAGCCGGAGAGAACGGCCTCGAAGCCGCGTTCGAAGATACGTCCCCAGAGTGGCTCAGGTTTGCTGGTGTCGTGATGCTTGACGAAGCGCGCCGAGAGCATCGGGATGATGGTTAGTGCAGAGGCTGCCGAAACGATGATGGCGAGGGTCACAACGACCGCAAATTCGTGGAACAACAGGCCGATGGTGCCGGGCATGAAGAAGATCGGGATGAACACCGCCACCAGCGAGACTGAAATGGAGATCACCGTGAAGCCCACTTCACGTACGCCACGGATGGCGGCCTGAAATGGTTTCATGCCGTCCTCGACATGTCGCACGATGTTTTCCAGGACCACGATGGCATCGTCAACGACCAGCCCGACGGCGATCGACAGGCCCATCAGCGAGATATTGTCGAGGCTGTAGCCGAGCCACAGCATCAGGCCGAAAGTGCCCAGCAACGAAGCCGGCAGCGATACCGAGGGAATCAGCGTGGCCGAGAGGCGACGTAGGAACATCAGGATTACCAGCATCACCAGGGCGATGGTCAGCAGCAGCGTGGTGGTGACGTCATGGATCGAATCCCGGATCGACAACGAGCGGTCATTGAGCACCTGGATACGCACTGAGGAAGGCAGCTCTGCCTTGATGCGCGGAATGGCCTGGCGCACGGCGTCCACCACCGCCACAGTGTTGGCATCGGGCTGGCGCAGTACCTGCAGGTTGATATTGCGCTCGCCGTTGACCCAACTGCCGGTCTTGATGTTCTCGACACTGTCTTCTACCGTCGCAACATCCGAGAGGCGGACGGGTTGCCCGTTCTTGGTGGCGACGATCAACTCGCCGAACTCCTTGGCATTCATGCGCTGGTCGTTGGCGTCGATGATCAGTGTCTGGCGTGCGCCTTCGAGCGAGCCTAGTGGTGTGTTGGTGTTGGCGGCGGCAATGGCAGAATTCAGCTCGTTGATCGAAATGTCTCGTGTGGCGAGTTTGGCCGGATCAACATTGATGCGTACGGCGTATCGTTTCTGCCCATTGATGGTGACCTGGGCAATCCCGTCGAGGGTGGACAGCACCGGGGAGATCAGGTTGTCGGCGTAATCGTTGAGCTGGTCAAGTGACAGTGACGGTGAATCCAGCGTGAGGAACAGGATAGGGTCATCGGCCGGGTTTACCTTGCGATAGCTGGGAGGATCAGTCATCGCCTTGGGCAGCTTGCGGTTGGCACGCATGATGGCTGCCTGCACGTCGATGGCGGCAGAGTCGATATCGCGGCTGGGATTGAATTCCAGCGTGATCGAGGTGCTCCCCAGTGTGCTGCTGGAGGTCATTGTCTTGATGCCGGCGATGGTCGAGAACTGACGTTCGAGAATCATGGCGACCGAAGAGGCCATGGTTTCCGGGCTGGCTCCGGGCAGCGAGGCCGAAACCTGGATGGTTGGCTGGTTGAACGAGGGCAGCGCTGCAATTGGCAGGTGGAACCATGCCACCAAGCCCCCCACCATGATGGCTAGCCACAACAGGGTCGTCGCGACTGGGCGGTGAATGCTCTGCTCGGACAGCTTCATTGCTTGCTGCCCCCTGCCTTGGCAGAAGCTTCATTGCCCGAAGCTGCGGACCCCTCGGCCTTGCCGGCGCCCTTGCCCCGCCCCTTGCCACCGGCATCGTCATGAGTCTCCTGAATACGGCTGCCCGGCCGCAGATTCTGAGTGCCTTCCAGGACGATCTTCACGTTGCTGCCAATACCGGTGATTACGGCGCGCTGTTCATAGATGCGGACCAGTGTGATCGGCTGGGGTTTGACGGTGTGATCATCCTGTACCACGTAGACGAAGCGCCCGTTCGGCCCATTGACGACAGCCTGGCTCGGAATGACCACGGCGTCTGCGATTTCCCCTGCCTGCACTTTGACCGTCACATATTGGCCAGGGCGTATCAGGCGTGAGCTGTTATCCAGAATGCCCTTGACGAGCAGGGTGCCGGAGGTACGGTCTACCGCGCTATCCACATAGTTGATCTCGCCCTTGAGCTTGTCCTGGGCTGCCGTGAGTGCGGTCAGTTTGACGGATTTTGTGTGCTTCAGGGCTTCAAGCAATGGAGCCATGTCGCGTTCGGTGAGGGTGAAGCTCACGCCAATTGGGTCCATGCGCGTCAGATGCACCAATGCCGGCGAGGAAGCAGTCGAGGTGACAAGACTGCCCGGCCGCACGGAAATGATGCCGACGCGGCTATCGAAGGGGGCGTAGATCCGGTTGTAGGATTGGCTGACCCTGGCCTGTTCCAGGGCGGCCTTGTTCTGGGCGAGCTGGGCATTGGCCGTATCCAGCCGGTTACGATAGGTATCCAGGGCGGACGGGGAGATGAAGTTCCGGTCTGAGAGTTCCTGGTTGCGCTTCAGGTCGCGCTCGGCGATCTGCTCTGCGGCCTGTGTTGTCGCCACGGCTGCCGTGGCACGGACGACATTGGCGTCATCATCGCGGCTATCTAGCGAGAACAGCAACTGCCCCTTGCGGACTTCATCACCTTCCTTCACATGGATGGTGGTGATCATGCCGTTCTTCTGCGGGCGGACGTCTACTTCGTCGAGCGCCAGCGTGTTGCCCTGGGCCTCCAGAATCAGCGGCACGGATTCCACGTGGGTCAAGGTGGTGGCCACCGTGACGGCACGGCCAGTGCTGCTTTTGCCCGAAGTCTGGTCTGAATTCCGGGTCTGCGGTGCAGAACTGGCGGAATCAGGGGAGGTTTTATTTTGGCAGGCCACCAGCAGACTGACGGCAGCCAACACAAACAGAGAGAACGAATACCGACGCATCAATCTCACACCAGCGTTTTCCGCTGGTGCGCCACAGGCAAAGGATAAGGACAAGCAGGTGCAATAACGGTAGCGAATCATCCGTCATTGAGTACTGTAAAGCAAAGATGCTTTACGCAGCTTAACGAACAAATTTTGCAAACTGATGCATTTGTGTGGATGCATTGGACTTGCAAGGTCTGTGCCATAATTGCCACAACTTACCGCGAGGACTCACCATGGATGACAATAAAACCAAGGCGCTTGCAGCCGCGCTGGCCCAAATCGACAAGCAATTCGGCAAAGGCTCGGTCATGCGACTGGGTGATGGCGAAGTGGAAGCTATTGAATCAGTGTCGACTGGCTCTCTGGGGCTGGACATTGCGCTTGGTATCGGCGGCTTGCCGCGCGGGCGTGTCGTGGAAATCTATGGCCCGGAATCTTCCGGCAAGACCACGCTGACGCTGCAGGTGATTGCCGAAATGCAGAATATCGGTGGCGTCGCCGCCTTTATTGATGCGGAACATGCGCTGGATGTTGGTTATGCACAGAAACTTGGCGTGAATGTCGCCGATCTGCTGGTTTCCCAGCCGGATACCGGTGAGCAGGCCCTGGAAATTGCCGACATGCTGGTGCGTTCCGGCGGTGTCGACGTGCTGGTGATCGACTCTGTGGCAGCGCTGACGCCAAAAGCCGAAATCGAAGGCGAAATGGGGGATCAACTGCCCGGCCTGCAGGCCCGTCTGATGAGCCAGGCGCTGCGCAAG
>DBTS01000069.1:16392-34587 GCA_002307175.1 Rhodocyclaceae bacterium UBA1310
TGTTCGGCAACCCCGAAACCACCACTGGCGGTAATGCGCTGAAGTTCTATTCGTCCGTGCGTCTGGATATCCGCCGCACCGGCACGATCAAGAAGGGCGAGGAAGTCATCGGCTCCGAAACCAAGGTCAAGGTCGTCAAGAACAAGGTTGCACCTCCGTTCAAGGAAGCCCACTTCGACATTCTCTACGGAGAAGGGATTTCGCGCGAAGGCGAAGTCATCGACATGGGCGTGGAACACAAGTTTGTCGACAAGTCGGGTGCCTGGTATGCCTATAACGGCGAGAAAATCGGCCAGGGCAAGGACAATGCACGCGAATTCCTGCGTTCCAATCCGGCAATTGCGCACGAAATCGAGAACAAGATCCGCGAAGCTGTCGGGATTAACGCACTGCAGACCACGCCGCCTGCAGCTGAGTGATGTAATGTGACGTGACAGGCAAACGTAGCAATCCCCCCTCATTGCAGGCCACCGCCCTGCGCCTCCTGGCCACGCGGGAACATTCGCGCGACGAGTTGCGGCGCAAGCTGCGCTCGCGGTCTGAGGACTGTGAGGAAGGGGCGCTGGACGCCGTGCTGGATCGTTTGGCCGAAAACGGCCTGCAGTCCGATGCACGGTTTGCCGAAAGTTACGTGCGCAGTAAAGCTTCACGCATGGGGCAGGGCCGGCTCCGGCGCGAATTGCTGGAACGGGGGGTCAGTACAGAGATTGTGGCTGGGGCGCTTGAAGAGGCCTTGCCCGATGATGAACTGACCCGTGCCCGTGCAGTATGGGCCAGAAAATTTGGTGCACCTCCGCAGGATCGCAATGAGTGGGCGCGTCAGGCGCGCTTTCTGCAGACACGCGGTTTTGCGGTGGATGTGATTCGGAAATTGCTGAAAGAACCGTTCGATGAGTCTGCTTAAGGTCAGCAACCTGCAAAAGCGCTACAAATCCCGCACTGTCGTGCATGACGTGTCGTTTGAAGTCGGCAGCGGCGAGGTCATGGGGCTGCTCGGACCGAACGGTGCCGGCAAAACCACCTGTTTCTACATGATTGTGGGGCTCGTGCGCGCCGATGGAGGCAGCATCCACCTGGATGGCACAGACCTCACCCATTGGCCGATCCACAAGCGTGCCCTGCAGGGGTTGTCCTATCTGCCGCAGGAAAACTCCGTATTTCGCAAGCTGACCGTGGCCGAGAACATCCTCGCGGTGCTCGAACTGCAGAAGCTTGGGGCCAAGGAGCAGGCCAAGCGCCTGGATGAGCTGCTTGATGAACTCAATATCGGGCATTTGCGTGAAGCTACGGCAATGTCCCTCTCGGGCGGTGAACGTCGCCGCGTGGAAATCGCCCGGGCGCTGGCTACCAAGCCGCGTCTGATCCTCCTCGATGAGCCGTTTGCCGGGGTTGACCCGATTGCGGTGATCGATATCCAGAAGATCATCAGTTTCCTCAAGGCACGTGGCATCGGCGTGCTGATTACGGACCATAATGTCAGAGAGACGCTCGGTATTTGTGACCACGCCTGCATCATCAATCTGGGTGAAGTGCTGGCCAGTGGCTCTCCCGAATCCATCGTGCAGAACGATCAGGTTCGTCAGGTCTACCTCGGAGAGCATTTCCGGTTGTAACCTTAGCCCGCATGGGGATTCTCTAGCGTATTCCTTCCAATCGACTGCAGCATGAAACCATCACTTCAGCTTCGTCTGTCCCAACAATTGGCGCTTACGCCACAGCTGCAACAGTCTATCAAGCTGCTGCAGCTGTCTACGCTCGAACTCAATGCAGAGATCGAACGCATCTTGCTGGAAAACCCGATGCTCGAGCGCGATGCTGGCGAAGATGATCCAGATGGGGAAGGTGCTGCGCCGACACCCGAGGCCCCTCTCGAAACCGTTGCCACCGCTGGGAATGGCGACGATTACACGGTAAATGTCGAGCAGACCTCTTCGGGCAGTGAAGATGATCACGAGGTGCAGGGCGCCGCGGAGATGCCCGATAGTATCGGCGAAGCCTACGACAATGCCTCCGATGATGAGCTCGGTGAGGCCGCCGAATGGCGCAGCGAAGGCGGCACACGCAACAATAACGACGACGATGACAGTGACTTCCAGGAATTCCAGGCTGCCGCGACGACCCTGCGCGACCATCTGCTCGGGCAGGTGGCGCTCATGCAATTGTCCGACCGGGATCGTGCGCTGGTTCTCCTGATCATCGAGGCACTCGATGATGATGGCCTGCTGCTGCAGGAACTCGAGGAACTTTTACCGCTGATTCCGGCCGAATGGGAAGTGGAGCCCGAAGAGCTCTCGATTGCCCTGCATCACGTGCAGAACCTTGATCCTTCGGGAATCGGGGCACGCAACCTGCAGGAATCCCTGATTCTGCAGCTCAAGGCGCTGCCGGAAAGCGAGGTCCGTCTGTTGGCAATCCAGGTCGTGGATGGCAACCTTGAATTGCTTGCCGCGCGTGACTTTGCACGCCTGAAGCGGCGCCTGGGCTGTCATGATGATGCTCTCAAGCGTGCGCAGGACCTCATCTGTAGCCTCAATCCCCGCCCTGGCGCGCGGTTTGCGGCGTCGGAAACCCGTTATGTGATTCCGGATGTGGTGGTGAAGAAGCAGCGCGGCGCGTGGTCTGTCAGCCTGAATCCCGAAGCGATGCCAAAGCTCAGGATTCACCGGGTCTACGCCGATATACTTCAACAGCACCGCGGCGTAAGTAGTTCTCTGTCGTCACAACTGCAGGAGGCTAAATGGCTCATCAAGAACGTACAGCAACGCTTTGACACGATATTGCGCGTCTCGCAGGCTATCGTGGACCGGCAGAGACAGTTTTTCGATCACGGCGAGGTGGCCATGCGCCCACTCACCTTGCGCGAAATTGCCGAAGAACTGGAACTGCATGAATCCACGGTATCGCGGGTGACCACCCAGAAGTACATGGCAACCGCACGGGGCGTATTTGAACTGAAATACTTTTTCGGCAGTCATGTTGCCACCGATACAGGGGGTGCATGTTCAGCAACGGCGATACGGGCGCTGATTCGCCAGCTGGTTGCGGCGGAGGACGGGAAAAAACCCCTGTCTGATGCGCGAATTGCCGAACTGCTTGGCCAGCAGGGTATTGTGGTGGCTCGCCGGACAATTGCGAAATACCGGGAGTCGCTGAATATTCCGCCGGTCAGTCAGCGCAAATCGATCTAACGAAGAGAGGAGTGCTTTATGAATCTCACCATCACCGGCCATCATCTTGAAGTGACGCCCGCCTTGCGCGATTACGTTACGAGCAAGCTCGATCGCGTGATTCGCCACTTCGACAATGTCACGGCGACCCACGTCATCCTCTCGGTCGAGAAACTCAAGCAAAAGGCTGATGTTACGGTTCACGTCCGCGGGCGTGACATCCATGTGGAAAGCGAGGACGATGATCTGTACGCGGCAATTGATGCAATGGCCGACAAGCTGGATCGGCAGGTCGTCAAGCACAAGGAAAAGACGGGCGACCACGGCAACGTCGCCAGCAAGCGCCAAGACATTGAAACAGACGGAATTTCCTGATTGTTTCCGTGAGCAAATTCCGCACAACGAATTGGACCAGGGCATATAATGCGCGGCCTGATCGCTGCGTGATCACTCCCGAAATTGGCTGACAAGCCGCAGGCCGCAGGCCTGCGGCTTGTCATTGTGTGGCAGGAACGTATGAACCTGATTGCCCAGATACTCGATGTACAACGAATCCGCGTAGACCTGGAGCTCGACTCCCGGGATGCCCTGTTTGCGTACATGGGAGACTTGTTTGAAGCGCCCAGTGGGCAAACCGCCGGGAAACTGGTGGATGCGCTCAATCAGCGCGAAAAGCTGGGTTCCACCGGCCTCGGGATGGGCATTGCAATTCCCCATCAGCGCATCAAGGGGCTCAAACAGGCGCTTGGCGCGTTCATCCGCCTCAAAAACCCCATTGAATTTGATGCACCGGATAATCTCCCGGTGTCCCTGTTTTTCTTCATGCTTGCGCCCGAACAGGCCAATGAAACCCATCTGCGCCTGCTGGCAGAGCTGGCCCAGATGTTCAGTGACAAGATCTTCCGTGAAACCCTGCAGAATGCGCCGGATGCCGCCACGGTAGCCCGCGCGTTTGAACAATGGGATATCCATGCGCCGAGCGAGCGTAGCTCAGCTGTTTGAGGTCAATCGGGCCGCGCTGCAACTGCGCCACGTTGCTGGCCGTCTCGATTCCTGGCTGACTGTTGTTGATAACCGGTCCTGGCCGGCTGATCTTGTCGGTCACCTGAACCTGATTCATCCCACGCGCCTGCAGGTGATTGGTACTGCAGAGCTTGCCTGGGCCCGCCAGCAGCGCCATGAGCGCCTGCAGATGTATCTCTCCGATATCCTCGCGGCTACGCCGCCCGGCGTGATCATCGCCGATGATTGCGAGGTACCCGAAATCATCCGCCGCACCTGTGATGATGCAGGTGTGCCGGTGATGGCTTCGCCGCTGGAATCCGCCCGGGTCATCGAAGTGCTGCGGGGCTATCTGGCCCGCAAGCTCGCCGAGCGTATGTCCCTGCATGGCGTGTTCATGGATGTGCTGGGGGTGGGCGTGCTGGTGACGGGGGATTCCGGTGCCGGCAAATCCGAATTGGCCCTGGAACTGATCACGCGCGGGCACGGTCTGGTAGCCGATGATGTGGTGGAAATCTCGCGTGTGGCGTCTGGTGTTCTGGAGGGGCGCTGCCCTGAGATGCTCAAGGATTTCCTCGAGGTGCGTGGCCTGGGTATCCTGAATATCCGTACGATCTTTGGTGAAACCGCGTGCCGTCGCAAAATGCGCCTGAAGCTGATCTGCCATCTGCAGCGGCGTAATTCGGCGCAGGATGAACCCCTGCGCCTGCCACTCGATGAAGCTGACTCGCAGGATATCCTCGGTGTGCCGATCCGTCGCGTGGTACTTCCGGTCGCTGCCGGGCGCAACCTTGCCGTGCTGCTTGAGGCTGCCGTGCGCAATGCCATTCTGCAACTGCGCGGGATTGATTCGACGCAGGAGTTCGTCAATCGCCAGCGCGCCATTCTTGATCGCGATGACAGCTACGATGGCTGATACAGACTGAGCTGATAAAAAGACCGGGCGCTGGCCCGGTCTTTTTTGCTGAAACCGCGATGGCTTACTTCTGGCCGATATCGAAAAACACCACTTCGGCACCCACTTCGGTCGGCGAATAGCCAAAACCGATGCGGCCACGCGAGGGCATGTCTGCCTCACCACGGCGCAGCACCACTTCGTTACCTGCCTGATCCACCATGAAGGTGCCGTTCGTACTCGTATCAATGAGCACGAAATGGTGCTGGCGCCATTCGATGCGGGCATGGTGACGCGAGGCGCGGCGGTCGATGATCACCAGATCATTGCCTTCTTCACGCCCGGCGAGCACCACCGGGTGGTTGTCGGATACCGACAGGTTATTGTTGTTATGCCGCAGCATCAGCGTAGTGCGCGGCTGGGCGTGCGCAGGACCTGCAGGGAAGGCTGCCTGCGAAGACTGACCGGCAGCCTCACGCATGGCCTGATTCATGGTCAGCGAGGTCGAGGTCGGTGAAAATGCTTCGACACTCGGTGGCACTGCTGCCGAGTTGCTGGTGGCGGTTGGCACCGCGCCAGCCGGGAAAGCATGCAGGGCTCCGGTATAGCCGGACACCGAAATGGCGCTGGCGGGTTCGGCCACCATCTGGCCACGCATGGTTTCGGGCAGGCGTTCGACAGCTTCGTCGCTAACGAGAATCTGGTTGGCCGGCGCAGCGATCACAAGGCGCCCGGCAAGGGTCACAGCTTCAAGGTCGGGCTGGTTCGAATTGGCATCCAGATGACCGGCATGCACCACGACGTGAACCGACAGGGCGACGCCTGAGACAGGTGGCAGCTGTTTGACGCGGGCACGCATGTCGAAGGCGGCAAGCACGGCGTTTTCACCGCGCGGGAAATGGGCCACCAGACGCCGTCCATCCACCGAGACGGCAAAGCCCCGATACGCCTCAATGGAGCGTTCGGCGCGCTTGCGGCTGCGTTCGACCGCACGCAAGGTTTCGTCCCGGCCAATCTTGTCGAGGAGTGGATTATCCCCGATCACTTCGGCGACCAGGATGCAGGTTTCAGTCATATTGGGCTGGCTCATCATTATCTATGGGCGGCTCCAGGGATTTTCGTCGGAGACATCATCATTCTTAAGCCACTGGATTGGCATGATACCTGAAACAGGCGTTGGCAGACTGCCGATGACCGGAGGGTCAAACGCTGTCTCCTCTTCGCCAATCATGGTTTTGCTGGTCAGAGAGCGGAAGTCGAACAGGCCGCCGTCGGCAAGATGGCTGGGCACCACATTGCGGATGGCCGTAGCGATCGACTCCACGCGGCCAGGATGGGCGACTTCCCATTCGGAAAGAAGGGCTTTTATCTGTTTGCGCTGGGCGGTTTCCTGCGAGCCGCACAGACTACAGGGTATGATCGGAAATTCCATTGCGCGCGCATATTTTGCAATTTCCTTCTCTGCGCAGTAGACCAAAGGGCGAATGACGACATGTTTTCCGTCGTCAGAACGCAGTTTGGGCGGCATGGCCTTGAGCTTGCCACCGAAGAACATGTTCAGCAGCAGGGTTTCCATCATGTCTTCGCGATGATGGCCCAGGGCGATCTTGGTGACCCCCAGTTCGCTTGCCGTGCGATAGATGATGCCACGGCGCAGGCGCGAACACAGCGAACAGGTGGTTTTGCCTTCCGGAATCTTCTCGCGCACGATCGAATAGGTATCTTCGGTCACGATCCGGTATTCCACCCCGATTGATTCGAAGTAGGCCGGCAGCACTTCCGCCGGGAACCCCGGCTGGCGCTGGTCGAGGTTCATGGCAATGATGCGGAAGTCCACCGGAGCACGTTCGCGCATCTCCATGAGCAGGCGCAGCAGTGCAAAGGAATCCTTGCCGCCGGAACAGCAAACCATGACCACATCACCGGCTTCGATCATGTTGTAGTCGGCAATGGCTTGGCCAATCCCGCGCATCAGGCGCTTCTTGAGTCTGAGGTTGGTGCTGGAGAGGTTTTCGGTCTTGAGGCTGGCTTGAGTCACGGAGTTACTGCCCGGTCATAGACCGGGAAAAAATTGGGTTGGATAACCGGCGGCATCCCTGCTTGGATGACACGCCGGAGGACATCAGACTTCGGCGCGGCGCCCGACCTGTATGCCCAGCTGCTTGAGCTTGCGATACAGGTGGGTACGTTCCAGCCCGGTTTTTTCTGCCAGCCGGGTGATGTTGCCATCCTCCAGCTGCAGATGATGTTCAAAATACAGGCGTTCGAAGGTTTCGCGGGCTTCCCGCAGGGGCAGATCCAGTGGCAGCGCCAATGCTGCGGTGGATGCCCGGGTCACGAAACGGATGACCTCCTCGGCACTGATACTCTCCTCTAGCGAACCGAGTGCCAGAGATTTGACGGCTGCCTTCAATTCTGCGAAACCCCCGCCCCACGGGCTGTTGCGCAAGGCGTTGAGGGCACCGGTAGATAGCGCACGGTGGGGAACTTCGCCGCTTTCCGTCAGGTGCAGGAGAAGTTGACTGACCAATTCCGGCACTTCGTCCTTGAGTTCCAGCAGCGACGGTGGCACCAGACTCACTTCGAACAGGCGCCGTACCAGCGTCGGCTCCCAGCCTTCCTTGAGCAGCGTGTCGGCCTGCTGGGTGCTTGCCACCAGCAGATGCAGATCGTACTTGTCGAGCCGCTCGATGATGAAAGCAAGGTTTTTCTGCTGCAGGCGGTTGAGTACGCTGAGATCTTCGACAAAAGCCTGACCGCCGCGGGCAGACTCCAGAGCCTGCACTTCCAGTGGCTGCGACAGGTTTGTCAGATCCAGCCATTGGGTGCCCGGCTTCTGCAGGCTGCGGGCGCACAGCTCGGCGAGCGAGCCCGGGCCGACGCGGAGCAGCAGCAGGCGGGATTTCTGGCTGAACTGCTCAAGGCGTTTCTGGAGATCACGCAGTGGCGTGGAGCGTGTAAATGCCGCCAGCGTCAGATGGCTCTGAGCCTTGCTGGGTTGCCGTTGCAGGCCGCGTTTGACCGCAGAGAGCAGCTTTTGCAGGGCAATCGGTTTTTCCAGGAAATCCAGCGCACCAAAGCGGATGGCTTCCACCGCCGTGTCTATCGTGCCATGGCCGGACATCATGATCACCGGCATGGTCAGCAAGCCTGATGCGGACCACTCCTTAAGCACAGTGACGCCGTCGGTATCCGGCATCCAGATATCCAGCAGCACGAGGTCCGGGCGTGCCGCCTGGCGTGCCGCACGGGCTGCCGTAGCGTTCTCCGCCAGGACTACGTCGTAACCTTCGTCACAGAGGATTTCGCGCAGCAATTCGCGGATCCCGATTTCATCGTCCACCACCAGAATCTTTGTCATACCTGCCACACCAGAATGGGTGTTGTTAATTTACCACAACTTCGTGCTGTGCGAGACGCAAGCGTATCCGAACTTCTGCGCCACCTTCCGGACGGTTCCCGATCGAGATGTCTGCCCGGTGTTCCTCAATGATCTTGCGTACGATGGCCAGACCCAGCCCTGAGCCGCGCGGCTTGGTCGTGACATAGGGTTCCATGGCCCGCGTCAGGATGGCGGCGGGGAATCCTGGCCCATTGTCGCGGACGAGTAGTTCGACACGGCGACCGTCCTGCCGGGTGTGTACCGTCACCTGGGGTGCGGCTTGTTCCGTGACGGCATCCTGCGCGTTTTGCAGCAGGTTGTGTACGACCTGACGCAATTGACTGGCGTCCGCGAGTACAAGCGGGAGATCGCCGTCCAGCTCGGCGAGCACCGGCACGCTGGAACCTTCGTAGAGCGTCAGGATTTCACGCAGCAGCGCATTCAGATCCACTGCGGCAAGTTTGGGTACGGGGAGTCGGGCGTAGTCGCGGAAGCCGTTCACCAGATTCTTCATCGCCTCTACCTGATTCACGATGGTCTGTGTGGAACGGTTGAGCATGGCACGGTCGTCTTCCGACAGCTTGTCGGCGAGCTTGAACTGCAGGCGTTCGGCAGAGAGCTGGATCGGTGTGAGCGGGTTCTTGATCTCATGAGCCAGGCGGCGCGCCACTTCAGACCACGCAGCATTGCGCTGGGCGGAGATCAGTTCGGTGATGTCGTCGAATACCACCACATAACCTCCTGAGGTGCTTGCCGGCAGTTGCGAACCATGCAGCAACAGGGTCTGGATGTTGCCCTCGCCATGCTCAATCTCGATCTGCTTGTGCCACAGGCCTTCATTGTCCGAAAACCCCCCCAGAACAGCGTTGCGGAAGGTTTGATGCACCGGCCAGTCGGGCAGGGCCATGCTTTCGAAATCGGTGAGATCGTCGGTCAGGATCGTCAGCGCCCCCTGATTGGCTGCGCGCAGATGCCAGTCCCCGGTGAAGGCCAGCACGCCAGCCGAGAGGTTGGCCAGCACGCTCTCCAGGTAGGCACGTGCAGCATCCACTGCCGCACTGTTTTTTTCCGCCTGGGCGCGGGCATCCAGCAACTGACGTGTCATGCGGTTGAACGACTGTGTCAGCACCCCCAGTTCATCGCGTGAGGGTAAGGCCTGGCGTGGCGATAGATCGCCCGCCGCGACGGCTTGGGTGCCTTCCGCGAGGATCGAAAGGGGTTCGGATAGTGACCGGGCAAACATGAAGGCAAATGCCACCGCCGCAAACATGCTCAGGAGCAGGGCGAGCGTCAACGTGATCAGATAGATGCGCTTGAGCCCCTGGCGTGCCAGGCGCAACTCCTGATAGCTCTGGTGGAGTTCCTGGATGCTCTCGGCACTCTGTGCGAGGGATTCGGGCACAGGTACGCGCACCTGCAGCAAGAGGGGATCGGTCTGGAACTGCCGGCTCGCAATCGGCACCACCACGCGCATCACGAGCTTGTCACCTTCCCCTTCCACTGCCCGATAGCCGCGCCCGACTCGGGCCTGACGCAACTGCGAGGAGGGCAGAACATCGGGCGCCAGACCATTGTGCATGTCACTCGTGGTGGCAACGATGCGTCCGGTGGTGGTGAGAACGGAAACCTCGTCAGCGTCCAGCTGCTCGCGCACACGTACCAGCGAACTGAGACTGGGCGCCCCTTCGTCACCCAGTTCCAGAGCAATGCTGCGGCTACGCTCACCTAGCTGGTTGAGCAGCGCATCAAGGGCATTGCGCCCCAGTTCCAGGCCGGATTCAAGTGAAGAGTCGACCTGCAGGTTGTACCAGGATTCGATCGAGCGCACCGCAAACTGCACGGAAACTGCATAGATCAGCGTGCCGGGCGCTACTGCCAGCAGCACGAACATGATGATCAGCTTGAGCTTCAGGCGTGAGCCGAACTGGCGCTGGCGGTATTCGCGCCACAGCGTCTGCAGCTGGATGCCCACCAGCACAGCCATGCCGACTGCCAGCAGCACGTTTAGGCTCAGTAGCAGCGGATAATTATGTTCGAACAGCGAGGTCTTGCCGCCTGCGGAGGCCAGCAGGAATAGCAGGATGGTGCCCACTGCCGAGCAGATCAGGATCAGGCGTTTCATCGCGGATCGAGAGCCTGCGCCACGAAGTTCCAGTGAACCCAGTTGGTGGTTAGATCCAGATCCCGACTGCCCAGTGCTGCCACCTGGAAGGGCTTGGGCAACTGTGCCGTATCGAGACGGAAACGCAGGGAGGCGTTATAGGTTTCGCCATCCGTGAGGTTGCCGTGTTCTGCCACCGCCCAGTTGCGCAGGGTCAGCATCGCGCGCAGGGCGTCATCAAAGCTGCTGAAGTTGCGATGGATACCGCCGATGGAGAGGCGGTATTGGCGTGTCAGGGCGTGGTAGAACAGGCGGAAACTCGTGTTGCGCTCTACCACCGTCTCATCCAGCCAGTACCAGCGTGACCGGGTGATCGTGAATTCGGCCACAAACGGGATCGATAGACCCCCGTCGACGAGTTCCTGCAGGCGTGGATTGGGCTGCAGTTCCACCGAGGCGTTGACTACGTAATGCTGCTCGACCGGCACGATCTCGTGGTAGCGGAAGCTCATGCCTCTTCCCGCCGCCTGTGCCTCAGGCAGCAGGCCAAGCAGCAGGCATGACAGCAGCAGACTGAAGACAAACCGCAGCCAGTTACCCCCAATACCGATAGACCTGCTTCGTGGCAGGTCAGGCGGATTTCTCCAGCAGGGCGAAATAGAAGCCGTCATGTTGGGGGTCGGGCAAACAATGTTTATCGAATGTTCCGTCTGCAAAAGCCACGCGGCGGCAATCCGCATGGCGTGTTGCAAAGCGTGCCACTTGTTCGGCGTTCTCTTCAGTAAAGACAGAACATGTCAGGTAAAGCATTTTCCCGCCCACAGCCAGAACTTGCCAGAGCGCATCGATGATTTGGGCCTGAATTGTTGCAAAACCCGCAACATCCTCCTCGCGACGCAGCCACTTGATATCCGGGTGGCGGCGTGCCACACCTGACGCAGAGCAAGGCACGTCGGCCAGAATGCGGTCAAAGGGCGCGCCCTTCCATTCTGTTGCAAAATTACGACAATCCTCGCTGCGTAGTTCGGCAGAAAGCCCCAGGCGCTGCAGGTTGTCACGAACGCGCTGGCATCGGTGCTCCTCAAGTTCCACTGCGAGCAGATCGATTTCAGCGGTTTCCAGCAGATGTGCGGTTTTGCCTCCCGGTGCTGCGCAGGCGTCCAGCACACGCTGCCCATCATGCAGGTCGAGCAGGGCCGCCGCCTGTTGCGCGCCCCAGTCCTGTACCGATACCAGCCCTTCGGTGAAGCCCGGCAACTGGGCGACCGCACAAGGGGTTTCGAGCTTGACTGCCAGCGGGCCCAGGCGTGACCAGGCGATTGCCGCAGCATCGAGCTGCGCCGTATAGGCGTCGAACGAGCCGCGTCGCGGGTTGATGCGCAGACTCATGGGCGGATGGCTGTTGTTGGCCGTGAGGATGGCTTGCCAATCTTGCGGGTGTTGCTGCTGCACCTTGCGCAGCCACCAGTCCGGGTGTTGCCAGACTGCCACCGGGTCAGCCGCCAGTGTGGCCTGCAGGCTCTGCTGCTGGCGCAGGGCGTTGCGCAGCACCCCATTGACCAGGGCCTTGAAGTTTCCGCTGGCCAGACGTGCAGCCGCTTCCACGGCCTGATCGACGAGGGTATGGGCGGTTTCCGGGCGGGTCTCCAGGCGGAACAGGGCAATCAGCAGCAGTGCTTCAATGCGTGGGTCTTCCAGCGGGCGCGAGAGCAGCTTGTGCAGCACCGCATCACCCCGTCCGTAGGCGCGCAATGTCCCATACAGCAGATCCTGCACTGCTCCGCGGGTGGGGCCGGAAAGGCCAGGCCATGCCTGCCAGAGGCTCTGCAGGCCATCGTTGAGAGCAAAGCCTTTGATCACGGCGGCCAGGGCATCGCTGGCGACCAGAAGGGTTTCAGCTAATGAGCCGGAAGGCACAGCGGGAGGCTGATGATGACGGGGGGCCGTGTGGCGGCCGGTACGCGGGGGCTTGGAGATCATCCCCGTATTGTATAGGAGGCAGCCCTTCCTGCCCGCAGTTCATCAATGCGGGCAAGTGTGGCATCAGGGAGTCATGGTGTGAGGGGTGGCAATGCCTGCAGCGCCCGGGTGATTTCGGTGGCCAGTCTGGCCACCGCCTCGCTCTGCGCGGCGACGGCGCCTGCCGGGCTGGTGTCGGCTGCCTGCAGGGTGATGGCGCTGTCGCGTTCAGCGACGAGTTCCTTGCGTTCCCGTGTAATCACGCGCCAGCGCGCACGCAGCACGGTCGCTCCATGGGCATCGGTATCGAACTGGAAGACCTCCAGCGGCACACTGATGGCAGGGGCATCGGTGAGCACCCAGGGGAAAGACTGCAGCCGCTGCGGGTGAGCGCTGCGGATCAGGTTCTCGCGCAGCACGCGCTCGAAACCGGTGTCGAGTGCTTCGGCCCAGCGCTCATTGTCGAGGGGCTCCAGACGGCTCGCGTCCTGGCGCACGATGATCTGGCGGCGGTCCAGGTATTCAGGCCATTTCAATGGCCCCAGACCGATGTTCAGCGGGAGCTGCGCCGTGCCTGTGACACTTCTGGCGCTGAGCTGATACAGCCGGGTAGCTTGCACCGGGCCGCCGACGCAGGCCGTGAGGCCGCCGACGAGCATGAGGGTCAGAACCAGAATGCGGAGGTTCATTTTGCGTGCTCCTTGAGGGGCGAGGGCTGCTTGCCGAAGAGCAGGGAGTTCGGTTGGCGTTCCAGCGTGTCCGAGAGATCCTGCAGGGCATGTGCTGTTTCGCGCAGTTCCTTGAGCGTCTGGTTGGCATTGTAAATCGCCGGAGCCCCTTCTCCCGCCAGCTCATTGAGTGTGCCGGCAGTACGCGTCAGCTCGTCGGCCATCAGCCTGAGGCTGACCATGGGGGCCTTGGAATCATCAACGGCACCGGAGAGTTTGTCGGCTGCGGCGCCCATTGCGGCCATGTTGTGGGTCACGCTGCTCATGGCGGCGTCCAGATTGCGTGCCATGGGGTCGAAGCGTTCATCGAACTTGGTGCTCAGGCTCTTCAGATGCTGGATCGTGACATTCAGGTTGCGCAGCGATTCTGCGAGTTCCGGGCTATTGACCAGATTGCGCGTTGAATCCGCGATCTCCGCAATGTTGTTGATGAGCCCTTCCAGGTCCGCCTGCTTGAGCTTGTTGGCAATTTCCTGCACAGGTGACGGGATGGTCGGGATTTCCGGCAGCCCTTCCTTGGGTGCGCGGAAGATGGCTTCGCGTTCAGGATGAAAATCGAGTTCGATGTAGAGCTGGCCTGTCAGCAGACTTTGGGTGGCCAGCTGGGCACGCAGGCCCTGTTTGACCAGGTCGCTCGGTGCGGGCAGTACGTTCTGTACGCTATGGTCGCTCAGGTCGCGGATTCTGGGGGTTTCCTCGACCACCACCGGGATGACAAGCTGGCGGCTGCCGGCGTCATAGCGCAGGTCGATGTGCTGTACCGAACCGATCTGCACGCCACGGAACACCACGGGTGCGCCGACCTGCAGGCCATACACGGAGCCTTCGAAGTACATCACGTAGCGGGTTTTCTGGGTGAAGTAGCTGCTTCCCGTGAGCAGCAGCACGCCTGCCAGGATCAGCAGCATGGCGCCAAACACGAAGACACCGATCAGCGTGGGGTTGGAGCGCTGGCTCATGCGGATTCTCCCTGCAAACTGCCGCGCCCGAGAAAGTTGCGCACGGCGGGAGGGCCGTGGCGGGCGAGTTCGTGGGGGTCTCCGGTGGCAATCATGGTCTTGCTTTCTGCATCGAGAAAAACGGAATTGTTGGCGACGGCAAAAATGCTCGGCAGTTCATGGGTGACCAGCACGATGGTGGTTCCCAGGCTGTTGCGCAGCTCCAGGATCAGCTCATCAAGACGCCGCGAACTCAGCGGATCAAGCCCGGCCGAGGGTTCATCGAAGAACAGGATGTCAGGGTCCAGCGCCATGGCCCGCGCCAGCCCGGCCCGCTTCTTCATCCCTCCGGAAATTTCGGCAGGATAATAGTTTTCGAATCCCGCCAGCCCGACCAGGGCGAGCTTGGTGCTGACAATGTCGCGGATGGCCTCGCGGGGTAGTGTGGTCAATTCCTCCAGCGGCAGGCTCACGTTTTCTGCCAGTGTCAGCGAACTCCACAGTGCGCCTGCCTGGAACAGTACTCCGAAATGGCGTTTGAGTGCATCCTGCCCGCCTGGAGAGGCAGCCCAGAAATCCTCCTTGCCGTACAGCACCTGCCCGGCTTTCGGTTCCTGCAGGCCGATGAGGTGGCGTAACAGGGTGCTCTTGCCGCAACCACTACCGCCCATGATGACGAAGATGTCGCCGCGTTGGACGGTGAAATCCAGGTCGTGCTGGATCACGTTGTCGCCATAGGCCATCGTCAGTCCGCGCACGGTGATCACGTGTTCTGCCGCGTCCGCCATCAGATGCCAATCCTCTGGAAAATGATCGTCAGAACGGATGCCGAGATCGTGATGAGGAGGATGCTGGTGACCACTGCCGACGTTGTCGCCTCACCCACGGCCTGCGCGCTGCGGCCACATTCCATGCCGCGCAGGCAGCCCGAGAAAGCCACCAGAGCGCCATAGATGGTGCCCTTGAACATGCCGATCAGGATGTGGGTCCAGGTCAGTGCCTGCAATGTCTCATGCCAGTATTCGAGAAAGCCCACGCCGAATACCGTGGTGGCTATCAGCATGCCTGCGATGATGCCGACGACGCCGGCATACAGCGTGAGCAACGGCACCATCAGCACCAGTGCGAGCATGCGCGGAAGCACCAGATATTCGATGGGAGAGAGGCCCAGGGTGCGGAATGCGTCAATTTCCTCATTCACCTGCATCGTGCCGATCTGCGCGGCATACGCCGCACCGGTGCGCCCGGCGAGGATCACCCCGGTCATCAGGGCGCCGATCTCGCGTACCATGCCAATGGCAACCAGGTCGGCAATGTAGATCTGGGCCCCAAACTGGGCGAGCTGCACCGCCCCCATGTAGGCGAGGATAGTGCCCACCAGAAAACTGATGAGTGACGCGATGGGCAATGCGCGCGGACCGCAGGCTTCGATCAGCCAGAACAGTTCGCGTTTGCGAAAGCGTGCGCGGCCGATGAGCAGGCGACCGATGGCCTGCGTCAGCTCGCCCGTGAACTCGGCGATCTTCGGAAAGTCTGACCAGACGTGCAGGGCAATGAGCCCCAGGCTGGTGAAGAAGCCCGGCGTGTCGTCGGTCGGGTGATCCGTGCGCGGGGGCACGGCGAGTGCCAGGGCCAGCAGGCGGCGGATGCCCGCCGGCAAAGCGCTGTCGTCAATCTGGATCTGCAGTACTGTTGCCTGCCGGCACAGGTGGATCAGCCAGGCGAGCAGGGAGCCTTCATGGTCTGTCGTGTCCTCGCCAGCGAGTTGCAGGTGTTTTATCCCCGTGCAGTCGGGAAGAGGCGGTTGCGCCGCATCCCAGTTCCAGGCGCCTGCGCAGCAAACGCGCAGCGTGTCGTCCTGACGGCTGACTTCGACGCGGTTGGGAGAAGGGAGGGGCGGCATGCACGGTTCGATTCACGCGAAACGTCCATCTTACCTTGGTGTGCCCTGCCATGCGTACCATCTGTCCCGAACGTCGTCGTTTCGTCACCGTCTGCCGCGTAGAATGTCACGCTTCCCTATCCCTGCGTCTCGATCATGCCGTTTCTGATTGCCTTGCTGGCGGGCGCCGTCAGCGTGCTCGCGTATGCCCCGTTCGGCCAGTTCTGGCTGATGCTCCCCAGCTGGGGGCTGCTGTATGCCCTGCTGTGCCGGCGCGAGATCCGCAGCGGGCGTGCCTTCCTGCTGGGGTGGGGGTGGGGGATAGGCGCGATGTTTGCCGGTCTGTGCTGGCTGGTGGTGGCGCTGCACCGGTATGGTGGCATGGCCGGGTGGCTATCAGTCCTGCTGATTCTGCTGTTTAGCGTTGCGCTGGCGCTCTATCACGGGATTTTTGCGGCGGTTTTTGCCCGCCTGCGTGGCCCTCTTGGCGGTACCTTTAGCGGCTTGCGCCCCTTGCTGGCTGCAGCGTGCTGGGTCGGCGTCGAGCTGCTGCGGGGGCAGCTTTTCCCGTCTTTCCCCTGGCTGCTGATCGGCTATACCCAGACGCCGCCAAGCCCGCTGGCTGGCTGGGCACCGGTGCTTGGCGTGTATGGTGTGAGCTTCATGCTGGTGCTGGTGACTGCTGCGCTGGTGGATATTGTGCTGAACCGCACAGTCTGGCGCCGTGCCCTGGCCTGGGTGCTGGTGCCCTGCCTGATCAGCCTTGGCCTGCGTGGCGTGGCGTGGACTCATCCTGTGGGTGATCCGGTCAGTGTGGCGCTGGTGCAGACCAATGTGGCGCAGGATGAGAAATGGCGCCCCGAGCTGGCCGAGGAATGGCTGAGATTGAATCTGGATCTGGTGCGTGAGCATCCTGCCCAGATCACGGTGCTGCCCGAGAGCAGTCTGCCGATGCTGGAGGAGAGTCTGCCGGAAGGCTATGTCGATACCGTCAGGGAAATTGCCCGGCTGGGTGGCGGCGATGCGATTCTCGGCATGTTCACGCGTGATGCCCAGGGCGGGATCTACAATAGCGTAGTGAGTTTCGGCAAAAGCCCGACGCAGCGCTACAGCAAAAACCATCTGGTGCCTTTTGGCGAATACAAACCGTATGGTTTTGGCTGGTTCTTTGAGCTGGCCAACATCCCGATGGCCAACCAGACCCCTGGTGGTGATCATCAGCCATTGCTGCAAGTGGCCGGGCAGCAGATCGCCATGAACATCTGCTATGAGGATGTGTTCGGCGAAGAGCTGCGTCGCGCCCTGCCGCAGGCCACGCTGATGGTGAATGTCTCGAATCTGGCCTGGTACGGCGATTCGCACGCCCAGCCCCAGCATCTGCAGATGTCACGGATGCGTGCGCTCGAATCCGGGCGCCCGCAACTGCGTGCCACGAATACCGGGATGACCGGGATCGTGATGCCCGATGGTAGCGTCGCCCAGGTGCTTGCCCCCTTCACGCGCGGGGCGGTTTCGGCTCAGGTGCGTGGCTATCAGGGGGAAACACCATTTGTCTGGTGGGGTGACTATCCCCTCAAGATTGTGTGTGCAGGCCTTGTGCTGTGGGCTTTGTGGCAGGCCCGGCGGAAGTCCCGCAGCTGAACGGAATGGCGGGAGGGTGGCTTTCGTCGCGCCAGCCTGTAAAATTCATTCTTTTACGCCTTGAGCCGGTCCGGCCGATTCGGCCGCCCCATCTGCCATGAACTCGAAACTCAGCTTTCAGGACATCATCCTTGCGCTCCAGTCTTACTGGGGCAGCCGTGGCTGCGCCTTGTTGCAGCCCTACGACATGGAAGTCGGTGCGGGGACCAGCCACACCGCCACCTTCCTGCGTGCCATCGGCCCGGAACCCTGGCGTGCGGCCTATGTACAGCCCAGCCGCCGTCCCAAAGATGGTCGCTACGGCGAGAACCCCAACCGCATGCAGCACTACTACCAGTTCCAGGTGGTGCTCAAGCCTGCGCCGGCCAATATTCTTGACCTCTATCTGGGGTCGCTCGAAGCCCTCGGCTTTGATCTGAAGAAGAACGACGTGCGTTTCGTCGAGGATGACTGGGAAAACCCCACGCTGGGCGCTTGGGGCCTGGGCTGGGAAGTCTGGC
>DBTS01000069.1:34846-50764 GCA_002307175.1 Rhodocyclaceae bacterium UBA1310
GGGCCTGGGCTGGGAAGTCTGGCTCAACGGCATGGAAGTCACCCAGTTCACCTACTTCCAGCAGGTTGGTGGCATCGACTGCAAACCGATCACCGGCGAAATCACCTACGGTATCGAACGTCTGGCAATGTACCTGCAAGGTGTGGAGAACGTCTTTGATCTGGTGTGGACGACCTGGGAAGAGAACGGCCAGACCCGCGTGCTCAAGTACGGTGACGTGTTCCATCAGAATGAAGTGGAACAATCCACCTACAACTTCGAGCACAGCAATGCCGACGCCCTGTTCCGCCATTTTGGCGACTACGAAGGCAACGCCAAGCACCTCATGGAACAGAAGCTGGCCCTGCCGGCCTATGAACAGGTGCTCAAGGCTGCCCATACCTTCAACCTTCTCGATGCACGCGGTGCGATCTCGGTGACCGAGCGCGCAGCCTACATCGGGCGCATCCGCAACCTTGCGCGCAGTGTCGCGCAAGCCTATCTCGAATCACGCGAACGCCTGGGCTTCCCGATGGCGCCGCGTGAATGGGTGGCCGACCTCCCGAAGAAGGAGGCAGAGTGATCATGACCAAGAATCTGCTCGTAGAACTGTTTGTCGAAGAACTTCCGCCGAAGGCGCTCAAGCGCCTCGGTGAAACCTTCTCCAACGTGCTGGCCGACAGCCTCAAGGTACAGGGCCTGGCTGCCGCGAATGCCGCCGTTACCTCCTACGCCTCACCGCGCCGCCTTGGCGTGCAGGTGGCCGATGTGGTCGTCAAGGGTGCCGACAAACCCATCACCCAGAAGCTCATGCCGGTCTCTGTCGGCCTGGATGCTTCCGGCAATGCCACCCCCGCGCTGCTCAAGAAGCTCGCTGCACTGGGCGTGGATGCCTCCGCCGTGGCCGCTCTCAAGCGTGTGGGCGAAGGCAAGGCCGAAACCCTGATGCTGGATTCCGTGCAGCCCGGCGTTGAACTCGCCGCCGGCCTGCAGAAGGCGCTGGAAGAAGCAATTGGAAAACTGCCGATTCCCAAGGTCATGGGTTATCAGCTGGCCGATGGCTGGAGTACCGTGCATTTCGTGCGTCCGGTACATCGTCTGGTGGCGCTGCATGGTGCCGATGTGGTGCCCATCGCATTGCTGGGCATGCAGGCCGGGCGTGAAACACAGGGCCATCGTTTCGAAGCCCGCGTCAATCCGGTGGTGTTCCGTGATGCCGACAGCTACGCCGCGCAGCTGCGTGAAGATGGCGCCGTGATCGCCGCCTTTGCCGAGCGCCGCGCTGACATCGTGCGCCAGCTCGCTGCTGCAGCGGCCAAGGTGGGTGGTGGTGTGCGCCCGGTGGAAGATGAAGCCCTCCTCGACGAAGTCACCGGTCTGGTGGAACGTCCGAACGTGGTGATCGGCGAGTTCGAAGCCGAATTCCTCGCCGTGCCGCAGGAATGCCTGATCCTCACGATGAAGGCCAACCAGAAGTATTTCCCGCTGCTGGATGCCGCTGGCAAGCTCACCAACAAGTTCTTGATCGTCTCGAACATTGCGCCGGCCGATGCCAGTGCAGTGATTGGCGGTAACGAGCGTGTGGTGCGCCCGCGTCTGGCAGACGCCAAGTTCTTCTTCGATCAGGATCGCAAGAAGTCACTGGCTTCCCGTCTGCCGGGGCTCGCCAAGGTTGTTTATCACAACAAGCTCGGCACCCAGGGCGAACGCGTCGAACGTGTGCGCGCCATCGCCCGTGCGATTGCCGCCAGGCTTGGTGTGGATGCCCAGGCTGCCGATACGGCGGCGCAACTCGCGAAGGCCGATCTGCTCACCGACATGGTCGGGGAGTTCCCGGAACTGCAGGGCATCATGGGCGGCTACTACGCCAAGCATGACCAGCTCGGCGATACCGTGGCCGAAGCCATCGAGGATCACTACAAGCCGCGCTTTGCTGGTGATGAACTGCCGCGCAACCCGGTTGGTGTGGTCGTGGCCCTGGCCGACAAGCTCGAAACCCTGGCCGGCATGTTCGGCATCGGGCAGATTCCGACCGGCGACAAGGATCCGTTTGCGCTACGCCGTCACGCTCTGGGTGTGATCCGCATGCTGATCGAGCGCGAGCTGCCGCTGGAGCTGAGTGTGCTGCTGCAGTCTGCTGCCGGTGAATTTACCGCGATCAAGGATTTCGACGCCGCCAAGGTCAGCGGGCCGCTCGCCGACTTCATCTTCGACCGGCTTGCCGGTGGTTTGCGCGAGCAGGGCTACTCCGCTCAGGAAATCGATGCCGTGCTGGCCCTGCGCCCGCAGCGTCTGGCCGACATCCAGCACCGTCTGGTGGCCGTGCGTGCGTTTGCCGCCTTGCCCGAAGCGGCGGCCCTGGCTGCCGCCAACAAACGCGTCGGCAATATTCTGAAGAAGGCCGAAGGTGATGTGCAGGCCACGGTGAACGCCACCCTGCTGGGTGAGCCTGCCGAAGCTGCTTTGTTTGCCGCGCTTGAACAGTTTGTGCCGAAGGCCGATGCCGCTTTCGCAAAGGGCGATTACACCGCCGCACTGCAGACTCTCGCAGCCTTGCGTGAACCGGTGGATGCCTTCTTTGATAAAGTCATGGTCAACGCCGAAGACCCGGCCCTGCGCGCCAACCGCCTGGGGCTGCTCAAGCAGTTGTATGATGCAATGAACCGTGTGGCAGAACTGGCCAGGCTCTCCGCATGATTGCGGGGGCTGGGCTGACTGACGTGCAGGCAGGGCGGATTGCCGCCAGGAGGACTGAATGAAACTGATCATTCTCGATCGTGACGGCGTCATCAATCACGATTCGGTGCAGTACATCAAGTCGCCCGAGGAATGGAAGCCCATTCCCGGGAGCCTGGAGGCAATTTCGCGGCTCGCCGAGTCAGGCTACCGCGTGGTAGTTGCCACCAATCAGAGCGGGGTTGGGCGTGGCCTGTTCGACATGGACACGCTGAACGCCATCAATGACAAGATGATCAAGGCTGTGGCCTCCGTGGGAGGGCGCATCGATGCGATCTTCTTTTGCCCCCACTCGGCTGAATCCACCTGCGACTGCCGCAAGCCCAAGGCCGGGATGTTCAGGCAGATCGGCGAGCGCTTCAATGTGCCGCTCGAAAATGTACCCACGGTGGGTGACAGTCTGCGTGATCTGCAGGCCGGTGTTTCGGTAGGGTGTACGCCCTATCTGGTGCTGACCGGCAAGGGCGCGAAAACCGCTGAAGATCCTGCCCTGCCTGTCGGCACCAAGGTATTCCCGGACCTGGCAGCAGTGGCGAATCATCTGTTGTCGTCCAAGGGATAGGAATCATGATGTGGTTGTTGAGTCTGGCGCGCTCGGTGGTTTTCATCGTGGTCATGACGCTGTGGTTTCCCGCATTTACGGGCTCAATGGCTTTCACCCGCTGGTTCCCCCTCAAACGCCGGTATGCAATAGCCTGCTGGTGCAATCTGCATGTCACCCTGCCGATCTTCCGTTATGTGCTTGGCATCCGGTATCGGGTAATCGGTCTGGAAAACCTGCCCGATACCCCGTCGATCGTGATGTCCAAGCATCAGTCGGCATGGGAAACGATGACTTTCTTTGCCATCTTTCCGCCTGCCGCCTATGTGCTCAAGCGCGAGCTCATGCGTATTCCGCTTTTTGGCTGGGGGCTTGCCCAGATGCCTGTCGTGTCGATTGATCGCAGTGCAGGCAAGGATGCCCTGCGGCAGGTGGTGGAACAGGGAATGGAGCTGCTCAACAAGGGTTTCTGGGTGATCATCTTTCCGGAAGGCACCCGCACCATGCCGGGTAGCCAGGTGCGCTACAAGATTGGTGGCGCCACCCTGGCTGCGGCAGCGGGTGTGCCGGTGGTGCCGGTAGCCCATAACGCAGGTGAGTTCTGGCGCCGCAACGCCTTCGTCAAGCGTGCCGGCGAAGTTGTGGTGTCGATCGGCCCGGCCATTGCAACTGCCGGGCGCACACCCGAAGACATCAATGACGATGCAAAAGCCTGGGTGGAAGGTGAAATGCATCGCCTGTTTCCCCACCATTATGCGCGGCAAAGCTCCATGTGTGAGCGCGCAGCCCTGCCTGCGGATTAAAGCGGCATGCCGGCAGGGGCGAAGGTCGGGATGGAAGACGATATCCGCAGCATCGAGCTGCGGGGGCGGACTGTCGAGTTCACCCTGAGACGCAGCGCGCGACGCAGCCTTGGCATGACCATCGATCAGCGTGGCCTGACGGTGACGATTCCCTGGCGCGCCAGTCTGCGTGAAACCGAAACCTTCATGCGCGAACGCGCCGACTGGGTGCTCGAAAAGCTTGCCGAATGGGCGGCTCGTCCGCAACCCCAGCAGTTGGCCCTGCATGACGGCATGCAGATTCCGGTGCTGGGCACGGCGTGCCGGGTCGTCTGGCTGGCGGGTGGCAATCGCGTGCGTTGGGTCGAGGGCATCGGATCGCGTGAGCTGCATCTGCAGCTGCGGCGCTTCGAGGATGCACACGCGGTGATGCTGCGTGGCCTGCAGCAGTATGCACTGGAATATTTTTCTGGCAGAGTCCAGGAGTATGGCTATCTGCTCAACCGGTTTGCGCCGGATGTATCGGTGCCTGCCGTGCATCTGACCAATGCCCGTACGCGCTGGGGCAGTTGTTCGCGCCTCTCGGGCATCCGCCTGAACTGGCGTCTGATTCACCTGCCACGTCCGCAGATTGATTACGTGGTGGCCCACGAAGTGGCACATCTGCTGGAGATGAATCATTCCGATCGCTTCTGGCAGGTGGTGGAAAGGCTGGAGCCGGCGTACGAGCATGCCAAGCACCAGCTGCGTCATGCCAACAGAATCATCCCCGCGCTGTGAGGCGCTGCATTGCAAGGAGAAAATCATGCGCATTCTGCATACCATGATCCGGGTCGGTAACCTGGAACGTTCCATCAAGTTCTATACCGAAGTGCTCGGCATGAATGAGATCCGCCGTTCGGATTATCCCGAAGGCAAGTTCACCAACGTCTTCATCGGCTACGGCAAGGAGTCTGATGGTGCGGTGATCGAGCTGACTTACAACTACGGCGTCGAAAAGTACGAGCAAGGCACGGCGTTTGGGCACATCGCGGTTTCCGTTCCGGATGCCTACAAGGCCTGTGAAGAAATCAAGGCCCGCGGTGGCGTGGTGACGCGTGAAGCCGGCCCCATGAAGCATGGCACAACGGTGATTGCCTTCGTGCAGGACCCCGATGGCTACAAGATCGAACTGATCCAGCCGGAAAAGTAAGCATCGCCAGCCATACATAAAAAGGCCGCAGTTGCGGCCTTTTTGTCATCTTGGCTTGGTGCTAGTCAGGCCGGGCGTTTGACCTGTTTGTATTCGTGACTGCCCTGGCGCACGTAGCGATGCAGGATGAAGTCGGCATGTACCACCTCACCGTGGCCGGATTCCCGCGTTGGCTGCATGGTGGAGAGGCGCTCGGAGAGGAACAGGCGGCCCAGCATCTGCTCGCGCCATGCTTCACCACCGATCATGTCGTAGAAAACGGTGCGCGAGAGATGCGCCTTGCCCAGCAGACGGATGGCTTCACGTGGCGGACAGGCCATGATGTTTGCCAACGTCATCTGATTGAGAACGCGGGTCTCAAGTGCCTGATAGAAGGCGCGGGTCTGGATGCCGTTGAAAGACTGGTAGTACTCGCGCCAGTTGTCGCGGTTCAACGGAATCAGGTCGGTCTGCGGCTGGCTCAGCCAGTACAGATTCCATGCCTGCGCGTCGTTGTACTTGTGCATCACACGGAAAATGCAATGCTCCATGTCCGGCAGAGCGTAATAGTCCGGTGTGCGCGGAGCGTACATTACGGTGCCATTCCAGAGTTTCATTTCCCAAATCTCCAACTTGCCAGAGGACGCTGTTGCTGTCCTGATGACTCTAATTACGGATGGTACGCCCGGAGGTTGAGCCGTGTACTGACCGCAAGTGTGGAGATTTGTTTCGTTCGGCGGGAATTCATCCCGCCGGCGATTTTAGTGACAGGATTTGCTACGGTGCAAAGTAATCGTTTGACTTGACTGTGCCGGGCCGCAACCGCTGCATTGCCCACAGCCGCAATCTGCTGCCTTGGGCGCACCAAAGAAGAAGCTGGCAAGGCGATCCGGCATACCTCCGCGCCGAGCCAGCTCGCCCACGCGGGCTGCCGCTTTGGGCATGGTCTGGCGCAATGAAAACAAGGTGCTGGCCGCCACAATCAGGCCAACCACTGCGAGTTCAAAGAAGTGATAGGTGTTCATGAGAGTGCCAAGGTGATGTGGTAGGCAAAGAAAGATGCGCAGTAGGCCATACCAGCCAGCAATAGCGTAGCCAGGATGGTGGTTTTCAGCGATCCACTTTCACGACGCACAACTGCAATTGTTGCCAGACATTGCGGTGCAAAGATATACCAGGCCAGGAGTGCCATTGCTGTGGCCAATGACCATTGAGTCGACAGTGCCTGGCCCAGGGCTGCCGCAGTGGCGTCCTCGCTGGCTGCTGAGACAGCATAAACCGAGGCCAGTCCCGCCACCGCCGCCTCGCGTGCGGCCAGTCCGGGGATCAGGGCGACGCAGATCTGCCAGTTGAACCCGATTGGTGAGAAAAGGATTGCCAGAGCATGCCCGATGCGCCCGGCGAAACTGTAATCAATTGCCGGCCGGGTCCAGTCTGCAGGGGGGGTCGGGAAGGTCGACAGCACCCACAGCAGCACCGAAAGCGCAAGGATCAGGGTACCGGCACGGCGCAGGAAAATCACTGCACGCTCGCGCAAGCCGATCAATACATCACGCCAGTTGGGCAGACGCCATGCCGGGATTTCGAGGAGCAGAGCGTGTTCGGCAAGTTTGCGCCCAAGGAAGCGGGAGATGAGCGAAACGGCAAGTGCCCCGGCAATGCCGCCAATCACCAGCGCGAACATGACCAGTCCCTGCAGACCGAGAAAACCGATGCGGCGATCAGGAACGAACGCACTGACCAACAGGGTGTATACCGGCCAGCGTGCCGAGCAGGTCATCATTGGTGCCACCAAGATGGTCAGCAGGCGATCACGTGGATCAGGAATGCTGCGGGTGGCCATGATGCCTGGTATAGCGCACGCAAAACTCGAAAGCAGGGGGATGAAGGCGCGACCAGAGAGTCCGGAAGATGTCATCAGCCGGTCAAGCAGGAAGGCCGCACGTGGCAGATAGCCGGATTCTTCAAGTACCAGAATGAAAAAGAAGAGGATGATGATCTGAGGAAGAAAAACGAGCACAGAACCCACGCCGGCGATGATGCCATCGGTCAGTAGCCCGCGGAGCATCCCTTCCGGCAGCAGGCTGCTGACTACGCCAGTGAGCCAGCCCACTGCCGCGTTAATGGCGTCCTGAAATGGCGTTGCCCATGAAAACACGGCCTGGAACATCAGTACCATCACGGCAATCAGGATGAGTACCCCGACCACCGGATGCAAGACCCAGCGGTCGATGGCCGCATCACGCGGGCTGGTGGGGGCCGGCATGGTGACAGCATGAGCGATCAGGCGACGGGTTTCTGCATGCACATCGAGGTCAGCCTCAGGTGCCGGTGGCACGGCAGGCAGCTGTCCATCAAGTCTGGCCAGCAGGTCCTGGGCGCCATCGCGCTGGATGGCGATGGTTTCCACTACCGGGAAACCCAGTTCGGTCTGCAGGGCGGCGATATCGATGCGGATGCCGCGCTTGCGTGCCGCATCCGCCATGTTCAGGGCCAGGATCATCGGGCGGCCGAGCCGCCGCAGCTCCAATACGAAGCGCAGGTGCAGACGCAGGTTGGTCGCATCGGCGACACATAGCAGCAGATCCGGCAGGGTCTCGTCTGGGTGCCTACCCAGGCAGACATCACGCGTGACAGCTTCATCCGGGCTGGTGGCGTTCAGGCTGTAGGCGCCGGGCAGGTCGAGTACCCGCACGCGGCGTCCGGAGGGCAGATTCAGTACGCCTTCCTTGCGCTCTACGGTGACGCCAGCGTAGTTGGCCACCTTCTGGCGGCTGCCGGTAAGGCGGTTGAAGAGCGCTGTTTTGCCACAGTTCGGATTGCCGACCAGAGCGATTGAGCGTGGTAGTGCCATCTCAGACATTCTCCACCTCCACGCGTGCAGCTTCACTGCGGCGCAGGGCAAAGCGCGTGAAGCCGATCTGCACGAGCAACGGATCGGCCCCGAACGGGCCAAAAGCCACGAGGCTGACAGGTTCGCCAGCAACAAAGCCAAGGTCTTTCAGGCGTGCAGCAATTGAATCCTGCGGGTTTTGGGGAACAACGTTACGCACGATGGTGGGGGTGCCGAGGGGAAGGTCAGCGAGCGTCATGAGAATGGTGGAACTAAGAATCATTTGATAATGAGAATAATTCTCATTGGTCCTTTGCGCAAGAGGGGTATCAACATTATTTGCAAAAAGACAAATTGGCGCCAATAATTACTGACTGGTTAGTCATGAATCAGGCTTGGGTTGATCAACGTACCCCGCTGCCGCATGGCCTGGGTAGGGATATCAGCCCGTGTCATTGCTGCAAATCAAGGTCACGCCCATGTCAACGCCCCCCCGTCAGCGCCGTAAAGAGGCCCGCCCGGCAGAACTTCTCGCTGCGGCTTTCGATCTGTTTGTCGCAAGAGGGTTTGCTGCCACCCGCATGGAAGACATCGCGCAGCGTGCGGGAGTCTCGAAGGGCACCGTTTTCCTCTATTTCGAAAGCAAGCAGGCCCTCTTGCGCGCCGTGGTCGAAGATGCCGTACTGCCACATCTGGCCGCCGGTGAAGCCATGGTCGAGGCGGCCAGCGGTGAATCGCCGGAGGTGGTGCTGCGCCAGCTTCTGCTGT
Source organism: Rhodocyclaceae bacterium UBA1310 (assembly GCA_002307175.1). GTDB lineage: Bacteria > Pseudomonadota > Gammaproteobacteria > Burkholderiales > Rhodocyclaceae > Uliginosibacterium. The sequence goes on from DBTS01000069.1 coordinate 43,657, forward strand.
GCTTCGCCACGGCTCTGGCTGACTCGCGCCTGGCCGGCCTGCCCAAGCTCATCAGTGCTGAAGCGGGGAACTTTCCCGAGTTGGCCACTTATTATCACGACAATGTCGTGCTGCGCATTCGTCATTTGCTCGTCAGCGTTCTGGAGCGCGGAATTGCCGTCGGCGTCTTCCGGGCCTGTGATACGACCCTGGTCGGGCGTCTGGCAATCGCCCCCATTCTGTTCGAGTGCATGTGGCAGCGTTTGCCGGATCCGTGCGGGCAGGAACCCCCGCTGTCGCCGGAAGCCTTCATCCAGACGCATCTGGACTTATTCATACGCGGCCTGCTGGTCAATCCGCACTCCCCGAGGAAGGCAGAATGAACAAGAGAATGCTTGCATGGTATGTGCTGCCAGCCATGCTGATCGCTTGCGGCAGGCAGGAAACACCCGTGGTGACGCCACGCCCGGTGGTGGTCATGACGATCAGGGATGCTGCTGATGCGGCCGCGCAGACCTATTCCGGCGAAGTGCGGGCGCGGCATGAAGCTGATCTGGGCTTCCGTGTTGCCGGCAAAATCGTAGAGCGGCGGGTCAATCTGGGAGATGCCGTGCGCAAGGGACAGGTGCTGGCGCGGCTGGATCCACAGGATGCGCATCTGTCGGCCTCGGCATCGCTTGCGCAGGTTGCGGCGGCCCAGGCAGATGTGGAGCTTGCCAGGGTGGAATACGAGCGTGCCCAAAAACTGTTTGTACAGAAATTCGTGAGCGCCAGTGCGGTGGATACCCGTCGCGACCAGTTTGCGGCGGCCGAGGCGCGCCTGCATCAGGCACAGGCACAGAGCAATGTCTCCAGCAACCAGCTGGCATATACGTCACTCATTGCCGACCGTGATGGTGTGGTCACGGCATTGCCGGTTGAATCCGGTCAAGTGGTTTCAGCCGGGCAGCCCGTTGCGCGCGTTGCAGACCCTTCCCAGCGGGAAATCCTGACCTGGATTCCGGAATCCCGTGTCGCGCAGCTGAAGGTTGGGCAGAAAGCACGTGTGCAGTTGTGGGGTGGTGACGGCAAGACTTATGCTGGAGTACTACGCGAAGTTGCTGCAAGTGCCGATGGTACGACCCGTACCTACGCCGTCCGGGTGGCGGTGCAGGATGCCGACAGTGCCCTGCGCCTCGGTGCAACTGCTGCCGTAGGATTCCTTCAGGAGGCGGCAACACCCCTCATCAGGGTTCCGCTGGGTGCGTTGGTGCGCGGCGAAGGCAATGCGGCGCAGGTCTGGGTGCTCGGCAAGAATGGAGTGATCGAGCCGCGCCAGGTGGTGGTTGATGCGTTCCACGATGACGTTGCCAGCATCCGTAGCGGGCTGGCCGTGGGGGAACGCGTCGTGACAGTCGGGGCGCATGTGCTCAAGGCAGGCACCCCGGTCAAGCCGATTGAGCAGCAGGCTCCCGTGGCACTGGATGTGACGCGATGAAGCGATTCAATATTTCCGAATGGGGACTGCGCCACCCGCAGCTGATATTGTTTCTGATCGTCATGCTGACGCTGGTGGGCCTGTTTTCCTATCGACACCTGGGGCAAAGCGAAGATCCGCCGTTCACCTTCCGCGTCATGGTGGTCACGGCACAGTGGCCCGGCGCCAGTGCTTCCGAAGTGGAAGCGCAGGTGACCGACAAGATCGAGAAGACCCTGCGGCAGATGGGCGAGATCGAGACACTGCAGAGTTTCTCGCGCCCGGGCTATGCCCAGATCATTGTCAGGGTGCGCGAGAACGTTCATTCAGTGGACTTGCAGCAGATCTGGTACCAGGTCCGCAAGAAGATTGGGGATGTCCGCGAGACTCTCCCTGGCGGTGTCAATGGCCCGTATTTCAATGACGAATTTGGCGATACCTTTGGCAATATCTTTGCCCTGACTGGTGACGGGCTTCCTTACACCGAGCTCAAGCGCTATGCCGAGGCGATCCGCCAGGAATTCCTCACCGTGCCGGATGTGGCGAAAGTGGAATTTTTCGGTGAACAGGAGCAGCGCGTCTTTGTTGAATTTTCGCCCTTGCGCATGGCCGCGCTGGGGATTGATACGAAGACCCTTGCGGCAGCGCTGGCGGCGCAGAATGCCAAGGTCTCTGGCGGATATTTCGAGCAGCTCAATGAGCGCATCTATTTGCGCCCGCAGGGCGATTTTGCTGATCTCGATGCCATTCGCGATCTGCCTGTGCGCATCGGCGAGCGAACCATCCGGCTTTCGGATATCGCCGACGTGCGGCGTGGCTACATTGAACCGCCCTCGAACAAGATGCGCTTCATGGGCCGTGATGCGCTGGGGATTGGTGTATCAATGCGGGAGGGTGGTGACATCATTGCGCTGGGTAAGAATCTGGATGCCACCGTGCGGAAAATCGAGGTGCAACTGCCGGTCGGCGTGAAGATGGAGCGCGTGGCTGATCAGCCCAGGGCGGTGGCAGAGTCCGTGCATGATTTTGTGCGCTCGCTGACGGAAGCGGTGGTGATTGTGCTGGCGGTCAGCCTGATCTCACTGGGGTTTCGCACCGGGGTGGTGGTGGCAATCAGTATCCCGGTGGTGCTCGCCATTACTTTCTACTTCATGTATCAGTTCGATATCGGACTGCACAAGATTTCATTGGGCGCCCTGATCCTGGCTCTGGGTTTGCTGGTTGATGATGCCATCATTGCCGTGGAGATGATGGCGACAAAAATGGAGCAGGGCTGGGACCGTATGCGCGCGGCGAGTTTTGCGTACACTTCCACGGCAATGCCGATGCTGGCGGGAACGCTGGTGACGGCGGCAGGCTTTCTGCCGATCGCCACGGCGCAGTCAACGGTCGGCGAGTACACGCGCTCATTGTTTGATGTGACGGTGATTGCGCTGCTCACGTCGTGGGTTGCGGCAGTTCTCTTTGTACCCTATCTGGGGTATTACCTGCTGCCCGATCTGGCAAAGCACTCGGGCAAGACCGGGATCGTCGTGCGCGTGCTTGCGAAGATTGCGCCGCGACTGGCGGTGCGCCTGATTGAGCGCGATGTGAATACGCACGCCGAGGCGGCCATCTATTCCACCCCCTTTTATCAGCGATTCCGTGCTGTGGTGGGATGGTGTGTGGCACGACGCTGGTTCGTCATCGTCACCACCCTGGTGGCTTTCGGGATTGCCCTGTGGGGGTTCCGCTTCGTGCCGCAGCAGTTCTTTCCGGATTCGATCCGCCCTGAACTGCTGGTGGATATCCGCCTGCAGCAGGGCTCGTCGTTCGAAGCAGTGGATCGTTCCGTGCGGCGTCTTGAGGCCTATCTGGCCAAACAGCAGGGGATAGAGAACTATGTTGCCTATGTCGGCACCGGCAGCCCGCGTTTCTATCTGCCGCTTGACCAGCAGTTGCCGCAGGCCAATTTTGCCCAGTTCGTGATTCTGACCAAGGATATGGCAGCCCGCGAAGCGCTGCGCAGCAAGCTGATCGATCTGTTCCAGAACGATTTTGCGGAATTCCGGGCCTCAATCAACCGTCTCGAAACCGGGCCACCGGTGGGGTTCCCGGTGCAGTACCGCGTCAGCGGGCCGGATCGTGACGAGATTCAGGCTATCGGCGAACGCATTGCCCAGGCTATGCGCGGTGAGCCGCATCTAGCCAATGTGCAGAAAGATTGGGATGAAGCCTCCAAGGTGGTGCGCATCAATATTGATACGGAGAAAGCCCGGATCGCAGGCCTGACGCGCCAGGACGTGGAAAATTATCTGGCCACGGCGCTCAATGGCAGTACGGCGACCCAATTTCGCGAAGGTGTGGAGACGATTTCTGTGGATCTGCGGGCGGCCCGGCGTGATGTGGATCTGGCTTCGCTGGCTGAATTGCATATCCCGACGGGCACCGGGCGGGGGGTGGTGCTCGCGCAGATTGCGAACCTTGAATATGGGTTTGAACCCGGCCTCATCTGGCGCCGTAACCGCGTGCCGACGGTGACCGTGCGGGCCAATCTGTATGGCAGCGTGCAGCCTTCGCAGGTGGTGGCAAGGTTGGCACCGCAGATCGAAGAGATCCGCAAGAGTCTGCCGTTGGGATATCACCTTGAATTGGGCGGCTCAGTCGAGGAAAGCGCCAAAGGCGGGCGCTCCGTGGCAACCGGCGTACCCCTGTTCGTGATTGCCGTGCTGACCATCCTGATGCTGCAGCTGCAGAACTTCTCGCGCATGGCCATGGTGGTGTTGACCGCGCCGCTCGGTATGATCGGGGTGACTGCCGCCCTGTTGCTGTTTGCCCAGCCTTTCGGCTTTGTTGCGATGCTGGGAACGATTGCCCTGTCCGGCATGATCATGCGTAACTCGGTGATTCTGATCGACCAGATTGATCAGGACCAGAAAGGTGGGTTTGATCTTCGCCATGCCATTATCGAGTCGACCGTGCGACGTTTTCGCCCCATCATGCTGACGGCGCTTGCCGCCATTCTGGCGATGATTCCGCTCTCGCGCAGCGTCTTTTTTGGCCCGATGGCGGTAGCCATCATGGGCGGGCTGCTGGGGGCAACATTGTTGACACTGTTGTTTCTACCCGCGCTGTATGCTGCGTGGTATCGCGTACCTGTCACGCGAAGCAGGTAGAATCGGGGATTCACGGGAGGTGTTTGCATGGATATCGAACAGGCACGTTTCAACATGATCGAGCAACAGATCCGGCCCGCCGGCGTGCTCGATGAAGCCGTCCTTGGGGTGCTGGGGCGGATGCGGCGCGAGCAGTTTGTGCCCGCAGGCCATCGGGCGCTGGCATTTGGGCAGATTGAGGTACCGCTTGGGCAGGGCCAGTCGATGTTCAATCCCGTGCTCGAGGCACAGGTGTTGCAGGCATTGCAGTTGCGGCGTTCCGACAAGGTGCTGGAAATCGGCACCGGGTCAGGGTTTATGGCGGCCCTGCTGGGGGCGCTTGCCGGCCATGTGGTGACGCTCGAAATCAACCCCGTGCTGGCTGTCGAGGCGCGTGAGAACCTGCATGGGTCGGGTGCCGACAATGTCCATGTGGAACAGGCCGATGGGGCTTCCGGATTCCCCGCACAGGCCCCCTACGATGTGATCCTCGTCTCTGGTGCCGTGGGAGAGGTACCGGCAGGCTGGCTGAGTCAGCTCGCGCCAGGAGGGCGCCTGCTGGTGTTCGTGAAAGAAGGGGCTTTCATGCAGGCTCGTCTGCTGAGGAAGTCGGCTTCCGGCGAAATCCAGTCCGAAGATTTGTTTGCCACCAGCGTGCCCTACCTGAATCTCGGTAGTGGACCTGCATTCCGGTTCTGATCCCATGGTTGAACAACTGAGCGTAGAGGAATTGCAGACCTGGCTGAATGATCCAGCCAGACCTGCCCCGTTGTTGCTGGATGTGCGTGAGCATTGGGAGTTTGAATTGTGCCAGTTGCCAGTCTCACAGCTGGTGCCGCTGAACACCCTGCCTGAAGCGTGGGAGCAGCTGGACCCGGCACGTGATGTGGTATGTATCTGTCACCACGGGGTGCGCAGTCGCAGCGCGGCCGCTTTTCTGGTGCAACAGGGGCTGACTCGGGTGTATAACCTCAGCGGCGGTATTGATGCGTGGGCCAGGCGGATTGATCCGGGCATGGCCGTGTACTGAAATTGCACAGGTTTTCCGCCTTTGCGGCGGGAATAGCAGAAGGGCAGAAGGCATTCAGGAGGGGGAATGAAACGTGCAGTTGTGATGCTGGCAGCGTTATCCGCATTATGTATGGCAGGAGGTGCGCAGGCTGCAGACCTGCTCGACATCTACCATGATGCGCTTGCGAGCGATGCCAAGCTGGCTTCAGCGCGCATGCTGCTTGAAGCGAGCCGCGAAAAATATCCCCAGGCGCGCGCCGGGCTGCTGCCGGTTCTGACACTGAGTGGTTCCAGTACCTACGCTGATGTGAGCATGAGCCTGCCGTCGGATCGGCGTCAGGGCTTCAATACCAACAGCTACACGCTGCAGCTGACACAACCCCTGTTCCGCTGGCAGAACTGGGTGGCCTACAAACAGGGCGAGCTTCAGGTGAATCTCGCCGAGGCGCAATTTGCTTCGGCACAAATGGATCTGATCCAGCGTACGGCTCAGGCCTATTTCGATCTGCTCAATGCGCAGGAAGTGCTCAAGGCCGATACCCTGCTCAAGACAGCGGCAAACGAACAGCTGCAGTTGTCAAAGAAGAGTTTCGAAGTCGGCACGGTTACCGTCACCGACGTTAACGATGCGCAGTCCCGTTTCGACCTGGCCTCTGCCCAGGAGATCGCCGCGCAGAATGATGTCAACGTCAAGCGTGAAGCCCTGCGGGTGCTCATCAACAAGGAGCCCCCACAGCTCGCTCCGATCAAACCGAACATGGCTCTGGCATTGCCTGCTCCGGCAGACCCGGCAGCGTGGGCGAATGTGGCGACGACGAACAATTTCGATGTGCAGGCCCAGATCCTTACCCAGCAGATTGCAGAGCGTGAGGTGGAGCGTAGCCGTGCGGCACACCTGCCGACGGTGGACGCCGTGGGCACGTATACCAACTACCACGCCGGGGCGACGAATACGTCCACCACCGAATACCGCTACCATAACTGGCAGGTCGGTGTGCAAGCATCCCTGCCGCTCTATCAGGGGGGCGGCACGCAATCCAAGGTGCGTGAATCGGTGGCGCTTAACGAAAAGGCCAAGGATGATCTGGATACCGTGCAGCGCACTGCGGCGCAGTCTGCACGTCAGGCCTATCTCGGGGTGACCAGTGGGGCTGCCCAGGTCAAGGGCTACGAAGCGGCTTTTGTTTCCAGCACCAGTGCGCTGGAATCCAACAAGCTGGGCTATCAGGTGGGCGTGAAGATCAACATGGATGTGCTCAATGCGCAATCCCAACTCGCCACCACCAGTCAGCAACTGGCCAAGGCCCGTTACGATACGATCATGTACCAGATCAAGCTCAAGCAGGCTGTCGGCTCGTTGACTGTCAAGGATGTCGAGGAGATCAACGCTCTGCTGGAGCATTGAGGGCGCATCAGTTCAAGGCTTGATCATCAGGGCACCTGCGGGTGCCCTGTGCATTTCAGAAGCCGTTCACGATCTTACTGCGAAGGCGTGATCGGGCTGAATGCGCTGCTCGAAATCCTCATT
>DBTS01000069.1:51010-55401 GCA_002307175.1 Rhodocyclaceae bacterium UBA1310
ATGCGCTGCTCGAAATCCTCATTTATACAAATAAACTCCGGTTTCTGCGCTGTTCTTCAGTCCGCTGAGACCTTCTCGCTACAGATCGCGAACAGCTTCTCCGGCCGGCACAATGGCGCTGACTGCCGAAAGGATGTGTCTGACCGCACCACGGTTGGCTGCCGTGAATTGCAGGCCTGCTTCTCCCATGTTCTGGCGCGTAGCAGAGTCCGCCAGCCAGCGCATGCTGGTGGCCAGTGCCGCATCCAGATTGTCGCAGCGTTGGGCTGCGCCGGCTTCAATGGCCTTGTTTGCGGCTTCGGTGAAATTGAAAGTGTGCGGGCCGACGAGCACAGGTTTGCCGGCGGCACAGGCCTCGATCAGATTCTGGCCGCCGAGTGGCTGCCAGCTGCCGCCAATGATGGCGACATCGCACATGCGGTAGTACGCCACCATTTCACCCATGCTGTCCCCAAGCCAGACGCGTGTGCCCGGCACGATGTCTAGTCCCTCGCTGCGACGCTGCAGGGCAAGCCCGGCTTTTTCGACCAGCCCGGCCACCTCGCTGAAGCGTTGTGGATGGCGCGGCACAAGCACCAGCAGCGTCTCTGGCGCAGCATGGCGGGCAAAGGCGGCAAGCAGTTCCTCTTCCTCACCTTCACGGGTGCTCGCGGCGAGGATGATGGGGCGGTTCTTCGCGGCTGCGTGGAATTCGTCGCCAAGCGCCAGCAATTGCGGCGCCAGTTCCACATCGAACTTCACGTTGCCGCAGATTTCCGGGGCGTGCGCGCCGCAGGCGGCAAGGCGTCCGGCGTCGGCAGCGGTTTGTGCCAGCACCCGCGTGAAATCAGAGAAAGCCTGCTGGCCAAACTTCCCCAGACGCTGGTAGCCGCGTGCAGAGCGCTCAGAAAGGCGGGCATTGATGAGCAGTACCGGAATGTTGCTGCGCCGGGCTGCCTGCAGCAGATTCGGCCACACCTCGGTTTCCATCACGACACCGATGAGCGGGCGGCTGCGTGACAGGAAGCGGTGCTGCGCCCAGGGCAGGTCGTAGGGCAGGTAGCAGCAGAGTACCCGGGGTTCCTTGCTGAAGAGTTCCAGGCTCGTGGCACGCCCGGTGGGCGTCATGTGGGTGAGCAGGATCTCGTGTTCCGGATATTGCGCCAGCAGGGCCTTGATCAGCGGTTGCGCCGCACGCGTTTCTCCCACCGAGACGGCATGTACCCAGAGGCGTGGCCGGGAGCCTGCCCGTGGCGAGGCGCCCAGGCGCTCTCCCAGATGCTGCAGGTATTCGGGTTGTTTGCGCGCCCGCCAGAGCAGGCGCAGGCACACCAGCGGCAAGGCGAGATGCCACAGGAAAGAATACAGGTGGCGGTTCATCGGTGCGCCTTTTCCAGCAGGGGGCTCAGGCTGTGCATCACACCGTCGGGCGAGGGCGGGCGCCCCTTGCCACCCAGGTTGATGGCCCTGGGGCCGGCGAATACCCCGGTGAGGGAGGGTTCGGTGGCAACGTAGAGGGCGATGACCGGCTTGTCGAGTGCGGCGGCCAGATGGGTCAGCCCGGTATCCACGCCGATCACGCATTCGGCCTGGGCGATGAGCCCGGCCAGTTCCGTCAGCGAAGATGGGGGGCTGACCACGGCACCGGGAATGCCCCTGGCAATCAGCTCGGCACGCGCCCGCTCCTCTGCGGAGCCCGCCGGCAATACACTGTGCAGCCCTTTCTGGGCAAGCTGGCGGCCCAGTGATTGCCAATGGTCGTTGGACCACAGCTTGTCAGCCCGGCTGGTGGCTGTCAGCAGTACGCAGTAGGGCGCTTGAGGTGACTTGTCGGCATCTGCCGGGGTGGCATGAATGCCATAGTGCAGTGGCAGATCAGGGCGATAGCCACAGGCCGCCGCTGCCAGCCAGCGGTTGCGCTCAACCGCGTGGGCCGTGGTCGGAATGCTGTACCCACAGTCGTAGAACATTGAAGCATGAGGTTCGCGCGCCACCTCGCGGCTGTAGCCGCAGCGCAGGCCGCGTGACAGGCGCGTGACGATGCTGCTCTTGATAAGCCCCTGGGTATCGAGCACGAGATCGTAGTAGGGCGCGCGCAGATTCCGGATGAACTGGCGCATTTCGCGCCAGGTGGCACCTTGGCCAAGATGCTTGCGCCAGCGGCGGATGGCAATTGGCAGCACATTGCGGACGCCAGGATGCAGGCGCGGAATTTCGGCGAAGTTTTCTTCCACAACCCAGTCGATGGCCACTTCAGGCCAGACTTTGCGCAGATCGCTGACGACAGGCAGATTGTGAATCACGTCGCCCAGTGACGAGGTTTTGACAAGCAGAATGGAGCGCATCGGCTTGGATAGGCGGCAGTCCGCCTGATCTGGCTTAGAATGAGGGCCGGATTGTAACCCGTGGCTTTGTTCCATGAATGACCGTTTGCCTTTGTCCGCTGTGCTGATTACGCTCAATTGTGCCGGTTCCCTGCCGGCCACGCTTGAATCGTTGAAGTTTTGCGACGAAATCGTAGCTGTCGATTCGGGCAGCAGCGATGGCACGATCGCCATTCTGCAGGCTGTCGGAGCCCGCGTGATCCATTCGGACTGGCGCGGTTTCGGCCCGCAGAAGCAGTTCGCCATCGAGCAGGCCGCCCACGATTGGGTGCTGTGCATCGATTCTGACGAGATCGTCTCCGCCGAACTGCGTACCAGTATCGAAGCTGCGCTTGCCAAGCCGGATTGCGATTATTACCAGTTTCCGCGCTGCAACCGCTTTTTGGGCCGCTATCTGCGCCATGGTGAGGGATATCCGGATCTTTCCCTGCGCCTTTTTGACCGGCGCAAGGCTCGCTGGTCAGACGACACGGTGCACGAAAAGGTGATCACCATCGGGGTGGTGGGGCGCCTGCGCGGTGATCTGCTGCATCACTCCGAAGATACTCTGGAAACCTATCTCGCCAAGCAGAATCGTTATACCTCCCTGGCTGCACGGATACTGGTCGAGGAAGGCCGTTCGATTCCCACCGCCAAGCTGCTGTTCAGCCCGCTGTTCCGGTTCATCAAATTCTATTTCCTGCGAGGTGGTTTCCGGGATGGCCTTCCGGGCCTGATTCACATCCTGTGCGGCTGTTTCAACAGCTTCATCAAGTATGCGAAAATGAAAGAGTATTCTCGCCACTGAGCTCGCCAGCGAGGCGAGCCTGTCTGGTTTGCCCGTTTCTTTCGCCGTACGGCGCAGAAAGTCTTTTCCCATGAAGATTCTAGTGACAGGCGCAGCCGGTTTCATCGGCATGCATACCGCGCAGAGGTTGTGCCAGCAGGGCCATGATGTGGTCGGGCTGGACAATCTCAACGATTATTACGATCCGGCCCTCAAGCATGCACGGCTGGCGCAGCTCGACGGGCTGCCGAATTTCCGCTTCATCAAGGGAGACATTGCCGACACCGACATGGTGGCCCGCCTGTTTGCCGACGAGAAATTCGAGCGTGTGGTGAATCTCGCCGCCCAGGCCGGCGTGCGCTATTCCCTGCAGAATCCCCACGCCTATGCGCAATCGAACCTGATCGGGTTTCTGAACATTCTCGAAGGTTGCCGTCACAACAAGGTGGCGCATCTGGTGTATGCCTCCAGCTCAAGTGTGTATGGTGGCAATACCCATACGCCGTTCAGCGAGCAGGATGCCGTGGATCATCCGGTCAGCCTGTATGCCGCGACCAAGAAAGCCAATGAACTGATGGCGCATACCTATAGCCATCTGTACGGGATTCCCACCACCGGCCTGCGCTTCTTCACGGTATATGGTCCCTGGGGACGCCCGGACATGGCGCCATGGCTGTTTACCTCGGCGATTCTCGAAGGCCGGCCGATCAAGGTTTTCAATCATGGCGACATGCGCCGTGATTTCACCTATATCGACGATATCGTGCAGGGCATCCTTGCCACCCTGGCCCGCCCGGCTGAACCCGATGCAGGTTATGACAGCGATCACCCGAATCCGGCAACGAGTACCGCGCCGTATCGTGTGTTCAATATCGGCAACCAGGACCCTGCGCCACTCATGGAGTTCATCGGCGCAATCGAAGATGCCACCGGCAAGATCGCTGAAAAGCAGTTCCTGCCGATGCAACCGGGTGATGTGCCGGTGACCAGTGCGGACACCTCGGCGCTGGAAGCGTGGACTGGGTTCGCGCCGCATACGCCGCTGCGCGAGGGAATCGGGCACTGGGTTGAGTGGTATCGTTCCTACGTCAAGCCCTGACGATGAGGCTGCCGTCTGAGAAGAGGCCGGACATATCCGTCATGTTTCTTGAGCAGTGACGAATTTGTCAGGCAGAAGAGGGAGTACCATGCCGGGCTTCCTGAACCTGCCGAAGTGGCTATCCCGGCGGGTTCAATCTTCTTAGAAGCTGTTCATGATCTTA
>DBTS01000069.1:55749-77367 GCA_002307175.1 Rhodocyclaceae bacterium UBA1310
TCTCGCTACAGATCGTGAGCAGCTTCTTATCTGCGTGGGTGACGTTTGTTGCCGCGAGTTTTTTGTCCGGCCGATCTGCGGGAATGGAAACGGGCTTGATGCAACTGGCAGGGGTGAAACCATGAAGGTACTCGTTACCGGCGCCAACGGTTTTGTTGGGCGGGTGGTGTGTGCCTGCCTGCGCGAAAAAGCCCATACGGTCGTTGAAGCCCTGCGCGTAGTCAATGAGGCTGCACCGTTCCGCGTGGCGGTTGGCAATATTGATGCGGAAACGGATTGGCAGGCCGCACTGGCAGGCGTAGAGGTGGTGATTCATCTCGCCGCGCGTGTGCATCAGATGGGTGAGGTAGATGCTGCAGCCGAAGAAGCATTCCGGCGGGTCAACGTAGCCGGGTCAGTGCGTCTGGCAAGGCAGGCTGCTGCTGCCGGCGTGAGGCGCCTGGTGTTTGTCAGTTCCATCAAGGTCAATGGCGAAGCCACTCATGGCAAGCCGTACAAGGCAGAAGATGTGCCTGCCCCGGAGGATGCCTACGGGCGTTCCAAGCTGGAAGCCGAGCAGGCTTTGGCTGCTGTCGCAGCCGAGACCGGGCTGGAACTGGTGGTGGTGCGCCCGCCGATGGTGATCGGGCCGATTGCCAAGGGGAATCTGCCCCTGTTGCTCAAAGCCTTGTCGCGTGGGCTGCCATTGCCGCTTGCGAGTGTACGGAATCGGCGTAGCCTGATCAGCGTCCGTAATCTTGCAGCAGTGTTGGTGCGTTGTAGTGAAGTGAGTCAGGCGGCGGGCGAGGTGTTTCTGGTGGCGGACAAGCCTGCATTGAGCACCGCGCAACTGATTCGCCATCTGGGTGAGGGCCTGCAGCGCAGGGTCTGGCTGTGGCCATTCCCGGTCGCCCTGTTGCGCTGCTGTGCGGGCTTGCTGGGCCGCCGCGCGCAGGTGGATCGCCTGACGCAGGATCTGGAAATCGATACGGAAAAAGTCTCCCGTCTGCTCGACTGGCAGGGCGAAGAGAGCATAGAGGAGGCTCTGCGCAATGCTGCGCGGGGCTTTGCAGGTGAACAGGGGCGGGAGAAGGCATGCAGTTGATGGTTCTGCTGGCAAGCTTGCTGGTGTCCTGTCTGGGAACGCTGGGCCTGCGTCGCTACGCGCTGGCGCATCAGATACTCGACACGCCCAATGCGCGCAGTTCGCATGTGATACCCACGCCGCGCGGCGGTGGGGTGGCCATTGTGGTGAGCTTTCTGCTGGCCATGGTGGCCTGGCGGATGCTGGGGACAGTCCCCCCCGCACTCTTCTGGGCACTGGTGCCGGCAGGTGTGGCGATCGCTCTGGTGGGTTTCTGGGATGATCATGTTTCCCTTTCTGCCCGTGTGCGCCTGTGTGTGCATCTGCTGGCATCGGCCTGGGCTGTCTGGTGGCTGGGTGGGTGGCCGGCGCTGGATCTGGGGGGCGTGGTGCTGCCCTGGGGTTGGCTGGGGTCGCTGATGGCGGTTTTTGGTCTGACCTGGGCCATCAACCTGTATAACTTCATGGATGGCATCGATGGTCTGGCCGGCATGGAGGCAGTATTTGCCGGTGTGGCCGGTGGTTTTCTGCTCCAGTTGGGGGGCGGAGATGGCATGCCGTTGTGGCTGCTGGCCGCTGCTGCTGGCGGATTCCTGATCTGGAACTGGCCCCCGGCGCGGATTTTCATGGGTGATGCAGGCAGTGGATTTCTGGGTTTCGCGCTGGGTGTCATGGCGCTGCATGCGACGACCGCCGGGCACACTACGATCTGGCCCTGGCTGATCCTGCTTGGCGTGTTTGTGGTGGATGCGACGCTGACCCTGGGGCGGCGCGCATGGCTGCGTATCAGGGTGATGGATGCGCACCGCACGCATGCCTATCAATGGGCATCACGGCGTTTTGGCGCTCATCGGCCTGTTACGCTGTCTGTCCTGAGTATCAATGTGTGCATTTTGTTGCCCGTTACACTGTTGACGGCGCAATTCCCCTCATGGGTGTTGCCTGCCTGTCTGATCAGCCTGGGAGCCCTTGGTGTGCTTGCATGGCGGTTTGATGCAGGCAAGCCTGAAATCCCGGCCGTTCGCGGGCCGGAATCCTACCGCGATGGAGCCGTGTAATGCTGTATAAGGCAAGCGTGAAATCCTGTCTGGTTTTCTGCTATGACATGCTGGCAGTCGTGATCGCATGGCTTGGTGCGTTCTGGCTGCGCTTCAATTTCATCTGGCCTGGTGACTACACCCAGACCATCCTGATTGGCTTGAGCGTACTGATTCCTGCCCATGGGCTGGCCTGCTGGTTCGCCGGTCTGTATCGCGGGCTGTGGATTTTTGCTTCTCTGCCGGATCTCAAGCGTGTGCTCAAGGCTGTCGGCGGATCGCTGCTCGTCATGGTGGCGTATGCCATCCTGGTGCATCCGCAGCCGCTGGTGCCGCGTTCGATGGTGGTACTGTTCCCGCTGCTGCTGGTCATGATCATGGGTGGCGGGCGGATTGCCTACCGCATGTGGAAAGAACATCGCATGTTTGGCGCGCTGGCCGCGCAGGGTAAACCGGTTATCGTGCTGGGTGCCGGGCGTGCGGCGGCGGCCTTGGTGCGCGACATGGAGCGCAGCGCCGATTGGCGGGTGATCGGCCTGCTAGACGACAATAAGGGCAAATGGGGCCGCGAGCTTGGTGCCTATCGCGTGCTCGGTGGTGTCAGCACACTGCCCTGTGTAGCAAAGGATCTCAAGGTGCGCCATGCGATTCTGGCGATGCCCTCCGCTTCGCTCGAAGTCCGCCGCAGAATGGCGGATCTGTGCGTGGACGCCGGCGTGCAACTGCTCACTGTGCCGGCGCTTGAAGACATCATGAGTGGCAAGGTGTCGGTCAATAACATCCGCCGCGTAGAGATTGAGGATTTGCTGGGGCGTCAGACCGTCTCCATTGATAATGAAAATGTCAATGGCTTGCTGGGGGGCAGGACTGTGCTGATCACCGGCGCCGGAGGATCCATTGGTTCCGAACTGTGCCGGCAGATCGCAAAGTTTGGCCCGGCACAACTGATACTCTTCGAACAGAACGAATTCGCCCTCTACAACATCGAGCAGTGGTTCACCCAGAATCAGCCGTCCGTGAAAATTCTGTCGCTGGCCGGGGACGTCAAGGATACTGTGCGCCTGGAAGAAGTGCTGCGTGCCTATGCGCCGCATGTGGTGTTCCATGCTGCAGCCTACAAGCATGTGCCATTGATGGAAGTCGGTAACTCCTGGCAGGCCGTGCGCAATAATGTGTGGGGTACGCTGAATGTGGCGCGGCTTTCCCAGCGCTACAAGGTGCAGCGTTTTGTGCTGATCTCCACCGATAAGGCCGTCAATCCCACCAACGTCATGGGGGCCACCAAGCGGCTTGCCGAAATGCTTTGTCAGGCACTGTTTGCCCGAGATCAGGGGACTCGCTTTACCACCGTGCGCTTTGGCAACGTGCTCGGCAGCAACGGGAGTGTGATCCCGAAATTTCAGGCGCAGATTGCCCATGGCGGTCCGGTGACCGTGACCCACCCGGAAATCACGCGTTACTTCATGTCGATTCCCGAAGCCGCGCTGCTGGTGCTGCAGGCGGGGACGATGGGCGAGGGCGGAGAGATCTTTGTGCTCGACATGGGTGAGCCGGTGAAGATCGTCGATCTGGCACGCAACATGATCCGCCTGTCCGGTTTTCGTGAAAATGAAATCAGCATTGAGTTTTCCGGCTTACGTCCAGGGGAAAAACTCTATGAGGAGCTGCTCGCCGACGCCGAGCAAACCTGCGCCACGCCTCACACCAAACTGCGTGTGGCGCGTTGCCGCCCGGTGATCACCAGCCTGATCGAAGATGTCGAAAAATGGTTGAAGCAGGATTCCGTCAGCGACGATCAGGTGCGTTCCGGGCTGCGGCGCTGGATTCCTGAATACCAGCCAATGCCAAACAGCACACCAGCGTCTGCCAAGCCGACATACATAAAGAAACTTTGATGTAGCAGCATGCCTTCAGAAACGCGTTTTCGTTATGTAGTCGGAGACATCCAGGGATGCTACGTCACCCTGCGTGCATTGCTCGCCCGCTGCGAGTTTGATCCTGTGCTCGACCGCCTGTGGGTAGCCGGTGACCTGATCAATCGCGGGCCGAAGAATGTCGAAGTTCTGCGCTATCTGCGCGGTCTGGGGGAGCGCTGTCAATGTGTGCTGGGCAATCATGATTTCTTCCTCCTGGCCGTGATTGCCGGGGCAGTCAAGCACGACCCCTGTGACACACTGGAAGACATTCTTGATGCGCCTGATCGCAACGAACTGGTCGATTGGCTGCGCTGCAAGCCCCTGATTCATGTCGAGGGGCAATCCGCCATGGTGCACGCCGGCCTGCTGCCGCAATGGAGCGTGGAACGGGCTGTGCAACTGGCTGCCGAAGTGGAGGCTCAGCTCCGCAGTCGAGACTGGAAAACCTTCCTACGCTCAATCTGGGGTGGCAAACCGACCGAATGGAGTGACAGACTGCAGGGAGAGGACCGTTCGCGCATCATCGTCAACACTTTCTGCCGCATGCGCTTTCTGCGCCCCGACGGCAGTCTGGCCCTCAAACCCAAGGGAACGCCCGAAGATAACCCTGGCTTTGTGCCCTGGTATGCTGCTCCCAGCCCGCAGTGGGTGGACCACACGATCTACCATGGGCACTGGTCGGCCCTTGGTTTTCGGGACATGGGCAATGTGCTGTCACTCGATTCCGGCTGCGTCTGGGGCGGTCAGCTGACTGCTGTGCGCATGGAAGATCGCCAGGTGTTTCAGGTTGACGCCGTGGACGACAATCTGCCGGACGGGTGGGAATAGCGCGGTATTTGCACCATCCCACAGGCAGGCATGTCCAGAATTCTATTGAAACGGATATTCCACCTGAGGTTTCTTCCCGCTCACGATATCTGCCAGGGCCTGTGCCGAGCCGCAGGCCAGTGTCCAACCCAGTGTTCCATGCCCGGTGTTGTAGTAGAGGTTGCCGAAGCGGCTGTGGCCGATGATGGGCAGGTTGCTTGGGGTGGTGGGGCGCAGGCCGGCCCAGAAATGGGGCTCCTGCGGATCGTATGAGTTCGGGAAAAAAGTGTCGACCCAGTTGAGCAGGGCGGCACAGCGTTCAGGATCGAGTTCCGTGTTGTAGCCGTTGAGCTCGGCGGTGCCGGCGACGCGTAATTGATCGCCAAAGCGCGAGCAGACGATGCGCCGGGATTCGTCGGTAAGGCTGACGGTAGGGGCCTTGGACGGTTCGGTCAGCTGCAGGGTGGCAGAGTAGCCTTTGACCGGATAGATGGGCAGGCGCTCACCCAGAGGGCGCACCAGCGGGGCGGAGTAACTGCCGGCGGTGACGACATACGCGTCTGCAGCAAGAATTTCGTGCTGGCCATGCTGGCGGATTTCAACGCCGGAAATTCTGTTGTCGATGCTCACGATGCGTTCTACATGCGCATTGAACAGAAATTCAACGCCAGCCTCGGCGCAGCGTTTGGCGAGCTCTGTAGCGAAGCGCTGGGCGTTGCCACTTTCATCTTCCGTGCCGAGCATGCCCCCCACCAGTTGTGTTTCCATGCGAGCCAGGCTGGGTTCCGTATCCACACATTCACTTGGGGTGAGCATGCGGGCTCCGATGCCCAGGCCCTGCAGAACCTTCTGCTGGGTTTCGCCGTGGCGATAATTTTCTTTGGCGAAATACAGGTGCAGCACGCCACGTGAGAGGCTGTCATATTGCAGGCCGTTGGCTTCGCGCAGGGCGCGCAGGCAGTTGCCGCTGTAGGCGGCGAGATGGGCAATGGCGAGAGTGTTACGGTGAGTACGTGCAGGCAGACATTCGCGCAGGAACTGCAGACCCCAATGGATGCGGGCGGCCTCGGCAGGCCAGCGAAACAGCAGTGGTGCATCCTTGCGCCCGAGCCAGCGCAGGATGGTCATTGGCGCTGCCGGGTTGGACCAGGGTTCAGGGTGGCTGATGGAAATCTGGCCGCCATTGGCGAAACTGGTTTCCAGTGCTGGCGCTTCTTCGCGCTCGATGATGGTGACAGTATGCCCTGCGGTGCGCAGGTACCAGGCGGAACATACGCCGGCAAGGCCGGCGCCAACGATCAGAATATGCATGGCGGGTTAGCAATACAGCTCTAGTATTCCTGCGCTCGGGGCGGGCAGGAAATCAGGCTGTATTATTGCCGAACTGGCGCGGCTTGCGTATGACCTGAGCCAAGCTCACGGCCATTTACCGTGATACTGACGGTTTCCTCGGCGGCTTCTGCTGCTGCCTCAGCATGTTCCGGCGTGGCCAGCCCCAGCGTGGTGGCGATCAATTTCTCGGTTTGTTGTGCGAGCTCCCTTCGTTCCAGGGTACAGGGCAGGCATTCGAGAAATTCCAGGCGGGCAATGATGCGTGGCGAGCGAACGATGGCCAGCATGCTTTCCGCGAAGGTGACATCACCGTCGTAGGCCGGCGCAAGACAGCGCGTACCCTGCCGGTCGAGATAGCGCAGGGCTACAGGCTGGACCCCCGTTTTTGCTTCAATGGCAGCTTGAAAAAGGGCTGCCCGGAACGGCAGGAGTGTGGTGCCCTGTGTCGTAGTGCCTTCCGGAAAAACCGCGACGCGCTCTCCCTGGCGCAGGCGTTCCGCCATTGAATGTGCTGTGCGCGCCGCCGCAGAACGGCTGCCGCGTTCAATGAACAAGGTGCCCGAGTGAGCGACCAGGGTCCCCAGCGCAGGCCAGTTTTTGACATCGTCCTTGCAAACGAAGGTTGTTGGCGTCAAGGCGTTGAGGATGAAGACATCCAGCCAGGAAATGTGGTTGCAGACTACGAGCACACCAGTTGGCAGCGCGCGCGTATTGGCCTCGATGCGCAAGCCGAGGGTATAGACCAGAAACGCAGCCCAACGCTGCTTGACGCTGCGCCGTGTTGTCTGACCGAGGAGCGGAAAGATCAGGCACGCAGTGAAAATTCCGCCACTGATCATGGCGAAAACGACACTCAGGCGCCAGAAAGCTCTGATTTCTCGAAAAAGGAGACGCAACGCTGATTATCCGGAAAGGTGCGGGATAAGCGAGTCTACAACAATAAGGCTTGCCGCAAGATGCCGTTTACCCGCCGCCAGGAAGCGCGGCAGTAAGCCGCCCTGGCACGCGTGTACAAGGAGCCCGAGGGGACTCTTGGTGTTTACAGAATCGAGAAGTGCTTGGCGTAGCGTTTGTTCATGCGTGCCATGTTCAGCAGAATCAGCAGATCAGCGGTGTTGAAATCAGGATCCCAGGCCGGTGCGCCACAGATCTGTGTGCCAACACGCATATATCCCTTGAGCAGAGGCGGTACATCGGCCACTGCGCCGGTGAACAAATGCTCCACGGGCAGGGGGTTGCGTGGGAACACATGGTATTCAACTGGCGCCATGTACTCTTCCAGCGAGCGATACAGGTTGGCAGCGTTGTGTCCGCCGTCGGCCATGCTGACTGAAGCGCAGCCCATCATGTAATCGTAGCCGTTGCTGTGCATGAAACGGGACAGGCCCGCCCACAGAAGGGTGATTACCGTGCCGGTGCGGTACTCCGGGTCAATGCAGGAGCGGCCGACTTCCACCAGTCGTTCCCGCAGATGCTGCAGACGCGTCAGATCGAATTCGGTTTCCGAATAATAGCTGCCTACCTTGCGGGCCGCTTCCGGCGTAAGAATGCGATACGTGCCGACAATACGGCCCTTGGTTTCATCGCGCACGATCAGATGCTGGCAGTGCGCATCGAAAACATCCCGGTCTACACCGGGGGTCTTGGTTTGCAGTCTGGCACCGAGTTCTTCGCAAAAAACACGGTAGCGCAGTTTTTGCGCTTCCAGGATTTCGGATTCGGAACTAGCTAATCCGATCCACAGGTTATGGGGCATTTGTTCGAGAGTCTGTGAAGCGGCGCGCAACATATGTTTTTCCTTGAGTGGCATTGGGTCATCTCCCCATCAATTCACTCTAGGGTGCTCATATTGCACCATGGTTACGTTGTGATTTCACGCGAGTGACACGTGGAGAGCATATAGAATGGGTGCCAACGATGCTAGGGTGGGGTTCCCCAGCGGTCGGTGGCGCCAGCTCTTAGAACCTGTTCGAGATCGTACTGCAGGGTCGTGGTCGTGACCCCTGTTCTGCGCATTTTTGGCTCATTTGCGGCTCAAAATCCTCATTTATTCGCATAAACTACGGTTTTTTGCTGCGTATTGCATGGCGACCTGCTCACGGTATCCGTCGCAGGTCGCGGGACTTACCCTATGGTTTGGGTGCTGGCGCTACACGGGTCTTGCCATTGCTCTGCATGACCCGTACGGCGTCACCAACAGCGAAGCTGTCCGTCTTGCCGATTTCCTGCACGACAACCAGGTTTTCCCCGTTACCCATGCGCAAGGTAAGTTCCCACGCATCAGCACGAGTGATGCCTTCTTCCGCGGCGGCACCAGCCACACCGCCGACAACGGCACCCACGACAGCGCCGACGATTGCGCCGCGGCCTGAGCCCACACCGCTGCCGGCTACGCCGCCAATCACGGCACCGGCGCCAAGGCCGATATTCGAATCTGTACCCTGCAGGCGGACTTTGCGCACACCGATGATGGTGGCTTCGCGGAAGCTGATCGGGCGCTGGGCTTCCTCACGGGAGTAGGAGTCTCCGGACAGGCTGCTGGCGCAGCCGCTGATGGCAAGCAGGCTGAGCAAGAGGCTGCAGGTAAGAAACAGGCGCTTCATGCAATACGTCCTTTCATTCTGTTTGATCACCAGGGCCGCTCGCCATAACACGCGGCGAAACGGGAGGCGATTTCATCCTTGGTTGCAGTGTAGTTCTGGGGGCCACGGCTGGCGATCTTCAGAGAACCCATCACTGAAGCCAGGCGCGCCGATTTTTCCAGAGTCCAGCCGTTCGAAAGGCCGTAGAGCAGGCCGCCGCGGTAGGCGTCGCCACACCCGGTGGGATCCAGTACGGCAGTTGCCGGCGCGCACGGGATTTCGGTCGTCTGGCCATGGGAATAGATGATCGAGCCCTTGGCCCCCTTTGTGACAATCAAACCCTCCAAACGTTCCGCAAGCTGCTCAAGGGTTTTCCCCGTCTTGTCGCAAACCAGCTGTGCCTCGTAGTCGTTGAGGGAGCACCAGGTGGCCAGATCAATGCACTCAAGCAGTTCTTCACCAGAAAACAGAGGAAGTCCCTGGCCCGGATCGAAGACGAACGGTGTCTTTTGCGCGGCAAACCCGTGTACGTGCTGGAGCATGCCGTCCTTACCGTCGGGCGAAACGATTCCCAGGCTAACCCCATCGGCCTCTCGCACATGGTTCTTGTGCGAATAGCTCATGGCACCGGGGTGGAAGGCGGTGATCTGATTATCATCCAGGTCGGTGGTGATGAAGGCCTGTGCCGTGAAGGTATCCGGGATCTGGCGGATGTGCCGCTGATGGATGCCAAACTTGTCGAGGCGTGCCAGATAGGCTTCTGCATCCTGCCCGACCGTGGCCATGATATCGGGCTCACCACCCAGCAGCTTCAGTGAGTACGCGATGTTGCCGGCACAACCCCCATATTCCCTGCGCATTTCCGGAACAAGGAATGAAACGTTCAGGATGTGAATCTGCTCCGGCAGGATATGACGCTTGAACTGGGAGTGGAACACCATGATGGTGTCGTAGGCGATAGAACCACAAATCAGGACGGACATGAGCGTGGGGGTGCAATGAAAGGCCCCATTGTAGCCGACTGACGCATTTTGTTACGACCAGACCTCCGGGATGCGTGGGCAGGCGGGCTAATCGGCTTGTGGCATCAGGCTTTGGCGCACGCGCGTGCGGTTCTCGTGGTTGGCCATGACCTGCTCAAGAACCATCACGAGTCGCTGTACCACGGCCTGCCAGTCCACCTTCAGCACACTCTCGCGGGTGCGTGCCTGCATTGCCGGCAGTAGCTGTGGTGTCTGCATCAGGCCACGGGCGGTTTCGACAAAAGCCGTCTCGTCGCCATAGGGCACGAGCAGGCCGTTGTGTCCATCGCTGAGCAGTTCGGCTGCCGCCGCATAATTGAATGCTAGAACTGGCAGGCCGCTGGCGAGTGCTTCGGTGATCACGTTGCCAAATGTTTCGGTCAGGCTTGGAAAGATAAAGAAATCGGCAGACGCATAGTGGCTCGCCAGATCTTCCCCGCTGCGCATGCCGGCAAACACGTGCTGAGGGTAGCGCGCCTGGAGCGAGGTCCGGGCAGGGCCATCCCCCACGAACACCAGGCGGGCATCTGGTCTCAGTGCCTGGATGGCTTCAAAAGCGCGGATACCAAGTTCCAGATTTTTTTCCGGGGCCAGCCGGCTGACGATGGCACATACCAAGGAGCCTGCATTGACGCCCCAGCTCTGGCGGAGAGTTTCGCTGCGCCGCAGCGGCGAGAACAGAGTGGTGTCGACGCCACGTGCCACTACCTCGACATTCGCGTAACCAATCGACTTCAACTCTGCGCGCAGGGATTCGGTGGGTGCCAGGCACAGATCCCCCTTGTTGTGGAAACGCCGCAGCCAGGCGGCCAATGGCTGCTTGAGCCAGCCCACACCGTAGTAGCGTGTGTAGCTGTGAAAGTTGGTATGGAATTCCGTGATCACCGGCAGCTTCAGGCGGCGTGCTGCCGCCACAGCGGACCAGCCAAGAGGGCCTTCGGTGACCACCTGGACGATATCCGGACGCCGCGTGGACCAGGCACGGATCAGTGCCTGTCGGGCGGGCATGCCCATCTTCAGGTGGTTGTATTTGGGAATGGGGATACCGCGGGCCAGCATTTCCTCAAAACTATCGCCCTGGGCCGGCAGTTCCGTGGCGTTCTGGCGCGGTCTTACCAGATGGATTTCATGACCAAGCCCGATCAGCCCATCCACGACGCGCCCGGTGGTCATGGCAACGCCGTTGATTTCCGGAGGATAAGTCTCTGTGACCAGCGCGATGCGGAGCTGGCGGTGAGTCGGGGCCAGGGTTTGGATAAGCAGGCGCGGCGATTCCATCGGCTAATGCCCCTTCTGACAAGGAAAGGCGGACAGGCGTCCGCCGCTGCGCCGATGGTGCTCCGGGAGTGTGTCAGCGGTGTGACACGGTTTGTCTGTTTTGCCAGTCAGTCAACCGGGCAGTCAGGCAAAAAATATCAGCCCCCAGACGCAGGCAAGGTTGATCAGCGTGATCAGTACGGCGGCGCTGCCGATA
Organism: Rhodocyclaceae bacterium UBA1310; assembly: GCA_002307175.1. Classification (GTDB taxonomy): domain Bacteria; phylum Pseudomonadota; class Gammaproteobacteria; order Burkholderiales; family Rhodocyclaceae; genus Uliginosibacterium. The sequence goes on from DBTS01000069.1 coordinate 66,983, forward strand.
TCCTTGGCACGTTTGGCCAGTTCATGGCGTTCCAGAGAAACGCGGTCCACCACGGCTTCCACTGCCGAGTTGAGCAGTTCAACGATCAGCACGAGCAGGACGGACGCTGCGAGAAGCGCCTTCTCCACCGCTGTGTGTGGATACAGCAGCGCAATTGGCAGCAGCACAATGGCGAGGAAGACTTCCTGCCGGAAGGCGTCCTCCAGTCGGAAGGCCTGGCTCAGGCCGGCCAGAGAATAGTGCAGGGCATTCCAGATCCGGACCAGGCCGGTCTTGCCTTTGAACGGGCTTTCCATGAAGTTCCTGAAAAAATCCAACGAGCGAGTGTTGAAAATCCTTGTTACGAGAGTATGACGGCGAGTAAAAATTCGTAGTTGCCACACTCCATCTGGCGCAATTTCGGCAGGCATTGTGCAGCAATTCTTTACGCTCGAAACATACATCTGCCCAACGGCAATTCCCGGAAGTGGTCACGAACAAGTGCGGCTGAATGCTCTCGGGGTAAGCTCCTCGGTGGCTGCAGGTGTTTGGGCGGTACTCTGGCTTTTTGCCATTGACCGCAGGAGGTTCGAGGGACTGTTCGTCAGCGAAACCTGACCGTTTTGTCGGTATAACGGGAGCGTCTGGATAGAGCCGTATATACTGGCGCCCTCTCGGGATTGCCCTTAACGAACACGCATCATGTCTGGTTTAGCCTCTTTTCGTTCAGCATTGAAGGAGCGGGTTACCTGGTTCCTGGCCTGCCTGATGGTCGTTGAGGCGCTCCTGCTGTTCGTCTGGTCGATCCCCGGCACCATTGCCCTGCGCAATGGCCTCACCGTACTGCTGCTTATCCTGCTCGTGTGCACGCCCAAGGATGCCACCCTCGTCAAAGCCAGTCTGCATACGCTCGGTGGGCGTCTGGTGCTGGTGCTGAGTCTGTGGATTGTGGCTCACAACCTGATTTTTGCCTGGGATACGGGGCGTTCGTGGTACGAGTCGCTGCAGTGGTACAAATCTCTGGTCTGCATGGGGCTGGGGTTGGGGCTGGTGTGTGTATCGCGCAAAACCGGGCAGGAAAACCACTGGCGGATCTGGCTTTGGGGCGCCGCGCTGGCCTGGGCGCTGCATCTTTTGCTCAATCTTGCGCTCAAGGACTGGAGTTCGCCATTCCATGCGGTCTTGCAGGAATCGACAGCGATTGGGTCCCGCGACATGGAGAGTTACCTTGGAACGGGACTGCTGGGTTTTCTCCTGGCCGATGCGGTGGCCCGCATGGTGAATGGAACCCGCCTGTTTCCGCTGCCCTCCTGGGCTTTGGGACTGGGCGTTAGCGTAACAATTATCCTCACGGCGGCAACGCTGACGAGGAATGCCCTGCCTGTCATGGCGGCGGAAATAGCCCTGGCTATCGTTGCCCTGATCGGTGCTTCCAAAACGCGTACACAGAAGATCCGGCGCGCAGGTCTGGCGGCTGCGGCGATGGGTCTTGTGATGGCAATGGGCGTGGCGGATGTGAAACTGGACCCCCGCTGGAAGACATTCGAGGATTCCGTGCACATTGCCTGGGATATCGACGGGCACAAGTGGTGGCTGGATTCCCAGCGTTATCCCCGCCCGGAATTGTCGCCGGGCGTGCCGGTTGATGATTCTGCCTATCTGCGTACGGCATGGCTGCATGGCGCTATACGCATGATCAGTCACTACCCTCTGGGCACCGGCTATGATCGCAATGCGTTCCGGCGTGCCCTGGAGCGCGAATACGGGCCCATCGACAACCCGCCTGGGCATGCGCATGCGGGTCTGCTGGACTTCACGCTGGGCTCCGGGGTACCCGGCGGCGTGCTGCTGGTGGCGGCATTGGGGGCGCTTGCCTGGTTGGGCTGGCGCCGTTGGCGCGAGTCGGGCCACGTGGCCGGGCTGGCGCTGGCGCTGTATGTATCCGCGTATATCTTGCGTGCGTGCATGGATGGGATCGTGCGTGACCATATGCTCGAGCAGGCTATGTTCATCATGGGCCTATTGCTTGCAGCCACGTTGACAAACACTTCGACAAACACTTCGAAAAGCCCGGCATGAAGAGCATTCTTGTCATTCGTCGTGACAATATCGGCGATCTTGTGTGCACCACTCCCCTCATTCATGCCTTGCGGGAACGGTATCCCCAGGCCCGGATTGATGCGCTGGTCAATAGCTACAACCTGCCGGTGGTGACGCACAATCCGGATCTGAACAACGTATACGCCTACACCAAGGGCAAGCATCGCGCAGCAGGAGAGAGCCTGGTAGGCGTCACCTGGCGGCGTCTGTGTCTGATGTGGCAGTTGCGCGCTACCCGCTATGATCTGGTGGTGCTTGCCAGTGGTGGTTGTCTGAGCCGTCCGCTGCGTCTGGCGCGGCTGATCCGCCCAAATCACGTGCTGGGGTTTCGTGATGCCAAGGTGAGCGGCGCCGATCTGATTGATCTGCCGGTGACCATGCCGCAGCAGCGGGAGGGGCATGAGGTTGAGTGTCTGTTTACCCTGCTTGAGCCGCTGGGCATCACGGGAATGCCGGGGCCCCTGGTATTGCGAGCCGAGCCTGCCCAGCAGGAGAAGGCCAGGCAAACCCTGGTAGCAAAAACCTGGTATCAGGCCTCACGCCCCACGATTGCAGTACACATCAGCGCGCGTAAGCCCTCGCAGCGTTGGCCGGTGGAACGTTTCATTGCCACGCTGCAGACGCTGGCCACTTCGGGGAATGCCCAGTTCATGCTGTTCTGGGCGCCTGGCGACGAGAACAACCCGATGCATCCCGGGGATGATCGCAAGGCGCAAGCCATCATGGGGGGGCTCCCCGAAGGTTTCCCCTTGCTGGCCTGGCCGACACATACCCTGCATGAGCTGATTGGTGGGCTGTCTGTCTGCCACGGCATGCTCTGCAGTGATGGCGGGGCCATGCACGTGGGGGCGGCGCTGGATTTGCCGATCGCCTGCTTCTTCGGGCAATCCGAAGTGGAACACTGGCGCCCCTGGGCGGTTCCCTATCGTGTCATGCAACCAGCTTCCAAGGATGTTTCCGAGGTGCCAGTGGAAACTGCGCTTGAGGCGATGGCCGCCTTGTGGCCTGCCATCCAGGAGCGGGTAGGGCGCTGAGCGGGATGCTCCGGCTGGAGCCTCCCCTGTTTTCCCTTATTCGATCCGCCGGTCAATCAATCTGGCAGACCAGCCCCTTGAGATATTCCCCTTCCGGAACGGAAAGCCCGATGGGGTGATCTGCACCTGCGCCCAGACGATGCACGATGCGTGCATCGACACCGGCATCCACTGCGGCGCCGGCCACGATGCTCTGGAACAGCTCCAGGCCAATGCCGCCAGAGCAGGAATACGTCATCAGAATGCCGCCGGGATTGAGCAGGCGGAATCCCAGCATGTTGATATCCTTGTAGGCGCGTGCAGCTCGCTGTGCGTGGGCTGCGGACGGAGCGAACTTCGGCGGGTCGAGCACGATCAGGTCGAACTTGCGACCCTGCGTGCGCAATAGTCGCAGCGCCTCGAAGACGTCGGCTTCGAGCCATTCTGCGCGCTTGCTGTCGAGCTGTGGATTGAGCGCGAGGTTGTGGCGTGCGGTTTCCAGCGCCGGGCCAGAGGAGTCGATTGAGAGCACCGCGCTGGCGCCGCCAGCCAGTGCCTGCAGTGAGAAACCTGCGGTGTAGCAGAAGCAGTTGAGAACGCTGCGGTCTTTGGCAAGTTCGCCGGTCAGCTTGCGGTTGTCGCGCTGATCCAGATAGAAGCCGGTCTTGTGGCCATGTACCACGTCGACTTCCATGCGTACGCCGTTTTCACTGATGACCACTGTTTCGGGCAACTCGCCGTAAGCGATGCCAGCATGGGGTTCCAGCCCTTCCAGACGGCGTACTTCGGAATCCGAGCGTTCGTACACACACTTGCAGCCAGTAGCCTGTACCAGCGCGGAGATGATGGCATCCTTCCACTTTTCGCCACCGGCACTGGTGAGTTGCAGTACCACAACATCACCATAGCGATCGGCGATTACCCCGGGCAGCCCATCCGATTCCCCGTGGATCAGGCGCAGACCATCCTGGCCTGCGAGATGCGGGTGGGTGGTACGGCGTGCCACACTTTGCGCGACGCGGCGCTTGAAGAAGGCGTGGTCGACGCTCTCCTGCGCATCGAAATTCCACATGCGTGCGCGGATCTGCGAATTGGGAGAGAATGCGGCATGTCCAAGCATGTCTCCTTTGGTACTGTGAATTTCCACAGTATCACCGGCACGTGCGCGGCCATGCAGGGTCGCGATCGAGCCGGCAAAGATCCACGGGTGGCGGCGCATTACCGAGCGTTCTTTGCCCGGTTCAAGAATCAGTTCAGCCATGCTTGCTTGATGAAACGTACGATAAACCGTGCATCCTAGCTGAAAACGCCCTTCCGGGCTTGTCCTGGATACATGGTTTATCCTTATGCTGCACAATGCGGCGCGGCCACTATGGCCGGGCCATCTTGCGAGTCGGGAGCGAAATGCTGCAGCCACCGCCGATCATTGATGTGGAAGCCTCGGGTCTGGGAGCAGGTAGCTATCCCATTGAAGTTGGCTGTGCCCTGCCCGATGGCCGCAGCTACTGTGCCCTGATCAAGCCCATGGATGACTGGCTCCATTGGGATCCGGCGGCTGAAGCCATGCACGGCATCACGCGTGCGGTTCTGGCCGAACATGGTTTGCCACCCTTGTCGGTGGCGATTCGTCTGAATACCCTGCTGCAGGGTTCGACCATCTATTCGGATGCCTGGGGCCACGATTCCAGCTGGCTGGCCAAGCTCCATGACGCAGCCGGTGTGCCTGCGAGCTATCGCGTCGAAGTGCTCTCGCGCATCACGCCGCAAGTCGAAGCCGAACACTGGAATTCTATTCGCGCCGATGTCGAAAAAAGCCTGCATGTGCGGCGTCACCGTGCCAGTGCGGATGCGCGCGTGTTGCAGATGACCTGGATGTGCGTGATGTTTGGTGACATGCCACCTCAGATTGAGGTTTAGCAGCGAAAGATCCTATTTTTTGTGCGCTCGCGGATGCGCGGCATCGTAGATCTTTGCCAGATGCTGGAAATCCAGATGGGTGTAGACCTGTGTGCTGCGGATACTCGCGTGTCCCAGAAGTTCCTGTACGGCACGCAGATCACCCGAAGACTGCAGTACATGCGAGGCGAAGCTGTGGCGCAGCATGTGCGGGTGGATATGCTGGGGCAGGCCTTTTTCGCGTGCCCAGCGGGCCAGACGTGCTCGGATCATGCCATGTGAGAGCCGCGTTCCGCGCTGGCTCACAAAGAGCGCCTGTTCCTCTGCTGCAGCGAGATTGGTGCGCACATTGAGCCATGCGGAGATGGCTTCGAGAGCTTTGCCACCAACAGGCACGCGGCGTGTCTTGCTGCGTTTGCCAAGTACCGTGACTTCGCCATCGGCGACGCAATAGGCGCCATCCAGATTGAGCCCGGCGAGTTCGGCCAGACGCAGCCCGGAGGAATAGAACAGCTCGAACATCGCCAGATCACGAACTTCCAGCACGTCATCAGGTGTCGCATCGAGCATTGCGCCTGCAGCGTCTACCGAGAGTGCCTTGGGCAGGGGTTTGCCCGCTTTAGGTGCGCGAATGGCGAGCACCGGGTTGGCCGTCACCTTGTCGCCAGCCAGCAGCCAGCGGAACCAGCCGCGCCAGCACGAGAGGGTGCGGGCGATGGAGCGTGCTTCCAGACCCCCGGCGTGCAGGCGCGCGGCAAAACGCCGGATGTCCGCTGCTGCCAGGGCTGTCAGTGGGCGGTCGCCAGCGGTGCTGGCGAGTGTCTGGAGTTTGCCGAGGTCACGTCGGTAGCTGATCAGCGTATGCGGGCTGACCCGTCGCTGGTGGGCGAGATAATCAAGCCACGCAAGCATTTCCGGGGCAAGGCTGACGGGTGGGGTCACGTCGGCAGCGGGAGCAGGAGCAGGAGGGCGCCGCGTGACCATGCTGCTTAGCCGATCTGCTTGAGCACGGCGGCGCCAACGAGCTGGCCGATACGCTCGACGTACAGGGTGCCCATTTCGGGGAAGAAACGTTCCGGGTCTTCGCTGCCGAGTGCCAGCATGCCGAATACCTGGGCGTCGCGTCGCAGGGGAATCAGTGCCAGCGAACCCAGATGGGAGGCCGCATTACCAAACCAGGCCAGCACTTCCGGGTATTGCGCCGGTCCGCAGTAGGGCTGGCGCAGGTCGGCGGCAAAGAAGCGCAGTTCTTCGCTGACTTCGACGAATTCGGGGCTTTCGCGCTTGAGGATGCTGTTCCAGATGCGCAGGGCCACATGCGGGATGGCGAAATCTTCCTGCAGGTGGTTATAGACTGCGAAATTCACGGCTTCGAAATCATCCGAGAGCATCAGCGAGAGCGTCAGCCGATGCACTTTCTCGGCGATCACATCGTTTTCTTCGCCAAAACTGACGAGTTCTGCGAGTTTTTCCTGCACCTGGGCAAGCTTTTCGCGCAGCGTCAGGATTTGCCGTTCAGACAGCGAAATGGTGTTGCCGCTCGTCGGATGTGGCACTGACAACTGCTCCAGCAGATCCGGGTGTTCCTCGAAAAACTGCGGGTTAGCGTTGAGAAAATCAATAATGTCGTTTGGATTCATGGTGTTCTTGGGGGCGATAAGCGCTGCTCAGAAGCTGTTCATGGCCTTGCTGCGAAGGGGTGATCGGGCTTCATGTGCGGCTCAAAATCCTCATTTATGCGAATAAATTCCGGTTTCTGCGCGGCTCTTATGCGGCTGAGGGCCTCTCGCGACAGATGATGGGCAGGTTCTCAAATCTCTGTTTCGCCTTCAAATACCGTGACTGCCGGCCCTGTCATCAGAACGGGCGTTCCGGGGCCACCCCAACTGATCGACAGATCACCACCGCGGGTGTGTACCAGCACGGGGGAAGTCAGTAGTTCGCGACGAAGCCCGGTGACAACGGCGGCACAGGCCCCTGTGCCGCAAGCCAGAGTTTCGCCGGCACCGCGTTCGAAGACGCGCAGGCGGATCGTGTGTGCATCCACCACCTGCATGAAGCCGGCGTTCACTCGGGCGGGGAAACGCACATGGTGTTCGATGGCAGGGCCCTGGGTGGCAACTGGTGCGGTATCGACATCGGCCACGACCTGCACCGCGTGCGGGTTGCCCATCGATACTGCTGTAATCGCAACGGATTGGTCACCCAGATCAAGGGGCTGCACCACGGCTTCGGAATCCGAGACAAACGGGATGCGGGCTGGCTCAAAGATCGGGATGCCCATATTGACGGTGACAAGCCCGCCCTCGACGAGGCGGGGGCTGATGATGCCGCTCTTCGTCTCGACGCGGATTTCCGTTTTGGTGGTGAGGCCTTTGTCGAGCACGAAACGCACGAAGCAGCGGGAGCCGTTGCCACATTGCTCCACTTCGCTGCCATCGCCGTTGAAGATGCGATAGCGGAAATCCACATCGGGCGTGCTGGCGCGTTCAACAATCAGGATCTGATCGCAGCCTACGCCAAAGCGTCGGTCAGCGAGATGGCGAACCTGATCAGGGGTCAGTTCGAGAGACTGGCTGATCGCGTCGATCACGACGAAATCGTTGCCCAGACCATGCATCTTGGTGAATTTGAGCTTCATGGCAATATTATCGCCCCAAAGCCGCAGATTCCCAATCAGTAAAGCTTGGCTTCACCGGGTGGGCGGGTCTTGAAGCGTTTGTGTACCCAGTAATACTGTTCCGGTGTCTTGCGGATTTCCTGCTCCAGGAAGGCATTCATGCGTGTTGTGTCGGCTTCGATGTCGCGGGTCGGAAAATCTTCCCAGACCTCGCCGAACTCACAGATATAGCCCTGACCCCAGGGTTTGGTGCGCATGATGTAGGGAATTACCACCGCGTTGGACATCCGCGCGATGCGTGAGAGCCCCGGAATGGTGGCGGTCTGTACGCCGAAGAAGGGGACGAAAATAGAATCGCGCGGGCCGAAATCCATATCTGGCAGATAGTAGAAAGGCCGACCAGCCTTGATCGAACGCACGGCATCACGAATGCCTTCCTGGCGAGAGAGCAGATGCTGGTTGCCAAAGCGCAGGCGGCCCTTGAGCAGCATCTTTTCGAGCACCTTGTCCTTTTGCGCCGAGTACATGCTCACGCAGTCCATCTCCATGGCCAGGCGGTTCCCCACATCCAGATTGGCGAAATGCGGTACCAGCAGGATGATGGCCCGGCCTTCATCGTGGAGTTTTTTGACCTTATCGAAACCACGCATTTCGGCCAGACGGCGGACGCGGGCTTCGGAAGCCCACCACAGGATGCCGCGCTCCAGGAACGAGCGGGTGACCGCCACTGCAGTGCGACGGGCGAGGTGATGGCGTTGCGCCTCAGAGAGTTCTGGAAAGCATAGTTTCAGGTTGGTGAGGATTACGCGGCGGCGTGGAATCACTGCAAGATAAAGAAGATGACCGAGCAGCCAGCCAATACCTGCCTGAACGGGCAAGGGAAGCCAATGGAAAAACCACAGGAAAAAGAAAAAGATACGAATCATGGTGCAGGATCGGATGGCGGCGGATTCGCACCCGCCGGGACTTTGTAACGGTTATAGGCCCACAGATACTGAGATGGGCAACGCCGGACGAGAGTTTCCACCTCGCCGGAAAGAATTTTCACGCGTTCTTCGAGAGGCCCTTCCACTGGCACGCTGGGCGAGAAGACGTGCAGGCGCCAGCCTTCGCCAGCGACGCGTTCTCCCCAGAATAGCAGTACCTGGGTGTTCTTCACTTCCGAGAGACGGGCTGCCAGTGTCATCGTATAGGCCTGTTTGCCGAAGAACGGTACCCAGACGCCTTCTCCCTTACCAGGTGCCTGATCGGGCAGGAGCCCTGTGGCAATACCCTGGCGCAGACCACGGATGATGTTGCGCACGCCTGCCAGATCTGCCGTGGCGAGAGACAGTTGGCCGCGGGTGCGCCCCGCGCGCAGGATCGGCTCCACGCTGGCCTGCTTTGGGGAGCGATAGAGCACAGTCATCGGCATGTGCTCACCAATGTATTGCGAGGCGATCTCGAAACAGCCCAGATGCGGAGTCAGCGCGATAACTGTTTTGCCTTCCCGACGGGCGGCTTCGGCAAGTTCCCAGCCATGCACTTCGAGGATGTGCGCCTGGATCTCGGCACTTGGGCGCAGCCACACGAAGGGCAATTCAAGAATCATGCGGCCAGTCTCACGGGCATTCGCGTAGAGTTCCTGCGATGTCGGTGTGCGCCCCAGGCAACGCGCCATGTTTTCGCTCACCCGCTGGCGGTGTCGCGCAGAGCAGGCGTGCACGAGCAGCCCTCCGATGCCGCCCAGCCAGTGCAGCAGCGGTAGCGGGAAATGGCTGAAGAGCCTGAACAGAAAGGGAATCACGAGATTGAGCAATGCGGCTCCGGGAAGTAATGGCTATCGGCACTTGTATTATAAAGCCACAGGAGGTCTATAATTGTTTAACCGCCGAGTTAAGACAACTTGCAGGGCGGCAGCACTTGTACTCTGGTGCGTAAATACTGCTAAAGCGTCGGCTACTCAAACCCCGGAGTCGATCGCGCCGATGATCTCCCGGGGTTTTGTTTTATGGAGAGCCATATATGGCAAATGATTTCCTCTTTACTTCCGAATCGGTTTCGGAAGGCCATCCCGATAAGGTTGCTGACCAGATTTCTGATGCAATCCTGGATGCCATCTTCACCCAGGACCCCCTCTCTCGCGTAGCTGCGGAGACGCTGTGCAACACCGGTCTGGTTGTTCTGGCCGGTGAAATTACCACCAATGCGCATGTGGATTACATCCAGGTGGCGCGCGATACGATCAAGCGTATCGGCTATGACAATACCGAGTACGGGATTGACTACAAGGGCTGCGCCGTCATGGTCTGCTATGACAAGCAGTCCAACGACATCGCCCAGGGTGTGGATCACGCGTCCGACGATTATCTGAATACCGGCGCCGGTGACCAGGGCCTGATGTTCGGTTACGCCTGTGATGAAACCCCAGAGCTGATGCCTGCGCCGATCTACTATGCACACCGTCTGGTGGAGCGTCAGGCCCAGCTGCGCAAGGATGGCCGTCTGCCTTTCCTGCGGCCGGATGCCAAGAGCCAGGTGACCATGCGCTATGTCGATGGCAAGCCGCATAGTATCGATACCGTGGTGCTGTCGTCCCAGCATGCCCCTGAGTACAGTCTGGGCAGCAAGATGACCGATGAATTCTACGAAGCCGTGCGTGAAGAGATCATCAAGCCCGTGCTGCCCAAGGAATGGCTGACCAAGGATACCAAGTACCTGATCAACCCGACCGGCCGTTTCGTGGTTGGCGGCCCGCAGGGCGACTGCGGCCTGACCGGGCGCAAGATCATCGTCGA
>DBTS01000069.1:77631-129171 GCA_002307175.1 Rhodocyclaceae bacterium UBA1310
TCATCGTCGACACCTACGGCGGTGCATGCCCGCACGGTGGTGGTGCTTTCTCCGGCAAGGATCCTTCAAAGGTTGACCGTTCCGCCGCTTATGCAGCGCGTTATGTGGCAAAGAACGTCGTGGCGGCCGGTCTGGCCCGTGAATGCCAGGTGCAGGTGGCGTATGCCATCGGCGTGGCACAGCCGATGAACGTGACGGTGTACACAAACGGCACCGGCGTGATTTCCGATGACAAGATCGCAGCGCTGGTTGCCGAACTGTTTGACCTGCGCCCCAAGGGCATCATCCAGATGCTGGATCTGCTGCGCCCGATCTACCAGAAGACTGCTTCGTATGGCCACTTTGGCCGTGCCGAACCGGAGTTCACGTGGGAGTCCACGGACAAGGCCGCCGCGCTGCGCGCTGCTGCGGGATTGTGAGGTAGTACAACGCCTGTGTTTGCAGGTGTTTGTGCATCAAAAAGGGCTGCCGCGGCAGCCCTTTTTGATCCTTCCGGGATCAGCCAAGGCGCGACAAAAAACCTTTCCGATAGACACAAATCCCCATCACAATCATGACAAATGATTCCGTGATGAGCGAAGTCTGCGCTGCGCCCACTGCGCCAAAATAAAGAGACATTGGCCAGATCATTGCAACCGAGAGGATGCCTGCTCCGGCAAGGATTCTGTTCATCGTGGCGTGCATGCCATTCGGGACCATGATCTGGACACCGAAGATGTTCGACAGGCCTTTGATGATAGGCAGCAGTGCCAGCCAGCGCAATACCTCGGCGGAAGCCTGGAATTTCTCGCCACCAAGCAGATGGATGGCCAGATCCGAGACGAGCCATAGTCCCACCCCCATTGCCCCGGCCAGCGCGAGAATGATCAGGATGGAGAGCCGGAGCAGCTTGCGGGCTTGCGCCGGGTTATGCTCATACAGGTTGGCCATGCGCGGAAAAATGGCCTGAGAAAATGGATTCAGCCCGCACTGTGCGGCGGAACAGGCCTTGTCGGCGAGATTGAAATAGCCCAGCGCGATCGTGCCTGCGGCAGACTCCAGCATGATCGGGTTGAGTGTGGTGTAGGCGCTGACGCTCAGTTTCGAGCCAAAAAGATGGGCGCTGCTGTGCAGTGCGCCAAACATCTGGTGCCAATTTGGCAGGGCAAGGCCGATCAGTCGCCGGCGCCACATCCAGGCAAGCGCAAACAGGCCTGCGAGTACCGGCCCCAGACCCGTTAACAGGAGAGAAAAAGCGGCATCCTGGGGGGATTTCACGAGTATGAATATCAGTGGTAATGCGAGCAGGCGCCCGGCCAACTGGCAGATGGCGGCCTCGCGAAGCTTCTCCAGACCCTGTAGCAGCCATACGGGGAACAGCACGGTGGCCAGCACCTGTGCCAGCCCGGCGGAGAAGAGGCCGACCTCTGCGTGGAAGCGTGGAATGGCGGCGACCATGACGAATAGCGCAAGGGTTGCGACGCAGAAGAGCAGCCATTGCGCCGTCCAGTTCTCCCAGAAGGTTGTGGAGACGAGTTTGCGGTCGTCACGGCATGCTGCGATGGTGCGCGTCGCGCTCCACGAAAAGCCGAAATCCACGAAGAGGATCAGGTAAGTCGTAATCGCCTGTACCAGCGCGACCTTGCCATAGGCCTCCACACCCAGCACCCGGGTGAGATAGGGAAGCGTAAAGAGAGGGATGGTGAGGTTGGCGATCTGAATCAGACCGAGTGCCATCACATTGGTGCGTAAGCGGGCCAAACTGTTAATCCTGCGGGTCAAAGGTGGGATTGTGCCCTGAAGTGCCGGATCTGTATCGCCAAAAGACAAAGGTCCCTCAGGTTCATTTGTAGCCAATTGCCGGGCGGGCTACAAATGAACTTGTGGGACCTGTGAGGCCTAGCGAAACCGGAGTCAGGACACGTGCGCTTACAGGCGCCAATAGTGGAGCTTCATTGCCTCGATACCCGCCTTGTCGAAGACGGCCTTGACATCGATGAGGCAGCCGTCCTGGCGCAAGAGGCCGGAGAAGTTTTGCGCCAGATCGCTGAATTCGCGGTGTGCCACAGCCACCACCAGTGCATCGGCCGGCTTCAGGGCTTCTCTGGTTTCGAGCGTGATGCCATATTCGTGCCGGGCTTCCTCGGCTTCCACCCAGGGATCGTGCACATGGGTCTGCACGCCGTAGCTCTGTAGCTCGCGCACCATGTCGGCCACCTTGGTGTTGCGCAGGTCGGCGCAGTTTTCCTTGAAGGTCAGGCCCAGAATGTTGACGTGGGCGCCCTTGATGGGGCTGCCAGTGGCGATCATCTGCTTGATGGTCTGCTCGGCGATGTACTTGCCCATGTTGTCGTTGATGCGGCGGCCAGCCAGGATCACTTCAGGGTGATAGCCAATGCTCTGCGCCTTATGCGTCAGGTAATACGGGTCGACGCCGATGCAGTGTCCACCCACCAACCCCGGGCGGAATTTGAGGAAATTCCACTTTGTGCCGGCCGCTTCGATGACTTCGTTGGTATCGATATCAAGGCGGTTGAAGATCAGCGCCAGCTCGTTCATTAATGCGATGTTCAGGTCGCGCTGGGTGTTTTCGATGACCTTTGCCGCTTCTGCCACCTTGATGCTGCTCACGCGATGGACGCCAGCCTTGACGATCAGGGCATACAGATCTGCCACTTTGGTCAGGGTTGCGGGGCTGTCTCCCGAAACTATCTTCAAGACCGTGGTCAGGGTGTGCTCGCGGTCGCCTGGGTTGATACGCTCTGGCGAGTAGCCTACATTGAAATCCTGTTGCCACTTTTTGCCGGAAGCCTCTTCCAGTACTGGAATACACACTTCTTCGGTGGCGCCCGGGTATACCGTGGATTCGTACACCACGATACCGCCGGTTTTCAGATGTGCGCCAGCACTGCGGCTGGCACCGATCAGGGGGGTGAAATCCGGCGTATGTGCCTGATCCACAGGGGTTGGGACCGCGATGATGATGAAATCCGCACTCTCCAGACAGGCCGGGTTGGCGCTATATTCGGCGTGAACGGCAGCAAGCATTGCGTCGTCGCTGATTTCGCGTGAGGGATCGTGGCCGGCCTGACAGGCCCGTACTGTCTCGGTATTGATGTCAAAACCGATTGTGCGGGTAAGCTTGCCGAACTCGATTACCAGTGGAAGTCCCACATATCCCAGGCCGATAACAGCGATGGTGGGTAAAGAGCGTGCTGCAGAATCCATCAGGGAGACTCCGTCCGATCCAGTCAAAGGTGTGCCGGCCATCAAAGCCTGCCAAGGGATTATAAGCGTGACAGCGCGTGTGGGTTTGTGCCGGGTCTCCAGTGTGGCGTGGCTGCGACGGGCGGCAGTGTGTTTGGGGGCTGACGCGGTGACTGAAGGTGAAGGATTGGGCTTGTGGTCTGCAAATCCGTGGCTTGGTCAGAAATACGGCTTTCTGGAGTGCCACTTCGATGGTGAGGCCGGGCATGATGTTCGGGTATATTGGCGGCTCGCTTGCCGCCGGTTGTGGATGACAGGGATATACCCTTGTGTACATAAGGGTTTACTTGATAAGCCATGAGAAATTCTGGTAACGAGCCTTTTTGACCTATATAAATTTACGTTTCCTGGGATGTGCCGCTGTAATAAAGTGTGTGTCCCATGATACTGTTTGGGCATAAGGCGATGTGCTGCCAAAATCAGTATCAGTAGCGTGTGCTTCGAGGTTTTTGTGTGACGCAACCAGACATTCATTCCGACGAACTGTTCAGGTTCGCAGAAGAAGCTTCTTTGCAAGAAGAAGCGGCTGTTGCTTTGCCGTCGTGGCGGTGCCTGATTGTGGATGATGATGAAGGCGTTCATCAGGCTATTGTTTTTGCGATGAGCGGGCTGGTGGTGGAAGGCGGGCTCATCGAATGGCTGCATGCCAGTTCTGCAGCAGCTGCCCGGGAAATTCTCGGCAGGGAGCGGGATATCGCGGTCGTGATTCTTGATGTGGTCATGGAGCACGAACGAGCCGGCCTGGATCTGGTTCGGGCGATTCGCTCCGAGCTTGGTTTGGGCGATACGCGGATCGTCCTGCATACCGGGCAGCCCGGCTTCGCACCAGAGATCGCGGCGATCCGTGATTACGATATCAATGACTACCGCACGAAATCAGAGCTCACGCGCAACCACGTCTACACATGCCTGGCTGCAGCAATCCGTACTTATCGGCAGATCCGGAGTATCAATGCGGGGCGTGCCCAGTTGCGGCAGATCGTGCAGGCCGGCAACCGGCTGATGGGCGAATCGGATCAGGCCGCATTTGCAACCACTGCACTGGTCCAGTTGGCTGAACTGTTTGGTGTGGCGCCGCTAGGGTGCGCGCTGTTGCATGATGAAGGGGGTGAGCCCAAGCAGATCCGTGTGGTGGCAACCTGCTGCCCACCGGATTACCGGCAGGAGGATGTGTTGCCTTCCCAGGGTGGGCCGGATCAGGATTTGTGCCAGCGCAGCCTCAATGGCTCCGGGCTGGAGTTTGGAGATAACGGCCTTGCCCTGACCATCCGGGCACGTTCCGGTGTTTGCCTGGTGTTGTATCTGCGCATTGCATCAACGCTGATTGAACGTGTCGATGCCAGTGTGCTCGACACATTCGTGGCGCACGTGGGGGCGGCGCTGGATAACCGCGGCTTGCTCTGGCAACTGCATCACGATGCCTACTATGATCGCCTGCTCGGCTTGCCGAATCGCCGTCGCCTGTGTGATCTGATCGATACACGGTGCACGGCAGGCGTGCAGTCCGACACGGTACTGGCGCTGATCGACGTTGACCGTTTCGGGGAAATCAACGAAGCCCTTGGCCAATCCTTTGGTGACGCGCTGCTGCAGGCGCTGGTAGATCGTCTGCTGGCCAGTGTGCCGCAGGAAGTGACGCTCTCGCGCGTCTCTGCCGATGTGTTTGCGGTGTTCGGCAGCATCGACTGGGTGACGCCAGAACATCTTCTGCCGCTGTTTGCAACGCCACTGCTTGTCAATGAAGAAGAAACCATGGTTTCTGTGACGATCGGCCTGACGCGATTGGCTGATGTCGAGGATGGCAATGGCTCCACCGTGATGGAAGCAGCGTTTCAGGCCCTGCGGATCGCCAAGACAACGCAGCGCGGCCAACTGGCGTGGTATTCCCCGGAGCAGTCGAGGCGCACGCATGAACGTGTGAGTCTGCTCAATGGGCTGCGCCTGGCCTTGCGCAACGAAGGTTTGTTTGTTGTATTTCAGCCCCAGGTGACACTCAAGGAGCGTCGCCTCATCGGGCTTGAGGCGCTGGTGCGCTGGCGTACGGAGTCTGGAAATCTGATTGAGCCAGAGCGCTTTATCCAGGTTGCCGAGCAATCCGGGCTGATCCGCGAAATCGGCTTCTTCGTCTTGCGGCAAGCTTGTAGCGTGCTGGCTGAACTGCATGACGAAAGCGGTGCCGAGTTGCGCATGGCGATCAACGTATCTGCCATCCAGTTCCGGCATCCCGCCTTTCTTGTCGTGCTGCGGCAGATCATCGAGGAATCCGGGATTGATCCGAGCCATCTGGAGCTTGAGATCACCGAATCCATCGCGATGGAAGACACCGCCTATGTCCGCGAAACGCTGGATGCCCTGCATGAGATGGGAATCCAGATCGCGATTGATGATTTCGGTACGGGCTATTCTTCGCTTGCCCAACTCAAGGCGCTGGCAGTGGATCGGCTGAAGATTGATCGCGCCTTTGTGCGCGATCTGCGCAAGGCCGATGCCGATGCCAGCATTGCCGGCGTTGTCGTGCAACTGGGGCGGCGCCTGGGTAAGGGAGTGATTGCCGAAGGCGTTGAAACAGAAGCGCAGGCCTCGTTGCTGGTGAGCATGGGTTGTCTCGAAGGGCAGGGCTATCTGTTTGCCAAACCAATGGAGCTCGATGTTCTGAAGGCTTGGATACGGAGTCAGGCCCAGCAGACGGTTTCCTCCGTCTGAACCGGCAGAGTTCCGGTGCTAATTCAGGATCTCCCCTGAGCGTGTGTCAGCACTGTTGCACAAAGCAAAGCTTTGTTTCGCTGCTGTCGGCTTGCTGTGCAAGGCAAGCCTTTGAAAGAGCGGTTTAGTCACCGGAAAGCATTGAAAATCAACAGGATTACGCGCAACGCATGCGCACTGGTCGCGCCATCGCAGTCAGATCGGCAAGCGCATCCGGGGTGCGTATTTGAACAATCGCAGCTATAATCAACCAACTTCCGAGGAGCGCTGCGAGATTTCCGAATCCCAGGCTCGGACCGGGGCCCGCCCAGTGCAGGCCTGTTTCAACGGCGCTCACCTTTCAACCGTGCCGGCACGGGGGTAGGGTGAGTGGCTCATTGTCTGCCGCATTTCCTGCTTGTCTCCCCTGTTGTTCGGCCACCTGTTCAAGGAGAACACCGTGGCACAACAATTCACCGATTGCGTCATTGCCGACCCCAAGCTTGCTGACTGGGGCCGCAAGGAAATCCGTATTGCCGAGACCGAGATGCCGGGTCTGATGGCTATCCGCGAAGAATATGCCGCCAGCCAGCCGCTCAAGGGCGCGCGCATCACCGGCTCGCTGCACATGACGATCCAGACCGCCGTGCTGATCGAAACCCTCGTGGCACTTGGCGCCGAAGTGCGTTGGGCTTCCTGCAACATCTTCTCCACGCAGGACCACGCCGCCGCCGCGATTGCCGCGCAGAACATCCCGGTGTTCGCCGTGAAGGGCGAATCGCTGACGGACTATTGGGATTACACGCACCGCATCTTTGAATGGCCTGATGCAGGCTATTCCAACATGATTCTCGATGATGGCGGCGACGCCACCCTGCTGCTGCATCTGGGCGCACGTGCCGAGAAGGATCTGTCGGTGCTCGCCAATCCCGGCTCCGAAGAAGAGACCGTGCTGTTCGCCGCGATCAAGGCCCGTCTGGCCAAGGATGCCACCTGGTACTCCACGCGTCTGGCGCAGATCAAGGGCGTCACCGAAGAAACCACCACTGGTGTGCATCGCCTGTATCAGATGCATGCCCGTGGCGAGCTGAAGTTCCCCGCGATCAACGTCAACGACTCCGTCACCAAGAGCAAGTTCGATAACCTCTATGGCTGCCGCGAATCCCTGGTCGATGGCATCAAGCGCGCCACCGACGTGATGATCGCCGGCAAGGTAGCCGTGGTCTGTGGTTACGGTGATGTGGGCAAGGGCTGCGCCCAGGCCCTGCGTGCCCTCTCGGCCCAGGTGTGGGTTACCGAAGTGGATCCGATCTGTGCCCTGCAGGCAGCCATGGAAGGCTATCGTGTAGTGACCTTGGATTATGCCGCAGACAAGGCCAACATCTTTGTTACCACGACCGGCAACTGCCGCGTCATCACGCACGATCACCTGATCCGCATGAAGGATCAGACCATCGTTTGCAACATTGGTCACTTCGATTCCGAAATCGATGTCGCCTCGCTCGAAAAGTACCAGTGGGAAGAGATCAAGCCGCAGGTTGATCATGTGATTTTCCCGGATGGCCATCGCATCATTCTGCTGGCCAAGGGCCGTCTGGTGAATCTGGGCTGCGCCACAGGGCATCCTAGCTATGTGATGTCATCGTCATTTGCGAACCAGACGATTGCGCAGATCGAACTGTTCACGCGCACGCAGGATTACCCGGTGGGTGTCTACACGCTGCCCAAGCACCTTGATGAGAAGGTTGCCCGCCTGCAGCTCAAGACGCTCAACGTGGAACTGACCGTGCTCACCGAAGAGCAGGCCAAGTATATCGGCGTGCCTGTTGAAGGCCCGTACAAGGCTGACCACTATCGCTACTAAGCGTGGCTTGCGCTGCCGCCGCCAGGTGGCAGCGCTGAATCCGGAGTATTTGAAATGAATAAGAAGACTCGTTTCAGCATCGAGTTCTTCCCGCCTGCGACCCCGGAAGGCGTGGAGAAGCTGCGTGGTGTGCGTGATCAGCTGGCTGTGCTCGGCCCGGAGTTCATCTCCGTGACCTATGGTGCCGGAGGCTCCACGCGTGACCGCACCCTGCAGGTCGTGCGTGAAATCCGTGAGGCCGGGCTGGATGCCGCGCCGCATCTGTCGTGTATTGGTGCCACAGCGCAAAGCATTCGCGAGCATCTCGCCCAGTATCGCGAGATCGGTATCAAGCGGATTGTCGCCCTGCGCGGTGATCTGCCCTCCGGCATGGCCGATCCGGGTGAATTCCGATATGCCAGTGAGCTGGTGGCATTCATCCGCCGAGAATCCGGCGATGAATTCTTCCTGGAGGTGGCCGCCTATCCGGAAGTTCATCCACAGGCGCGGAACTTTCAGAGAGATCTGGCGGCGTTTGTCACCAAGGTGCGGGCTGGTGCCAACTCTGCCATCACCCAGTATTTCTATAATGCCGATGCCTATTTTCACTTTGTGGATTGTGTGCGTAAAGCGGGGGTCGATATCCCGATCCTGCCGGGTATCATGCCGATCTCCAGCTACAGCAAGCTCGCCCGTTTCTCCGAGAGTTGCGGTGCCGAGATTCCCCAGTGGATGCGGCGGACGTTTGAGGGCTTTGGGGACGATGTAGACAGTATCCGCGAGTTCGGTCTGGATGTTGTCACGGCCATGTGTGAACGCCTCATCGCTGGCGGTGCACCAGGCCTGCATTTCTACTCACTGAACCAGACAGGCTTGATCACGGAACTCTGCGCAAGATTGGGGCTGGCGCCCGAGAAGGCCTAGAATCCAATCCAAACAAGGATTTTCCTGCGAAGGCTGTTGACCTTCCTGCCGGGTTTTGGATAGAATGCATGGCTTCGCTCCGGCGGGTCGTTAGCTCAGTTGGTAGAGCAGCGGACTTTTAATCCGTTGGTCGCGAGTTCGAATCTCGCACGGCCTACCACCCATCAAGGGGAAGGCGAAACCGGTTTTCGGGGGTGTAGCTCAGTTGGTAGAGCAGTTGACTCTTAATCAATTGGTCCTGGGTTCGAATCCCTGCGCCCCCACCAACAAGAAAAGCCCAGTCCATGTGACTGGGCTTTTTTTCGTCGAGAGATTCCTTTCTTCCCGTTTTATCCTGCCTTCAATAGCCTCGCTCTCACACCTTTTCTCTATTTTTGTTGTTTTCTGTAAAAATCCGTTAATCGGCTGGCTGGCGGCTTTCGGTCAAGTGGTTCTCACTGCAAGTCAGTACTTCAATTACGCTTCCCCTCCATCACGAGCACATCGTGGGGTCTTGTCGATCAACCGGCCCGTTCCGGCATCAGCGTGGCAAGGCCAGATTTCCCTCAGCGCTGGTTGTGTCAGTCCCTCAACAAAGCCTGTTTCATATCGTGGATTGCTGGAGTCAAGACGTGAAGCTGTTCTATTCGAAGATCGCCGTGTGTTGTGTTGTCGTAAGCATTTTGGCCGCCTGTGGTGGCGGAGGGGGCGGCGGAAGTGATTCTGCGAGCAATGCGGGCGGTACCGGCGCGGGGGCGGGTAGTTCCAGCTCCAGTTCAAGTTCAAGCAGCAGCACAGCAGCCACGCCATCTGCGCTGACGATCAAGTCCGTGACGGGCGCCACCATCCAGGCCAATGCGCACTATGCCGCAGCCTCCGGCAGTGTAGTCAGCATCACATGCAGTACCGATTGTGTGGTTTCCAATATCTCGGCGACCAATGCCAGTTTTGGCAGCGCCACAATTGCCAGTAATCAATGGTCTGCTGTGCTGAGCGTCGATGGAGACCAAAACAGCTCTGGCCAGATTGTCTTTACTTTCGCGGACGGCAGCGGCAACAAGGCACAGGTAACGGTTGATCTGAGCAAGCCCGTTTCCATCCCCGTTACGATCAACGGAAGCGTTGCGCAGATGGATGGCAACGGGGAATACACGATTCATAACGGCGATAGAGTCACCATTACCGCCATCATCGGTAGCACGAAGCTGTCAACCACGGCGCCTGACGGTAGCGCGGTCAAGGTGGGTCTGAGCATCCACGAAATTTCGGCATCCAAATTTGATGTGACATTCGCGTCCGGGGTGACGGCCGGAAACCTCACGACGTTGGAAACCGCTCTCGGAGTCTTCAAATTCAGGCATGCCTGAGAGGCTGCGGATAGCTTTGGCTCGCGCGGTAGCCAAGCAATAGGCATATGGCATTTTAAGGACATTCAGGGCAAGCCCTAGGGTTTGCCCTGGATTTATTTCAGAATTGCAGCTCCCTGGATGCCCCTGAAAAACCTCTGTCTATGCCCAGAGGGTAGGTCGGAAAAGCCACAGGCGCCTTCCGTGGCAATTGGGTGATGTCGCATGAACCAGTGTCGGTGCTGAATTGTACGGTGCTACAACACGCGGAAGGTGCAATTCGCTCTCGCTCATTGTTCGCTTCGCTAGCCGAAAGAAGTCTGACCGCCCCCGTACCGAAAGTATTGGAATGCCACGCCGGCATGTCGTATGGCGCAGCGAAGTGCAATTGCGCTGATCAAGCCTCTGCCCGGAGGGCTCAAACACTTGCTGTAGCCTTGCGGCAAATGCCGGTAACGAACGTCCGCGCAACATGGTTTTTCCACATCGTTCGTGCTGGGGCGATAAGCGAAAGCGCACGAGTGACCACTACCAAACTTCGATGCATCCGGTTTTTGGGAAGCGGTGTACGATCGTTCGCGAGAAAGCGTGAGCCAGTGTGTCTGCAGAGGGGAACATGTTCTGGCAGATTTTCTACCAGTGCTTTGGCGCACGACCGACGTTTTTGCCCGATAATATTTATCAAAAATTCATGGGCTACATTCGGAGTGCGGCATGGCGATCATTGATTTTGTGAAGTGGAATGCAAACCCCAGCATCCTGGCCTGGAAATTCCCGTCCGAAGAGCTGTCCACGTGGACCCAGCTGATCGTCAATGAAACGCAGGAAGCCTACCTCGTCAAAGGGGGCGTCTACCAGGGGCCTTTCGGCCCCGGCCGTTACGTGCTGTCGACTGAAAACATCCCCGTGATCCGCGAGCTGATGGGGATTCCCTTCGGCGGCTCCTCTCCCTTTACTGCCGAGGTCTGGTTCGTCAATCGCGTGACCAATCTCGCCGTGCGCTGGGGAACCAATGACCCGATCCAGCTGGAAGACCCCAAATACAAGCTGATGGTGTCGGTGAGGGCATTTGGGCAATATGGCATCCGGATTGTCGAGCCGAAAAAATTCCTGCTCAAGCTTGTCGGAACCTTACCGGCATTCGACGTTGTGTCGCTGGCCACTTACTTTAATGGTGTGTTTCAGACGCGCATCGTCACCATCATATCGGCTGCCATCCTCAAGAGCGGGCAGTCCGTGCTTGAAGTGGCTCCTCTGCTCGAAACGCTTTCAGACAAACTCAAGACTGAACTGGCCCCGGAGATGGCCGAGTACGGTGTCGAGCTGGTGCAGTTCAACATCCATTCCATCAACGTGCCGGAGACTGATCCGGCTGTTAAAACGCTCAAGGCCGCACTGGCACAGCGTGCCGAAATGAACCTGCTGGGCGTCAACTACCAGCAGCAGCGTGCATTCGATGTTCTCCAGGTTGCAGCAGGCAATGAAGGCGTAGCAGGGAGTGTGATGGGTGCCGGGATGGGCGCGGGAATGGGAGCAGGGATGGGCCTTGGGCTGGGCGGCGCCATGGGCAACTCAGTGGCTGGCGCGCTTGGACAACTGCTGCCGCAGAACCAGATTGCGCCCGCAACCGATCAACACATCTGCCCGAAATGCCATGCTCCAAACAGTGCAGGCACCAAGTTTTGTGGCGCATGCGGCGGCGAATTGCCAGAGATTCAGAATGCGCAGGCGCTCGCCTGCGATAAATGCAGCGCGGCGATTCCCAAAGGATCAAAGTTTTGCCCCGCATGCGGCGACCCGGTGCATGCCTGCTCCCAATGTGGGGAAGATAATAATTCCGGCACCTTGCTCTGCCGCAAGTGCGGCGCCCCGTTCCCGGTGGCATGCCCGCATTGCCAGGCCCAGATTCCGGCAACCGCGAAATTCTGCCCCGAATGCGGAGAAAAAATTGCCGCAGGCTGCAGAAAATGCAGCGCAGAGATTGTGCTGGGCGCGAAGTTCTGCTCGGTTTGTGGGGAGGCGCAGTAAAACCCCTGCCGGCAGGTGCGGCGGACGCTATCCACAAGGGTGACAAGCTCCTCAGGGGATTTCCACTAGAATGCCATGGCGCTGTTCTCAATAGCGGCTGCGCAGTCGTCATCGGCGTTTAAACGCCACTCAAAACTCCTTGTAATTCAGGTTCATCCGACTTTAGTGCGGGTTAATGTTTGGCATGCCGATCCTGGCTTTCGCCCTTCGGGCGGAGGCTTGAGCGGCGCAATTGAGCTACGCTCCATTGTTCCCTGTCGGCGCCCTACGCAAACTGGCACGGTAGACCAGTGGCGTAGATACCGTCTCTATTGTCAAGGCCAGGAAACTTCCGAATTGACTTGTGCAACGTAAAACCACGCGGAAGGTGCAATTCGCTGCGCTCATTGACACCCTACGAAAATCGCGGCGCGAAGGCGTATCAACGGCGTAGGTTGGGAAAGCCGCAGGCGTCTCCCAACGCCTTGTTACGCCGCATCGCACCCTTTCACGCGTGGGTTTTCCACTTCGTTCGCTGCGGTGTGATACGCGAGAGCGTAACTTGCCCACACGAAAGTCTGAAGAACCGTAATTCAGTACATTCCAGGTTCGGACTGCCCTTTTTCACGGCTTGTGCTGTACCGCGATCCGGTTCACGCTCTGAGATCAGCGCCACAATGCCTGCTTCAGAGCTGATCCTGAGAGAATGTAAATGCTTTTGTCACGAGTACCGGTATTTTGGCACAATGCTGGTTTCCCCTAGGTAAAGCTTTAATGATCTTCGTGCTGCTTGCCGCCACCTGTAGCGTGCTGGTCTCCGTGCTGCTCAAGCTTGCGCGCCGGTATGAGGTCGATGTACCCCAGGCCATCACCTGGAATTACTTCGCGGCCTCCATCCTGTGCTGGTTTCTGCTGAATCCCCAGCTCGCAAGCCTGCCGCAGCCTGGTGCTCAGTGGATAGTGTTGCTTGGCCTTGCAGTGGCTTTGCCTACGCTGTTTCTGGTGCTGGCTGCAAGCGTGAGGCGCGCCGGTATCGTGCTTACCGACATCGCCCAGCGCATGTCACTGCTGCTGTCCCTGATGGCAGCGTTTCTGTTTTTTGGCGAGAGCGCCAGCACACAAAAAATTATTGGGCTGATACTCGGTCTGATCGCTGTGGCGGGCATTCTGATCCGCCCTGAACGCAGTGCGGCAGATCCGGGGGCACGCGCCTGGCCGGTGTTGCTCACTGTATGGGTCGGGCTGGCCCTGATCGATGTCATGCTCAAGTGCGTAGCCGCTGCGGGCACGCCTTTCGCTTCGTCACTGCAACTGAGTTTCTTGCTGGCTTTCGTTGGCATGCTGCTCTGGCAATGCCTTCGCATGCTCCGTCGCCAGACACGCCTGAATCTGCGCAACTGTGGTGCCGGCGTGCTGCTGGGCATACTCAATTTTGCCAACATCCTGTTCTACGTCAAAGCCCATAAGGCTTTAAGCACTCAGCCCGCTGTCGTGTTTGCAACGATGAATATCGGTGTGGTGGTGCTTGGATCGCTGGTTGGGGTGTTTGCTTTCGGGGAGCGATTGAGTCGTATAAACTATGTAGCAATTGGGTTGGCAATTGGGGCGATTACGTTAATATCAAAAACTTAGAATTATATCGGCATTGTTGAGTGTTTGATGTTAGACACTTGTTGTAATGTTAAAATTATGATGGGATCATGAAATTTTAATTTAATGACGTTATTGGATAATAATATTATCTGTTTGTCTGAAATGAGCTTGGTTGGTTCGTATTACGAAGTTTGGCGATATTTTTGATTAAAAAGAGATGAGTAAATGTTCTTTATTTTTGGCTCCCCCCGTTCAGGAACGACTATTTTAGCCCAGTGTTTGAGCGCTCATCCGGAAATTTATATTCCGGATGAGTCTGATTTTATCGTGCCTGTCACATTGATATGTGGTCGTGTGCATGATGCCAAAGTCGGTAGGATGTTGGTAGAAGAGTTAATTTGTAATTCTGATAAATTCAAGCAGAGTATTGGTCGTCACCTTGAAAAAAAAGAAATAACGAAAATTGTTAATGGTGTATCCTATGACTCTGCATCGATTATCAGTGCACTCTATCAAGAAATGGCGAGAGCGGAAAATAAAAAAATTGGCGGAGATAAAACGCCGAATGATTTGCTGTATGCACGAAGTTTATTTGAATATAAAGCAATTGATGCGTCGTGCAAAATTGTTCATATTGTTCGGGATATTAGGGATCTAATGGTTTCCCTTAATGATACTGGGTGGGCTGATGATTTTGAGGATTACTTTCCAAGGATTTGGTCGTCTACAAATCTGTATTTAAATTGGGAGATGAAAAAACGGCCAGAGAATTATTTCTTGATAAAATACGAAGATTTCGTTTTTTATCCTGAAAATCATTTGTACAAAATCTGTAAATTTCTAGGCGTTACCTATACGCAAGAAATGCTTTTGCCGGAAAATCGGGATGAACGGTATAAGGGAGTTGCGCATCATAAAAACATATATAGGAATATAAATTCCGATAGCGTAGGCCAGTTTTCCAAGAAAATCTCTGATGCATCGTTAAAAAAATACTTGGAACAAGCGTCAGAGGCGCTTGCAAAATTCAATTATTTATAATAAATATTTTCTGCGGTGTTGGGTATGGACACCAACGTCAATATGGAGCTTCACTCTCTGGAATAGTGTCAGGCGATGTTGTCATTGTAGTGAGCTGGTCGGTAACGAGGCATCCGATGGTGATGTCTTTTTGGAAAGTTACTCGGCAATCAGGGGCTCCATACTTGAATGTCATCAAAACCTCTGCGCCTAACGTGTAAAAACTTCAATATATTCAATATTTTGTCATAAATACGAAGCTTCTCACATATTTTCAGTTTTTAGACAAACTTGCGCTGGCACAAAACATTCCACTGCAAGACATCATTAAAAACAATACCTTAATCGTCCTCTTCTATCCAATCCGAGTGCGGAAGCTCTGACTTGACAATGCGTGGTGAAGCGTGTTTTTGAAGAGGTGAAATGGCTAAAATTTATGTATTTTTACGCATGAATTTTCCTTATAATATTTGCTTTGAATTTTCTGTCGTGTAGATGTGTTGATTTTGACTGAATTTATTTGTTAATCAGCGACTTATGGCCGTGTCTGGTTGCAGGGTGACTACGAGCTGTGATGCCTGGTAGCGACGCCGTCTTTGGTGATGAAAGTCGATCTTGCCGCAGCAAAAGTAAGTATCAGGTGCGAGCGATTACGCACATCAATGAGCGTCTGCAAGAGTTGGTGGCGTAAATGTCTGCCTGTATTTTTGCTGTTTTTTCGACGTACTGGATATCCATGTTTAGGCGTGTCGGTCAACGCTAGTTCGGGCATTGC
Organism: Rhodocyclaceae bacterium UBA1310; assembly: GCA_002307175.1. Classification (GTDB taxonomy): domain Bacteria; phylum Pseudomonadota; class Gammaproteobacteria; order Burkholderiales; family Rhodocyclaceae; genus Uliginosibacterium. The sequence goes on from DBTS01000069.1 coordinate 93,047, forward strand.
GGTTTTTAAGTTGTCGTAGCAGAGAGGTTTGGCCGCTGATACTCGGGCGGGTACAGCTGTTTTTGTTGTTGCAATGAGGCAATAGAGCTTGGGAAAGTGCAAAGGTATCAAGAGGGCGGAGGAGGTGCCGTTTACTGTCTGGTTAACGGGCCTAAGTGGCGCTGGAAAATCAACGCTCGGGGGGGGGCTGGCCGAACATCTCAGGCTCGTGGGGCGCAGGGGTTTTCTTATGGATGGCGATGTTGTCCGTCTGGGTTTGTGTTCGGGTTTAGGATTTTCTCGAGAAGATCGGCGCGAGAACATTCGGCGGGTTGCTGAGGCAAGCAGATTGCTTAACGATGCCGGTGTCACGGTGATCGCAGCATTGATTTCGCCTTATGCGGCGGATAGGAAAATGGCTCGGGAAATTATTGGGCCAGATCGGTTTCATGAGGTCTATCTATCCTCTCCTCTTGCGGTTTGTGAAGCAAGAGATGTGAAAGGGCTGTATGCCAAAGCTAGGCGTGGAATGATTCCTGAGTTCACGGGGCTGAGCTCACCTTATGAACCGCCGGAAAACCCAAAGCTTGCTTTAGATACCTCGGTTTTAACAGAAGCGGAAGCCCTGTCTTTGCTCGTGCAGACATTCGGTGAATACCTGAGTTAATTGGTTCGGAAAAATGATAAAGTTGTTTAATATGGTTTTGGGGGAGTATTCAAAATACGCCAGCCTTGCGAGCCTGGTGCTCACGATGGTCAAGCGTGATGTGGTCGGCCGCTATAAGGGTTCCTTCCTTGGGGTGTTGTGGTCGCTCTTCAATCCGCTCCTGATGTTATGTGTCTACACCTTTGCGTTTGGGTTCATTTTCAAATCCAGATGGTCGGGGTATGGGAATGATCCGTTCAGTTTTGCACTTGCCCTGTTCCCTGCCTTGTTGGTGTTCAACTATGTTTCCGATTGCGTAAATCGCGCGCCTACCCTGATTACAGGGAACCCGGCATATGTCAAAAAAGTCGTGTTTCCGCTGGCAGCTTTGCCGGTATCGATCTGCCTGTCTGGGCTGTTTCATTTTTTTGTTGGAATACTGGTCTGGATGCTTGCGTTTTTCGTGATAGAAGGATGGCCCCACCTCACGATTTTTTGGCTGGTTCCCATCGTTATGCCAATGCTGGCCTTTGCTTTTGGCGTCAGCTGTTTTCTCGCTTCTCTGGGCGTTTATTTCCGTGATGTGCAGCAGATCACGGGGGTAGTGACTTCTGCGCTGATTTTCCTCTCGCCGGTTTTTTATGCGATGGAATCCATTCCAGAAAGATTCAGGGGGCTCGTGGCCCTGAATCCGCTGACCGGGTTCATTGAGATGAGTCGTTCGGTGATGCTGTATGGGCAGCATCCGGCCTGGGGGGTACTGCTGATTTCCTTTGTGGTTTCCGCAGTTGTGATGTTCCTCGGGTTTTCCTGGTTCCGTTTTTCTCGCAAGGGGTTTGCTGATGTCCTCTGATGTAGTGATATCCGTCAGTGGGCTGTGCAAGTCATACGAGACCTACAACACGCCCAGGGATAGATTCAAGCAGCTCGTTATCCCGCCTCTGCAAAAAGTGTTGGGTATGAGCCCCAGTTACTATGCAGATCGTTTTCATGCACTCTCGGATGTTGGTTTCGAAGTGCGCCAGGGCGAAACCTTTGGGATCGTTGGCCGGAACGGTTCCGGCAAATCCACCCTCCTGCAGATTCTGTGCGGAACACTCACGCCCACGGCAGGCACCGTAAAGGTGCATGGCAAGGTGGCTGCCTTGCTGGAACTCGGCGCTGGGTTCAACCCCGAGTTCTCCGGGCGTGAAAACGTCTTCATGAATGGCCTTTTGTTCGGCTTGACGAACGAGCAGATTGAGCAGAGATTTGATCGTATTGCAGCCTTTGCCGATATTGGCAGTTTCATCGACAAACCCGTCAAGACATACTCTTCCGGGATGTATGTCCGGCTGGCCTTTGCCGTGATAGCGCATGTGGATGCCGATATCCTCATCGTCGATGAGGCACTCTCGGTGGGGGATGCCTATTTCGTGCAGAAGTGCATGCGGTTTTTGCGCGAATTTATGGAAAAGGGAACCCTGCTGTTCGTCAGCCATGATATCGGCGCTGTGCAAAATCTCTGCTCTCGTGCGCTTTGGCTTGAAAAAGGCGTGCAACGGGAGCTGGGGGAACCCAAAGAAGTCATCAAGCATTATCTTGAAGGCCTGGTAGCTGAAAAGCAGGATGTTGATGCAGTAAAACAGGAAGAGCCGCTGCCTGATCTTGCCGCAAACGACGACAAGGGCGATATCGTCGACATGCGGGATCGTTTCCTTAACGGCAGTTCCCTGCGTAATGATATTGAATTGTTCCACTTTGATACTTCCGGCGAGTCTTTCGGAGCAGGAGGCGCCCGGCTGCTTGATGTCCGGATGGAAGATCCCCTGACCGACAAACGTCTGGCGTGGGTTGTCGGCGGCGAAGTGGTTCGGCTGGTGGTGCGGGCGCAGGCACTGGAACATCTGGATTCAATCATCCTTGGGTTTGATCTCAAGGATCGTTTGGGGCAAACGGTTTTTGGCGACAACACATTCCTGACCTACCGCACTGATCCCCAGAGCGTGGCGCAAAACGGGTGTGTCGAAGCCGTATTTGAATTCAGGATGCCTGTTTTGCGGGCGGGGGACTATGCCATCACGGCCGCAGTTGCCACCGGTACGCAGGAGAAGCACGTTCAGCGGCACTGGATGCATGAAGCGATGATTCTGCGGTCGCAGCCTTCCCGTGTCTGCTTTGGCGCGGTAGGCTTGCCGATGCGCAAGATAGAAATCCGGAAGGCATAAAATGATCAAGTCTTCAGCGGGCAGCAAAAAAACGCTTAGTCAGTCGATTATCCAGCTCCCTGTGCGGCCGGATGTCATGAAATTTACCGGCGAACGCTTTGTGCCACATCTGGGCGGCAAAATCCGCTACGAGCATCTGCACCGCTACCTGATGTGCGCTGAGCATGCCAAAGGCAAGCTTGTGCTTGATCTCGCCTGCGGCGAAGGCTACGGCTCAGCGCTGCTGGCACGGGTGGCAAAGCACGTTACGGGGGTGGATGTATCGCGTGAGGCCGTGCAGCATGCAAGAGAAATCTACGCGAATGGCACTTCAAACCTCGAATATTGCCTTGGCAGTGCCGATGCACTGCCGCTTGAGGACCATTCCTTTGACCTCGTTGTTTCGTTTGAAACGCTTGAGCATCTCGCAAACCAGCAGCAAATGGTGGATGAGATCCAGCGTGTGCTCAAGCCCGGTGGTCTGCTGATCATCTCCACGCCAGATCGCGATGTTTATCGCGAAGAAGACGGCGGCGACAATGAGTTTCATGTAAAGGAACTCACCGGCGAAGAATTCCGCCAACTGCTGGCGCCACGCTTCAAAAATGTCAGGATGCTTGGGCAGCGCATGGTGACTCTTGGGTGGGTGCAGTCCCTCGATGAACAAGAATCGAGTGCTGTGCAGACTTATCTCCCTCCCCAGACTGAAGCCACCGGGATGCCGCGCCCGGTGTTCTGCATCGCCTACTGCTCGGATGCTTCGCTGCCAGCGATGGGCCCATCCGTCTTCATTGATCCGGATGATGATCTTTACCGGCAGGAACGCGCAGTGCTGCGCTGGGCCTCCGGGGTGGATGATGAGCTCAAGGCGGCCCGCCAGAGAATCGAGGAACTGGATCGTCTGCAGGCAGAAAGAACTGCCTGGGCCCAGTCTCTGGATGTAGAACTGGTCCATGAAAGAGCACAGATAGAACGTCTCAACAAGGAACTGGAGAACAGGGCGCTGCTCGCTGATCGTCGTGGAATCGAGATCGAGGCCCTGCAGTCTGAGGCCCAGCGCATGGCGCGGCTGGTGGCTGAGCGTGCGCAGTGGGTTGAGGCTACGCAGAAAGATCTGGATAGGGTCTCGCGGCTGCGCGCTGAGCTGCAGGCTGATTATGACGAAAAAATTGGATGGGCAAAATCCCTCGAACATGAGATTGCCGACGTCCGTAGCCAGAAGTCAGCAGGCGAGCTTGAATGCGCACGCCTGAGCACTCTGGTTGGAGAGCGCACGCAGTGGGCGCGGCGGCAGGAAGCCGAGCTACATGAGCTTCAACGCGGATTTTCGGTATTCCAGCAGGAGCACGAAAGCCAGATGCGCTGGGCCAGGCAGCGTGATCTCGAAGCAGAGCAGCAGGGCAACCGGGCAGCCTTGCTGGCCAATGAACTGCAGGCCACCCAGGCGGAGCGGGAGCGCTTGCAGGGGCGTGTAGCGGATGAAGCCCTGCTGGCGCAGTCACTTGCCGGGCGTTTGCGGGCGGCAGAACAACTGCGGGATGAAATGCAGGCCCAATCCCGCGAGGCAGATCATGAAATCACGGAATTGCGCGATGCGTTGTCAACGGCGCGAGATGAGCACGCGTTAGAGTTGCGTCAAGCACAAGAAAGTCATCAGCAGAGGGTCGCGGCCTTGGAAGCCCAGCTGCTAGATGAGCAAGGGAAAAACAAGAATATGGAATCTCGGTTGGATAATATGGAAGCGCAGCTCGTACAGCATATGGAGCGCATCCGTTTTCTGGAGTGTGAGCTCGACAAAGCCTGGGAAGCGCGGGCCACGGTGCTTCAGGAGCGGGATGACTCCCTTGCACGCGAGCACACCCTGCGGGTGGAGCTTGAAGCTGCGCACGGCGATGTGGAAGTCTTGGCCAAGGATAAGGCTGAAACGCAGGCCAGTGCTGAGCATCACGCCAAGCGGGTGGAATTGCTTGCCAGCCGGCTTGAAGAGCTTGAAGCCTTGCAGCAGGCCATTGTGAATTCGCGTTCCTGGGCGCTGACCGAGCCATTGCGCCAGGCATCAAAAGGGATGGGCGCGTGCCGAAAAAAACTCCTGCAGCCCTTGCGGCCCGGCCTACGGTGGCTCGGGCGAACGCTCTACCATAAAGCGCCCGTTTCGCTGGCTACCAAAAATGTGCTGATCACTTCAGCCTACAGGGTGGCTGGGCCGTTGTTCACGGGCCTTACCCATTATGAGATGTGGCGCCGCTCAGCCAAGGCTGGTGTGCCCTCTCTGGCAGCCAGCAACCTGCTGCAGCATCACGAGCTGGAAGATACGCTGAATACGCTGGAGCTGCCATGCTCCGATATGCCAAAAGTATCTATTGTGATTCCGGCCTATGGCAATCTGCCTGTTACGCTGACCTGCCTGCGATCCATTGCCCGGAATATTCCGGCCGTGCCGATCGAGGTCGTGGTGCTTGAAGACTGCTCTGGCGATCACGAGATTCACAGCCTGCAGCGTGTCAAGGGTCTGCGATATGAGGTCAATCCCCATAATCTGGGCTTTGTGCGCTCCTGCAACCGTTCGGCAGACCTCGCACGGGGCGAGTTCATTTATCTGCTCAATAACGATACCGAAGTCACTGCCGGTTGGCTGGATGCGATGCTGGACGTGTTTGACCGCATGTCCGATTGCGGCATGGTCGGCTCCAAACTGGTCTACCCCGATGGTCGCTTGCAGGAAGCGGGCGGCATCGTCTGGCAAGATGCTTCTGCGTGGAATTATGGCCGCCTGCAGGATCCGGCGGCGGCCCCATTTAACTACCTTCGCAAGGTTGATTATTGCTCTGGGGCTTCCTTGCTGATTCGCCGAGAATTCTTTGACAGACTGGGGCGTTTTGACGAGCGTTACGTGCCTGCTTATTGCGAGGATTCTGACCTGGCCTTTGCTGTGCGTGCGGCCGGGTACTCAGTCTATTATCAACCGACCTCTGTTGTGATCCATTATGAAGGTGTTTCGAATGGTACGGATACGGGCGCAGGGATCAAGGCTTATCAAGTAACAAATCAGGCTAAATTCCGTGAAAAGTGGGATGCTGTTTTAGCGAAGCATGCGCCGAACGCACAGGATGTTTTCCAGGCGCGTGATCAGCATGCGCAGAACAAGACGGTCGTGGTGGTTGATCACTACGTACCCCAGCCCGATCGTGATGCGGGCTCCCGCACCATCATTGCGTTTATAAAAACACTTCTTGGACTTGGGTATAACGTACGCTTCTGGCCTGATAATCTCTGGTATGACCCGGTCTATACGCCGCAGCTGCAGGCTATGGGGGTTGAGGTGCTTTATGGGGCGGAATATGTTGGAAAGTTCAGCGAGTGGCTCAAGGGTGCCGGGGCGGCTGTTTCTCACGTTCTGCTGAGTCGTCCGCACATTGCCGCCGAGTATCTCGATGCGCTTGAGCAGTGCCCAGACATAAGGGTTCTCTATTATGGTCATGATTTGCATTTTGACCGGCTTGAGCGTGAGTTTGCCCTGACAGGGAACCCCGCAGCCAAACAGCAGGCGGATCATTTCAGGGCGCTGGAAGAGCGCATCTGGAAGCACGCTGATGTCATCCTGTATCCATCGACCGATGAAGTCTCCGCCATCAAGAAGCTGTACCCTGATCTGAATGCAAGCGTGATTTCGCCTTATGTTTATGCGTCTACGGCTGATTATGCAGATCGCGAACCTGTGGCTGCGCAGTCGATCGTATTCGTGGCAGGGTTTGGGCATCCCCCCAATGCTGATGCCGCAAAATGGTTTGTCGAGGAGATTTTCCCGTTAGTACGTGAGAAGCATCCTGGTGTGCGTCTTAGTTTGATTGGTTCCAATCCAACAAATGAAGTCAAGGCACTAGCGGGAAATGGTATAGAGGTAACAGGATACGTTTCGGATGAATTGCTCCTAAAACTGTATCAGGCTGCAAGAGTTGCCGTTGTTCCCCTGCGGTATGGAGCCGGAATCAAAAACAAAGTGGTGGAAGCCATGGCTTTTGGGGTGCCACTTGTAACGACTCAGGTTGGCGCCCAGGGGCTGGCCGGGGTGGAAAAAGCCATCGCCATTGCAGACCGCACGCGAGAGTTCGCAGCTTGTGTGTGCAAAGTTCTCGAAAACGATGCCGAATGGCAGAGATCCTCTCAGGCCGGAAACCGGTTTGTTGAAAGTCGCTTTTCGTCTCAAGCCATGGCGCACGTAATGCTTGAGTCTTTGTCGGTTTAAATAAACTCGGTAATCCCCCGGCTTTGCCGGGGGATACTTACTGGATAACACAGCAATGGAACTGGTTAGTATTCAGCAGCAATTGAGTTTGACGGGTAAGGTCAGGGCCCGTGCTCCGCTCCGGTTGGGTTTCGCTGGGGGCGGGACAGATGTCTCCCCCTATTCCGATGAGTTTGGTGGCTATGTGCTCAATGCCACAATAGATAAATATGCCTACGCTACGCTCATTCCTCGCAAGAAAGGCTTGCGCTTTCACGCCGCAGATATTGGGGTGGTTTGGGAAGGAGAGGCGAGCGAGGGGGTTCCGCTGCAGCGTGGGGTTGAATTGCATATTGGAGTGTACAACCGGGTGGTTCGGGATTATCTCGGGGGGAAACCAGTACCGCTGGAATTGATCACTCACTCCGAGGCGCCTCCAGGATCAGGTCTGGGCTCATCCTCCACGATGGTCGTAGCACTTCTGCAAGCTTTCGTTGAATTCTTTGCACTTCCGCTTGGTGAATACGAGATTGCCCAGCTTGCGTATTCAATCGAACGGGAGGATCTCGGATTCGCTGGAGGCAAGCAGGATCAGTATGCCGCCACCTTCGGCGGCTTCAATTTCATGGAGTTTTATCACGACAGGGTAATTGTCAATCCCTTGCGTGTAAACCCCGCGAATATTGCCGAGCTGGAATCTTCCCTGGTGCTTTTCTATACGGGAGTTTCGCGTGAATCTGCCAATATCATCAAGGAACAAACGCAGCATGTCGTTCAGCGGGATGCCTCACGCATTCAGGCGCTTCACGATGTAAAAGCCCAGTCAGTGCGAATGAAGGAGGCTGTTCTACGCGCGGACTGGGAGAAATTTGCCACTTCCCTGAGAAGCGGCTGGGAAGCCAAAAAGCGCATGGCATCGAGCATTTCCAACACCACGATTGATCAGGTCTACGATGCTGCGATTGCCGCTGGTGCTCTGGGTGGCAAGGTGTCAGGCGCTGGTGGTGGTGGATTCATGATGTTTATTGTAGACCCCACCCGCCGTCCGGAAGTGATCCGGGCGCTTGAAAAATTCACGGGGCAAACGATGACAGCAACGTTTGTTGAACATGGGGCACACGCCTGGAGAGTTGCATGAAGAGTTTTATTGAAGCGGAACTTGAAAAGTCTCGCCTGCTGATCAATGCCATCCGCGAGGATGAGAACTTGCTTGCAGGTATTGAACAGGCAGCCACCCATATTGCTCAGATGATGCGCACAGGGGGGAAGCTTTTGATTGCCGGCAATGGTGGTAGTGCGGCGGATGCCCAGCATATTGCGGGAGAATTTGTCAGCCGCTTCCATTATGATCGCCCGGGCCTACCTGCGATTGCACTGACGACGGATACATCAATTCTGACGGCGATCGGCAATGATTACGGTTACGAACGGCTGTTCGAGCGTCAGGTGCAGGCACTTGGGCGCAATGGTGATGCCTTTATCGGAATTTCGACCTCTGGTAACTCAGCTAACGTGTTGGCGGCTTTAAAGATGGCACGCGAGTTAGGCATGTTTACGATTGGTTTTACGTCGCAAAAGGGCGGCAAGATGCTTGAAGTGTGCGATCTTGCACTGCGCATTCCCAGCAATGAAACCCCAAAGGTGCAAGAAGGCCATATTACGATTGGTCACATCATCTGCGGGCTTGTTGAAGCAGCGATTTTCCCGAGGGCCTGATTTTGTCTGAGGCAATTATACTGGCGGGCGGCTTTGGCACGCGTCTCAGAGCCGTGGTGTCTGATGTCCCGAAGCCCATGGCCCCGGTTGCTGGCAAGCCTTTTCTGGCTTGGCAGATGGAGTGCCTCGCGGCTGCAGGGGTAACGCGATTCATTCTCTCTGTTGGGTTTCAGGCCGAAACGATCCAGAAAGCTTTCGGTGATTCATTTGCAGGTTGTGCAATTGCCTACGCACATGAAACCGAGCCCCTCGGCACGGGGGGCGCGATTCGCCTGGCTTTGTCGTACGCCCAGGAATCGCGCGTGTTTGTGCTCAATGGTGACAGTCTGTGTGATCTCGATCTCCAGGCTTTGCGCCTTAGGGTAGGCAATCACGCACGGGCTATTGGTATCGGTGTCAAGCATGTGCCAGATGCCGGGCGGTATGGCGCTGTGCGATTCGATGAAACCACAGGTGTCGTCACCACCTTTGCCGAAAAAGATAATAGTGGGGCCGGCTGGATCAACGCTGGTGTGTATGACGTGTCGGCGGATTTTTTTTCCGGACTGACACTCTCCGAGAGCGCATTCTCTTTTGAAAAAGAGATTTTGCAGAAAGATTGCCATGGAGGGCTGGTAGCACAGCCTGCCGGTGCGTTTTTTATCGACATCGGTATTCCTGCGGATTATGCGCGTGCGCAGACTGAAATTCCCGCGTGGGTCAAAGGGAGAGGGAAGTGAGGCCCGCCCTGTTTCTGGATCGCGACGGCGTGATCAACGTGGATCACGGGCACGTACATAAAATTGAAGACTTTGAGTTTATCCCAGGAATTTTTGATCTGGTGCGCAAGGCCAATCAGGCGGAATGGCTTGTCATCATTGTCACCAATCAGGCAGGCATTGCCAAAGGGTATTACACAGAAGAGGCGTTTCATACGCTGATGCACTGGGTGTGTGAGCAGTTCCTTCAGAATGGAGCGAGAATTGATGCGGTGTATCACTGCCCGCATCATCCGGAATACGGTGATAATCGTAACTGTAACTGCAGAAAGCCTCAGCCTGGATTGATTTTGAATGCAGCGAGAGATTTTGAAATAAATCTCTATAGGTCGATAATGATTGGGGATAAGGAATCAGATATCACAGCAGCAGCTTTTGCGAAAATACCACAAACCTATTTGGTTGTTAATGCCAATCTTCCATGTGTTAATTTTTAAATGAAAAGGGATTTTATGAATATTTCTCGGAAATTTCTACAAGCTGTACTTGTTTCCGGTGTTCTCGTTTCAATTTCTGCTTGTGACAACAAGGCACCAGAACCGCAAAAAGAAACAGCAGCGCCTCAAGCTCAAATCTCGACTCCCTTAGCTGCGGGTGAGTGGGGACCTTCCGAGACTGCGGCGGGTACCCCGTTTAATCTGCAACCCAACGGAAAGTCTGCAATGTGGGTAAATGTTTCTGGTCTTGATGTTAGTAAATCTGTAGAGGTAACTATCGGACAAACGAAGGGCGAGGATGTAAACGCAACAGAAAAATTAGTCACGTTTACAGTCGATGCTGCTGCATATGAAAAGCCGGGTGACTATCCCGTTGTTATAAAGGAACTGTCGAGTGGGCGAGTTCTGAATGTGGGAGTTTTCAAAGTAAAATAATTTTTTTGGGTTGCGTGTTTGGAAATTAGGCTAATAACCCCCAGATTGTCTGGGGGTTATATATTTAAATTTCTCCAATTCCCCATTTGTGCAGATAAAAGTAAAACGCATAATATTGTTATATTTCATTGCTTATGTTTTTGTGGAATAAAATAATTTATTTTAATGTCTAAATTTATCGGTGTTTTTGAAGTTTGCGGCGTGGCAGCATGATATGCTAAATTGCTTGGTTAAAATAACTCACTATTACGGGGGTTGCGGAAGCGTGCAAAAAAAATTACTTAAATTCATGTTTTTGATACCTGGGGCGTTGTTTGTTTTGTTATCTATTAGATATATGAACTCTCCTGGTTTGTATATGGATGCCGTAAATCCAGATTATCTGGCTTCATGGTTGCTGGCTAAGCCCGACACGCAGCCTGCCTGGATTTTTCCGGATAATTATTTGTTTGGTGCGTACAAATATCCATTATTAAATTCGTTGTATGGCGGGAATTTGTTGGCTTATTTAGGGGTTTTGTTTTTTAATATATTTGGTTATGGTGTTTATTCTGTCCGTTTGTACCATGTGTTTATAGGGTTACTTCTTGTATTGTCAGTATATTATTTTTTTAAAAAAATAAAAGCACCTGTTTTGTGGTGTTTGTTTGGGCTCGTGGCCCTAGCTTGCGATCCCGGGTTTTTATTGGCGTGGCGTACGCAGTATTATTTGCAGTTGTTTCCGTTGATATTCTTTTTTTTCGGAATTGCCATATATTTCGATGAAAGCAAAATTCCCCTCTCGAGGTATAGGTGTTTTATTTCTGGAATGCTTGTTGGAATTGCAGCTTGGAATTATTTTATCTATATAATTTATGGGGTAGTTTTTATTTTATTTGCATTTTTAATGAATTCAAGACAGAGAAGAAAAGAGGCTTTTCCCGTTTTTATATTAATGGGGTTTTGTATCGGCGTTATGCCATACTTATATGCACATGTCTCGATACTGCTGAATGTAGGGTTTAACGGTTATCTGGCAATTTTAAAATTTTTGCAGACATCTTACGGTGTTGTTGATACATCACAGAGCATTGTTGCGCGTATTTTATACGTAGCTCAGAGAGTGTGCGGAGTAATAAGCGGTAATGATGTCAAAGAAGTCATATTTAGCGAGCCTGTTTTGTTGGCGAGTTGGGTTTTCTGGTTGAGAGTATTTCTACTGCTGTTTTTAATGGTGGTTTTTGCTGGATTCTATTTGTACAAAAAAAACCATACTCATGGTGAGCCTGTAATGTTATTTGTGCTGGTTATATTGGCGCATTTGATGCTTGGGCTTTTTGTGGGGCATCCCTTAAGTACACAACATTATATAATGCTGATGCCATTATTGTTGACAACTCTTGTGCTTATAATAAAGGATGTTTTTGATTATTTTTCCGGAAAAATAGTAAGACGCTTTGTTGTTATCGCCGCAACATCTTTTTTGGCAGTTTCGGCTTACGCAGCATGGTCAGTTACTGGGTTTTATAAAACTGAAAATTTCAAAAAATATTATTCTGCATCGATTAATTACGCAGTGGAGTATGTGAAGAGCGAGCCTGGCAATGCGGTACTATTGTTTCCTCAATGGGGGTATTGGATGGCTTTTTCTACGGCACTTGGTCCAGATTATGCAATTGCGCAGACGCGTTCTTTCGATGAGCTGATGCACTCCGCCGATATTGGAAGTAAAGTAAAATCTCACCAAAAGGTCATTTTGATAATTGGAGAGGAGATTCCAGATCCCTTAGATAGACAGATGTCCATAGAGTCGTTTAAGGGAAAGTTTAATTTAAAAGTGGAGAAAATTGAAAATTTTAAACGTAATCCTTCTGAGGCCGGAATACAAGTAGCCGTATTTGACAATATGAATTCGGCAAATTTGTTAGTTCAATCCCTGCATGTTGAAGACTGGGGACCGAAAGAAACAACGCTCGGAAAAGTCCCAAATATTCAAAAAAATGGTGACGCGGGAGTTTGGGTAAAATTCAAAAACGCGATTGACGATGGTAAGGTTTGTGCCAAAATTGTCTCTGAGCAGAAATGTTTAAGTAGTGCCGTAGATCAAAAAAAAGGTCTGATAACATTCGCTTTAGAAAAAGGAATGTTTGGTACGAGAAAAGTAATACCTATTGAAATAGTTTTTCAAGAGACAAATAGGTCACTGTTCGTTGGAAATATTTTGGTAAAGTGAATATGAGTATATTTGAAAAAGGCAATAATTCATTTAACTTGGTTAGGTTAATTGCCGCGATTGCAGTGATATATTCACATAGTTATGCTATTGCACATGCGACAGGCTCTTCAGAGATGATAGCTGGGTTAACTGGTGTAACGCATGCGGGGGAGTTAAGTGTTGTTGTTTTTTTCTTTCTTAGTGGTGCTTTGGTTACAAAGAGTTTGTCTAGTTCTCACAATGGGGTTTTTGAATTTGTTGTAAAACGCATAATGCGCATTTATCCGGCATTAATTATATGTTGTTTTCTTAGTGCTTTTGTTTTTTCAAATGTGTTTGGTGGGGGGGTATGGCAAAAAGAAATTTATTCTGTTGATGCATGGAAGTATTTTTTCCATAACTCTATTGCGCTGTGGAACGAACATTTTATATCAGGTGTATATGAAACCCATCCGGAACATGGGTTGAATGGTTCGTTGTGGTCTGTCACGTTAGAAATACGTCTGTATTTTGTATTAGCTTTGCTTGGGTTTTCCGGCTTGTTAAAAGGGGCGTTGGGGAAAGTTTTGTTTTTTTCCGGAATAGTTATTGCCTTGGGGGTGGACTCAAGGGTGGTTCCTATTATTGGTTCTGATCACGCTTCATTTGGTAATTATGATTTTCCTGTATTTTCATGCGTTTTTTTAATCGGTGGTCTTTTTTATTTACTGGAAAAAGAATTTCCCATTAATTTAAAAACTGTTGCTGTATCTATTTTTTTGCTAATTTGTTTTAAGGGTAGTGTGTTTTTTAAGTGCGCTATATTTCAATTTGTAGCAATTTTCGCAATATGGTTTGGTACTAATGAGTTTATAGTGAAAAGAGTTCAATTGCGAAACGATTACTCTTATGGAGTGTACTTATATGGATGGCCTGCGCAACAAATTGTATATACTTTAGTTTCTCGATATGTCGATCCGAAGCCATGGCAAATATCTGCTCTTGCTATTCCTTTGGCTTTATTTTTTGCCTGTCTTTCATGGCATTTCGTGGAAAAACCATGTATATCGGCCGCTCAAAAGTTTAAATTTAATACTGTAAAGAAAATATTTGGAATTAAATCTGGGGTGTGTGATGCGGTGTGATTTAAGGCGAGTTCGCATGCAGCTATTGATGTTTTTTAAGTTCTTAATAATATCTGGTGGCGGATGGATGTGCGATTTTTTTTGCTATATGGGGGCGGTAAAGGTAATAAATTTTTCCCCTTTTTTGGCGAATATGATTTCTTCGTATGTTGGTGTTACATTTGTTTGGTTTGTTTCTCTAAAAGCTGTATTTGGACAGACTTATAACGCCAAGGGAAATTATTTGATGTTTTATTGGGTGTATCAGTTTTTGTCGATTTTGATTTATTCGAAAATATTACATTTGATTGTTCTGTATTTTGTGCCAAAGCTAAATGGGCTAGAGGGCGGGTTTGGTTCCGGGTTTGAAGCAGTAGAAGCTAAAGTAATTGTTACTCCTTTCAATTTGATGACTAATTTTATTTTTATGAAATTTCTGATTTTTTTTATGCGTCGCGAGATGGAGGGCAGGTAATATGAACAATAGAAACCGTATTTTGGTGTTTATTCCTGCTTATCGTTGTGATGCTCAAATTGGGAGGGTTTTGTCTCAATTTGACTTAGAACTGCAAAACATTGTCGATACAATTATGGTGGTGGACAATCAGTCACCTGATAGAACTGTGGAAGAGGCGATTCGAGCCGGGGCCACGTATATCCGTAATTGCAATTTCATTGTATGGCGTAATAATAATAACTATGGCCTGGGAGGGTCGCATAAAGCGGCATTCAGATTTGCGATTGAAAATGAATTTGATTACTTGGTTGTTTTACATGGCGATGATCAAGCAGACATCAAAGATCTCTTTCCTCGCTTGGTAAGTGAAGAATATCGTGATCTTGACTGTTTGCTTGGTGCGAGATTTATGCGCGGAAGCCGGCTGAAAGGGTATTCGCTCTTTCGTACATTTGGAAATATTGTCTATAACGCACTATTTTCTCTGGTGGCTTTACGGTCGATATATGATCTTGGCTCAGGTTTAAATATGTATAGACTTTCGGCGTTTAAGGAATTTTATTACAAAAATTTTCCAGATGATCTGACTTTTAACTATGTTATGTTATTGGGAAGCTATTTCCGTAAGCAGAGAGTTCGATTTTTCCCCATCAGTTGGCGGGAAGATGATCAAATTTCGAATGTCAAACTTTTTAGGCAGGCTTTTCGAGTGTTAGGTTTGCTTGGTCAATATGCGTTCAAGCGCGGGAGTTTTCTTTCTCGAGAGTTAAGAGGCAATAAATTTTCAGAGTACTCTGGATCCATACTTCATAGTTATGAAGTTTCAGGTGTACGAGAGCACTAATGATGAAACTCTATGTGCGATATTACATTGCATTTCTGGTTTTGATTTTGGGCTTGTGGATACAATTACGAGCGCCTGTGATTTTTAAAATTGGCCGTAGTACACCATGGGCTTTTTTTTTGGGAATTACCGCTTTGTACATGTTTTCCCATGTACTTAGAATGTTTCGGCTTGCTTTGCTGACCCTGGATAAGCGTGAGAGTATTGTACCGTTGGTTTATGCGCACGTATTAACAGCCTTTCCAAGCAGTTTTCTTCCATTTAAAGCCGGAGAAGTACTTCGGCTTATCTCTTTTTTTAGTGTCTTCAGAAATAAAAAAAAGGCCTTCGCTGTCTGGGCTGCAGAACGATTTGGTGATGTGATTGTTATCAGTGCATTTATTCTGGCACTGCGAATTTTTAATGTGCCGATGCCATCAGCAATGCGTTTGGTTTCTATGGCCTTTATTTTTGTCAGTATCATTGGTGTTGCGGGCTTGTTTTCTGTTGCCAAGGTGTTTGTTTACCTGAATCGACATCTTGTGTTATCAAGTTGTTCCGAGCGCGGTTTAAAGATATTGCGCGTGAGCCATGTGTTACATCAGGTTGAAATTGCAATAGTGCAGACCCTGGAAGGGAGAATGTCCGCATTCCTACTTTTTTCACTTCTGATCTGGTTCGCGGAAATCAGTGCCTTGGCCATGTTCGTTAATCATTTGCCTGCGATGCAGGATGATTTCACGAATTTGTTTGCTGCCGGGCTATTTGCAAGTTTACCCGGAGGCGATGGGGTAAGCGTATTTGGATCGTACCAGTCCCTCGCCCTCGTTGTGGTGACGATTATTTTTTTGCTGGGTATGTTGGCCAGTTCGCGAATAAAAATTAAGAGAAAATGATATGGCAGAAATTTCGAAAAGTATCTTGATTGTTTTTGACGATCGCGAATTTGTGAGTGGAGATGTGCGCAGTTTGGTTGGTTCTCGTCGGTTTGGGGATGTAATTTATAAACGGCGAGCACTTTTTAAACATTTCTGTGAGGCTGTGCCCGAGTGGGCAAGATCCTCCACGATTCATTTGCGCACTAATGACGATCTTCGCGGAATGCGCAAACGTCTCGAATCCTGTGGCCAAGATGTGTCAGTCTGCATTGTTGCGGCGAAAGCTGGTTTTCCTGATCTCGCTTGTTTGACTCAGTTGCTTGAACGTCTGCCTTACGCAGAAGAAGACTTTTCGGAGAGCCTGTATCACCCGTTGATTGTTTTTTTGCGCAATGCGCATGCGTTGATTGCACGATGGAATGAGTTTTTTGATGCACCTCTTCATCGTTGGGAATATGGGTGGCAGGAGTGTCAAAGACTGAAATCTTTTGTCCCTTTGGATTTAGAGAAAATTCAGGATTTTTTGCTGTTTTTCTCCGGATCAACGGCAACGCGGCATTTCAATCAGGTACAGATAGATTCGTATTACTACACAAAGCGATCTGCTGATAAAAATAAAATGCTGGCTGAATATTCCTATTATGATCTCGTTCCCGAGAATATGCGGCCGTGGCTGGTACAGCCTTTTGGCTTCCAGGACGAAGGGGGAACCGCGTCTTACAAGATGCTTCGGTATTATCTGGCAGATGCTGCATTGCAATGGGTGCATGGAGCCTTCGATATAACCTCTTTTTCAGCATTCATTGACCGTGTGTTGTTCTTTATTGCAGAGCGTGGTCGTCGCGCCTGTACAAAAGACCAGTCAAAGAAAATGGCTGAAGATCTGTTTGTTACAAAGCTAAAACTTCGAGTCCAGGAATTTTTGGAACTTGAGGAAGGCCGCCGTATCAATCAGCTGGTATCAAGCGCGAATCCCGAACTGGAAATTAATCAGCAAATAAAACGTTATTTGGCCTTATATCAAAAATATTCAGAAAAATTTATTTTTGATTATTGCGCCGTAGGGCATGGGGATCCGTGTTTTTCGAATTTGCTGTACGATCAGCAAAGGTATCTGTTAAAGCTGATCGACCCAAAAGGTGCGGTGAAGGAAGAGGATCTTTGGACACATCCTATTTATGATCTGTGTAAACTTTCCCATAGCGTTCTGGGAGATTACGATTTCATCAACAACGGTTTGTATAACGTAGGATTTTCTGATGCCAATGATCTGGTGCTGAATGTTCAGTATGATAATCATGCTGCGCTGAAGCCTATTTTCGTAAGAAAAATAGCAGAAATGGGATTTGATGCTGATGTTGTACGATTAGGGGAGGCGTCATTATTCCTGTCAATGTTACCGTTGCATATCGATTATCCTAATAAGGTAATTGCATTTCTACTTACCGCGAAAAATATTCTTGATGAGGTGGATGCTTGAATACTGCATTTGGAGATAGCGAAGGCGTGTTGGTTGTTGATATCGATGGAACTTTATGTGATATAAAAATTCCAGGCCAGGCTTATGCTGATTTACACCCTAAGCAGGAGATGATTGCACGCTTGCGTGAGTATCAGTCGAGAGGCTACAGGGTTGTGCTGTACACATCCAGAAATATGAAAACTTATAATAATAATCTGGGGCTTATTAATAAGTACACAGCGCCGGTTCTGCTGGAATGGCTTGAAAAATGGAATGTGCCTTACGATGAAATTCTATTTGGAAAACCATGGCCCAGGAATAGAGGGTTCTATATTGATGATAGAGCAGTTCGCCCTGATGAGTTTCTTCGAATGACTGAAGACGAAATCCAGAAGCTTCTCGGCCAGGAGTAATTTTAAAATGCATGATAATATCGTCATTACAATGGCCGGGCGTGGTTCCCGGTTTTACGATGCTGGCTATACGGTACCGAAATATCAAATTTTGGCGCATGGTCGTAGCTTATTCGATTGGTCGATGCTGTCGTTGCGGAATTTTATTAGTTCTGATAGTAGGCTTGTTTTTGTTTGCCTTGCTGAAAATAATTCCGGGGATTACGTCAGAGAACGTTGTAAAAGTCTTGGACTCGGTGATGTTCATATTGTTGATCTTCCTCAATTGACAGATGGTCAGGCTACCAGTGCTTATGTGTCGCGCGAATTGTGGAAATTTGATGAGCCTTTGCTTATCTACAATATAGATACCTATGTAAATCCGGAAGCGTTGCAGCCACGGATGATCAGGAAAGGGTCTGATGGGTGGGTACCCTGTTTCAAAGTTCCTGGTGAGCATTGGAGTTTTGTAAAGCTTGGGCAGGATGGTTGGGCAATAGATCTAGCCGAAAAAAAACGAATTTCTGAATTGGCTTCAATTGGATTGTATTGGTTTTTAAAGTCAGGCGAGTATGTGCGCGCTTATGATGATTTTTTTTCAGATTCAGAAGGGCTTGTTCGCGGAGAGCGGTATATCGCTCCACTGTACCGCCAGTTTTTGAAGCAAGGGTTAAAGATATCCGTTTCTGATTTACAGGAAAAGGATATCCATGTCTTGGGGACTCCTAAAGAACTGGAGACCTTTCTTGCGTTAGATCCTGAATGTCTCTAAATCTTATTCCCCATGAAATTCGTTGTTCTACATCATCATATCTTTAAAAATGCAGGTTCTAGCCTGGACTATGCGCTAAAGCGCGAGTTTGGAGAAGATGGTTTTGTCGAATTTCATCCTGAACAGGCTGATGATGGCCGGGTGTCGCCGCAGCAATTGCTCAAGATGCTTGCTGATCGCCCGGCAGTAAGGGCTGTTTCAAGTCATCATTTCTTTGGCCGGGATTTTGAGGCGGAACTTCAGGGTGAAGACAAGGAGAAGATTTATTTCTTTGATGCGGTAATTCTGCGCCATCCGCTCAGTCGGATGGCCTCGATTTATACCTATTACCGGGGCTTTGTCAGCGATCATCCAGTGCAGCAGGCTGCACATCGTTTGGAGTTTTCGCAGTTTATTGAGTGCTTACTGGCTGAACACCCCAATTTCTGCCTCAACACACAGACCACTATGTTTGGTTGCCGCCACTATGGGGCTGTTCCTGATCAGAAAAGTCTTGTTGCCGCGCAGGAGAGACTGCGTCTGTGTTCGATTCTTGGGGTGGTGGAACAGTATGCACAGACCATGTGCGTGGCTGAATATTTTCTGGACCCGGTGTTTCCGGGGCTTCGCCTGGATGGCCGATCCGAGAATATTTCCAGGAAGGATTTCATTACCGGCTATGACGGATCGTTGGAATCCCTGCGGGTTTCTATGGGACAGACACTGTTCGATGAGTTCTTGCGCTTGAACGATCTGGATGTGGCTTTGTGGGAGTGGACACGCGAGGAATTGCATCGACGTGCCAGCGCTGTCTGGCAGTTTGAGCAGCGTCTGGCCATGTTTATGTCCCGCGTGAGGTGAACCCGGATCAAGGGATCCGGGTGTGATAGGTCAGACCCCCTTCGGAATCGCAGCAATCTCCTGATCCAGAATGGCGCCGTAGCGTGAATTCATGTCCAGCCGCGCGCGCAGCGGGAAGCCGTCAGTCTTGCGCACCCATAGCGTCAGCCCGGCATCGTTCGGGTTGCTTTGGTGGTGGGTCAGGCGGATGGCGGGAATGGCATGGCCATCAATCGTGACGCTGTCTGGGCTGGGCATAAAGCGGAAGATGCGCGAGGACGATCCGTCTGTTATGGCGACCACGGAAAGGCCGGTTGGCAGGGGTTTGTGGAAATACAGATAGGGCAGGCTGGCTGAATCGGCTGTGCGGTAGGGCAGCTGCTCGCGCTTTCCGGGCTTGCCGGCCTTGGAGTAGACGGAAACCTTGTGGGCGTAATCCAGGATGACTTTGCGTTCCTGGCCCTTGGTGCGTTCTTCGGTGAACTGTACGCTCGTCATATACGGCGCATCGGTACGGCCAATGCTGGAGCGGCTTGCTGTGGCATTGGGCAGAAACTTGGAGATCATCAATGCGGCTTCAGCGCGCGAGTGAATGTTGTAGCTGTTGTTGCCGCTGTTAAAAACAACATGGTCTGTCATGGTGCCAATCTCCAGCGAACCACCAATCATATCCAGACTGCTGCCGACGGCCTTGGCAATTTTTGGGTTGCTTTTGGCTTTGGCGGCATCAACTGCGACGCGGACATTCCATTCTGTCGTGAAGCTGAGGGTTTGTGCGTAAGCGGGGAGTGTCAGGCTGCTAAGCGCTAGAGCCGCCAGAAAAAATTGTGATAGGCGCATGGCGTGATTTGAGTGTACGGGAAGGTTATTACCGATCATGAATTTTACGCTTGTGCGTTTGAAATATGGGTATTCCCGGGGGGGCCGGCTTGCTATCTTGCTGTAATGGCTTGCTCAGGGAGCGTGTGCGGTGTCATAAACGGCGCTTCGATCCGGCGACGAGTCTGACGACAGATTTTAGGCCACGCCCTGGAAGGGATGGGGCGGGTTGCTGGGTTGGGAGTGAAAACCGTGGATGTAATCGTGGATCCCCGATTTCGATGTGACGGGCCGGGATGTCGCGCTACCCTGGATTTTGTCTGGCAATTCCAAAATCTGACTGAATGTGTGCTTGTGTTGTGCATTTAAGTGTTAATACGCACACGTAAAGTGCGCAATGTACAGTTTTTGTGCGTGAGTCTGGTGTTGTTGGCCCGCTTGAGGCTGGCGCCTGTTTCTATCTTTTTGATTTTTATAGGTTTGTCTGATTTTGGCGCTAATCTTGCATTTGATGGCCATATCAAGGTAAAACCGTGCGGTTGCTGCAGGAAAACGCGGCAATTGACCATCAACTATAAGATAGAGACGTTTTATTTATGTCACATCAAGACGACACGCAGCAAACGCTCAAGCGCGGTCTCAAGAACCGCCATATCCAGCTGATTGCGCTCGGCGGGGCGATTGGCACCGGGCTGTTCCTTGGCGCCGCGCAGACGATCCAGATGACGGGGCCGTCTATCCTGCTCGGCTATGCGGTGGCGGGCATCATCGCTTTCTTCATCATGCGCCAGCTCGGCGAGATGGTGGTGGAAGAGCCGGTGGCGGGTTCGTTCAGCCACTTTGCGAATAAGTACTGGGGGAATTTTGCCGGGTTCGTGTCCGGCTGGAATTACTGGGTGCTGTATGTCCTGGTGAGCATGTCTGAGCTGACGGCGGTGGGCATGTACATTCAGTATTGGTGGCCGGGGATTCCGACCTGGGCGTCGGCGCTGTTTTTCTTTGGCGTGATCAATGTGATCAATCTGCTGCACGTCAAACTCTACGGCGAGATGGAGTTCTGGTTCGCGATCATCAAGGTGGTGGCAATCGTCGCCATGATCATCTTTGGCGGCTATCTGCTGGTGAGCGGAAGTGCCGGTCCGCAGGCGACGGTGACAAATCTGTGGCAGCAGGGCGGGTTCTTCCCGCATGGGGTGAAGGGGCTGGTGATGGCGATGGCTTTCATCATGTTCTCGTTCGGTGGGCTGGAGCTGGTGGGTATTACGGCTGCTGAAGCCGATGATCCGCAGACGAGCATTCCGCGTGCCACCAATCAGGTGATCTATCGCATCCTGCTGTTCTATGTGGGTTCGCTGGCGGTGCTGCTGTCGCTGTTCCCGTGGAACCGGGTGAGCGAGGCCGGGAGCCCCTTTGTGCTGATTTTTGATGCGCTGCATGTGCCGTATGTGCCGACGCTGCTCAATATCGTGGTGCTGACGGCTGCGCTGTCGGTGTACAACAGCAGCGTGTATTGCAACAGCCGTATGCTGCTGGGCCTGGCTCTGCAGGGGAATGCGCCGGCAGCGCTGGCACGCATGAGCGGGCGCGGTATTCCGGTGAACGCCCTGCTGGTGTCTGGTATCGCAACGGCGTTCGGGGTGTTGCTTAACTATCTTCTGCCGGGCAAGGCGTTTGGCTTGCTGATGGCGCTGGTGGTGTCTGCGCTGGTTATCAACTGGGCCATGATCACCATCACGCACATGAAGTTCCGCATGGCCATGGATGTCAAGGGCGTTACGCCACGCTACCGCACGCTGGGTTATCCGGTGACGAACGCGATCTGTCTGCTGTTCATGCTGGGCATCCTGGTGGTGATGTGCCTGATTCCCGATACGCTGATTTCGGTTGCGCTGATTCCTGTGTGGGTGGTGGTGCTTGGCATCATGTACGCCTGGCGCAAGAAGTTTGCGGTTGGTGCCAGCTTGACGCAACCCGTGTCGGATAACGCCTGAATCCCCTGTTTATAGAATTGGAAGCCTGCTGATGAAGAAACTGACGAGCCTGACGCTGGGCCGGGGTGTGTGCGCCCTGGCGTGTCTGCTGGCTGCGATGGGCACCCATGCGCAGCAGGTGTTTGCGGAAAAGCAGGCACAGGGTCTTGCCCGGGAAAGTTTCCCGGAGTTTCTCGAACTGCTGCGGATGCCTTCCGATGCTGTGAAGGCTGAAGATATCCAGCGCAATGCGGATTGGCTGGAGCAGGCTTTCCGCAAGCGCGGGTTTGCGACCCGCCAGCTTGCCAATGAAGGCCGGCCTCTGGTGTTCGCCGAGCTTGGTAAGCCGACTGGGAAGCGCAAGACGGTGCTTTTCTATATGCACTTCGATGCGCAACCCGTGACGCCCGCAGAATGGAAGACGGATCCCTGGATGCCGGTACTCAAGGCGCGGGATGCCAATGGTGTTTGGCAGCCCTTGCCGCTGGAGCGTTTGCAGGAGGCTGCGCTGGACCCGGAATGGCGGCTGTTTGCACGCGCGTCGGCCGATGACAAGGGCCCCATCCTGATGTTCCTCGCAGCCATGGATGGTTTGCACAAGGCGAAGATTGATCCTGCCGTGCATGTGAAGGTGATTCTGGATTCACAGGAGGAGAAAGGTTCTCCGCGCCTGCACATCGTGATGCGTGAAAACCAGGAGCTGCTCAAGAGTGATGGCCTTATTGTGTATGACGGCGCCATGCCTGCGACGAACAACCCCGGCGTCAACTTCGGCAATCGCGGATCCATCCAGCTTGATCTCACGGTGTTCGGTGCCACGTCGGGACCGCACAGTGGCACGTACGGCAATGTGATCCCAGACCCCGCGCTGCGGCTGGCCGATCTGCTGGCAGGCATGAAGGACCGCGAGGGACGTGTGCGGATTCCCGGCTTCTACGACAAGGTCAGCATCAGCGCAGCGGACAAGCAGCAGATGGCAAGCACCGCGCCGGCGCCCGGCACGCTGGAAAAACGCTTCGGGGTGGCGAAGCTTGAAGCCCTGGCACCCAATCCGGTGGAAGCCGTGCAGTATCCCTCGCTGGATATCCTGGGGCTGTCGGCCGGCCAGGTGGGGGCCAAGGCTGCCAACGCGATTCCTTCCGTGGCGATGGCGAGCCTGAATATCCGCACTGTGCCGGAAACTCCTCCCGACGAAATGTTTGCCCTGGTGAAGGGCTACATTGCGGCCCAGGGTTTTCACCTGATCGATACCGACGCACCAAGCGCCGAGGAACGTGCCCAGTTTGAGCGCATCGCGCGCCTGAGCATGATCGCCTACCCGAGCACTTCCACTGCGGCACGCGTGGCGATGGATTCACCGCTGGCTAAGTGGGTGTTGGCCGGGGTGAGGGCGCCGCGCCAGATCGAGCCGGACAAGGTGCGCATGGGCGGCTCGACACTGCCCATGAGTGGGGCGGTGGATGTGCTGCATCTGCCGTATGTGGTGGTGCCGCTCGTGAATGCCGACAACAATCAGCACAGTTTCGACGAGAACCTGCGCCTGGGCAATTACATCGAAGGCATCCGTACCATCGGTGCGATGTTGACCACGCCGGGGCTCTGATGGGCCGGCAAGGGGATCGTTGCCGTGAGACTTGCGCGCACGCCCCTTCTGGCCTGATCATGTTCGCTGAATTCCTGTGACTTTTCGATGAAAGCGTTGCGAACATGAAATACGAGATTGATGAGAGCGACCGCCGCATGCTCGATTTTCTGCGTGTGAACGGGCGTTTGACGAACCAGGAACTGGCCGATCTCATTGGCTTGTCCGCTTCCCAGTGCTCCCGGCGGCGCATTGCCCTGGAGCATGCCGGCCTGATTCTGGGCTACCACGCACATCTCTCACCGGAGGCCGATGGGCATCCTGTGATGGGGGTGATCGAAGTGCGTCTGGTCAATCACATGACCGATGCTGAAACCCTGTTCCAGGATTTTGTGCGGCAGGAAGGCGGAATCCGGGATGCCCTCAAGCTGACCGGCGATTATGACTATCTGCTCAAGGTGGCGGTGCTTGATCTGCCCGATCTGAGCCGCATGATCCAGAAGCTGGCCTCGCTGCGGAACTGTGTCAGCCATCTGCGGACTTCGGTGGTGCTGGAGCGCTTCAAGGAATCCGGCGTGATGATCGAGTCAACTGAATAATTTGCATGTTCAGCGCGATATATGAATTTTAGTGCTTGAAGTGTGCGTATTTTTGGATAGAATTGCACAAAACGTTTATATATCGCGACCATGGCTACAGCTAGCTCTACCCCCCTTTCCGAGCGTATCCCGCATTCCCTGATTGAAGATGTTCTGGCCTTGCTGCTGGGCACTCTGGTGGTGTCCTTCGGCGCCGCGCTGCTCAAGCAGGCCGGGGCGCTCACGGGAGGCATGGCAGGCCTGGCATTTCTGATTCACTACACGACCGGGGTCAAATTTGGCGCAGCCTTTTTTGCGGTGAATCTGCCTTTCTACTACCTGGCTTTCCGCCGCATGGGCAAAGGCTTCGTGATCAAGACCTTTTGTGCCGTGGGGCTGGTATCGGTGTTCACCGAGCTGCATTCCCACTTCATTGATGTGTCGAGCCTGAATCCGCTTTACGCGGCGATTCTCGCCAACTGCATGATGGGGATCGGGTTTATCGTGCTGTTCCGGCACAAGTCCAGCCTGGGCGGGAGTAACATTCTGGCCTTGTATCTGCAGGATCGTTACAAGCTGAGTGCGGGCAAGTTCATGATGGGTGTGGATGTGTGTATCGTGGTGGCCTCACTGTTCGTGGTGAGTCTGCAGATGCTGGCAGTCTCGATTCTGGGAGCGGTTATCCTCAATCTGATCATCGCCATGAATCACCGCCCCAATCGCTATCTCGCCTGAGAAACTGTTCATGATCTTGCTGCGAAGGCGTGATCGGTCCGCTGACGCCAGATCGTGAACAGCTTCAGAAGATTTTCGCGGGTGGCAGGTAGTCACCCTTTTCCACCCTTTCAATGGAATACAGTATGTTCGAGCATGTTGATGCGTATGCTGGCGACCCGATTCTGTCGCTGATGGAGACATTCAAGACTGATCCGCGTGCCGGGAAGGTGAATCTGAGCATCGGCCTGTACTACGACGGCGCTGGTCGCGTGCCGCAGCTCCAGGCTGTGCAGGAAGCGTACGCACATGTTGCCGGGCGCGGCCAGGTGCCCAGCCTGTATCTGCCGATGGAAGGCATGAAGCCGTATCGCGAAGCCATCCAGCAACTGCTCTTTGGCGAAGCCTCGGCAGCCCTGCAGGCTGGCCGCATTGCCACTATCCAGACCCTCGGCGGCTCTGGCGCACTGAAGGTAGGGGCGGATTTCCTCAAGCGCTATTTTCCGCAATCCGAAGTCTGGGTCAGCGACCCGACCTGGGAAAACCACATTGCCATCTTCGAAGGTGCCGGTTTTGCCGTGCACAAGTATCCGTACTTCGATGGCAAGACCCTGGGCGTTGATTTCGATGCCATGCTGGCCTGCCTGAAGAGCCTGCCGGCACAGAGCATCGTGCTGCTGCACCCCTGTTGCCACAACCCGACCGGTTCGGATCTCACGCCGGCCCAGTGGGACCAGGTGATTGAGGTGTTGCGTGAGCGCCGCCTGATTGCCTTCATGGACATCGCCTATCAGGGTTTTGGTGTGGGCATGGAAGCCGATGCCTATGCCGTGCGTGCGCTGGCAGAATCGGGTTTGCCGGGCCTCATCGGCAATTCCTTCTCGAAGATTTTCTCGCTGTATGGCGAGCGCGTGGGCGGTCTGTCGGTTCTCTGCGAAGATGCCGCTGCTGGCGATCGCGTGCTCGGCCAACTCAAGGCCACGGTGCGCCGCAATTACTCCAGCCCCCCCATGCTGGGTGCCGAGCTGGTCAGCTGTGTGCTCAACGATGCGGATCTGAAGAAGCTCTGGCTGTCGGAAGTCGAGGCAATGCGCACGCGCATCCTGGATATGCGCGAAACCCTCATCAAGGCCCTGAGTGGCACTTTGCCGGGCCGCAGCTTTGATCACTACGCACTGCAACGCGGGATGTTCAGCTACACCGGGTTGTCGGCTGCTCAGGTGGATCGTCTGCGCGATGAGTTTGCGATCTATCTGGTGCGCAGCGGGCGTATCTGTGTTGCAGGGCTCAATCCCTCGAACGTGGATTATGTGGCGAAGGCTTTTGCCACGGTCAGTGCTTAATCGGCTTCTGGATTAGCCGATATAAAAACGGCCCCGCTGCCTGCAGGCAGCGGGGCCGTTTGCATGAATGCCGGCAGCTTACTTGGCCGGCTTGAGCATTTCTGCAAAGCGCACGATATCCGTGCTGGCACGGCGGGCATCTTCCAGCCCCACTTTGCGCCCACGCAGCAGCTGGCGCAGATCGTCGTTCATCGTGTGTGAGCCAGACTTCGGGTCCAGCGTGAGCTTGTCGAGCAGCGGGCGTAGGCCGGCGAAATTGCCGCTGGCGATGAGCTGGATGGCCTCCGGGCACATCAGCAGGCATTCCGTGGCCAGATGATAGCTATCCCCACCTGTCGAAGGCAGCAGAGCCTGGCAGAGCACGCCACGCAGGGTGCTGGCGAGTGTTTGCGACTGGGCTTCGGTGTTGCCCAGCAGGCGCAGCATCTTCTGTACGCCCAGCTCTGTCGAGCGTGCGTGCAGGGTGGCGAGCACCAGCGGGCCGGATTCTGCCAAAGCCAGGGCTTCCTGTGCAGTCTGGGCATCGCGGATTTCACCGATCAGGATCACGTCCGGGCGTTCGCGCAGGGCGTCCAGAGCGCCCAGATAGAAGCTGGAGACGTCGCCATCTTCGCCAACTTCACGCTGCGTGATGATGCAGCCACGCTGCGGGATGAGGGTCTCAACCGGGTCTTCAATCGTGATGATGTGGCCGGAGCGCTTCTTGTTGATCTCGTCGAGCAGCGAAGCGATGGTGGTGGATTTGCCCTGGCAGGTGTCTCCCACGATCAGCACGAGGCCACTGGTGAGTTTGGCAAAATCCTGCGCTGGCTTGCGCAGGCCCAGCGTGGCCAGCGGCAGCGGCTCGGTTGGGAAGCGGCGGATTACGCAGCCCCAGCGGCGACGCCCCTGGAAGGAGAAGCAGTTGACACGCAGGCGGGCACTGTACAGATCTTTGGCGCGGTCAAAGGCACGGTTCTGGATGCGCTCTTTCCACTGCGGCTCGACAACCTCAAACAGCTCTTCGAGTTCCTGGCCGGTGATGGGCACATCGGAGACGGCCACCAGACGCTTGGGCTGGCGCAGCATCACAGGGCTGTTCTGGTGGATGATGATGTCGCTGAAGTTGATGTTCGAGCTCAGGATGCTGATGATCTGCTCGATCAGCGTGCCGGTGCTTGGGAAATCAAGCGTTTCCTGGCCCGAGAGCGTCTCAATCATCGAATAGTTCTGTTGATTCATCTGTTATCGTATCCCCGGTAGATGAGCCTGTTCCTGAAAGGGGCCTGACCCGAACCTGTGGGTGATTGCGCACTGCCGGCAGATCGGGATTCGTTGCCGCAAGGCAGGCTGGCGGGGGTTTCCCGCCGTGAATCCCGAACAGGTTATGGGCCATATCCGCGTGACGTGGACAGGCTGATGCAAATCTTCAATTGACGCGCATCCTTACCCGCTTTGTGCAGAATTGCAAGCGAAAAAATGCGTCGAATGGGTCGTCGTGGAATCGTCAGGGAGTTTGCACTCCGGTAGCACGCGGCTTGCACTTTGGTGTTAGTTTGCCATACGCCGCACTGGTATGTTGAAAAAATAAACCGGTATCGGCAAGGGGGTGCCGAAATAGGCGCAAAAGCATGCAGCCAGCGGGCTTTCGTTGGATAATCACAGGTTTTCGAGCCCCGGTATCCGGGTTCTTCCCCGTCCGTCACGCCACCACGATCATGCTGCCGCCAGACCAGCTTCTTCTCCACCCAAACGAACCGGTCAATCTGCAGATTTACCGCGTTCTGCGCCGGAGTATCGTCAACTGCACTTTCCTGCCGGGCGAACCGATTTCAGACAAGGATATCTCCGAGGCCTTCGGTGTATCACGCCAGCCCGTGCGTGACGCATTCATCAAGCTGGCCGCGGCGGGGCTGATCCAGGTTTTGCCGCAGCGCGGAACCTTTGTGATGAAGATATCCCTGAAGCGGGTCGAGAACGGTCGCTTCATCCGCGAGGCCATTGAGGTGGCCGTGGTCGGGCGGGTTGCCAGCGCCATCACGGTCGCACAGCTGCAAACGCTTGCCGATGTGATAGGTCGCCAGGAACTGGCTGCCGCGCAAGGCGACGCGAGTGGTTTTCTGGGGCTGGATGACGAGTTTCACAGCAGCCTGGCACGCATGATAGATTGTGCCGATGCTTGGGATCTCATCGAAGATATCAAGGCGCATATGGACCGGGTGCGCTATCTGAGCCTTGGAGATGTTACGCCGCTGCCAGCCCTGATTGCGCAGCATAAGGCGATTCTCGAAGGCTTGCGCAGCCGTGATCCGGCCAAGGCCGGCGAGGCCATGCATCGCCACCTCACGGAAATCAACGCTTCGTTCGGGCCGATCAAGAGCCGCAACCCCGCGTGGTTTGTTGCGGACTGAGTTTTCGCGGCAGCGTCTGAACAGCTTTTAGAGGCTGCAGAAAGTCAGGTCGAAAGGGATGTCGTTTTCTGACTGGCGCGGGCGCGCAACGATATCGGATGCCACAAAGCGGATGTTGAAAGCATACTTGTTGGCGCTGATCTCGGGCAGAACCAGTATTTCGTGGTTCAGACCAACCCGCACCAGCTGCGCATTGCGCCCGCTCATCATGACCTGGAAGCTGCCGTGCTTGGCGAGCTGCCGTTCAATGTGGCCGCTGTCGCGCAGCAGACGCAGGATGATGGTGAGCCCGTCGCGGATTGGCAGCATTGGTGCCAGCCAGGCCTGGAGATCCTGGCGGCGTTTATCCGTGCTGCGATTGAGCCAGAAGTGATACGAAGGCAGATCGAATTCGCATACGCCGCCGGGAATTGCGGTACGTGAGCGGATAGCCATGAGCCATTCTGATTCGCGCAGATACTGACCAATACGGCCGGCCATGGCGAGCAGCGCGCTGCTGGCCTGCTCAATCTCGTACAGGGCGCCGGAAAGGGCTTCTTCGGAAATCTGCGGGTTGTCGCGGAAACTCAGCAGAATCTGGCGCTGGCGCTCAAGCTCTTGTACCAGATCGACTTTCAGGTCGGCCCGGCTGGCCACATCAAGAATCTCGAACAGCGCAAGCAGTGCGGTGTGATGTTCGTAAGCGCCATCCGCAAGCAGGAAATGCAGCACCTTGTCGAAAAGATCTTCGAGGCGCAGCAGCGTACGGATGCGTTCGCTTAATGGATATTCGTAGGTAATCACCGCAGTGTTCTGTGCATGTTGGTAGGGCATCATCAAAGCCGGATCCTCCGGCATCATACCATCGAGACTCGTACTATGGTTTTTTGGCGGCGAGCAAATATTGCCGATGTATGGCGTCAATCCGGGGAGAGAGGGTGTCCGGCGAGCCGTCGTTGTCAATGATCTCGGTGGCAGCCGCCAGGCGCAGTTGCCGGCCAATCTGGGTTGCCATGATACGTTGTACTTCCTCGCGCGACATGCCGTTGCGGCTCATGACGCGCTGTATCTGGGTTTCTTCTGCACAATCGATGACCAGGAGGCGATCACAGGCCTGCTGCCAAACCCCGGTTTCCAGCAGCAGCGGCACCACAAGCATGGCATATGGTGATTGCGCTTGCGTCAGCCGGCGCAGGCTCTCGGTGCGGATCAGGGGATGCAGGATGCCCTCAAGGGTAAGCTTGGCCTGAGGGTCGTCGAATACCCGCTTGCGCATGCTTGGCCGGTCCAGCGCACCGTTGGGCAGCGCCATTGCTGCGCCGAAGCTGGCCACAATCGCAGGCATGGCCGCGCCGCCCGGTGCGGTCAGTTCGTGAGCGATGGCGTCGGTATCAACCACGCATATCCCGCGGCTTTCGAATTCCCGTGCGACAGTACTCTTGCCGCTGCCGATCCCGCCAGTCAGACCAACAGTGAAAATCCCCGGTTGGGCCTCAGTGGCAATCGTCACGTTGCGCTTCCTTGTGATCCGCAAGGAAATCGCGTATCAATTTATCCAGCATATCAGCACGTCCGCTGACATCCGCACGTGCGTCGCGGCCGCTTTCATCCAGAGGCGTGATGATCGCAGTCTTGAAATTTTTGGCGCGCAGGGATTCCACCAGTCGCTTGGCAGCTTCCTCGTTGTGGAACTTGCCGATCGACACCGCGTAGAGGTTGGGGCCGGGATCGTGAACCACGTAGCGGTCATCGAAACCAGCCTTGCCGAGCAGCTCGATGCGCTTCTTGGCTCCGTCCTTGCCACCGTTGGGGGGAATGATCACCCAGAAGGAGGTTGGACTCAGCCCGGAGACATGCACCTTCAGCCCCTCAAGCTTGGCTGCCCTGGCCGTGAGATCCTGGGTTTCCGCCTGGCTGAGGTTGCTCACTGCAGAGCACTTGGCTGCTGCGGTGCTTGCTGCCGGGGGCGCCGGACTATCTTTGGCGGGTGCTGATGCAGTGCTTGGCGCAGCTGCAGCCTGAGGTTGGGAAGCCGCTTCCGCCGGGGCTGCCGAAGCTTCCGTGGCAGGCGCTGAGTCTGCCGCAGGCGCCCCAGATGCAGCTGGTGACTCGATGCGGATCTTTTCCGGCGTGAGCTGATGCGAGAGGCGTTCGGATTCTCCTGCAGTGGCCCAGGGCAGGCGCACGCCTGCGAAGGGGAGCAGCGAAGCTATCCCCAACACAAGATTGGTGGCCAGCAGGAGATAAAATAGGGTACGGGCAGTCTTCATGTTCAACCGAGATTATCGCGTGCCCTTGCCCAGACACCAAGACATCTCATCAGGAATTTTCGTGGAAGCGGTCTTCCAAAAGGGCAGTCTGCGCAATGATGAGCAGCCCTTCCATGACTAACCATGGGGTGTGGTGCACATATCCTGCAAGGTGGGGTATCAGCAATTCGGCATTGCCGCCCGCCACGAGAACGGGAGCATCCGCTGGCAATTGCGTGCGCATGCGCTCAATCGCGCCGAGCTGCGCATGCAGGCAGCCGGCGGCAATCGCGGCAAGGGTGTCACGCGGGATTTCTGCAAGCTCGGCTGGCGAGATGTCGGCGGCGGCACGTGGCAGGGCTGCCGTGCGCTGAGCCAGGGAATCGAGCATCAGCGAAAGGCCGGGAAGGATACAGCCCCCCGAGAATTCACCGGGTGCGCGCACGATGTCGATGGTGGTTGCTGTGCCCGCGCAGATCAGCAGGCAGTCAGTGCGCTGTCGATGCCAGGCCCCGATGGCGGATGCCCAGCGGTCCGTGCCCAGGCTTCCCGGTGCGTGATAGCGGTTGAGTACGCCACAGCGTTGTGCCGAGGACTGCAGGAATTCGAGCGGTGCGTCAAAGCAGATGAGCGCCTGCCGCAAATGCTCGGCAAATTCTTCACCGGCTACGCAGGAAACCAGAATCCGTGAGGGCTGAAACCCGGCGGGCAATTTCCCGGGCAGTTCCTCCGGGCTTAGCAGGGAGTCACGCAGCAGCCATTCCCTGCCGTCGTGGCAGGCGAATTTCAGTCGGGTGTTTCCGGCATCGATAAGCAGATACATGGCAGCCTTCAGGATTGCACGCGGGTCAGGCTGACATCGCCGTGGTTGATCAGCAGTTCGGGCTGTCCGGGCCGATTCAGGATGAGGGCGCCCTCCGCGCTGACCTGGCCGCAGATGCCGCGCTCCTGCATGTTCTCGGAGCTTACGCTGATCGTCTGTCCAAGCAGGGCGTTGCGGGCACACCAGGCTTCACGCAGCGGCGCGAAGCCCGCATCGGCAAAGCAGTCCAGCACTTCCGCCAGCGCGCACAGGATGGCTGCGAGTGTGGCTTCGCGGGTGGGGAGTGCTGGCAGCGCATCTTCAAGCGCCGCGAAAGCCTGATCAACATCGGCCTGCCATGCGGGGTCACGCCGCAGATTCAGGCCAATGCCAATCACCAGGCCTCCCTGGGCCGCGGTTTCCACCAGCACGCCTCCCAGCTTTGCGCCATTCAGCCAGATGTCATTCGGCCACTTGAGCTGGATGGCGTCGCATCCCAGCGTAGCCAGCCCCTGGGCAATGGCTACACCGACGGCGAGGCTCAGCCCGTGCAGTGGAGTACCCACCGGAAGACGCCAGAGTAGCGAGAAGGTCAGGCTGCAGTCGGGCGAGGCATGCCAGCGCCGCCCGCGGCGCCCGCGGCCAGCGGTCTGTCGCTCGGCACCCAGAACGAGCCCCGCCGCTGCGCCAGTGGTGGCACGAGCGAGTAACTGGGTGTTGGTGGAATCGCATTCGGGCAGCCAGTCAACATCGAATCGGCTGCTGACCGTTGCCAGATGATCGCGCAGAAGGGCAAAGTCTATGCCTGACGCCATGGCTGGGCTGGGAAAATCACAAAAGCCGGCAGTCTAGCGTGGAAATCGCTTGTCGGCACGTTTTGTTGCCCCAAGGCGCGGCTGACAGGCAGGAAAAGTTGAATTGGGCAGGGTAGGAGGGAGCGGGTGGGGCAGCTACGCGGCCCCACCCCCGTTGCAACAGATCTGGCGCTTATTCGTCGCCGCGGACAGCGTCAATGCCCAGCTCCTGGATCTTGCGGGTGATCGTGTTGCGCCCGATGCCGAGGAGTTGTGCAGCTTCCACCCGGCGTCCGCCAGTAGCGGCCAGGGCACGCAGGATCAGGTTCTTCTCGAAAGTCTTGTTCAACTGATCGAAAACCTCTCCCGGTGCTTCGTGCAGCAGGCGGTCGGCCTCGGTATTGAGTGCCGCGACCCAGTCCGTGGCCGTGCTTGCCGCATGGCTTAACTGGGATTCCCGCATGTCGGAAGGCAGGTCGGCCTCATCCACTGTCTGGCCCGGTGCCATCACGGTCAGCCAGTGACAGATGTTTTCCAGCTGGCGCACATTGCCGGGGAAGTCGAAAGCCTGCAGGCGCTTCAGGGCGGCGTCCGCCAGGCGCTTGGTTTCTACGCCGAGTTCCTGCGCACTGTGGTTGAGGAAGTGGCGGGCGAGGATGGGCACATCCTCACGCCGTTCCCGCAACGGAGGGAGGCGCAGGCGGATCACATTGAGGCGGTGGAACAGATCCTCGCGGAACAGGCCATCCCGTACCCGTGTTTCCAGATTCTGGTGGGTGGCGGCGATCACCCGCACATTGGCCTTGACCGGCGTATGCCCGCCGACACGGTAGAAGTGTCCGTCGGAGAGTACGCGCAGCAGGCGTGTCTGCAGCTCGGCGGGCATATCACCGATTTCGTCGAGGAACAGCGTACCACTCTCGGCCTGTTCGAAGCGTCCGCGCCTTTGTGCGGCAGCACCGGTGAAAGCGCCACGTTCGTGACCAAAGAGTTCCGACTCAAGCAGGTCGCGCGGGATCGCTGCCGTGTTGATGGCAACGAAAGGGCCATCCTTGCGCGGGCTGTGGCGATGCAGGGCGCGAGCCACCAGTTCCTTGCCCGTGCCGGATTCGCCATTGATCATGACCGTGGCGGAGGATTGCGACAGGCGGCCGATAGCGCGGAAAACTTCCTGCATTGAAGCCGCCTGGCCCAGAATTTCCGGTACCGAAGTCTCTGCTTCGTCGACACCAACATGGTGCGTGCTTTCCTTGAGCGCCCGCTGGATCAGATCCAGCGCCTGATCCACGTCAAAGGGCTTGGGCAGATATTCAAAAGCACCGCCCTGGAAAGCCGCCACAGCGCTATCCAGATCGGAGTAGGCCGTCATGATGATGACGGGCAGGGTAGGGAGTTTTTCTTTGACGCGCTGAAGCAGGACCAGCCCGGAATCGCCGGGCATGTGAATATCGGAAATCATCACTTGCGGGAGTGCGCCATTGGCATCCAGTACAGCAAGTGCTTCAGAGGCGGCGGAAAAACTGCGGAAAGCAATGTTTTCCCGGGCCAGAGCTTTTTCCAGTACCCAGCGGATCGAGCGATCATCATCAACAATCCAGACTGCATTCATGTTTCAGATTCCGTTGGTTGGTTTTATATGTCGGATTCACAAGCGCTTACGACTGGGTGATCGGAAGCAGGATCGTGAAACAGGTACGGCCGGGCTCACTGGCCAGGTCGATGGTTCCCTGATGCTGTTCGATAAAACTCTGGGCGATGGATAAACCCAGCCCTGTTCCGCCTTCGCGACCCGACACCAGAGGGTAGAAGATCGTGTCGCGGATGTGCGGGGGAATCCCCGGCCCGTTGTCGATGACTTGCAATTCCAGTGCCAGTTTGTGGCGGCGCTTGGCCAGTGTGACCTGACGGGCAGCGCGCGTGCGCAGCACGATAACGCCTTCCCCCTTCATTGCCTGGGCAGCGTTGCGGGCAATATTCAGGATAGCCTGGATCAGCTGCTCGCGGTCGGCAGTGAGCTGCGGGAGGCTCACGTCATAATCGCGTTTCACGGTAACGCTGGGGAATTCTGCCTGGATGAGCCGCAGCACGCGCTCAAGCACATCATGCACATTGACGACCGTGGGGTGCATCATGCGGTGTGAATTGAGCAGGCGGTTCATCAGATCCTGCAGCCTGTCGGCTTCAGCAATGATGACCTGGGTGTATTCGCGCCACTGCGGATCGTCCAGCTCGCGTTCCAGTAGTTGTGCCGAACCCCGGATGCCACCAAGCGGGTTCTTGATCTCGTGGGCGAGATTGCGTACCAGTTCGCGGTTGGCCTGCTGCTGCTCGGCAATGCGTTCTTCGCGGGCCACCTTCAGTTGTGCATCAAGCGGGCGGAATTCGAGCAGCAGGCGCGCTGGCGGCAGATCCACCGGGCTGGCGGTGCAATCGAGCTGCAGCGTCTGCAACTGGGGGCGCTTGACGATGAGGTTTTGCCCCGTATGGCTCCAATTATCAACCAGAGCGTTATCCAGGGCCGCCCAGAGACCGGGCAGGTCGCCCAGCAGGGCGGACAGGTGATGCCCTACGCATATCCGGCGACTGGTGGAAAACAGGTGCTCTGCCGAAGGGTTCAGATAGCAGATCGAACGATCCGCGCCAACCATCACGACGGCAGAAGACAGTAGCTCAAGCCCCGCAGTCGAGGCTGCGAGATTGGGTGGGGTGGGTGAAAGACTTGTCGGGCTCATGAGGCGAATACTTAAGCAAGAACTACGCCCTCCCAAGTCATCACTGCAGTTTGGAGAGTTCCTTGTTCAGCGAATCGATATTGCGCTGATGCAGGGCGACAGTGTCTTTATAGGGTTGAACGCGGTCGAGATACTTCTGGTAATTCTTTTCGTCGCCATTGCGCACGGATTCCTGCTCGGCGAGTTCCTTCTTGGCGGCCTCAAGCGCTTTCGTTTCAGCATCCAGTTCGCTTTCCAGAATTTTGCGTCTGTCATTATCGCGATTTTTCTGGGTGCCGCTATCCACCTTGGGGAAGTTCGAAGGCGTGGGATTGGCTGCTGCACCTGACTTCTTGCTGCCTCCGCCTCCTGAGCTGACCGGCTGATCCTTGGTCATCAGGGAGCAACCCTTGTCGTGGGTCGAGGGTTTGGCGTTGGTGTAGGTGATCTGCCCGGAGTCAGTGACACACTTGTAGATATCCGCCTCGGCAGCGGGGGCCGCAAGGCAGGCTACGAGTGCTGGCAGAACAAGGCAGGTAAAGCGCTTCATGGGTCAATCCTGGATGAACAAATCACGCGGAAGTTTAAGCGCCTTGCGGCAAAACACAACGGACTTGCCGATCAACGCTATCAAGTTTAGTCCAAAAAAAAGGACGAGGGTTCCCTCGTCCTTCTTTCAAGCCGCAAACCTGGATCAGATCGAGTAGTACAGATCGTATTCCAGCGGGTGCGTGGTCATGCGGAACTTGGTGACTTCTTCCATCTTCAGACCGATGTAGGCATCGATCATTTCGTTGGAGAACACGCCACCCTGCGTCAGGAACGCGCGATCATTGTCCAGGTATTCCAGAGCCTGTTCGAGGCTGGAGCACACGGTCGGGATCTTTGCATCTTCTTCCGGCGGCAGGTCGTACA
>DBTS01000123.1 GCA_002307175.1 Rhodocyclaceae bacterium UBA1310
GTCCAAGTGACCGGAGCCAGCTCTGAATTCAATGGAGCCGATTGGGACGACTACCTGAGTGGGACTGATGGTGACGATCGGATCCTGGGTGGCGCTGGCAATGACACCCTTGTTGGATGGGGAGGAAGCGATACGCTGATTGGTGGTGCTGGTAACAACCTCTATGTGTTTGATAGAGGGAGCGGTTCCGACACTATCATTGAAACGGATCGTGCAGAGGGTGATACGGATGTGCTGCAGCTGACGGGCGATATCACCTCATCGCAGCTGTGGTTCGCCAAGGAGGGGAATGATCTGGACGTGTCCGTCATTGGCACCGACGACCAAGTGGTTATCAAGGATTGGTATGTTGCCGCTGACAATCATGTTCAGAAGTTTGTAAGTGCGAATGGTGGTACTACAGTGGAGTTGCTGGACAGTCAGGTGGATGCGCTTGTGTCTGCGATGGCCTCTTTCGCTCCGCCTAGCGCGGGTCAGACTTCGCTGCCGAGTGATTATCAAAGCAGCCTCAATCCGGTAATTGCAGCCAATTGGCACTAATCAATCCGTCTATATGAGCGGATTGAAAATCCTTTGTGCGTGGGAATATGGTCAGAATCTTGGCCATGTTTCCAGCCTCATTTCTGTTTCTATCTGGGCAACCCAAATTGGTGTCGAACCGGTTTGGGTTGTGCCTAGATCACGCCGAGAATTCGTCGAGGCAAATATTCAATGGCAATGTCATTCTATAGAGGATTCGCCGAAGTACACACATGCAAACCTCTTTTCCTATGCTGACATCTTGGCGTGCCATGGGTTCTTGCACGAGGTCGGACTTGCTGATCGCCTGCGTGCTTGGTGGAGACTTTTTGAGCAAGAGAAGCCAGCCTGCATCGTATTGGATTGCGCACCGACGGCGCAGCTGGCGGCGTATTTTCTCGGAATACGAACGTTGCAAATCAGCAATGGCTTTGATGCACCTCCAGTCGACTGTCCAACTTTTGGCGTAGGGCTGCGCGGGCAGCATATCGAAAAGATGAATGCAGGTACGGTGACTGCCTTAGATGAGACCCTTGCATCGTTGGGACGAAATCTCGTGAAGCGGGCCGATGCGTCCTTGGCGCGGTATCTGGACTTTCCTACACGGCTGGTCGCACGGATTCCGGAAGTGGATCCTTATGGCTGGCGTCAGGATGTCAGCTATATCGGTCCTCCGATTTGGCGTGGGGAGAACATCGTCGTGGATTGGCCCAAAGCGTCGAATGGGCAGCGCAAAATTTTTGCCTATCTTCGGGGTAGTCCACTGCTGAGGGCCATTTTGGAGTGGCTCGCCGAATCCGGCATGTCTGTCTTGTGCTGTTGCCCGGACCTGCCCCACGAACAGCAAATGTTGGGGCAGACGATGAAGATCGTCAAAAAACCGGTGTCAATACAGCATGTTCATGCCAACGCGGATGTCGTGGTGAGCTATGGAGCGACCACATTTGTCTGTCAGACCCTGTTGGCCGGATTGCCGCAGTGGATAGTGCCGTCAGACGTTGAGAAGTGGATGGTTGGCGCACAACTGAAACAGCTCAGTGTATGTGCGATGACCACGACAGAAAAAGACTTCGCAGCTGCATTCAGCGAAGTAAACGATGAACAGATGATGCGTAATGTGTCGCGCATTGCGGAGTGCTATCGCGGGATAAATTGGCCTGACAAGCTGCATACACGGGTGGCTTCACCGAGGGCTGCCTGAATGCTTTGCTTGTGAGTCTCTTCCAGAAACTCCAGTTGCTCACGCTGACGCCGAAAGCTCAACAGCTCACTAAACAGGGTGTTGAGTTCAGCTGACTCCGTGCAATCGAGACAGGCCCCGGAATCCTGCGGAAACAACCAGGACAGGGCTTTGCCACTCGACTCCGAACCATCCGGAGGGGGCGACACGTCATCGGTGACATAGCGCCAGAACGCAGCTTCCCGTGAGACCAGCTCAGCGATCCGCTCTGGTTCGGCTTCGATGTGATAGATCCGAAAGTCTTGGCCACCGATGAGTACCGCCACATCCGCCCAGGCCTTGCCGGTCACAGCGAGCTGATGCAGTACCTGACACTGATACGCCAAAGGAATTGTGTCTTCCCACAGATCAGCTGAGCGCCAGCCTGCCGTCTTGATCTCCAGCACGCCGGTACTGCCCACCGCCCGATCCAGATTCGCGAGCA
The DNA here is from genome assembly GCA_002307175.1 of Rhodocyclaceae bacterium UBA1310. Lineage (GTDB taxonomy): Bacteria > Pseudomonadota > Gammaproteobacteria > Burkholderiales > Rhodocyclaceae > Uliginosibacterium. The sequence continues at coordinate 2,184 of DBTS01000123.1, forward strand.
TGAAGGCATGCTTTGGATGCTGGAGAACGGCATTGACGCGGCGCACCTTGTTGCCGGTGCGCTCTGCATAAACCGAAGCGAGGATCGGTTCCAGCACCGTGCCCCAGAACACCGATTCCGATTCACTCAGATCAGCCTGAGGCTTGCGCCCGGTCTTCTCCAGCCACAGTTCCAGCGGACTCTTGTAGATGGAAAAACCGATTGCTGCAGCGGCATCTGACGCACCGATACCCTGGTTGCGGACAGACAGCCATTCTTCCCGGCTCATGTCCTTGGTGGAGATGAGACGGATTGCATGGTTGTGTTTCATGATGAGATCCCAGAAAAGTAGACACCCTGCACAGCAAGCTGTGCAGGGTGTCTGTGATATTGAACAGTAACGCGGATATTGACTTGAGGTGGTTAGGGTGGCCTAATGACATACACGTATGTATATGGAGCTGGGTATGTCATCATTTGCCTCTGAAAAATTGGCTGTACTGATCGATGCCGATAATGCTCAGGCATCAATCATTGCTGAGTTGCTCGCCGAAATATCCCAGTACGGAACTGCAACTGTGAAGCGTGCATACGGAGATTGGACGACTACGAATTTATCTGGATGGAAAGATGTATTGCATGTCCATGCTATTCAACCCATTCAGCAGTTCAGGTACACGACTGGAAAGAATGCAACGGACTCTGCTTTGATCATTGAAGCTATGGACATTCTTCATGATGGAAAGGTAGATGGATTTTGCTTGGTTTCGTCAGATAGTGATTTCACTAGACTCGCCACCCGGATTCGTGAGGCTGGTTTAGTTGTTTATGGGTTTGGTGAGCAGAAGACTCCCAAACCGTTCGTGGCTGCATGTGACAAGTTCGTGTTTACTGAAATTCTCCGCAAACCTGCCCCTGGGGCACCGGCAACTGCCGTAGTGGAGCAAACGCCACTTAAGCCATTGTTGGCGGCAGCTATTGCTGCTGCTGCGCAGGATGACGGTTGGGCGCTGCTTGCCATCGTTGGCAGTCTCGTTTTGAAGGCGGACCCGTCCTTCGATCCTCGGAACTTCGGATTCAAAAAACTCGGGGAACTGGTGAAGGCACAACCTTATCTCGAAATCAAGTCTGCTCCAGCATCTGAAGGGGCTACGGTCTACCATCTTTCCGTGCGAATGAAGTCATGACAGGAAAGTCGGAAAAGATTGCCCAGTGTGAGCGTAGTGCTCGTCGCTATACACTGGGTCTCTTCCTTCTCCCCACCGGCATTCCCCGTCAAGCCGCCATCCTGAGCGCCTCCTCCAGTGCCTTTTTCTTGAGTACCGCCCCCTGCCCAAACCAAGCGGAGTCCAGACGGTAGTCCTGACTGCGTGCCCTACGCTGGTGATCGACATACTCTGTCACCGAGTTGAGCAAACCCCAGGCCGTTCCCTTGGCTGAGGTCAATTCAGCACCGCGACCATGGCCGTCATAGAGGGTTTGCACAGCACGAATGGCGCGCTCGTTGGGGAGTCCTGCACCGCTGTTGGTGGCATCCGTATCGGTGAACACACGCAGGAAGAAGTTCATCGCTTCAT
>DBTS01000009.1 GCA_002307175.1 Rhodocyclaceae bacterium UBA1310
CCCACACTAAAGTCTGATGAACCAGTATCTTCATCTGCGGGAAGTGATTGCAGATGCCCGCCAGAGCGGGCGCATGAGCCCACCAAACCTCGCCGAGCTGCAGGCCATGGAGCTGGGTTGGGAGGCCTCAGATGCGCACGACCCCATGCGCGAGGCGGATCTTTACATCCAGGCTTTTGACGCCAATCCGCAACCCGGGCATTTGCGTCGTCTCTACGCAGCTGCGGATGCTGCAAAGCATGCGCGTAACATCCCTTTTGCACTGAAGATCTACGACCGTATTATCCAGCTTCGCCCCACCGAATACGAGGCTCTGTTCGAGCGCGCCGAACGCTCGGAGGATGAATACCACGATCACAACCGGCTGTTCGCAGACCTTGCCGAGTCAGCCCGGTTGGGCATGAAGGAATCACAGAATAACATCGGCTACGCTTACCTCACCGGCTATAACGGCTTTCCGGTTGATCTGCAGGAAGCCCGGCGCTGGCTCATGCTGGCGGCCAATCAGGGCTATCAGCATTCGCGTGACAAGCTTCCTGTGGTTGATGAGCTGATTGCCGAGCAGATACGGAAAACCGCAAGTAAAAAGTAGTTCCGGGTCGTTCTTTGGGCTGCGGCCGCACATTCCCGATTGCTATGCCGCGGATGTGTCGGCATGTAGCCGCTGTCATCCTTTCTGCGATTTCCCCGTTACTATGGTTACCGGAAACATTTTCTGTTATCGGCCGTTTTGTGCTGCAGCGAGCAAAACTCCATGCATGAAGGCGATCTGCGCCTTGAGGATCGTCAACGAAATGCTTGCTTGAGAAAACATTTCGGGTGCAGAATCAGGGTTAACGGCAAGAAATAAAAGATCAACGCATCTTTGTCAGGCGTGAACGGTAGGTGTTGGCTACTAGGGGTAAGCGCAGCTTGTGGCAGCAGAACTGCCTATGTCCAGGGAATCCTGAATAGGCTTTCTAGCGTGCCGCGCATGTCGATGCGAGGGGGCGGGCATGAAGGGGGAAGAAGTTTACGCACAGGCATTGCTTGAGATCCAGGAGTGTCGGATGCAGCCGGCGCTTTGGGCACATGCCCAGGCAAATGCGAATGGCGATGGCAATGTCGCAATGTCGCACTATATTCTGTTTCGTGTACAGCAAAGCATAGGAAGCGGGCCGTCCATGCAGGTGATGCTGCATGGAGGGGTGCATAACCCGCAGCATGGTGTGCGCATGGTCAGCGCTGAGGCCGCCAACAATGGCGGGGTTTCCTGCGTAGAGGCCCGGCCATTTCTGCGTCAGGCAGGTGCGCGGTCGGCCTTTCGCGCTGCTCAGATGCCTGTGTGGGCGAATCCCGACGGTGCGGAAACCTTGCCGGCAGGGGGGAGGCCATGGCTGCGCATGGCACCAAACCACGCTTTGGCAAAACATCATTCCCCTGTGCGAACCAATGCGGCTTTGCGGCGCTTCGTGATTCGTGGAGCGGATCTCTCCATCATTGGTGGTCTGCTGTTGGCGCTGCTGGTGGCCCTGACGCCGGCACACAACTTTCTGCCGACCTTCTTTACGGGCTTGTTCGGGCTTCAGCTGCAGGCTGGCAGCAATGCTGCCGGGCTTTTCGCCTGGCTGATTAATGGCAGCCTGCTATTGCTTCTCTTGCCCGCTACGCTGTGCCTGGAGGCCGGGATTCATGCGTTGTTCGGTACCACGCCTGGCAAGGTGCTGGGGGGCGTCGAACTCATCACCCCAAATGGGGCACTCACATCCAAAGCCTATTTTTTGCGCAACTGCCAGTTGTGGCTGAATGGTTTTGCACTTGGCGTGCTCCCCATCTCTTTTGTTGCACTCGTCTGGCAATTTCTCCGCGTGGCGCGTGGCCGTGACGCCAGCTACGATCATGCCGAATCGCTGTGTGTACGCCTGCGGCACGTATCCAGAGTGCGCGTGGCGGCTCTGTATCTGCTGTTTTGCGCAGGGGGACTGACTTCTCTGGGGATGGGCGGGTTGATGTTCGATCTCTGGTAAAAAAAGCTGCAGTCTCGGGAGGCTGTGCCAGAAATGAAATCCCCAGAAAATTGATCAGATGATGCCAGGAAGATCAGGATTCATGCCAATGTGTTGTGCAATGCAGCACGAACGTTTCTTGTCTGGCGTGGCTGTATGGCGCAAAATCCGGATGATAGGACAATAAACGGGAACTTCTGGCGGTAGCAGCCTGACCAGCGGAGCCGGCGGGTTATGCGTTTACTGCAGGAAAGTGCTGGACAGAGTGGTTTTGCGTGACACTGATTCGAGCCGTGATCAACATGTATTCATTGCGAGAATTATCGCTGCCTAGCCACTCCTGACGCAATGCGCGTTTTCCTCAATAAAGCATTGTGAAGCACAGCCATAACCGCAAGAACAGTATCTGACGCGGATATTTGAAATTCGGGGGAATGATGGCAGGTCAAGCGGTTTTCGAGCGTGCGCTCAATGAGCTAAAAGAGCGCCGCATGGCGCCGGCAGTCTGGGCGCGGGCACTTGCAGAGGCTGACGGCGACAAGCACAAGGCCGTAGCCATCTACATCAAGTATCGCGTCGAACAGATCGAAAACGCACCCGCACAGGCGGCTCAACTGGCTGGCTCGGCGCGCCTCGGCATGCCGCCAGTGCCACCACCGGTCAATCGCGTGCGTGGCAACCCGCCGCCCTTGCCAGGCACTGCTGTAGGTTCGATGCTGCCCGCCTATAACTCCAGTTATGCCGGCACGCCACCGCCAATCCCGCAGGCTGGGGTGCGCGTACCGGCGTCTCCTGCACCGTTGATGCGCCCAGCAGTGCCGCCACAGCCGCCGCGCCCGGATTATCTTCAGAACCGGGGAAATTCGGATCTGACGGTCATGATGGGAGACGAAGGCGAAGAACTCCCGCGTACCGGCCTGACCTGCGCCAGAACCCGTTTTCGTGCGCGCCTGCTGGATTGGTCAATAATCTGGGTGCTTCAGATCACCACCATTATGGCCATGCATTATTCCCCCGCAGCGAATGCTGGCGAGAGCACCACCACGGCAGTCACCATCACCTGGATCGATTCTTTCATCAGCAATGCACTCATGCTGGGGCTGGATACCTTGATCTATGCGGTATTCGGCAATTCCATCGGCAAGGCTCTGTACAGCATGGAAGTCCGCAGCCAGGGGCGGCGTATTGGCGGTGGCCGGTACGCATTGCGGAATCTCGCGGTGTGGGTTTTGGGCCTGGGTTGCAGCCTGCCTTTTTTAAACCTGGCGACTGTGGTCTGGCAATACTTTCGCCTCAAAAACGGCAAACAGGCGATCTATGACGACCTGCTTGATATGCAGACGGTGTGTCGCGAAGACAGGCCGTGTCGGCGCCATCTGGGCGACGCAATTCTTGCCCTGTTTGCGGTTGCCGGCACCATCCTGTATGCCGTTTCCTTGCAGTTTGGGCAGCAGTAGAAGCCTATTCAGAATCTGCAGCCATGAACAGCTTCTCAGGCTGATGCCTGATTGAACTGGTTGTTCAGCTACGCCACCCTGCAGATTTGTTTGATTTGATTAATTAATGCCACGCAAAACGTGGGGACAATAGACTGCTGTCGAAGATGGAGCGGACATGAGCAGCGATGAACTGTATGAGCTGGCACTCCGGGAACTCAAGGAGCATCGTCAGGTGGCAGCTGTCTGGGCGCGGGCACTGGCCGAGTCCGAGGGAGACAGGCACAAAGCCGTGGCACGCTACATCAAGTATCGTGTCGAGCAGGTGAGTGATTCCCTTGCTCCGCCAGCCGGCCCGCAGATACCTCCTGTGCCCCCTGCAGCTACCGTGGGTACAGCTACAGGCGCCATGCAGACCGGGTTCGATACCGCGTATACCGGGGGTGGCCATGCACCTGTGGCAACACCTGTAGGGGCCGGAGAGGTGCTGGGCTTCGAGATGCCTCCGCCGCCACCCATTGCGCTTCCCATAGTGCCTCCCATTGTGCCAATTCTGCCGGCAGCGGAGGCGGGGGGCTGGGGCAGGGCGGCCGGCACCGTTTCGGCCGATCCAGTTCCGCCAGCACTTCCGACACCTCCGGTGATCCCGCCGGCGCCCCCTTGGGTAATGCCGCAAGCCTCTGCGTATCCCGACCCAAGTGCTATGCCGCCAGCGCCACCCTCTGCGGCGCCGCAGGCCTCACCCCATGTCCAGGCTCGTGTACCCGAAGCGGTCAATCCCTATGGCGTGATGCCGGCTGCCCAGCGCATGCTGGAGAATCCAGCCGGTGAGGGTGTTGTGCGTGGCTTCGCATGTGCTTCACATCGAGCCGTCGCACGATGGTTTGATGTCTTTCTTGTCAGTCTTCCCCTGATACTTGGGGTCAAGGCGCTGGTTGCCGGCCTAACGTATTTCATCCCGGCTGAAATGCATTCTTACATGACAATCATCAGCCAACTGGTGATCATCTTCATCGTTACGCCTTGCGCACTTGTACTCGATGCCCTCATCTATTCGCTGTTTGGCAACACCCTCAGCAAGGCACTGCTGCGTATCGAGCTGTATCGCGACGGACGTCGCCTGGACGGCAACGGCTATTTCAGGCGCAATGTTTCTATCTGGGTCTGGGCCTACGCGTGCGGGCTGGGATGCATCAATGTCATTCTGCAGATCGTCCACTGCATCATGGTGTCGTCTTCGGGCGCTACCTTCTACGATCAGCGTCTGGGCGTCGAGGTTGTATGCCGCCCGCTCGGTGCCGGGCGCACCCTGCTTGCCGTGGTGATGTTCATTGCGATAATGGTTGGCGCTGCGTTCAGTGTGTAATGGCGGGGGTTTTGCGTTTCAGGCTGCTGCTTTGCTGTCGCCGCGACAGAGGGGGCACAAAAGCCGCCCGGCGCACGCCGGGTTTGCATGCCGGGCCACTACAATCCGGCTGGCAAAAGCTTGACAAGTGGGTGGTAAGCCCCCGCAAGAATGGCTTTGGCAAATGACGCTAAATGCCTTCCCACATTGCGTGGTCATCCGCCAGTGGAAGCTGATTGATACAAGACGGGGTTGGTTTTGTGTCGTATCCAGATATTGAACCATCCGAAATGTAAGCGATGCGTGAGCCGAGCCACGTCGCCTGGAGGAGATATGCGCAAATTGGGACTGGCGATGCTGTGTCTGCTCTCCAGCGGTATGGCGTTTGCTGTGGCAAACGAAGATGTGCGGGCTGCCGCAGCACGCAGAGTGGCGGATGGTCGCGAACGTGCTCACGCCCGTTTCAAGGCATGTGCACCAGAGCTGCGCGCGCAGGGTTTTGACGCCCACTTCATGGAGAGCATATGGGAGGCAGAACGCTTCGATGTTTTCGAGGGCGTGCGGCTCACGCTTGCGAATGCAAGCAAAGGCCCATCACGTGGAGCTGATGCCTTCCGCAAGGCTTCACACGAAGCTTGCAATCAGCTCATCGAAGGCGACGCATTCGAACAGGCTGGTATTGACGGCGTCACCGCAGCAGATCTGCAGGCCATGCAGGAAGCTTACGCTGCCAGTCGGCCTGATCCGCGCATCAGCCGCGACAGGATTCTTCATGCTGATTGCATGAAGGTTAATTTCAACACCCATGATGTTGACTACGCAGCCTCCCGGCATCTGTGTGATTGCACGCTCACTGCCATGCACGCTGTGCCCGACGATGAGCTCGACAGCTGGCTGGAGCTGGCACATGCCGGCGTCGACGTGCCGATGGCCGAGCAAGCGTGGTATGGCATCTTTGTTGATAAGCTTTGGGCGTGTTCCAAAACACTCTAAGTCCGCTCTATCAGGTGCTTTTGCCCGGCTGAATCAGGCACTGCCGGAAAGCGTTCGGCTCCTGGATGGCTTTGCATTGCTTCACGCGCTGCATCACCTCGATTTTTGTCAGTCCGTAACGTTGTGCAAAGCGCGCATAGATGGCTTCCAGGTAAAAAGGGTCGTGCATGCCGAGGTTGTAGGTCTGCAGCTCCTCTTCGGTGAGAAAGTGAACATCTTCGGGAGGCGTGCGAAACATTGCGTCGTACAGTGAGGTGGGCACGTTCACCGATTCAAAATAGCTCTTGATGGCTTGCCCGATTGCAGTGTACTGGCGCTTTTGTGCTTCCGGTGTCACGTTCGGGTCCACCATCAGATAGGGGCGATGGATGCCCACCTTACCCTTCACGCTACGCGTGTTGCCACCTGCCAGGATCAGCACACAGGCACTCACGCACATTGCACCCTGTGGCACGGCCACTTCAGCCGCGTCAGTCTCACGGATCATCCTGCCGATGGCGATTGCCGCATCCACGGAACCTCCCGGCGTATCCACCAGCACTGAGTAATGCCCACCTGGCTCGTTTTTCCAGGGTGCCGTCGCCGCAAACTGGTCTGCTCGCCGCACCAATCGCTGGAACACTGCCACATCCGCGTCACGGATCTCCCCGGTAATCGTGATGGCCGGAAGCAGGTGCTGGCTGCTGCTGACCACGGGGGGCTGGTAACGCACGTTTGCCATGGCGCCGGTGATAGTCCCCAGTAACATCAATGCGCCGATGATCATCCGTAACATGCAGAGTCTCCGATTCTGGTGTGCCTACCCTGTGTGATGTCCTGCGTCATTTCCTCTACAGATCACACAGAAAGCCTGATACCGCGGATTTTACGCCATGCGGATAAGCACCGGGCGCCCAATGTTGTTTCCATACGATAGTGGAAAACCATCATGCCCTCCGGCCCGTATCGGCTGGCATCCCAGGCGTAATGGAACCACAATGAAAACTTGGGCTTCTCGGATAGGAGGAGAGTATGAGCACACAATGTCCGTTTTTCCACGAGGAATGGATTGCCACTCCCGGTCACGCAGAGGGCCGCGATGCTCACATTGAGGGCGCGCAGGTCACCATCCGGCAATGGTGCAATCGGGAGGAAACACCCTGGCCCAAGGCGCGTCTTTCCGCCGCCAAGCCGCTGGCTTGCCATGGCGATCTTGAAACCTGCCCGCTGCATTGAAGCGATGCCTCGGCAAATACATCAGATACCCGCGAGCGGGTGGCCTTTCAGCGTCGGGGCGCGGGGGGGTGGGGTCAGATCAGGGGCGCTGCTTGTAAGCTTCGTCAAATACGTGTTCCAGCGCCGGGTGTGCGCCGCGCAGGCCTTCAACCACGGCCCGTGCCCAGTCAAAATAGTCCTGCCGGCGTGCGAGAGACCAGTCTGCCGGTGGGTTATTGGCTACGTCGCGCAGATTGCAGATCTTGTCGGCCAGTTTCACCAGTTTTGCCCGGCGGCTGATGTGCAGGGCGTGCTCAATCTGCAGCAGTTTCCGCTCTTCCCTGGAAAGGGATTTGTCGTCACTGACTTCAAGCACGATATCGGCAATCTCACGGCCAAATTCGCGCACCAGTTCCTGTTCCGTCGTCTCGGTGTCTTCAATGGTGTCGTGCAGCACGGCGGCAATCAGCACGCGCTCATCGTCGATTCCGCCTTCGTTGGCCAGCACATTGGCGAGTGCGATGGGGTGATTGATGTAGGGCGATGCGGCCAGATCCTTGCGGCGTTGGTCACGGTGCTTGAGTGCAGCGAAAGCGAGGGCAGAGAGGAGTCGATTCATGGTTTGGAATGCGTGATACAGGTCGCTATTCTGCCTGAAGTAGCCCCTTTCTGCCGGAAGAGTGCGTAAACAGACACAGTCGAAGCCGTACAAACGGGGGTGATGTGGTAATTTTGGATACCCCCTTTGTGCACACCTATGGTGCCTTGAGGCATTGGCGGGCGCGGCCGCTAGCCTAGGCAAACCAGTCCGGATGGTCCTTTCTGTCGGCTTCCCCAATCTCGTCAGAGATGAATGTAACCTCGCCGGGCTTGATCGGTAACGTAGCCTCAGAATCGTAGAGTACCGAGCGGAAGACGTTTCCCCGGTTGCCCCCTTCGTAAATATTAAGGGTTCATCAGACTTTAGTGTGGGTC
>DBTS01000152.1:0-748 GCA_002307175.1 Rhodocyclaceae bacterium UBA1310
CTCGACCGCGGCGAAGGCATCCCCTGGAAGGGCAATTACTCTTCCTGGCTGGAGCAGAAGGAAGCCCGCCTGAAGCAGGAAGAATCCCAGGAGTCAGCCCGTCGCAAGGCACTGGCCACCGAACTGGAATGGGTGCGTGGCAATCCGAAGGCGCGCCAGGCCAAGAGCAAGGCACGTCTGGCACGCTACGAAGAAATGAACAGCGTGGAATACCAGCGCCGCAACGAAACCCACGAAATCTTCATTCCGCCGGGTGAGCGTCTAGGTGACAAGGTCATCGAATTCAACGGCGTGTCAAAAGGCTTTGGCGACCGCCTGCTGATCGACAATCTGAGCTTCATGATCCCCGCCGGGGCCATCGTTGGCGTGATCGGCCCGAACGGTGCCGGTAAAACCACCCTCTTCCGCATGCTGCAAGGCATGGAGCAGCCGGATTCAGGCGAAATCGTGGTCGGCCCGACAGTGAAGATCGCAGCGGTGAACCAGACCCGTGAGGGCCTGGACAACACCAAGACGGTGTTCGCAGCGATTTCGGACGGTGCCGATATCCTCACCGTGGGCAAGTTCGAAATGCAGAGCCGTGCCTACATCGGCCGCTTCAACTTCAAGGGGGGTGACCAGCAGAAGATCGTCGGCAACCTCTCCGGGGGTGAGCGTGGCCGCCTGCATCTGGCCAAGACCCTGCTCTCCGGCGGCAACGTGCTACTGCTCGATGAACCCTCGAACGACCTCGACGTGGAAACCCTGC
>DBTS01000152.1:1074-51187 GCA_002307175.1 Rhodocyclaceae bacterium UBA1310
GCTGGTTCCTCGACCGCATCGCCACGCACATCCTGGCCTGCGAAGGCGATTCGCAGTGGACATTCTTCGCCGGCAACTATCACGAGTACGAAGAGGACAAGAAGAAGCGCCTCGGCGAAGAAGCCGCCAAGCCCCATCGCATCCGCTATCGTCCGATCGCCCGCTAAATCCCGAAGCCTTGCACAAAAGGCCGTGCCGCAATTGCGGCACGGCCTTTTTATTGACGCTGGGCCGGCAAGGCCTGGCTTGGCCTGCTCTCCCGGCGATGGGACAACGCGCGTACCGCTGAAAATCGTCAGTGTCGAATCAATACCGTCATGCTGGTGTGGCGCTCGTCACCAGCACTGGTTCGGATGGACAAGCAGACATCCACATGGACTCGCCAGATTGCCCTGGAATCGGTGTCCAGGTTGGCATGGAATACGCAGGCCAGGTTTCACAGCAGTCAGCAGGATCTGAATCGCAACCATACCGATACATTTCGAAGCTCATCAACTCAGACCGGTCTGCGTTTGACGCGCAAAGGACAATCCGTGTTTTTCAATTCCCCGCGGCGCCGTTCACTTTGCACACTCGGCTCGTATCCAGGAACGGAAAGCTGAAAATGCCGCCGTTTCCTGTCGGTCCGGTCGGCAACACAGATAATGCCCCTGGTCGACGATGACAGGCTCACCACAGTGGCTGACCAGCAAGCCTTGCGCCAGTTCATCCAGAACCAGCACGCGGGGAGCTAACGCAATGCCCAGGCCACTGATGGCCGCCTGAATGGCTGCAGAATACTGTGCAAACCGGGGGCCGGCCAGGGTATCGATTTCTGTTACCTTGTGCTGGACCGCCCATTGCCGCCACGCAGAGGGGGCTTCTTCATGATGCAGCAAAGTCTTGCCGGCAATGTCAGCGGGGCTCTTGATCGCCTCTCCTCCCGGCAACAGATCTGGGGACCAGATCACCACAAATTCCTTTCCGGCAATGTATTCGGCAACAACCCCCTGCCAATCACCCGACCCATAGCGGATGGCAGCATCCACGCCAGCGGGAATATTCTCGTTTGGCCCCAGATGCTGGCTGAAGCTCAACGTAATGCCGGGATGTTGCTGACGAAAATCCGGCAGGCGCGGAATCAGCCATTTGGTCAGAAAGGTGGGGGTGCTCGCCAGCGTCAGCAATCCAGCGTCGGAGGTATCCGCCCAAAATTCAAACGTGGCGGTTTCAATGGCACGCAGGCCGCCTGAAATCTTCTGCCAGTACGTCATGCCCTGCGGAGTGAGGCGAACACCGCGACCGCTCTTCTCGAGCAGCGGGCGACCCATGAAACTTTCCAGCCGGGCAAGCTGTTTACTGACGGCACTCACCGTGATGCACAGCGCGTTAGCCGCATCAGTGACGCTTTTATAGCGCGCAATGGCGTCAAAGGCCAATAGCTCCTGAATGGTCGGGCAGTTTCTTTTCATAGCGCAGAAATGTAACAGCCTCATTAAGAACAGTTGATTATATATCAAGTATAACAGCCGAACATTCATCAATCTCCCACAGGATTCCCCATAAAATGGCCTTGTCGCCAACCCATGCCGGCCAAACAGTGTAGCGCATGGAAAGCATTAGATGTTTCGGGGAGAGCAATCTTGATTCGTGGTGTGGCACTAATCTATGGCATCTACCTACTGCTGCCGATAGCCCTGCTGCTAGTCGGAAGCACAGGCAGCTCGTGGACCAATAGCTTGTTGCCGGATGGCATAACCGGCCAGTGGTATGTGGATCTGTGGCTTGATCCTTCGTTCCGGAAAGCTTTTGTGAGCAGCCTGATCGTGGCTGGTGGTGCCTGTGTCATCAATACCGTGCTTGCGCTGCCGCTAGCCTGCGCACTGCACCACCATGCCGGCCGGAGCGGCAGCCTGGCTGCCAAGGCCGTCAGCAGTCTGCCGATAGCGGTACCCACCATCACGCTGGGCTTTGGCTACATCATTGTGTTCAACAGCGACTACCTGCCCTGGCTGGGTACCTTGCCGCTGCTGATTGCCGCCCATGCGGTAAATACCCTGCCTTATCTGACCAACGCCCTCGTCACCGACTTGCGCCACTTGCGCCTCGATGAACTGGAACGTGCAGCCGCAACACTTGGCGCCTCGGCCTGGCAGCAATTCTGGGGCATTGTGTTACCCAATCTGCGTCAGAGTCTGATCAGCGGGCTGGTCATGGTGGCTGCCATCTCGGTCGGGGAGTTCAGTTTGTCCAACCTGCTGACCAGCTTTCAGAACCGCACTTACCCTGTTGTTCTTCTGCAGGCTTTCTATGGTTCCACGGGCTTTGCCTGCGCCGCCACAGTCATCCTCCTTTTGCTGGCAGGCACGGCGGCTTTCTTATCCTCGGTGTCCCTCAGAAAATCATGAGCCTAATTCTGGATCAGGTCAGTTATGTATATCCCGGCACGACGCATGGCTTGACCGACGTGTCGTTGAGCATCGAACCCGGCGAGCTGGTCGCAGTAATCGGCCAAAGCGGATCGGGCAAGTCCACACTGCTCAAACTGGTTTCAGGACTAAGCACAGGGCATACAGGCTCCATCCTTCTGAATAACGAAGATCTGGCAACCAAGCCGGTTCACCTGCGCAATATCGGTGTCGTTTTCCAGAGTTACGCACTCTTTCCGCACCTGAACGTGCTGGAGAATATTGCTTATGGACTAAAGCTGCGCGGGGTTCCCGCTGACGAACGCCGCCGGCGCGCGCACGAATTGCTGGAGGTCATCGACATGACCCCGTTTGCCGACCGCGCAGTCACACAGCTTTCAGGTGGGCAACAACAACGCGTGGCGCTGGCGCGGGCTCTGGTGATCAATCCTGCCGCGCTGCTGCTGGATGAGCCCCTTGCCGCGCTGGATGCAAGCATCAGGGGGCATTTGCGTGATCAGATCCGCCAGCTGCAAAGGCGTTTCAATGCCACAACACTTCTGGTTACCCATGATCAAGAAGAAGCGCTGGTCATGGCTGACCGTGTGGCCGTGCTGAAAGAAGGCCGGCTCTTGCAGCTGGCAACGCCCAAGATACTGTATGAACAACCCGCCTCCCGCGCCGTGGCGAGTTTTGTCGGGCTTTCAACCATTCTTCCGGCCAAGGTGCTTGCCACCAACCGCATTGATCTGGGCTTTGCGACGCTGGCTGCCAATACTGGCAGCCGATCAGCGGGAAGTGCGGTTTTTGCGTTGATCCGCCCGGAACATGTGCAGGCCGACCCTGCCGAGGATACGCCCAACCGCCTGACGGGCAGCCTGGGCACCGAACGCTATCTGGGCTCTTTCTATCGTTACGACTTTAATGCGCTGGGGGCCGACACGCCCATTCTGGCCGAATCACGAACGGTGGCGCAAAACGCCATCGCCATTGCACCTGAACACATCCGTTTGCTTGATCACTGAACCGTAGTCCCTGACAGGAGCTTCCCATGAAACGCAGAAATTTGATTCGGGCCGCCTTGGCTTTGCCACTGATTCTGGCCTTGAGCAGTGCTTTTGCATTTGAAGGCCCGGAACTCTACCCGGGCGAGAAGGCACTTTACACCGCCGCAGCAAAGGAAGGGCTGGTGGTTTCCTTCGATACCGGGCCGGAGTGGGCCAACTGGAAATCGCTGTTCCGCGACTTCAAGAAGCGTTATCCGGACGTGGAAATCACCTACAACGACCTAGGCTCTGCCGCGACCGTGGTGGCACTCGACAAGAGCCGGCGTCGCCCGCAGGCCGATACCGCCTATTACTTTGCCGCGTCGGCCCTGGATGCGGTTCAGAAAGACGTCGTAGCGCCATTTAAACCGGTCAATTTTGAAAAGCTCCCCGCCGTATTTCATGAAAAGGACGGCCGCTGGTTCACGATCCATACACTGAACGTGGCCTTCCTGGTGAATAAGAAGCTGGTAAAGAACGTGCCAACCAGTTGGGCTGATCTGCTCAAGCCCGAGTACAAGAACACAGTGGTCTACCTCGATCCGCGCACGGCGGGCGCGGGTCAGGTTGTTGTGTTTGCTGCGGCTTACGGCAACGGTGGCAGCGTCGACAATATCAAGCCGGGCACCGACTACCTTGGCCAATTGCATCGCGCAGGCAACGTACAGCGGGTAGAGGGCACCACGCCGTACGCCAAATTCCTCAAAGGCGAAATTCCCATCTGGATCGGGTACGAGAACGATGGCCTGAAGGCCAAATATATTGACGGCATGGGTGACGCGGTTGAGGTCGTCACACCCAGGGAAGCCAGCGTTGCGGCACCCTATGCCATCAGCCTGGTCAAGAATGCGCCCAACCCGAACGCAGGCAAGCTGTGGCTGAACTACATCATGAGCGAAACCGGGCAGAACACGTTCGCACAGGGTTTCGTGCGTCCGTCCGTACCGGGAATATTGCTGACGGCGGACGTTCAGGCCAAGATGCCAGTCGCCCCGCAGGTGCGGCCATTGGACGTAGTCAAGGCGTCCGAGCAGAAGGCCGAGGTCAATCGTATGTGGGCACAAGCAGTGCTTGGCCAGTAAGCGGAGATGTTGATGAAACGCTTGGGGGCATGGCCTGCCTGGATCTTTCTGGCACTGTTCTTTCTGGCTCCACTGGTGGCGCTGATACCCGAAGCGTTCGACGGGCAAGGTGCCGCATTTGGTCGGATCTTTGCCGACGGGTTGTTCTGGGGCGCGGTACGCAACACGATCTTGCTTGGGCTGCTGGCCGGAACGCTCTCAACCCTGGTCGGAACCCTGATTGCGATCGAGCTGGCACGTCAACCCGAGCATCGCCGGCAATGGCTGATGACACTGCTAGGCTTGCCACTGGCCTTTTCCGGGCTGGTCATTGCCTATGGCTTCATCCTGGCGTTCGGCCGTGCGGGCTTCGTCACGCAGTTGCTGGGACTGCTCGGCGCGGACTCGGCCCGTGTAGGCAGTTGGATCTACAGTGTGTGGGGGCTGGGTTTGGCCTATGCCTACTACCTGATCCCACGCGTGGCCTTGTCTCTCTACCCGGTGTTTGCCAATTTTGACCAGCGCCCGCTATGGGCAGCCCGGACACTGGGTGCCACGCGCTGGCAGGCGTTCAGGGATACCGTGGTGCCGGAAATTGCACCCTCGGTTTTCTCCTGCGCCTGCCTGATTGTCGCACTGACCATGGGAACATACGGCACGGCACTGGCGCTGGTGGGAACTCAACTGAACATTCTGCCGTTGATGTTGCTGACAAAAATCAGCGACGGCGGATCGGACTTCGCAGGTGCAGCTGCGATGTCCCTTATCTTGATGCTGATCTGCGTGATCGTAATGGGAATAGGTGATGTCATTGCAAGCAGAAGTCAAAAACAAGTTGCCGGAATCGGCCATTGAGTTGCTCAAGCAACTGGCGCTTCGACAGGCCGGAGCGGAACGTCACCGGCAGCCCGTCGCGATCATCGGGCCCGGCGATGGCAAGGCCCGCGAGTGTGATGCCGCCTACATCGTGGCCACCAGCCTGGCCAGCGCCGGCATAACCATCGTCTGTGGCGGTCGCGGAGGCGTCATGCAGGCTGCATCACGCGGGGCTACAGATGCGGGTGGCATCGCCATCGGCATTCTTCCGGAAGAAGACATGCGGGCGGCCAATCCGTACCTCACTGTGGCGATTCCCACCGGGATGGGGGAGATGCGCAACGCGATCATCGCCAGGAGTGCGACGTGCCTGGTGGCCGTAGGGGGCGGCCTGGGAACCATTTCCGAAATGGCGCTGGGCCTGAAATGGAACAAGCGGGTGTTTACGCTATATGCAGACTTGGCTTTGCCCGGCGCAGAAGCGACGACGAGTACCGGGCAACTGGTGGAACAGGTTGTGGCGTATTTGCTTGAGCCCGCTCCTGTCGAGATGTCGTAAATGACGGGAGCGCCACAGGGTTTGCCGTGCCCCCGGAGGTTCAAGGCAGAGGTTTCGGACAGTGCCGATATCCTCACTGCGGGCACGTCTGAAATGCAGAACCGTGCCTACATCGGCCGCTTCAACCTCTCCGGGGCTTCGCCGGCAACGATCCCGAGTACGAAGAGAACAAGAAGAAGCGCCTGGGCGAAGAAGCCGCCAAGCCGCATTGCATCCTCTATCGTCTGATCGCCGGCCAAATCCCGAAGTCTTGCACAAAAGGCCGTGTCGCAATTGCGGCACGGCCTTTTTATTGGCGCCGGGCCGGCACATGCCCTGCCATGGCAGCCTCAAACCCAGCCTTGGTGGACTTGTGCAGATCCGGCTGCAATACATGCAAAATCTGATCACCCCCGAGCCCCCCATCTGGTTAACTTGAACACAAGGCTGGCGTGACTTGAGCACGCCACTTGTCATCGTGATCAGCCGCCTTAACCCATTCAGAAGCTTGGCTTCTTGATCTCTCTGCGGCGTGCAGCTGAGTATAGCGGCCATTTAACAACTGATATTCAGGCGTGGCGATTGCTTCGCCTCTGCCTCTGGTCTTCGAACGCACTCGCCTTTGAGCCGACACCGTTCCGTGCAGCCTTGCCGTCAAGCTTCTGATGCCTTGAAGACAAAACAGGTTGTGGTCGCGTGTGCATACAATCGGCCTTTCTCGTCCTCGACACGTGCCTCTGCCGTCACCATTTGACCGCCACGGTGTACAACCCTGGCGACGGCAAGTAGCGGGCCGGTCTTTTGCAACGCTGGCCGTACAATGTTGATGCTAAGCGCCGCTGTCGTATAGGAACGCCCGGCTGAGAGCATCGTTTGGACTGCACACCCCAGTGCTGAGTCCAGTAGCGTGGCAAACCAGCCTCCATGCACGGAGCCCAGCGGGTTGTAGTGCTGCAGCAGCGGGATGCCCTGAAATACGGCGCTGCCGTCACCCACTTCCAGCAGCACCATGTTCATGGTTTCGTTCATGGGCGGATACGGCAATTCACCAGACATCATGGCTTCAAGAATCTCTCGCCCGCTCTTGCCAGCGAGCTGCTCCATGCGGGCCAGTCCAGGCAATCCGCCGCCGTCACGCGCACGTTGCAGCGCAGCAGTCTGCTGATCTGTCCAGGTACACGCTTGTTTTCCGATTTCCATGCCCGCCTCCGGTGCAGGTTGAGAAGGCCCTGTTCAAGGTCTGCCTGAGATCAGGCGCCTTTCACAATCACTTTTGAGAGAGTATTGACTGGCAGACATAAAGCGGCAGTGATCAACGCCAGAAATATATGGCACAAGTAAATCGCGTTGAATTCGGTGCGTTGCAGATTGGCACTACCCAGTAACAGAACGGTCAGTGCAACGCCCATGACTGAGCCGATTTGTCTTATCGCCTGGTTGATTGCACTACCAACGGCGTAGTGTTCTCTGGGTAAGTGGCTGACAGCCGCCCCCGACAATGACGGCAGCACCATACCCACTCCCATGCCACTCAGGAGAGCACCGGGCAGCCATTGCGTCAGGTATGCAGGCTCAGTGCCTGGCACCAACAAAAACCATAGCCCACTGGCTGCATAGATCAAGCACCCCACCACCAGCAGCGGACGGTGACCATGACGGCTTGCGAGGCGGCCTGAGAGCGCAGCAACCGGAGTCACCAACAACGGTCCAGGCGTAATTGCCAAGCCTGCCAGGGGCAGCGAATAGTGCCAGATCGATTTCATGTAAAAGAAGAAAGTAAAGAACATGATCGAAAATGCAATGCCGAAGCTCAAGGTCGCGAGATTGACGTAGCGATAGGTGGTGTTTCGAAACAAACTCAAGTCCACCAGCGGAGCAGCCACAATCCGGGCCCAAACGACAAATCCAACAATGCTCGCCACCCCTAGACCCGCTACACCGAGCAGTTCATAGCGTGACCAATCAGGCGACTCGGCTTGCACAATGGACAACGCCAAGGCGCCAATACCGATGATCAGCAAGCCCATTCCCACCAGATCCAGAGGGCGCCCCTTGGTAGGCTGCCTGGCTTCCGTCAGCAGCATCGCGCCCCGCCATATTGCAAACAGACCCAAGGGGACATTGAGATAGAACGCCCACTGCCATCCGAGTGAGGCAACGACGAAAGCACCCAGACTAGGCCCCACTGCAGCAGCCAGACCACCGACCGCACTCCATAGGCTGACAGCCACAGCACGTTTGTTTACCGGGAACGCTGCCAATACGAGCGAGAGCGATGCCGGGGTCAGCAGAGCAGCTCCCGCAGCCTGCAGCGCTCTCGCTGCGACCAGCCACTCCACGCTGAGCGCCAAGCCACAGGCAACAGAAGCCAATAGAAACATCACCACACCAATGAGAAACACTTTCTTGCGTCCATGCCTGTCTGCCAACCCTCCGGACGGAATCAGCATTGCGGCATAAACCACCGTGTAAGCATTGAGCACCCAGGAGAGATTGGCCGCAGTGGCCTGCGGGAAACCTGCTCGCAAGGCGCTGAAGGCGGCGAACAGCATGGTGCCGTCCATGGAGACAAGGAACACGGCAATGCTTGCCACCCAAAACACCGGCCATGGTGAGGCGATGCCGGGCAGATTACGAGACGATGTTTTTGGCGTTGAAGCTGGCGAAGACCTGGCAGCCTGGCTGTCGGGGATAGTCATGGCTGGATTCCAGTTGTCCGGCATGCCTGACTCCTCAAGCCAGGCTTCAGAGTTCTTGTGGCAGACACCTAGACTCCCATCACCGCTGCCATGATCGACTGGTGCAACCAGCGCGGCGTAGCCCAAGTCAGAATAGTTATTGCCTTGTTACCAAATCCAGGTACAACGCTCATTCGACCTGCCTGCAGTGCTCGAATCCCGGCACGGACAACAGGGCGAGGCTGCATCATCACCATCTTGAGCGCAGGAGTCAGCTTTTGCTTGGCACCCGCCGCAAATCCGGTGTCCGACAGGCCCGGACACAGTGCTGTGACAACGACACCGTCTGCCTTGAGTTCACGATGAAGCGCATCCGAGAATTTCAACACATAGGCTTTGGCGGCAGAATAGACGGCAAAGTTCTTCACGCCCTGATAGGAAAGCAAGCTGGCGACCATAAGAATGCTTCCTTTTTTTCTGGCTCTCATATCACGCCCAAATAGACGTGTCATGGCGGTGAGGCTGGAGATGTCAAGATCAATCATTGCCAACGAATGCTCCAAAGGCTCATCCATGAAGGGCCCTTGTAACCCATGACCTGCATTGTTGATCAATACATCGACCACAATATTGCGCTCTCGCAGACGCTGATAAAGGCCAGTCACCTCAGTAATTGAGGACAGATCCACCTGCTCCACCATCACGGCGACATTAAAGTTTTTGCGCAATTCCACAGCAAGTGATTCAAGCTTGCTCAGTGTACGAGCAACCAGAATGAGAGACCGACCTTGGGCGGCGTATTGTTTGGCAAACTCCACGCCGAATCCGCTTGATGCTCCCGTTACGAGCACCCATGTTTTATCATCTGTCATGTGCAAACTCTCCAATTTGTTTCAATGTTCAAAATTCGAGAGCTTGGGCTGGCAATATAGTCTGCATGCATGCGTGCAATCCCTCCGAAAAATCACGTTTTAAGGTTTTTCAATACAGCTGCAACAGCTTGTGGTGTTGCAGCTGGTAGTGACGAGAACCCTCAAATTCGAGACATCAATTCCTGTTTGTATGGATTGGGGTTAGCTTTGCGAGGTGGCGGGCCTGATCTTGAACCAGATGGAATACATGGCCGGCAGGAACACGAGCGTCAAAACGGTCCCGGCCAGTGTCCCTCCGATCAAGGTATAAGCAAGCGTTCCCCAAAACACTGAATGGGTCAGCGGAATGAACGCCAGGACTGCCGCCAGCGCCGTCAAAATCACCGGGCGGGAACGCTGCACGGTAGCCTCGACAACGGCGTGGAACGGGCTCAATCCAGTCTCCTTGTTATGATTGATTTGCCCAATCAGGATCAGCGTGTTACGCATCAGGATGCCCGACAGTGCAATCAACCCGACCAGTGCATTGATGCCGAATGGCTGCTGGAACAGAAGCAGCGTCGGCACCACGCCGATCAGTCCAAGCGGGCTGGTCAGGAAGACCATCACCATTCCGGAGATCGAGCGGACCTGCAGGATGATGATGAGCAAGGTCATTGCAAGCATGATGGGGAAGATCGGCAGCATGGCAACCGTCGCCTTGCCCGATTCTTCGATGGAACCGGCCTCCACGATACGGTAGCCGCTCGGCAGCTTTGCCATGATGGGCTGCAGCTGCTTGCTTATGGCCGTCGACACGTCCGGCGGCTGCAAGCCTTCTGCGATATCGCCCCGCACTGTGATCGTCGGCACACGGTCGCGGCGGCGGATGACGGGTTCTTCCATGTTCACGTCAACCTTACCCACCTGTGATAGCGGGATGCGCTGCCCATTCGCGCCTGCCAGCGTGAAGTCACCAATTTTGGCGGGGTCGAGCCGGTTGTTCCCCGCAGAGCGCGCGACAACCTGCACAGTACGTATATCCTCACGCACGGCGGTGACTGGAACCCCGTTGAGCAGGAATTGCAATTGTTGCGCCACGGAGCTGGAGGTCAGCCCTACAGCTTGCAACCGATCCTGCTGCAAGGTGAAGTGCAGCGTAGACACACGCACCCCCCAATCCGTGTTAACCGTCCGCATCATGGGGCTGGCATCCATGACCTGCTGCACCTCAGTAGCAATCTTGCGCAAGGTATCAGGATTAGGGCCTGTGACCCGATAAGCGACAGGATAGGGTGAATACGGACCGAATACCAATTGGGTGACACGCACGCGTGCCTCCGGGGCCAAGCCATCGGCAATAGCCTGTCGCAGCCTGAGTTTCAATGCTTCGCGTTCGCTCTGGTTGTCCGTGCGCACCACGACCTTGGCAAACGACGGATCGGGCAGTTCCGGCCCCATGGAGAAAAAGAAACGTGGTGCGCCCTGGCCTACATAGGTCGTGACGATCTTTGCTTCACCCTGCTTGGACAACCAAGCCTCTACCTTCTGTGCCGCAGCACTGGTTTGGGTGATTGATGTGCCATAAGGCATTTGCACCTCAACCAGGACCTCAGGCCGGTCGGAGATCGGGAAGAACTGTTTCTTGACCACAGCCATTCCAAGTATGGACAAAGTAAACAAGACCACGACCGAACCAGCAACTAACCATTTACGCGCAATGACACGCTCAAGAAACTGCCGAAAGCGGTTGTAGCGCGGCGTGTTATAGAGCGCTTCATGACCGCCTTCCACTTTCTTGAAGTCGGGCAGCAGCTTGACGCCTAGGTAGGGCGTGAAGACCACGGCCACCACCCATGATGCAATCAGCGCAATCCCGACAATCCAGAACATGTTGCTGGTATATTCCCCGGCCGTTGAGCGTGCAAAACCGTTCGGCATAAACCCAACAGCTGTCACCAACGTACCTGAAAGCATGGGTGCAGCCGTATGGCTCCAGGCATAGGCCGACGCTGCGATACGGTTGTACCCCTCCTCCATCTTCACCACCATCATTTCGATGGCGATGATAGCGTCATCTACCAGCAAACCTAGCGCCAGAATCAGAGATCCCAGCGTGATTCGGTCGAAATTTTTCCCCGTTGCAAGCATCACCATGAATACAACAGCCAGCGTCAGCGGTACAGCAGCTGCAACCACGACGCCTACGCGCCAGCCCATACTGAGAAAACACACCACCATTACAACGAGCAAGGCAACAAAGAACTTCACCATGAACTCATCGACCGCGGAACTGATGTTCACCGCCTGGTCAGTCACCTTGGTCAAGCTCATACCCGTCGGCAAATCGGCGTTCATCGTTTTGACTTCACGGTCCAACGCTTTGCCTAGATCAAGCCCGTTCCAGCCATCGCGCATGATGACACCCAGCAGCAGAGCCGGCTCACCACCGCTACGGATCATGAATGTTGCCGGATCTTCATAACCACGCTTCACCGTGGCAATGTCCGACAATTTCAGCGTGCGCCCCTGGGCCACCACGGGGGTGTTGCGGATCTTCTCCAGTTCATCAAAGGCACCGTCCAGGCGGATGAATACCTCTGGCCCCCTGGTTTCCACGGAGCCCGCCGGAGTCAAGGCGTTCTGGCTGTTGAGTGCGGCAAACACATCCTGCGGGCCGATACCCAAAGTCGCCAGACGCTCATGCGAGAACTCAACATAGATACGTTCTGACTGTTCACCGACAATATTGACCTTCTTGACGCCCGGCACATGCAGCAGATGCTGGCGCATCGCTTCCGCATCGCGAACCAGCAGCCTCTGTGGTTCGCCCTTGGCCTTGAGTGCGAACAGGGCAAAGGTCACATCGGCGTACTCGTCGTTGAGAAACGGCCCAATCACACCAGGCGGCAGATTGCGGGCTTCGTCGCCCACCTTCTTGCGTGCCTGATAGAACTCCTCCTGCACTTCCGACGGAGGAGTACCATCCTGCAAGGTGAGTGTGGTAAAAGCCAGCCCGGGGCGGGTATAGGTCTCGGTACGGTCATACCAGCGCAGTTCCTGCATGCGCTTTTCGATCTTCTCCGCGACCTGATCCTGCATCTCCTGCGCGGTAGCGCCTGGCCAAGCGGTGACAATCGTCATCACCTTGATCGTAAAAGAGGGATCCTCAGCACGGCCAAGCTTGAAGAAGGCCATGACCCCGCCCAGCGCAATCAGGAGGATCAGGAACAAAGTAATGGCACGTTCGCGCACTGCGAGTGCCGACAGGTTGAAACGACCTTCGCTCACGGGCGACCTCCCTCGGCTGTCACACTGGAGGCCGGTGTTGCGACCCGCACCTGTTCGCCTTCACGCAGCAGATGCGCACCAAGCGCAACAATCCTGTCGCCCTGCGTGAGCTGCCCCGCTACGCGCGCATTGTCATCATCAACACGCTGAACCACGACGGGTCGCCAGGAAACCTTGGCCGGCGTTCCACTGATCGCCCACACTCCTGGTCCTTTGCCCGCATCGAACAAAGCCCCGATGGGCACCTGCAAACCATCCGAGGTATAGGCAGATCCGTCAGGGGTCTCTATCGTGACAGTAGCACCTAACGGTGCATTCGCCAGTTCTCCTTCGAGCACATAGCGCGCCTCGAAAGTGCGGGTGAACTTATCTGCGGCATCTGAAAGCTGCCGAAGTTTGGCGGGAACAATGACACCCTCTTTTCCAAAAAGCGTGGCCTGTGCCGTTGATCCCACCACAGGCCTGAGGGTTTCCGGCAACTGAACAACGGCTTCACGACGCCCAGCGTGAGCCAGGCGAACCACGGTCTGCCCGGCACTGACAACCTGACCCGGTTCGGCGCTTGTCTCCATGACAACCCCGTCAGCATCAGCGATCAGCTCAGCATAGCGGCTCGCATTGCGGGCAACGTCAGCCTGAGCCTCTGCCGCACTGAGTTGCGCCTTGGCTGCATCTGCAGCAGCTTTTACCTGATCATAGGCAGAAGCGGAGATCGCACCAGTACCACGCAAGTCGCGGTACCGCGCTTCATCTTCCGCCGTTTGCTGGGCGTGTGCGCGTGCGGCCGCCACGGTCTCTTGCTGGGCATTTGCAGCGAGTTTCAGATCAATCGGATCGATGCGCATGAGCACCTGCCCGCGCTTTACGGTTTGCCCGGCATCAACCAGGCGTTCCAGCACCTTGCCTGCAATGCGAAAGCCCAGATCGCTCTGCACGCGGGCCGCGACAGTCCCCGTAAATGAGCGTGAGGCAGCAGTGACATGCTGGACAGCCGCAGCCCGCACCAGTGGTGCCTCGGTGCGTGGATCAGCAAGTGTCTTTTCACCGCAAGCGACCAGCGCCAACGGCAATACACAAACAACTAAAGATGTAGCGAGGCGGGGCCGAAGCATGAAAGTCCCTTTAACGAAGTGTTAAGAGCTTTCATTCTGGTATTTGTGACTATTTTAGTCAATAGTCACAATGTCAATTTCTTTGCCTCACGGCGACAAACTACGCAGCACCAAGCCAGAAAGCAGGCCAGGCGCCTCTTCTGTGTAGTCAAAGCTATGCTGTAACAACAGCGGATTCATATAGGGACGCATCACCAGATAGATCGCCATCACCATCTCGTCAAGCGGCGTCTTGCGCTCAAAATCTCCACTCTGCCGTCCCGCCTGCAAGACATCCCGGATTCGCGCCTGGGTGCGCTCTTCGTAGGCAAGGACAGCCTGCCAGCGCTCTGTCGCAGCCGATGCAGCAATCTCGTAAAGCTTGCGGTCCTGAGAAAACAGGCGAAGACTCGCCTCCGTACTGGCCTTGAACATCCGCCGCAGCTTGTCTGGCGGCTGACTTGCCTCAGCAATCGCCGTGCTGACTTCGGTCTCGATCTCGCGCAGACAGTTCGTGCAGATCATTTCGCCAATCGCCTGCTTGGATTCAAAGAACTTGTAGATATACGCCTTGGAGAAACCAATAGCCTTGGCGAGGTCGGAGACGGTTGTCTTCTCGTAACCGTAGAGGCTGAAGTGTTCCGTGGCCGCCGCCACGATCTGGTCTCGCACCTCGTGATCAGCCGGACCTCGGGTCGAAGCGGGAGAAGTAGTCGTCGTTTTCATGGTGCTCAGCTTACTCCTGTCGGTTTAACTGGACAACTTGTGACTATTTGGTATTATAGTCACTACAGTTCATCCACGAAAGAGCCCCTATGCTGCCCAAACACACACTCATCACCCTAGTGGCAGGCCTGCTGGCAGGCTGCGCAGTCGGCCCTGATTACGTACCCCCGGACGTCCCCAAGCTGGAGCAGTTCCATGGGCAGGCGGCAATCAATCAGCGTCACGCTCCCTCAAATGCGGATCTCGTCACGTGGTGGACAGGTTTCGGCGACGCCCGTCTTACCCGCTACATCACCCTGGCGCTGGAGCAGAACCTTGATCTTGCCCAGGCATCGGCACGCGTCAGTCAGGCCCGCGCAGGCCTCGGCGCAGCCAACGCCGCCTTGCTGCCGTCGGGCAACGTCAGCGGCCAGGCTGCCCGTGCCTACCAATCCATCGAAACACCCCTTGGGAAGGTACTGAATTCAACCCCTGGCTTTAACCGCTACGGCGGCACTTACGAAGCCGATGTCGGCGCCAGCTGGGAACTGGATGTATTCGGCGGCCTCCGCCGGGGCCGGGAAGCAGCGCTTGCTGACTACCAGGCATCAGAAGCCGGTGCGGTTGCAACCCGCCTCGCGGTGGCAGCACAGACCGCCGATATCTACATCACCATCCGTGGCCTGCAGACCCGGCTGGATGTTGCGCGCCGACAGGTACAGACCGAGCAGGATCTGCTCTCAACCACCAAACTCTTGTACGGCAAGGGACTGGCCGCAGAACTGCAGGTTAGGCAGGTTGAAGGAACACTGGCCCAGGTGCAGGCATCCATCCCGGTGCTGGAAACAGGGCTGGATGCAGCCATGAATGCACTGGACGTCATGCTTGGCTCACTACCCGGCACCCACCGCGCAGAACTGCAGGAAGCCGGCGACATCCCCACACCTCCCCAGATAGCGGATGCGGGCTCTCCTGGCGAACTGCTGAGACGCCGGCCTGATCTGATCGTGGCCGAGCGCCGTCTGGCTGCTTCCAACGCAAGGATTGGCGTCGCCATCGCGGAATACTATCCCAAAGTTTCGCTCAGCGGCCTCGTTGGCAGCGCCACCTCGGTATCCCCCAGCAATCTGTTTACCAGCGGAGCCAGTCAGGCCTCCGGAGTACTGGGCCTGCGCTGGCGCCTTTTCGATTTTGGACGCATCAACGCCCAGATCGGGCTGGCCAAAGGCCAGGAGGCCGAGGCACTGGCTGCGTATAAACTCGCCGCATTACATGCCACAGAAGACGTGGAAAATGCATTTTCGGCACTGGTCAATCGTGAGCAGCAGACCACCATACTGGCTCAGGGCGTCGACTCGCTCAGCCGCGCACGCTCGCTCTCATTTACCGCCTATCAGAGAGGCGCTATCAGCCTGATTGAAGTCTTGCATGCAGATGAAAACCTGCTGCGGGCTGCCGACGAAAAAGCACAGGCGCAAACCGAATCAGCCCGCGCAGCCGTCGCCGCATTCAAGGCACTTGGCGGCGGCTGGCAATCCAAAGAGCCAGAGGTGGTAGCAGTTCAGTAAAAGGCCAGAGGAAAAGGTTTCGTCTGGTTACGGCAGAGCTGCCGATCGTTCGACTTAGATAAGGCAACTGATCGGCAGCTCTGGCCGAGTTGTGTGAGTCGGCCATCGGGTAGATTCCGTGCACAGCGGCCGCAAAGATGGCAGCGATGCGGTAAGGAGATCTGGCCAACCGCCATCGGCTGATCACTTCGGTCAGCAAGCCGACATCAAAGTATCAGCACTGCGCTCATGTCGACGCAGCATATCCTGGCCTGCGAGGGAGATTCGCAGGGAGTATTCTTCGCCGGCAACTATCACGAGCACGAAGAGGACAAAAAGAAGCGCCTGGGCGAAGAAGCCACCAAGCCGCATCGCCTCCGCTATCATCCGATTGCCCGCCAAACCCGGCAGTACTGACGCAAAAGGCCGTTCCACTTCGGTGGCACGGCCTTTTTATGGGTGCTTGGCCAACACGGCTGGCCTAAGCTGCTCTCTCGGCGGCAGGGAACGGGGCGTAGCGGCCATTTCGGGCAAGGACTCATCGGTATCGCAAGTTCTCGGCCATAGTCGTCAGTGTACTGTCTTGCGCCGTTCGAACGGTTTACGCCACCAAACAGACATAAGTGCCAGGCAGGAAAGCTGAGCGGTTCAGTAAGCCCGTTTCTCAAATGGCGGGCATTGCTGTGCTAAGGTAACAATTGACCTCATATTGCCGGAGGTGGGTATGTCCTTGTTGCTGGGCATATTGCCGACACTTTTTCCGCTAATCAGCCTTTTTGGCTGCTATGTCGTCGTCGTATCATTTGGCTTTCCGGCCAACACGTTTGCACGTCAGGCTCTTTTGGGCACCCTGTTTTCCGCTGCAATGTGCCTGATTCTAGCCAGGCCTTTTATGGTATCGGCCGGGGTAATTCTGGATTCCCGGGGGGCCGTGCTTGCCACCGCGATGCTGTTCGGCGGCCCCTGGGTCGGAATCGCCACAACCATCACCGGCATATTATACCGGCTCTATTTAGGTGGGGCCGGGGCATGGGCCGGAGTATGGGGGCTCGCACTCAATGCCGGCGGGCTTCTGCTCTACTTTCATTTCTACAGGAATCCGGTACTGGGAAGCCCGAAGGCATTTTTCTGGCAGCTTGCAACACTGGGGGCATGGAGCGGCTTATGCGAAGCATTGTCGCTATTTCTTGTTACCCCTTACGCCTATGGCCTGCAGCTTGCCTTGAGCATGGGCTGGGCACTGGCATTTTTCCAGTTGGCCAGCATGCTGGCACTGGGCAGCCTGATGTATCTGCATCAGCAAAATTCCCGGCTCCTGCTCGAATTGAACCGCTCGGAAACAGAGCGGCTCTGGGTTGCCGATCACGCAGCGGAAGTGATTGCCGTCTTTGGCGAGAGCAACGAGCCGCTTTATGTTTCCACCTCGGCACGCCACGCGCTCGGTGAGGCTGCCGACTCTCCGGATTTGCGCCAGCGAATTGATCCTGAGGGCTTGCAGTTGCTTGATCTGGAGCTCGCACGCCTGCGCACGGGCCAGGTCGAGCACAGCCAGTTCAATCTGATTGTCGCGGACGGGCAAGGCTATGCGCATACGGTCGAAGCCAGTCTATCGCGCCTGGATGGTACGGATTTGCGCATCATGCTGATGCTGCGCGATCAATCCGCCATCCGCCAGACAGCACAGGCATTGGAAGCCAGCGAACGCAAATTTCGCGGGATCTTTGATCAGGCCGCAGTGGGGATTGCCCTGCTCTCTCCTGAAGGTCGCTGGCTGCAGGTTAATCAGCGCTTATGCGAAATAGTGGGCTATAGCGAATCCGAGCTACTGCACAAAACCTTTCAGGACATCACCCACCCAGAAGATCTTGGCAAAGACCTGAAACTGGTTGCGCAGCTGCTGGCTGGGGAAATTTCGACCTACACCCTGGAAAAGCGCTATTTCCGCAAAAACGGGGAACTTACCTGGGTCGAACTCACGGTTGCACTGGTACGTGATCATGCCCAGCAGCCCAGTTTTTTCATCAGCGTGGTAGACGATATCAATCAGCGAAAAAACGCGGAAGCCCAGATTCTGAATCTGGCCTATTACGATACGCTGACAGAACTCCCCAACCGGCGCCTGCTGCAAGACCGCCTGCAGCATGCGCGGGTAAGCAGTGCCCGTAACGAAGAATGGTGTGCCATCTTTTTCCTCGATCTGGATCACTTCAAAACCCTGAATGACACACAGGGGCACGATGCCGGCGATCAGCTACTGATTCAGGTTGCTCACCGTCTGACTGCCGGCTTACGTGCCGCCGATACTGTGGCCCGGCTCGGCGGAGATGAATTTGTCATTCTTCTCGAAAATCTGGGGACCTCCGAAAATCAGGCCGCCCAAGAAGCTGAAGCGCTGGCCGAGAAAATCCGCGATGCAATCAGCCAGCCCTTTACGCTATGCGAGAAAGCTGAGATGCACTATACCTCGTCAAGCATTGGCATCAGCCTGTTTCAAGGCGAACAAATTGGCATGGACGAAATTCTCAAGCATGCCGACATGGCGCTTTATCAGGCAAAAGAGGGGGGACGCAATACCATCCGTTTTTTCGACACTGCCGTGCAATATGCAATGGAGATCAGCGCGCGCTTGCAGGTTGCCTTGCATGGTGGGCTTGTCCGCAACGAATTTCAGCTATTCTGCCAGGCTCAGGTGGGCAGCAATGAAGAAGTGACCGGCGGCGAAATCCTGTTGCGCTGGCAACATGCTGATGGTGACTGGATTTCCCCGGCCCAATTCATTCCACTCGCCGAAGAAACAGGTGCCATTCATGAAATCGGCCACTGGGTATTACTGAAAACCTGCGAAACACTGGTTGAATGGTCGCACGATCCACAACTTGCCCCCCTCACACTGTCGGTCAATGTGAGCGCACGCCAGTTCATCAAACCGGATTTCATCCCGCGCTTGCTGCAGATGCTGGTATTCACCGGGGTCAACCCGGCACGTCTCAAGCTGGAGCTGACAGAAAGCATTTTTGCGATCAAAGACCCGAATATCGTCAGTCACATGCAATCGTTATGCGCGCAAGGAATCGTGTTTGCGCTGGATGATTTTGGCACTGGCTACTCGCCGCTTTCCTACCTGAAGCACCTGCCGTTCCAGCAATTGAAAATCGACCAGGGGTTTGTGCAAGGCGTCCCCGAAGATCCGGACAGCTGCGCCATCGTGCAAGCCATCCTGTCGATGGGCCACTCGCTTGGGATGGAGATTATTGCCGAGGGCGTAGAAACAGAAGCCCAGCATCAGTTTCTGTCACAGCATGGCTGCAAAGCGTTTCAGGGTTTCCACTTTGCCCGCCCCCAGGCGCTACCCGAATTCTGCGCCATGAAGCATGGAGAACCATCACACGCCAGTTGACTCCTTCGGACCTCAAGGGTCAGGTCTCACTTTTTTACCTGCCACAGGAATGACATACGAAAATAGCCAAACTTCGCCCATTTAGCACTGTGATAGGCAAAAGGCAAGACCTGACCCCGTGCTCGCTGCATATAGCACGCCTTCGTCACGAGATCCTGTGAGTTGAAATATGCAAAAAAGTGCATCTCGGCTATCATCCCGAAAGCGAATAAAACGAAGCGTAAAACGGGATGCCAACCAAGGAAAAACTTGTTAGAGACAAGATTCCGGACGTTATGTCCTCTGCTGGCGTGGAAGGGCCGTTTCGCGTTGCAGCGAAGGGCGAGATGCTCCAATTGTTGCTGCAAAAGTTGGATGAAGAATGTGTTGAACTACAGGACGCTCGAAATATTGAGGAGTGTGCTGACGTTTTCGAGGTTCTTCTTGCGACTGCGAAGGAGCTTGGCTTTTCGCTAGAGGATATTCAACAAGCTGCCCAAAAAAAGCGGGTTGAAAAGGGTGGTTTTGATAAGGGCTACGTTTTAAGGCTTCCGTGAGCGCATTAAATGGGAAGGAGGTGCAGTGTTGGAGCAGCACGAATTTGAGCGTACCGATTGTTTTCTATGTCGGCCACTTTCTACCTTGCTAGTACAGGTCAGTACTGATGCATATACGATGGCAGGCCTCGGCCCATTGTGTGATGGATATGCAATCACCTCGGCAATTGATCACATCGAAGGCCTAAAGTCGCTCGATAAGTCGGCCCTCAAACGATACGCTGAGTATGCTGAATCTGTACAGCGTACCCTGGCACAGAAGTTTGGTAACTGCGTGCTTACCGAACACGGCAATATGCCGATTTGTAATGTGCACTCTGATGCCCATGCACAGTCACATTGTTATCACCCACATTTTTTGATGTTTCCGGCAAAATTCGATCCTATGAAATCTTTCTGGGAATATTTCTGTGGCCCCGGTAGGGGCTTCGCCTCATTGTACGAAGCTCTCGTATATGGCGTTAGCCAGAAACATTACATTCTAGTTTCTCCGCGAATCGGTCGGTTCGAGGTTTTTGTACCGGTAGATGGCCTGCCTAGGCAGCTTGCAAGAGGACTCGTTGCTGAAAG
Source organism: Rhodocyclaceae bacterium UBA1310 (assembly GCA_002307175.1). Taxonomy (GTDB): domain Bacteria; phylum Pseudomonadota; class Gammaproteobacteria; order Burkholderiales; family Rhodocyclaceae; genus Uliginosibacterium. Next base: position 21,589 of record DBTS01000152.1, read on the forward strand.
TCTTGGTACTGAAAAACTTGCCGATTGGCGTTCAAGACCGAATTTTGACTGGAGTTTAAAAAACGCTGCTTTGTTGCGCGAAATTCTTCCGGGTTTTGTGTAATGCCAGTTAAGAGAGAGACCGAAGCTTATTTGGAGTCAGTTCGCAACTGTTTTATTTCTAAGCGACTGGACCCTGCAAACGTGGATAATAAACTACGTTGGGGGCAGTTTATTGATACAAACAAGCCTGGCTCTCAGGCGGGTCTTTATGGCGCTATTTCTGCAGCAATTAGTCTTAAAGCTGGGAAGAAAGCAGATTGGACTGACGCGAAAACAGCCCAAGAGGAACTTCAACAATACTGGATCAATCGAGAAAAAATAAAAGGGGCTGAGGACAACCTCTGTCAAAACATTCGGCTAGCCGCTTTATTTCTTGGGCTTAGTTTTGGCGCAGACGGTAATTGTGTTGCGATTTCAGAGGTTGCAAAACATTTGCTGGATCACAGAAATCCGCATGGAAATCTTTGGGCGGAATCTGCTGTGGATAAGCGTGCAGAGGTCATCGAAGAAGCCGAGTATGCAAGCGCACTCGTGCTGATATTCGCGAACTGCGGATTGAGCTTCTTGGCTTCCAATCAGTGCTCATATTCGTATTTCGCTCAAGAATTGGAAAAATCAGCGATTGCTTTACAGAAAAAATACCTCAACGACACTATTCGAAAACGTCCTTATTTAGCGGCGATGTTGATCGCCATCATTTTGACCCTTGGTGAGAAGGCAAACAAAAAAGTCCGAAGTCGATTAAAAAAAGACTTCTTATTCACAAAGTCGGATTTAGCTGCCCGCTATACGCATTACCTAGATTTCAATCGAATTGACGGGACGTATGGGCGTGACTATTTTATAGCACCTATGAGCATGCTCGCGCCACTTTTACTGTTGCAACCTCAATTAAGTGGGCAAGAATATCTTTATGCTGTTAGGGTGACAGAATCTATCAAAGATGCTGTCGACAAGTCTTTTGAAAAAAACCAAGGTTTATTCGCCGAAGGCGTTACTCGGCCTAGCTCTATTGAACAGGGCTTATTTGTCTTGGCGCTCGAAGCGGCTAGCAGGAAACAAGATAGAGGGTGGAAACTCTGGTGGGCAATTGCTTGGGAACAACTAAGGAGAGAGCGCGAGCGTGGCGACATAGTCTTAGCATGGATTATCATAATTTTTCTTTATTTTCCCTTCGCCCTGGCTAGTAGCGAAAACATTCTGACAAGCCAATATGCCAACAACATTCCAAATTTCTTGAAATTTTCTATTGAAATATTAAGCCTCGTTCCTAAGGTTTGGTTTACTGCTGCGCTTATTGCCGCCGGTGCCGTTAGAAAACCACAAGACGTAGCAAAGCAAGTGTTAGGTAAAAAATGAGAGTAGTAGATCCGCTGTATGGTGCATTTCAACTGTCTAGCTTGGCCGCAAAACTATGTTTTGCGCCAGAGGTTCGCCGTCTGTCGCAAATTCGCCTACTAAATACTGTGACACCTACGCTGGCTACTTTGGGAGAACTTCGCCGGTTTTCGCATACATTAGGTATCCTCAATTTGTTTGCCGCGTGGAAGAGGTCAAAAGGTTACCGATTCTCTACAGCGGAATTGGATGCACTTGAGGTTGCGATTATTCTTCACGATGTCGCAACTCCTCCATTTGGACATCTTTTTGAATACATATTGAAAGAGGATACGGGGTGGGATCATGAAAGCGCCGCGTCGGGAACTTTCAACAGAAACCATGTTGTGGAGACTACCGGACATCAAATCTTTGCCGGCACAACGCCTCGCGCTCGAGAACTGAGTAAGCGATCAAAGGCCGATAGCCAGATTGTTAGCCAGATCCTTCAAAAGAAGCATCCTCTGCATGCTCTAATCCTCGGTTCACTTGACTTCGATAACATCGACAACGTTTGGAGAATGGCTTGGGCGTTGGGCCTGGATGCCGACTCAAAAGTCGCAGTGCACCTAGCATCGTCTATCGATGTCGCGCCAGACGGTTCTCTCATCGTTCCCAGAGACGCGTTTGCCGATCTGGAAATATGGCGTACTTTGCGTAAAAAAGTTTATGAAGAACTTATCTTTGATAGTGCAACGGTTGCTAGTCAAGCCATATTGACTCGTGCATTCCGCATTGCACTACGATCAGGCGTGATTAACGCAGACAACTGGACCATGACAGATGAGCAGATGCTGGATGTGCTGATAAATTTCAAAGGCACAAAAGACCTCATCAACCTGCAGTACCTAGGTGAGCTTCCTGGGCAGGTCATTACGTTACAGCTGCCTTGGAAGGATGACGACGTAACGCGCCTAAATCGGGAAGACATAGAAGCCCGCGTAGAGGCTATTTTCTCGAACAACAAAGCCACCAATCCACTGGTATATGTGTTCAAAGAAAAGGGAAGCTTCAGCAAGCAGCTGTCGTTTATCGATGAAACAGGCGCCCCGGTCAGCATTGGTACGACGTCGAAGAGTCTTGTTGTCTATATTTTTGGAAACGGCACCACGTGCAGGGAAGCTCAAAGAAACATAGAGGCTATTCAGGCTGAGTTGTTGGCGCTGTTTAATGTCAAACCGAATGAAATATTAAGAGTTTCTACAGGTGCAATTGATGAGTATCCCGAGCGAAGTCTCAAGTTGGATTTCTAGAGTTCGAGACGTCGACTGGGACTATTCCGGCGATCAATCGGATTCACCGTTTTCTGGCATACATTTCCATCCCGGCCGACTAATTTCTCAAATCCCGGCAACCCTTATAGGACTTCTTTCGAAACCAGGTGACACAGTTTTAGATCCTTACTGCGGATCTGGAACCTCGCTTATCGAGGCACAGCGCCTAGGCCGTCGAGGAATTGGGATCGATATTAACCCAATATCGATCCGCACCACCGGCGCGAAGCTATTCCGTAATCGCGGAGACCGTATTTCGCGATTGCTCGAAGGGCGTTTGATGGAATTTCTTAACAGGGACTTTTCGTCATACTCGGCGAGTAACGATCACATCCAAACGGTACCGAGTTCAGTACAGCTTTCGAAGTGGTATCACCCAATGACCGGTTCCCAATTAGCCGCTATTTGGGCTTTCATAACTAGGCTCAAGGGAATTGACAGGACGCTATTTGAATTCTGTTTCAGTGGCATATTGATGACGGTTTGTAGCGAAACACGGCATTGGGGGTACGTGTGCGATAACACACGCCCCGCGGAATTGCGATATGTCGACGCTCTCGCTGCATTCGAGCGGTTCACGTTACGTTTAGCGGCCTCTTACCGAGAGCGGGATGAATTGTTACCTCCTGGAATGCGTTTCCCGCTCCCCGATTTCCAATTGTTGAACGGTGATGCAAACGCGATGCTTAAGGGCCTTGCCACCGGCACTATCGACCTCGTGGTGACTTCGCCGCCTTACTTAGGAGTTATAGATTACGTAAAAGCTCAACGCTTGCCGTTCGAATGGTTCGGCTATGAGTTGGAACGGTTCCGCAAAGCGGAAACAGGCGCCCGCAGCAAGCGCCATAGAACCAGCAGTGTGAGCGAATACATATCAGAGTTGAATGGGGTGATGGCTGAACTTGGACGGATCCTGAAGCCTAATGGATTTGCTGCGGTGGTCATCGGGCAATCTAAGGCACGCGCTCAAGTTTTAGATGGATACGTAGAGCAGGCATCAACTTGGGGACTAAAGCTAGAGGAACAGGTTGTGAGGTCTATTGGATCTAATAGACGCCAAACACCTCGTTTGACTGAAGAAACTATGTTTCTTTTCAGGAAGCCTTAACAGGCTGCTCAAAAACTATTTTGCGGCCTCGTAGAAGTCCAAAATCATGCTGATATAGCCCTCGAAAAGTCGTTTTTCGAGCGATCTTTAGCTGTTTTGCAACTCGTCAGGCGGCGGTTTTCAGCTTCGTCTGATTTTTTGAGCAGCCTGTTAAACCTAAGGAAATACTGATTAAATCGGCACACTGAGTAATTTTACGTCATAACATCAAATATTCTAATGGTATTTACGGAGCAGCGCCATGCAACAAAGCTTTGCTGATCTGGAGTAAGCGGCCAAGAAACGGCTCACTCGGCGTGACCGTTCCCTGGGAAAGTTGGAGATCTTGGTGCCGTGGACTGCATTGTGTGCGAAAATTGAGCCCTTCTACCCAAAGGTCGAACAGCGCGGACGCCAGCCGATCGGGTTGGGGCGGATGTTGCACATGTATTTTGCCCAGCAGTGCTTTGGATGTCGGATAACGGCATCGAAGATGCGGACTACGAGTCAGGCCATTCGCGGCTTTATGGGCGTTAATCTGGCCCGTGAGAGTGCGCCGGACGCGACCACGCTCCTGAAGTTTCGGCGCCTGCTCAATGAGTATGGACCAGCCGGATCTTCGCGTACTTCAACGCCACGCTCAGCGACAAAGGACTGATGTTGCGTGAGGGCACCATCGTAAACGGCACCATCATCGAAGCGCCTAGGCCCCGAAGACGCGCCGTGGAGTCACTCTGAGCGCATGAATTCAAGCATGGTCTTTTCGAGTCAGATTCGATATGATGAACCTGGCTCAGAGCACATACGCAACTGGCCATCAGAATGGCCGAAAAAGAGAACACATCATATCGAATCACTGATGAGAGGATTCGTGGACTGCTCCAAGAGCGTTCAAAATCTAATGTGGAGTATTGGTCCTTCCGTGGCCGATCAAAGCGCAATGCAGCACACTCACTGATTCAATATCCGGCGATGATGGTTCCTCAAATGCAAGGGGAAATCATCGACATTCTCTTAGCCGCGAAGCCAAACAGCACCACGATATTTGACCCGTTTGTCGGGTCTGGCACTGTGCTGACCGAAGCAATGCGCTGCGGGAAACGTTTTATTGGATTTGACATCAATCCCTTGGCAATATTGGCATGCCAGGCCAAAGCGGGCCCCTTCTATCTTGATGCATTGAGCGACAAGATAGAAAAATTAACATCTCGAATCGCAAATGACCGTAAACGACAGATTGAGATCAATTTCCCCGGATGGGAAAAGTGGTTCGATCGAGACGTTGCAAGTAAGCTGTCGAAGGTAACCCGCAGTATTCGAAGCGAACCAATGCTGTGGGCAAGGCGTTTCTTTTGGCTCGCCGTGGTTGAGTTGACAAGAGCAGTTAGCAATTCTCGTACGTCAACTTTTAAGCTGCATAAACGATCTGACGATGATCCAGTGCCAGCTGCAGACGAAATCGTTGAGATGTTCCAAGAAGTTTTGGAAACGAACTTCGCCGCATATAGCGAGCAGGCTCAATTAATCGCTCCCTCGCTGTCGAAAGGCACGTATTCAAAACCGGTAATAATAAAAATCCAAGATTCTGTAAAGAAAAGTCAATTGTTGAGCCTGACGGAACAAGTCGACCTGATGGTTACATCACCTCCGTACGGAGACAACAAAACGACAGTACCCTACGGCCAGTTTAGCTTTCTTGCACTTCAGTGGATCGATTTAAAAGACATCGATCTAGATCTGTCAGAGGATATACTCAAGTCGACTCATGAGATTGATGCGCGAAGCTTAGGCGGATCAATTAAGAATTCGGCTCAGCGAGCAGGCGGGCTAAGAGAAATTTCTCCATCCTTCTGGCAGATTTATGAAAAATTAATCGTAGATTCGGATACTGAATCTAATGCAAAGCGCTATGCTGCCTTTGCGTCAGACCTTCTTTTGTCGATTGAAAACGCAAGCCAATATTTAAGGCGTGGCGGCTATGCAGTATGGACACTCGGAAATCGTAATACTGGCGGCCACGTTATTCCACTAGCAGACATTGTTGCAGAGTGCTTCGAATACTGCGGTATCGAAGAAATCGTTCGATTAAAGCGATCCATCCCTTACAAGCGAACACCGATAAAGAACAACGTTTCAGCGACCATGACGGAAGAAACGACACTTATATTGAGGAAGCGCTAATGCCAGCATAACCGTGCAGTTCAGAAATATATCCTTTGAAGCGGAAAGTGGTAAATGATAGCCAGGGGGAGATGATTCCGTTTTCGCCGAAATACGAAGCTTTCATTCAGCGTGGGCAAAGCTCAAATGGTTGCCGTCTGTTGCATTACCGCTATTTTTGAAGTTTCTACCGATCATCCGAAAAGACCAAGTTGTGTAAATTGGCCATCGGGCAGGTTTCAGTGCGCAGCCGCCATAAAGATAGTCGCTGCGCGGTAAGAAGACCTGCCCGACTGCCAGCGGCTGAACACTTCAGTCAGCAAGCCGAAATCAAAGTATCCGCGCGTGATCATATTGGTCCAGCGCGGGCGCTCAAGTTCACCGGGTTACGCAGCACACCCGGTGCGTACTGCTTGAAGAAGTAACGGCCCGCCAGCAATGCTAGCGCAATGGCGCCAGCGGGAACAGGCACGTTTCTGACACCCCTCTGCACTGCTTTCAGACACGCCCTCCTCCACTCACAGGCGGGCGCCCCCAGGCCTTGCCGATCAATCACCAATCGACCAGCTGCACACCGGCACCAATGGCGTTCTGGCGCACGTTGTAGTCGATCAGGCTCTCGCCATAGCCGTTGAACCACTGCACATAGCCGCGCATGACTCTGGAGCGGAACAGCGGGAAGGTCCAGTCCAGCTGCACAGCGCCACGGTTGTGCACGCCTTCCAGATTGTTGCGCACGGTCAGGCCCAGAAAATGATCGCCAATCTGGCGCCCCACGCCCAGTTCGAAATTGCCCATGTAATGCGCGATATCGGGGTTGTCGTCGTTCTTGGGATCTTCCTTGATGCGCCACCAGGGCTTTAATTCCACGACATACGGCCCATGCTCGAAGCTGAGCCCGCCCATGATCCGGTTCCAGCTCCGGGAATAGGCCTGCCCGCGCCCGTTGGACTGGTGATCAAGGCCGGCATGAACGTCGGTGAGCCGCCAGCCCAGCAGATCGAAGTTGAGCGGGTACTGGTACCACACTTCCGGTTCGTAGTTGGTTTCGCGGAACGGGCGGGATGCCTGGGTGTTGTACATCTGCCAGAAAGACCGTTGCGTGTAGCCGGCATACAGGGTGCCATCGCTGCCAAGGACTTTGGGCAGCAGGGGAAACTTGAAGCTGATCTGATACTTGGTCTCGATCTTCTGGGCTTCGCTCCCCGCAGTCGTGACATCCTGGCTGAATGGAGCGCTGCTTGGCCGGTGCTGGTCATAGGTCAGCGGCAGCAGATAATTCATGCGATAGGTGGCGAGCTTCTGCACATCACTATCAGGCGGGATGGGCGGGGGCAAGGCTTCTGCAGGGGCTGGGGCTGGGGCTGGGGCTGGCGTAGCCTCGGCCTCTTTCAATTCAGACGCGGCGCAGGCGGCACGCACCTGGCTTACGGTGGCGTCCTCGGGCAGACTGGCGAGGGCATCCAGAAGACATTTTTCCTGCGTGGTCTGCGCCTGCACCACTACTGGCAAAAGGCATACGCCAGCCAAACAAAAACCAATTTTCATAATAGTAAAGATATCCGTCAATAAATCACCCAAAACACATCGGCCCGGAAATTTCACTCCGGCAAGCCCACTCCGGCAAGCTGTCTGTCACAGGGCTCCATCTGCCTGCAAACACGGTTACCCCTCATGGCGGGGACTCCGGGCGGTTTGCGATATTACTGCGTAGACACCACACAGGGCGCGTATGTTTCGTAAAACCCGATCTATTTCATTCCCGGCGCATTTGGTAGGGAGTTTCAACAATCACCACAATGACTTTATCCCCACATGTAGGTGCAAACATGCCGTCTGTCGCATATGCAGATCACCTGCCCGTAAGAGCCGATTTTTGGTGATTTGAAGAATGGCAAAATGGGAGGGTTTCATTCAAAAAACCAGCTCACGGCCTTGTCGCAAGGCATGAGGGGCTTCACAAGGCAGCCGCCGGGCTTGCAAACACATCATCGGCGGAAAATTTCCAGGGGTTAGAACATGGCGTTAGCCAAAAAGGCGTTGATCGGAACAGTCGTCACGGTGCTGCTGGCTGGAGCGGTTGCAGGGGGATGGTGGTACAAAAGCCATCATGCAACGGCCGGTGCGGACGGCAATATCCTGATTGCCCAGGAAGGCGGCCCGTTTGAGGCCACGGCCTGCCAATCACGCCTGTTCGAGGATCAGCCGGCGCTGGCTGTGGTCTTCTCTGAGCCCGTGGAGCGCGGCCAGTCGTTTGACAAGCTGCTGCAGGTGACCGACATGGGCCGCACGGACGGCGGCAAGGAAACCAGCCAGGAGAATGCAGGCAGCGCGCCCGGAAACGCGGCCCCGGCTGCCGGCGGCGACGGAAAGCTGCTCAATGGCAACTGGGTGGTGGGCGACAACCCGCGCGTATTGTTCTTCACCTACGCCAAGCCCCAGCGCAGCTACCGGGTGCGTGTTGGCGAAGCCCTGAAGGCGGCCAGCGGTGCCACGCTGGGCCAGATCAAGGATTGCCAGATCGCCACCGACGAGATGCCGCCATCCTATTTCTTTGCCAGCAAGGGCACTGTGCTGCCGGCCAAGCAGAATGGTGGTCTGCCGGTGGTGACGGTCAACGTGCCGGAGGTGGACATCCAGTTCCTGCGTGTGGAACCGGCGCAGATGCCCTACTTCCTGGAAACCGTAGGGGGTTACCGGCGCGCTGCGACGCATACCGACGATGATGACGCCGATGCCGAGGACGGCGGTTGTGATGAATGCTACGGCGGGGGCAATTCCAACCTCAAGGGGCAAACCTACACCTGGCAGCTCGACAAGCTCAACACCATCTCCAAGAGCGTGTATGCAGGGCGCTTTATCACCAGCGACAAGCCTAATGCGCGCAAGGTGACGCATCTGCCGATAGAGGGAATCAAGGAATTGCAGGAGCCCGGCATCTATGTGGCAGTCATGAGCCAGCCGGGGCGTTTCCGTGAAGACTATCAGGTGACCTATTTCTACGTTACCGATATTGGCCTGCACGCCCACCGCTTCAGCAAGGGCATCGACGTTTTCGCAACTTCACTGACATCGGGCAAGGCCATTTCGGATGCCGACCTCGAAGTCATTGATGCGAATGGCAAAAACCTTGCCAAAGGCAAGCTGGATTCGGATGGCCACGCCCTGCTCACCGGCGTAGGCGATAACGCGAGCCTGCTGATGGCGCATCGCGGCAAGGAAATATCCGTCATCGCGCTGAGAGAACCGGCGCTCGATCTCTCCGAATTCGATATCGGCGGCTATCTGCCGCGCGACGCGAAACTCTTCCTGTATTCCGGGCGGGACCTCTACCGGCCCGGCGAGAAATTCGACGTTTCCCTGCTGGCCCGCGACACTGCCGGCCATGTGTTGCCGGCAGCCCCCGTCCAGGCGATTCTGAAGCGTGCCGACGGCAAGAGCGTTCAGACCATGACCTGGAAGCCGGACAGCCGGATTCCCGGCTATTTCCGCCACACCATCGGCCTGCCCGCCGACGCCCAGACCGGCCGCTGGAGCATCGAACTGCGTGCCGATCCGAATGCCAAGGTGGCCGACACCGTGTGGACGTTCCAGGTGGAGGAATTCCTTCCCGAGCGCATGAAGCTCGATCTCAAGAGCAGCGGCAGCACCCTGACTGGCGATGCGGATTTCCCGATCACCGTGCAGGGGGACTATCTCTTTGGCTCGCCTGCGGCGGGCAACCGCCTGCTTGGCAGCGTCGCCCAGGAACGTGCCATCAATCCTGTGGCAAAGGGATGGCCGGGATTCATCTTCGGTGACTTTGCCGACGATACCCGCAAGACCCGCAGCGAAATGGAAGAAACGGCACTTGATGATCAGGGCCGTGGCAAGGTTTCGGCGCCGTTCGACGTCAAGGGTGCCCATTCGCCGATGACCATCCGCGCCAGCCTGAGTCTGCTCGAATCCGGTGGCCGGCCGGTGGTGCGTTCCATTGAACGCGTATGGTGGCCGGCGCAGCAGCTCATCGGCGTGCGCCCGGAATTCGACAGCAATGTGGCACGGGAAAACTCCCCGGCCGGATTCGAGTTCACGCGTGTCGGGGTGGACGGCAAGTTTGCCCCGCTCAATGAAGCCAGCTTCAAGCTCTATCGTGAAGACCGGGAATACTACTGGCGCTTCGATGATCAGAAGGGCTGGCATTCGGGCTTTACGGAAACCGAGGAGCTTGTGCAGTCTGGCAAGATCGCCCTGAAACAGCGCGGCAGGCTCACCCTGCCCGTCACCTGGGGCCGCTTCCGCCTTGAAGTGACTGATAGCCAGACCGGTGAAACCCTGCGCTACCGTTTCTACGCAGGCTGGAACGCGCAGGATGCCGAAGATGTCGGCAACCGCCCGGATCGCGTGCAGCTCAAGCTTGCAGGGGCACCCGTCAAACCCGGCGACAGCGTAACGGTCAACATTGTGCCGCCGCACGATGGCGAGGCACTCGTGGTGGTGGAAGCAGACAAGGCGCTATGGACCAAGCGCATCTCGGTGTCCACTTCCGGCACCGATGTAAAGATCCCGATCGACAAGAGCTGGACCCGCTCTGACATGTACGTGGCCGTCACGGTATTCCGCCCGGGCAGCCAGGGCGACCGTGTGACGCCGGCCCGCGCCCTGGGGCTGGCCTATCTGCCCTTGAAAAACGATGACCGGCACATGAAGGTGCAGCTCACGGCGCCCGACAAGGTGCTGCCGGAAAAGCGCACGATGGTGAAGGTGAAGGTGGATGGCGCCGCAGGCAAGCCGGCGATGGTGACACTCTCGGCAGTCGATGTCGGCATTCTGAACATTTCGCGTTTCAAGACGCCAGACCCCTTCGATTTCTTCTTCGGCAAGCATCGCTATGCGCCGGAGCTGCTGGATCTCTACGGCAAGCTCATCGAGAAGATGGACGGCGACAAGGGCAAGCTCAAATGGGGCGGCGACGCCGGCATGCGCGACACCCGCAGCATGCCCAGGAAGGTCAAGCTTGTGGATCTGTTCTCCGGCCCGGTACTGCTTAACGACAAGGGTGAAGCGGAAATTCCACTGGATGTGCCGGATTTCAATGGCACGCTGCGCCTGATGGCCGTTGCCTCCACTGCCGACAACTATGGGCAGGCCGACCGGGAAATGGTGGTTGCCGCGCCCATCGTGGCAGAGCTTTCCACCCCGCGCTTCATTTCACCCGGGGATTCCGCCACCCTGGCGCTGGATGTGACCAACCTTTCCGGTGTTGAGCAGACCCTCAGCATCAGCCTCTCGGGTGCGGACCCGGTGCGCATCAAGGATGGTGAGCGCACCCTGACGCTGGCCAACAAGCAGCGCAGCACCCTGCGCTTTACGGCAGAGCCGACCGACGCCTATGGGCTGGCACGCCTGAAGCTGGCGGTAAAAGGCAGCGGCGCCAAGCCGATCAATATCGTGCGTGAAGCCGCGCTGCAGGTACAGCCCCCGGTTGCACTGGTGCGTGAGGTGCGGCGGGCCAAGATCAATGCAGCGGATAGCCTGAAACTCGATCCGGCCCTCGCGGACAAGTTCTTCAAGGGCTCCAGCGCAGTATCGATCAGCGTCTCGAACCGCCCGCCGCTCAATGTCAGGAGTGTGGTCAAGGGCCTTCTCGACTATCCCTATGGTTGCCTGGAACAGACCACCAGTGCCGCCTACCCCTATGTGGTGATTGATGAGGCCACGGCCAAGCTCTATGGCATCGAGCCGCGTACCCGCGAGCAGCGGGCGCAGTTCGTGGAGGGCGCGATCAGCCGCATTGCCGGCATGCAGGGCGCCAAGGGCGGCTTCAATCTGTGGGGCAACGGTGCCTACGAAACCTGGCTGACGGCCTACACCACAGGTTTCCTGCTTGATGCACGGGCCCAGGGCTTCAATGTGCCTGACCGCATGGTGAAGCGTGCCGAAGACTGGATGCTGGCCACGCTGCAGACGGCGCCGAACGCCTTCCCGAGCGTTCCTTCGACCATCAAGGCTGATGAACGCGGCGTCTACCGCTCGCAGGACTACGAGCTGCTGCGCAACGGCCATGAACGCTTCGCCGAAATGGCCCATATTGCCTTTGTGCTGGCCCGTGAGCAGAAAGCGCCGCTGGCCACGCTGCGCATTCTCCACGACCAGTATCGCAACCGTGCCCGCTCGCCACTGCCGCTGGTGCACCTGTCGCTGGCCCTGCAGATGATGGGTGATTCGGCGCGTGCCAAGGTGGCCCTGGATGAAGCCATGAAGCTGCGCTACGGCATCCAGCCCGACTCCACCTGGGAATGGCTGGGGCACGACTATGGCAGCCGCACCCGCGATCTGGCCCTGTCTTATGCACTGCTGACACAGTACAAGGTGAAACACCCCCGCCTGGACACTCTGCTCTTCGACCTGGCCAATGGCCTGGGGGAACGCAGCTGGCTCTCCACCCAGGAACGCATGGCCCTGCTGCTGGCCGCCAATGCCCAGGGCAGCGGTGACACCAAGGCCGAGTGGACAGCCATCCTGCATCAGGGCGACAAGGTGCAGACCATCAGTTCGCATGGCAACGAGATCCGCTCGCTGGATACTGCCGCCCTGGCGCGAGGGGAGCTGAGCCTGGAGAACAAGTCTGGCGTACCGCTGTTTGTGGAAATCGAGGCCAGCGGCTTCCCGCTCAAGGCACCGACGCCAAAATCTGACGTGATCACGCTGGAACGCGACTGGTTCCACACGGATGGCAGCCCCTGGCACGGCGCCGCCCTCAAGGTGGGCGACATGCTTATCGTGCGGGTAAGCGCCACGGCCAAACAGCGCATCGAGGAAGGCATGATCATCGATCACATCCCGGCCGGGCTGGAAGTGGAGAACCTCAATCTGTCGCAAGGCCCTCAGGCTGGTGAATTCACGATTGGCGGTGTAAATGTGGCGGAGGCCATCAACGACAGCCGCATCAAGCACCAGGAATACCGCGACGACCGCTATGTGGCCGCCGCAGATCTGGGGCCGAATAAAATCACACTCTTTTACATGCTGCGGGTGGTAACGCCGGGTACGTATACAGTACCCTCAAGCTATGCGGAAGACATGTATCGACCGGAGTTGCGCGGAATCGGCGCCAGTTCGCCAACAATTTCCGTGATTGATCCGAAAGGATCGGATAAAAAATGAAAATTTGTTAAATCCATTTATTCCAGGAAGATGGACGCCTGCCGGCTTACAGGCGTTCATCAGCACTTGACCAAGGGACAATCACCCAGGACTCAAGACTGTTATCCTGATCAGGTTTCAGGGCATGCCACAAATGATGGCATGGCTAATGCATAGGGAATGAAAGCTATCCAGGTTCGGCCAGACAGGTTTACGCACACAAGGCTTTCCGCCCCCCGAAAGGCAAGTAATGGGAATTTTCGATCAGCTCAGAGCCATGATTGGTGGCAAGAGCACGGCAGCAAGCAATAGCGCAGCAGCGCCAACTATCCCGGTTCCAACGCCGGCCCCAGCCACAATCCCTGTTCCGGCCCCTGTCGAAGGTGCGCCCCAGCAGGTGGAGCGGCGCACCCGCCCCCGCGTGAATGCCCGCGAAGGCACGCGCGTATTGGTCATCGACGATTCGGCAACGATTGTGGCAGTGTTCCGCAAGATTCTGCGCACGGCAGGCTATGTCACCCTGGAAGCCCTGGACGCCGAACGTGGCATTGAAATCGCCCGCACTGAAAAGCCGGAACTTATCTTTCTGGATATCGTGTTACCGGGCATGAATGGCTTTGCCGCACTGCGCCACCTGCGCCGTGATCCGGTAACACGCGACATCCCCGTGATCATGATCAGTGGCAACGAGCAGGCGACCGAACAGTTCTTTGGAACCCGTATCGGCGCGGATGATTTCATGAAGAAACCGTTCTCGCGCTATGAGATTTTTGCGCGCATTGAACGCCTGCTCGACGAAAATCTGGTGCCCTGCCGCATGCCGATGGTGCGCGACTCCATGCACCCCAATGCTCCGGCCTTTGTTCAGGGAACTGACCCAGAAGCTGCCGCTTTTGCAGCAGCCGATATCACGGACAAGGAAACCGATAATTCGGCCGGGTACATCTGAGAAACTGCTCATGCTCTGCGGCGGAAAGCCGTCAGCAGTGAGCAGAGCATGCACTGACACGGCGTCCAACACAGCAACACCCGCCAGATCAGCCCTCCAGCCAGATCAGTGAAGCCTGTCGCCCCGAACGGGTGCCATCCCTGCGTGCCGAAAAGAAAGTATCGGCTTCGGTCAGGGTGCAGCGCCCACCACCATAGATCCGGGTGACGCCCAGCGCATTGAGGCGCTGGCGTGCCAGCAGATACAGATCCGCGAGATACTTGCCCGGCGCACCCGTCGGCACGAAAGCCGATTGCGCCTGTGCTGAGTGCGCCACGAAGGCAGCGCGCACGTCCTCGCCCACCTCGAAGGATTGCGGCCCGATTGCCGGGCCCAGCCAGGCGAGCACCTCTGTAGCCTCCACCTGCATGGCCTTCACGGTGTTTTCGAGCACGCCACCAGCCAGCCCGCGCCAGCCGGCGTGCGCCGCCCCCACCGCTGTGCCTGCGGCATCGCAGAACAGCACGGGCAGGCAATCGGCAGTCATCACCGTGCAGATCTGGTTGGGCACACGCGCAAAGGCCGCATCGGCCTGGGCATCCGGGCAGGTGCTCAAGGCATTGACGACGACGGCTCCGTGCACCTGCTGCAGCCACAAGGGGCGAACCGGCAAATGTTTGCCCAGGCGTGCGCGGTTCTCAGCCACCGCCTGCGGATCGTCGCCCACATGGGTGCCGAGGTTAAGCGAGGCATAAGGGCCGGCGCTGACACCACCTTTGCGGGTGGTGGCACACGCCCGCACATTCCTGGGCGCGGGCCACTCCGGTACGATCAACGGCAAATCTGTGGCCATGCGCCCTTCCCTGCTTCAGTTTCTGTTTCTGTCTCTTCTGTCTTACTTGCGATACTCGGCCGAGCGGGCATGCGCCTGCAGCCCTTCGCCATACGCCAGCGTGGCAGCGACCGGTGCCAGCGCAGCCGCACCGGCTCTGGACATGTGGATGATGCTGGTACGCTTCTGGAAATCATAAACGCCCAGCGGCGAGGAGAAGCGGGCGCTGCGCATCGTCGGCAACACATGGTTCGGGCCGGCACAGTAATCACCCAAAGCCTCGACGGAACAGTGCCCGACGAAGATGGCGCCGGCGTGGCGAATCTTCTCGATCCACGGCTCGGCATCCTCGATCGCCAGTTCCAGATGTTCCGGCGCGATGCGGTTGGCAATCACACAGGCTTCATCGAGGTCTGCCACCTTGATCAGGGCGCCACGGTTGGCCAGCGATGCGGCAATGATTTCGCGGCGCGGCATCTGCGGCAAGAGCTTCTCGATCGAAGCCGCCACGGCATCCAAGAATGCCGCGCTCGGGCACAGCAGGATGGACTGGGCAATTTCATCGTGCTCGGCCTGGGCAAACAGATCCATTGCCACCCAATCCGGATTGCCGGTGCCGTCCGAGATGATCAGCACTTCGGAGGGGCCGGCGATCATGTCGATGCCCACCGTGCCGAAAACGCGGCGCTTGGCTTCGGCCACAAAGGCGTTGCCCGGCCCGACGATCTTGTCGACCTGTGGCAGGGTCTGCGTGCCATAGGCGAGTGCCGCCACAGCCTGCGCCCCGCCGATGGTAAAGACCCGGTCCACACCAACCACCGCTGCTGCCGCGAGCACCAGCGGATTGCGCTCGCCGCCCGGTGTGGGGGTGACCATGATGAGTTCGCCAACGCCTGCCACCTTGGCGGGAATCGCGTTCATCAGCACAGAGCTGGGGTAGCTGGCCTTGCCACCCGGCACATACAGGCCCACGCGATCCAGCGGCGTCACCTTCTGCCCCAGACGGGTGCCATCGGCTTCGGTGAAGCTCCAGGATTCCTGCACCTGCCGCTCATGATAGGCACGCACACGCTCGGCAGCGGTTTCAAGTGCCGTGCGCTGCTCGGCATTCAGCCCGTCCAGCGCGGCATGCAGGGCGGCACGCGGGAGCTCCAGCGCCTGCATATCCGGGGCACTGAGGCGATCAAAGCGGTTGGTGTACTCCACCACCGCTGCATCGCCACGGGTTCGCACAGCAGCAAGAATCTCCGCCACGGCGGAGTTGATCTTCTCATCCGTGCCGTTGTCATACGCCAGCAGTTTGCCGAGCTGCTCGGCAAACCCGGCCTGCGAGGAATCCAGTCTGCTGACCTGGCTCATGGCTTCACGGCTCCTGCAAAAGCTTCGATAACCGGCTGCAGCAATTCACGCTTGAGCTTCAGCGAGGCCTGATTGACGATCAGGCGGGAGCTGATGGGCATCACCTGCTCGACTTCCACGAGCTTGTTGGCGCGCAGCGTGCCACCCGTCGACACGAGATCGACGATGGCGTCTGCCAGCCCCACCAGCGGAGCCAGTTCCATCGAGCCGTAGAGCTTGATCAGATCAACATGCATGCCTTTGCTGGCAAAGTGCTCACGGGCAATCTTGATGTACTTGCTGGCGACCTTGATGCGCGCACCGCGCTGCACGGCGGCGGCGTAGTCAAAATCCTCGCGCACGGCCACACTCATGCGGCACTTGGCAATCGCCAGATCAATCGGCTGATACAGGCCGGCCCCGCCGTGCTCGATGAGCACATCCTTGCCGGCAATGCCCATGTCGGCGGCCCCATATTGCACATAGGTCGGGGTATCCGAGGCACGCACGATCACCAGGCGGACTTCGGGGCGGTTGGTTCCGATGATCAGCTTGCGCGATTCTTCGGGATTCTCCTGCGGAACAATGCCGGCGGCAGCCAGCAGAGGCAGGGTTTCTTCAAAAATGCGCCCTTTGGAGAGGGCCAGGGTGACGGTGCTCACTGCACAATCCTCAATTCAACGATGCTGCGCAAAGGCGCAAGGGTAGCCACCGAGCCCGCCGTGCACGATTCGTGCAGGCAGCTACGGCGTATTTCCGGGAAGCCCCTGCGCCACGCCTCAAGGGCGCTGGACAAGGGCAGTCTGGCTTGATGTCTGCAACGAAGGTGGCACGCCGAAACGGCAAAGCCTCGCGCTTCCAAACCCTGTAACTGTACCGCATGCAGGGAGTGCTGATCAAACACAGGGGCAGCAGAGGTGCTATCAGCCCCCGAGCACCGTGCATTCTGGCCGATTACAGGGCTTTCTGAAACTCCGCCCACTGCGCTGGCGTATAGGTCTGCAGCTGCAGGGCGTGAATCTCGCCCCCCATCAGGCTGCCCAGCGTGGCATACACAGCCTGATGGCAGCGCACCCGGTTGAGGCCTTCAAAGTCGGCACTGACAACGATGCCGGAGAAATGCACGCCATCATCCCCTTCGATGATCACTGTTTCGCAAGCCAGACCCTGCTCGATCAGGCGCTTGATTTCATGGGCAGGAAACATCTGCTCAACCTCTCAATTTGTAGCCGCTGCGCAGCATGTGAAGACACAGGCCGGCAAGCACCAGAAACGCACCGGAGACAATTGCCAGACTCAGCCAGGGGGAAGCGTCGGACGCCCCAAAGACGCCGTAGCGGAAGCCATCGATCATGAAGAAGAACGGATTCAGGTGCGAGGCTTTCTGCCAGAAAGCCGGCAGGGAGTGAATCGAGTAGAACACGCCGGAGAGCATCGTCAGCGGCATGATGAGGAAATTCTGGAAGGCCGCAAGCTGATCAAACTTGTCGGCCCAGATCCCGGCAATCACTCCAAGGGTGCCCAGAATGGCGCCACCGAGCAACACGAAGGCCAGCGTCCACAGCGGATGTGCGATGCCGATCCGGGCGAACAGCAGGGAGGCCAGCCACACGCCGATCCCCACCACCACCCCGCGCAGGATGGCTGCAAGCACATAGGCAGCATAAAATTCCAGCCAGGAAATCGGCGGCAGCAGCACGAACACGATGTTGCCGGTGATCTTGCTCTGGATCAGCGAGGATGAGCTGTTGGCAAAGGCATTCTGCAGCACGCTCATCATCACCAGGCCGGGGATCAGGAATCCCGTATAGCTGACCCCTGCCAGCGGCTGCAGACGCCCTTCAAGCACATGCCCAAAGATCATCAGGTACAGCACTGAGGTAAGGACAGGGGCGCCCACCGTCTGGAAACTCACCTTCCAGAAGCGCAGATTTTCTTTATAGAGAAGCGTGCGAAAGGCGGTCATGCCCCACCCTCCCGATGCATGATCTCGATGAAGGCCTGCTCCAGATCGGGCTTGCTGATATCAATTTCCAGAATCTCAAAACCTGCTTCGCGCACAGCGGCAAGCATGCTTTCGATCTGCGCATAGCGCTCGAAGCGCAGCTGCAACAGGCCCTCGGCAAAACTCATGACATGCCCGGCGAGCTGGGCAGGCAGCGTTGCCGTGCCGGCCACGCGGATTTTCAGGGCGCGCTGGGAGAAACGCGTCAGGATCGCGCTCGTGGTATCCAGCGCAATGACCTGACCGGCCTTGAGCATGGCGATCCGCGTGCACAGTTCCTCAGCCTCTTCCAGATAGTGGGTGGTCAGCAGGATCGTGTGGCCTTCGGCATTGAGGCGACGCACAAACTGCCAGAGAGTCTGGCGCAGTTCGACATCAACGCCGGCGGTAGGCTCATCGAGCACAATCACGGGTGGCCGGTGCACCAGCGCCTGCGCCACCAGCACTCGGCGCTTCATGCCGCCGGAGAGCTGGCGCATGTTGGTCGAGGCCTTCGCCGTGAGATCCAGACTGGCGAGAAGCTCGTCGATCCAGGCATCGTTGTTGCGCAGGCCGAAATAGCCGGACTGGATGCGCAGCATTTCACGCACCGAGAAGAATGGATCGAACACCAATTCCTGCGGCACCACTCCAAGGGCACGGCGGGCGGCGCGATAATCGCCAACCACGTCATGACCCATGATGGAAATATGCCCCTCGGTCAGACGTGAGAGTCCGGCCATGGCGGAAATCAAAGTCGTCTTGCCGGCACCATTGGGGCCGAGCAGACCGAAAAACTCGCCCTGGCGGATTTCGAGATCTACACCACCGAGTGCCTGAAGCGAGCCAAACCGCTTGACCGCTCCCCGCACCTGGATGGCGGGGGGGTCAATGCTGGACACTGTGTTCGTTACCCGCAGCGGAAGGGAAAAGAATTTCACTGACCCCGTACAGGCTTGCCAGACTGACCAAGGCTGCCGGCGCGTCGATTACACGCAACTGCCGCCCGGCGGCACGTGCAGTACGCACCCATTGCAGCAGAACGGCCAGGGCACTGGAATCCACCACAGCCACTGCGGCGAGATTGAGCACCTGATCAGCTGCGCCAACCAGGGGGGTTCCCTCTGCCAGCAGGGCCGTGGCCGTCTGATGGTTCATTTCTCCGGCGATATGGAGTTGGCCGTCGATTTCGGAAATCATGTGTCGATCTTACTTTTTGCCAGCGTCAGCTGCGGCGTTCTTGGCGTGCAGGCTCTTGATCAGGCCATCAATACCACCTGCCTTGATTTCCTGCGTGAAAGTGTCGCGATAGTTGGTCACAAGGCTTACCCCTGCCACCATCACGTCATAAACTTTCCAGCCATCTGCGGTCTTGGACATCTGATAATCGATGCCGATCGGCTTGGCCCCCGCCTGCTTGACTTCGGTACGCACCACCACGTCGGTATCTGTCGGCTGCATGCGGAAAGGTTTGTAATCGATGGTCTGATCCTTGTACTGCGAGAGTGCGTTCGAGTAGCTGCGTTCCAGCAGGGTCTTGAATTCATTGGCCAGCGCTACCCGCTGGTCGGCAGAGGCATTCCGCCATTCACGCCCCATGGCGAGAGCCGTCATGTGGGCAAAATCGAAGTGCTTCACCACCTTGGTTTCCACCAGATCGATGGCACGCTTCTGGTCACCATTCTGAATGGCCTTGTCGTTCTTGACGATGTTCAGCACATCGGTCATGACGGTCTTCACCATTGCATCAGGCGCTTCCGGCTCGGCGGCAATGGCCTGCACTGCGACAACGGTGAGCAATGCACACATCAGAGACTTGATCATTTCACGTCCTCTACAGTATTTCTATTTGTCGTTTTGTACGTCTGCTGCAGGCTCGGGGGAAACCACTGCAGGCTCGGGCGAAACCAGCATCAGGTCAAACATCCCTCTCGGATAGACATCGAGCAGGGCCACAGGTTCCGCCGGCAGACTGCTGCCGTCGTAGAAATCGTCTTCCCGCTTTTGCACGGGAGGATGACCGTCGTAAATTTCGCTACGCCGATGCTGCATGTAGAAAGTACGCATGAACACGTAGGAATCCAGCGAAGCATCCTCCAGCGTGGTCTCCGCACCAAGCAGGCTGGCACGCGTGTTAACCAGATGCACAGCAGCCACGGAGTTGCGCACCGGCACACTCTCAATAGCGTAGTTGATGTTGAAAACCGCGCGATCCACCACGAGGCCACCCGCATCACGTACATTGCTCGGCCCAAACAGCGGCAGCACCAGATAGGGGCCGTCTGGAACCCCCCATACGGCGAGCGTCTGACCGAAATCCTCGTCGTGCTTCTCCAGGCCCACCTCTGTCGCCACATCAAACAAACCGAGAATGCCCACCGTGGTAT
Source organism: Rhodocyclaceae bacterium UBA1310 (assembly GCA_002307175.1). GTDB lineage: Bacteria > Pseudomonadota > Gammaproteobacteria > Burkholderiales > Rhodocyclaceae > Uliginosibacterium. The sequence continues at coordinate 42,123 of DBTS01000152.1, forward strand.
TCACTGCGAAGCGGCTCAGATCGGTCAGCGTGCTGCCTGGTTTGCCCTGTAGCAGGTTATTGAACCCGGTCCAAACATCGCTGATGTTGCCAAAGAAATTGGAAATCCCGGTGCGCGCCGGCAAGGGCGTAATCGCCTGATAGCCCTGTGCCACAGGCTTGAGCGCATAGCGGTCGGCTTTGTCATTGAAGGCATAGATTGAGCGGTTCATGCCTTCCCACGGGTCTTCCGGGGTGGTGGCAGTCGTCGCACAGCCAGCCAGGACAGAGGCGGACAGAAGCGGGATCAGGAGGTCGCGTGTTTTCATTCTTTCCGGCCTTTCCAGTTTTATTTGTTGCTGGAACTTCCCTTTTCTGCGGAACTGAACATGAACTGACTGATCAGTTTTTCAAGCACGATGGCCGACTGTGTCTTCTTGATCGTCTCACCCGGCTTCAGATCATCCGGATCGCCGCCCGGCTCAAGACCAACGTACTGTTCGCCAAGCAATCCGGCCGTATTAATGGTGGCAAACGTATCGCGCGAAAAGTGGAAGCGATCATCCATGCGGAAGGTTACCTTGGCCTGATAGGTCGCGGAATCCAGGGTGATTGCTTCAACCCGGCCCACCACCACACCAGCACTCTTGACAGGTGCCCGCACCTTGAGCCCGCCGATGTTATCGAACAGGGCACTCAACTCATAGGGGTTTTGTAGCTTGCTCGCCCCGAGATTACCAACCCGAACAGACAGAAAGAGCAGTGCCACAAGACCTGCCACAACGAAGATACCGACCCAGATGTCGATGGTTGCGCGACGCATACATTCAGCCCCTGAACATCAGCGATGTCAAAATAAAATCCAATCCAAGAATAGCCAGCGATGAAATCACCACGGTTCGCGTGGTTGCACGCGAAACACCTTCTGCCGTGGGCTCTGCGTCATAGCCTTCGAAAACAGCTACCCAGGACACCGCCAAACCGAAAACCGCACTCTTGATGACGCCATTCACAATGTCTTGCCGGAAATCGACGTTGGCCTGCATCTGTGACCAGAAGCTGCCAGGATCGGTACCGATCATCACCACACCGACGATGTAGCCGCCCAACACCCCGAGTGCCGAGAACATTGCCGCCAGCAGGGGCATCGAGATCACCCCGCCCCAGAAGCGTGGCGCCACCACGCGTGCAATGGGATCAACTGCCATCATGTCCATCGCGTCGAGCTGCTCAGTGGCCTTCATCAAGCCAATTTCGGCAGTGATGGCCGACCCGGCACGGCTGGCAAACAACAGGCCGGCCAGCACCGGACCCAGCTCACGCACCAGTGACAGCGCGACCATTGCGCCCAGAGCAGACTCCGATCCATAGCGCACGAGAATTTCGTAGCCCTGAATGCCCAGCACCATGCCGACAAACAGGCCAGACACCAGGATGATGATCAGCGACAACACCCCGGAGAAGTAAATCTCGCGCATGACGAGATTGAAGCGGCGCAAACAGCTACCCGATAACCAGAGCAGCATGCCCAGAAAACGCGCGGCAAACCCCAAACGCCAGACCGCATCGACCACACCGCGACCTATTCCACCGAAGACGGCTGTAATCCCTTCTAACATCATTTAGTCTCCGAGCAAGGCTTCTTCGTAGGGAACTGCCGGATAGTGGAAGGGCACCGGGCCATCCGACTCCCCCCACACAAACTGGTGTACCCATGGGTCCTTGGAAGCGCGGATCTCTTCCGGCGTTCCCTGCGCCACCACCTTGCCCTCGGAGAGGAAGTAGATGTAATCGACCAGTTCAAGGGATTCCTGCACATCGTGGGTCACCACAATGGAGCTGGCGCCCAGGGCATCATTGAGACGCCGGATGAGCTGGCCGATAACGCCGAGCGAAATCGGGTCCAGCCCGGTGAAAGGCTCGTCGTACATCATGAGCTGCGGATCCAGCGCAATGGCACGCGCCAGCGCCACGCGCCGGGCCATGCCGCCAGAGAGCTGCTTGGGCATCATCGCCGCCGTACCGCGCAGGCCAACGGCCTGCAGCTTCATGAGCACGAGATCGCGAATGATGCTCTCGGGCAGATCGGTGTGCTCGCGCATCAGGAAGGCCACGTTGTCAAACACCGACATATCGGTAAACAACGCGCCAAACTGGAACAACAGGCTCATGCGGCGGCGCAGGGTATACAGCTCTTCTCGTCCAATGCCATGAAGATTCCGCCCACAGACGGTCAGCTCGCCACTCTGGGCTTGGAGCTGCCCGCCAATAAGCCGCATCAGCGTCGTCTTGCCGGAACCGGACCCGCCCATGATTGCCACAAGCTTGCCGCGCGGCACATCGAGCGACACACCACGCAACACTTCACGATCCCCGTAGGAGAAACACAGGTCACGCAGCCGCACCAAGGGGGAGGAATTCTCTGGGGTATCCAAGATAATCGTTATTGTCTGAAACCACGATCAGGGCACGCATCTTAACATGCCGTTATGAACCACAAGGCTGGGCGTCCCTTCGTTCTGTTACTTCGAGTTACGCCGCCATACTAGTAAATGTACATACATTCTTGCATGTATGTAAATCCCCCTTCACCAAAAAAACAACGTCCAAAGTCGTCAAAATTTTCCCGGATTGAATATTTCGGGCAGTTCCACCGACTCTCGCCGAGGGGTACGTTAAGATCGCGCTCAGACAGTCTGAAAGGCAGCAACACTGACCGATCAGAGTGAATCCCGCACCTCAATGACCGGAGCCCAGCTGGATTCATTAACGCAGATTTTCTTTGCAGAACAGCAAACCAAGGCAGATAAATGAGTGTAGAGGCCAGAGATCCGGCAAAGCCCCGGCTCCCGGCCACCCACAACGCCTCTTGCAGGAAAAACACAGTCCCAGGGAAGCCCGCCATGTACCACGAACATTTCGGACTCCATCAAGCACCGTTCAGCCTGACACCACAAACCGGCTGTTTCCATCAGGGCCTGCACGGCCCCACACTGGATGCCCTGCACAGCGCAATCCTTGACAATCAGGGCGTACTTCTGGTCAGGGGTCAGCTTGGCACCGGCAAAACCATGCTGTGCCACATGCTGGCAGGCAAGCTCAAGCCCTCCTCCCACATCCTCAGCATGAGCGGCGAGGAAATCGAGCGTATCGGCCTGCTACAGGTTCTACAGGATGCGCTGGAGATCCTCCAGCCCGACATTCACGCACCGCTGCGGCAGCTGGAAAGACGTCTGCGTGAGGGCAAATACGCAAAGCAACGTATCGTGCTGGCAATTGATGACGCCCAGCAGATGTCCCAGGCATCGCTGCAAACTCTCAACCGCCTGTGCGGGCTGAGCTTGCAGGGGAGGCAGGCCATACAGTTCATTCTCTTCGCGGAGAAAAGCTTCCGCAAGCAACTGGCGGCGGACAAACTCCGAACCCTGCGTGCGCGCATTGCACAAAGCTTCGATCTCTCCCCGCTGAACCGCAAGCAGGTGGCAGACTACCTGCAGTTCCGCCTGTCGATTGCCGGATACTCTGGCCAGACCCAATTCCCCGATCCACTGGCCACGCTGATCGCCCGGGCTTCGCGGGGCATGCTCAAGCATATCAACATCATTGCCGACAAGGCCATGATGGCCGCCTTCGCGGAAAACCTCACGACCGTAACGGAAAACCACGTCAAAGCCGCCATCCACGACACCCATCTGCCGCGGGCGAGATTCGTAGACTCTCCAGGATTGCTGGCAGCCAGCGCCTGCGCCCTGCTCCTTGTGGCAGGGGGCGCCACCTGGCTGGCTCTCAAGCCAGCCACCCCAACCCTGCCAGCCAGCAGCACGGCAGCCGCTCCGTCCACCGCCCGGCAATCCAGGGAAGACACAGCGCCTGCGCCTGTCACTGCGCCGGCAACAAACAGCGCCACGCTCAGCGTAGCCGAGAGAAGCGAGACGCTTGCGTCCGTCCCGGAGGAGCTGGGGCCTGCCGCACGCGCCCTGTTGATCGCCTCGCGCAGCAGCATCGATGCCATGCCGGACACCAGCTGGTTTCTGCAGTTGCGGGCTGTCCCGGCCGCCAATGCAGCCAGGCTTGAAACCTTTCTCTCAAACGCGGAAAAGGTTATCGATACTCATCAGCTGGCATTATTTGTCGGCAGGGGCGACCCGCAGCAAACCGTACTCGTGATCTACGGCAGCTATCCCACCGAACAGGCGGCCTATGCCGACATTCCGCATCTGCCGGCCTGGATCCGGAGCAAAGGCGTCCAGCCCCGTATCTACAAAACCCTCAGGCAAGGGGCAGCGAAATCGACTGTTGCTTCGGGCACACTGGCCAACAGGCATCAGGATCTGGTGGCTGCACACTGAACGGCGGTTTCTCGCGCTAAAACGACAAAGGCCACGCATTGCGTGGCCTTTGTCTGAAATACTTGCCTGGACCCTGTTTTCAGAATCTGTATCAGGGATTGGCGGACTGTTCTGGCGGTCGCACCAGCAAAGCTGGCGGCGCCAGGGAGCCCGAAGAGGAAGGAGCCATGTCGGCACCAGCAGCCTGCGCTTCGGAAATCAGCCGGCGCCCCCCAGTGAAACGCTTGGTCCAGTAGGCTTCGGTCATGTCTTCGACACGCACGGTACTTCCCTTGGAGGGGGAGTGCAGGAACTTGTTGTCACCCAGATAGATCCCGACGTGGGAAAAGGTACGCCGCATCGTATTGAAGAATACAAGGTCACCGGGCTTCAGGTCGGTGGAAGTCACCTTCTCGCCCATCTGCGCCATTTCTGCCGCAGTACGGGGTAGATTCAAGCCCAGGGCATCCCCAAAGACCTTGCGCACCAGACCGCTGCAGTCAAAACCGCCAGCGTCCGGGCCGTTTCCACCCATGCGATAACGCACACCGAGGAAACCAAAGCCTTTCTCCAGCAAAGTGGACACTTTGCCACCTGTCGCAGACTGCGAACCCTGCATATCCGACGTATTTTCCGCCAGCACCACATTTGTGGAAGCGAGCAGGAAAAGGCCGAACAGAATCCGTGACATAAATTTTTGCATGGGCCGGACTATAGCCGCCATGCGCAGGGCTGTAAACCCGTCTACCGTTCGTCCCCGATCTGCAGCGGGTTCGCCAGCGCTGCCGCCAATACCCATGACGGCACCGCCGGCTTTTGATTTTACAGGGTTTCCGCTGCGTAATCGGCCAGGCGCGAGCGCTCACCACGTTGCAGTGTGATATGCCCGCTATGCTCCCAGCCCTTGAACCGGTCAACCACGTAGGTCACGCCCGAACTGCCTTCGGTGAGGTAAGGCGTATCGATCTGCGCGATATTCCCCAGACAGACCACCTTGGTGCCCGGCCCGGCACGCGTGATCAGGGTCTTCATCTGTTTGGAGGTGAGGTTCTGCGCTTCATCGATGATCAGAAACTTGTTGATGAAAGTGCGCCCGCGCATGAAATTTAGGCTCTTCACCTTGATGCGCGTACGGATCAGGTCACGCGTGGCCGCCCTGCCCCATTCGCCACCATACCCTCCGCCATCTTCGGGGCTGCCATTGAGCACGTCGAGGTTATCTTCCAGCGCCCCCATCCAGGGCGCCATCTTTTCTTCCTCGGTACCGGGCAGAAAACCGATGTCCTCGCCCACCGGCACCGTTACGCGGGTCATGATAATCTCGGCGTAGCGCTTGGTCTCCAGCACCTGGGTGAGCCCGGCAGCCAGCGTCAGCAGCGTTTTTCCGGTACCGGCCTGACCGAGCAGCGAGACGAAGTCGATATCCGGGTTCATGAGCAGGTTGAGCGCGAAATTCTGCTCGCGGTTGCGCGCCATGATGCCCCAGACATTGTTCTTCTGGTGAGCATAGTCGATCAGCGATTCAAACACCGCCACAGGGCCATCCTTCTGCTTCACGATGGCGTAGAGCGGCTTGTCACCTTCCTGATAGACCAGTTCGTTGAGGTACATCTCGGCACACAGCGGGCCACGCACCTTGTAATAGGTGCGCCCACCCTCTTTCCAGGATTGCATGTCGCGCCCGTGGGTTTCCCAGAAATCATCAGGCAGCTCACGCATGCCGGTGTAGAGGAGATCGGTATCCTCAAGCACCTTGTCGTTGAAGTAGTCTTGCGCCTCCAGGCCCAGGGCACGGGCCTTGATGCGCATATTGATATCCTTGGAGACCAGAATCACGTGGCGATCTTTGAAGGCGTCACGCAGATACATGATCACGGCGAGGATCTGGTTGTCTGCCTTGGCCGTCGGTACGCCGGCCGGCAGGGTCGGGTCGATTGCCTGCGTCTGCAGGAAGAGACGGCCAGACGCCAGTTCCCGCGAGGGTCCGAGCAACGGGATTCCCTCGTCTATCCTGTCCTCGCTGGAAGTGACGATCTCATCAAGCATCCGGCTTGCCTGCCGCGCGTTGCGCGCCACTTCCGACAAACCCTTCTTGTTGTTGTCGAGCTCTTCGAGCGTCATGATCGGCACAAAAACATCGTGCTCTTCAAAACGATACAGACTGGTGGGATCGTGCATGAGCACGTTGGTGTCGAGAACGAACAGCTTGGTGGGAGGAGCCTTGACTGCAGATTTACGTGTGACCATGTGTTCTTTCAGCAAGTATGAACCCGATGCGGGCAGATACCCACCCGCACCCCAAATCACGGAAAACTGTTCGTGATCTTGCTGCGAAGGCTTGATCGGGCTTCATGCGCTGCTCTTCGACCCGCTGCCGGCTCTTCGCGACAGATCCTGAACAACTCCTTAAAGCGACTGCACGAACGCCAGCACTTCCTGCGCATGATCGGCCACCTTCACGCCACGCCACTCGCGGGCCAGCTTGCCCGCTGCGTCAAACACGAAGGTGCTGCGTTCGATGCCACGCACCTGTTTGCCGTACATGTTTTTCATTTTGATGACAGCCAAAGCCTCACACAGACTTTCGTCGGCATCCGAGAGCAGCTCGAAGGGAAATGCATGCTTGCACTTGAAGCCTTCGTGGCTCTTCACGCTATCGCGCGAAACACCCAGCACGACAGCCCCGGCAGCTACGAAATCGGCGTGCAGGCGGGCGAAATCAATGCCCTCCGTGGTACAGCCCGGGGTATTGTCCTTGGGATAGAAATACAGCACGACCTTTTTGCCCGTCAGGCTTGCCAGCGCTACGTTGGCGCCTCCTGTTGCGGCCAGTTCGGGCAGTGTCTTGAGTTCCAGCGTCATCTTCTTCTCCTGCGTTGGGGTAACGCCAGCCTAGCGCGCATTCAGGCACCCTGCAACGGCCTCGCAGAAGCGCTTGATTTCCTTGCAGATTAACATTCCCCTTCCAGTACCAGGGCCGCCAGCACGTCCCTCCCTTCCGAAGCCAGGAGGTTGAAAGTACGACAGGCCGAGCCGGTATCCATGATTTCAAAACCGATCCCTGCGGTGATCAGCGGCTCAAGCAGACGAACGGGCGGAAAACGCTGCCGCTTGCCTGTTCCCAGCAGCACCAGCGCCGGTTTTAAGACGGCAAGATGCGCGACATCCTCCACGCGCAGGGCGGCAAACCCGGCCAGCGGCCAGATTTCCGCAGGATCTTCGGCTCTCACTATCAGGCTTGAGGTAAAACGTTGCCCATTGACAACAAAGGCAGCATCGTCATAAGACTGTATCTGATTGATCTGGCCGGGGTTTTCTCGCGTCAAAAGCATGGTTTTCCCTGTTCGGAAGGTTCGCGCCATTTCCTAGCGTGGGCGCGCATTCGCTATCATAGTGGGTTTACGGACGGGAATTTTCCCTCCCTCAACCACGGAGTGTTCATCATGAAACCCACACCTAGCCTGCATGTCGCGACCAACGAAACGCCCAAGACGGCTGTCGAAGCCGCCGCCGTGCGCACCGTTGCCAAGTCCGCCAAGCTGGCCAATGTGTGTTACGACATTCGTGGCCCCGTGCTCGAGCGCGCCAAGCAGATGGAAGAGGAAGGCCAGCGCATCATCAAGCTCAACACCGGCAACCCCAAGGCTTTCGGCTTCGATGCGCCGGAAGAGATCACCCAGGACATGATCCGCAATATGGCCGAAGCAGCCGCCTATGTGGATTCCAAGGGGATCTTCCCGGCACGCAAGGCGGTGATGCACTACACGCAGGAAAAGCAGATTTCCGGCGTGGCTATTGATGACATCTATATTGGCAACGGCGTCTCCGAGCTGATCATGATCGCCATGCAGGCTCTGCTCAACAACGGCGACGAAGTGCTGGTGCCGGCACCGGACTATCCTCTGTGGACTGCCGCCGTCAATCTGGCAGGGGGACATCCGCGCCATTACCTGTGCGACGAAGCCAATGGCTGGCTGCCTGCGGTCGATGATATCCGCGCCAAGATCACGCCGCGCACCAAGGCGCTGGTGATCATCAACCCGAACAACCCGACCGGCGCCGTCTATCCCGATGAAGTGCTGCTCGAACTCATTGAGATTGCGCGCCAGCACAACCTGATCATCTACGCCGACGAGATCTACGACAAGATCCTCTACGACGGCACGAAACACACTTCGATCGCCTCGCTGGCCAACGACATCCTCTTCATCACCTTCAACGGCCTCTCCAAGAACTACCGTTCCTGTGGCTACCGCGCCGGCTGGCTGGTGGTCTCGGGCAACAAGAAGATCGCCCGCGATTACATCGAAGGGCTGACTCTGTTGGCCTCGATGCGCATGTGCGCCAACGTACCTGCCCAGTACGCCATCCAGACCGCGCTTGGCGGCTATCAGTCGATCAATGATCTGGTCAAGCCGGGTGGCCGCCTGGCACGCCAGCGCGATCTGGCCTATGAAGCGCTGATCTCCATGCCCGGCGTTAGCTGTGTGAAACCCAAGGGCACCCTGTACATGTTCCCGCGCTTCGATCCGAAGATGTACCCGATCGAGGATGACCAGCAATTCGTGCTGGAACTGCTCGAATCCGAGCGCGTTCTGATGGTTCAGGGCACCGGCTTCAACTGGCCTTCGACGGATCACGTGCGGGTGGTGTTCCTGCCCAATTCAGACGATCTGAGTGAGGTGATGGCACGCATTGCGCGCTTCCTGGATCGTTATCGCAAGCGCCACGGCGCCTGAGAAGCTGTTCACGATCTGTA